>CALFAY010000012.1 GCA_937944855.1 uncultured Planctomycetota bacterium
GCCGAACCGTTCCCACGCCCGATGCCGTCGGAACACATCGTCGGCCCGCAGCGGGACCGGCTCCGCAGCCCATTCGACCCTGGGCGGATGTCCGCCGATGCGATACGCCAGGCCCAACGGCGGAGCGGCCAGGTTGCATTTCAACTCTGCGATTCGAGGCGTGATCGCCTGGCAGATGCTTGCGTCGGTTTCTGCTGGAGCACACAATGGAAGTGTGCGTGTACCCGGCAGCGAAGCTGTTTCCAGGCGGATGAATCATGCTTTCCACTTGTGCTCACCAACCGCTGTTCCGCATCGTTTGTGCCCTCTTCGTGGTGCTCGGCGTGCTGCTGCCGTCCGCGGGACTCGGCCAGGACATTGAAGTGGCGAAGTTGATTGAAAGACTCACCAAGGACGAAAGCGCTCCCCAGCGTCGGTCGGCAGCCCGGGCGTTGGGAGACCTGGGCCAACGCGGCTTGACGGCGATACCGGCCCTGGTTCGGGCTTTGGAAGATCCGGACAGCAGCGTCCGCGACGAAGCGGAGAATGCCTTGATCAAATTCGGCGAGGCAGCCGTTCCCGAGGTACTTCCCAAACTTAAAGACGCGGATGAATTCGTCCGTCTGCGGGCCGTCAGCGTGCTGGGGCGGATCGGCCCGGAAGCCAAGGAAGCTCTTGGCGAAATTGAGCTGGCCAAGAACGACAGCAGCCAATTCGTTCGCACTGCGGCCATCGAGGCCGACTTTCGCATCCGGGTCGAAGCAAAATCCCTCGTGCCGCTGTTCAAGGACAAGGACGAAGAAAAGCGGTTGTACGCGGTCAAGGCCTGCGGCTTCCTCGGCCCCCTGGCGAAGCCGGTGCTGGCGGAACTGAGTCAGGCGTTGCGAACGGACAAGAGCAAGGAAGTCCGACGGGAAGCGGCGAAGTCTCTGGCCAAACTCGGCCGGGATGCCCGCGATGCGGTGCCAGCATTGACCGCGGCCCTCAACGACCCGGACGACACGGTAAAAATCCACTCCCTGCATGCGCTGGCGGAGATCGGCCCGGAAGCCCGCTCCGCCCTGCCGGTCATTGATCGCGTCGGCAAGGCGGCCCAGCGGAGCCGCAACGAAGAACTCTACGAAGCGGCCATGCGGGCCTGGAATGTTTTGCAGGCTCGGCGTCCTGGCCGAAACCCATGACCTTCCGCCCACCTCGGTTGCTCAAGCCCTGGAGCACCATTGCCGCCGGGTTGGTCGATTTGATCTATCCCCCTGTCTGCCTCATCTGCGAGTCGCCGCTGCCTGAGCCGGACCAGGACGAGAGCTTTTGTGTCGAGTGCCGGTTGGCCTTTTCCGCCGATTCCCCGGAGCCATGCCGCCGCTGTGCAGCCACCCTCGGTCCGCACACGGATACAAGTCGGGGTTGTCTTCATTGCCATGACGAACATTTCCATTTCGACCGTGCCTGCCGCCTGGGCCGCTACGAAGGATTGCTCCGCCAGACCATTCTTTCGCTGAAATATCCGGGCCATGAAGCCGTGGCGGAAAACCTCGGACGCTTTCTGGCCCGGCAACGGCGGACATCGCTTGAAGAGCTTGCCTGCGATGTTGTCGTGCCCGTCCCGCTGCACTGGCTGCGTCGCTGGAGTCGGGGATACAATCAGGCGGAGGCCATCGCCTGCGGTCTGGCAAGCCAGTTGAGGCTGCCCTGTCGCTCCTGGCTGCTCTGGCGAACAAAAGCGACACGCTTTCAATACCAGCAGAGCCGCACCCACCGACGAGAGCAGATGCGGGGAGCGTTTGTGGCTCGACTGCCCCGCAGGTTTCGAGGCAGCCGGGTAATGCTTGTCGATGACGTGATGACCACCGGCAGCACCGCCAGCGCAGCGGCGTGGGCACTCAAAGCCGCAGGAGCCCGGGAAGTCTTCGTTGCCGTCCTGGCCCGGGCGGATGTTTGACCAGCCGTTTACGGTTGGAACAAGTGCATCGGAAGCCAGTGTACTTTGCGGTCTCCCGTCGCTGCCAGGAGATAGCGTCCGTCAGGCGTCCGAAAAAGTGCCAGGATCGGCTCATTGGGGACGAGGTGCTTGTTCAGGACCGCTCCCGTGCGAAGGTCCCGAGCGACAACCGTGCCTGTACTTGAGGCGGAGAGGACGCAGCCCTGTTCCGCGAAAACGCCCACCGCCGTCACGCTGGCTCGGTGGTCCTGCCAAGCCCAGATCTCCGTACCCGTCTCCGCATCGTGGACCCGTACCACGCCGTCATCGCCGCCGCTGACCACAACCCGGCCATCTTTCGACGCCGAAATGATGACCGCCCCGCCGTCGGGTACGGTGACCCTTGCCGGGCTGTCTGAAGCAGCCGGCACATTTTGCCGCAGCGTCTTTCCGCCAGCCACCAGGTATCGCGGCTTTTTCTGCCTCACCTCGGCAATCGACGAGACGAAGGGCAGACCCAGTTCGAACTTATGCATTTCGGCTCCGTCGCTACGCCGCCCGACCAGCACCTTTCCATCGAAGCCCCCGGAGACGATTGCCTCGCCGTTGTGTGCGAAGGCGACGCAACTGACGGGTCCGGCGTGTCGGCGGATGTGGAGCCGTTCCTGGCCGCTTCCCAGATCCCAGACGCGAACCGATCCATCGGCGGAACCGGAGGCCGCCTCTCGCCCGTCCAGCGAAACGGCTATCGCCCACACCGACGCCGTGTGTCCCACCAACCGACGGGCCTCCAGATTGCGGAGCACGTCCCAGACAACGATGCTCTTGTCCGCGCAGGCAAAAAGCACGAAACGCCCGTCAGGGGTGAAAACGGCCGCGTTGGCTGGGCCGGTAGCGTCTTCCAGGGGATCAACTTCGCTGCCGGTTTCCGAGAGAGTGCCAAGCGACGTCGACAACCCGACACGCCCTTTGCCAGCCACCTGGACCAGATCGGCAAACGTCTGAGCGAACAGTTCCCGGCTTGCAGACCCACCCGCAATGGCGAGTCCTCCCAGACTTCGGTTAAGCGGCTCGACCCGACGAACCAGATCGGCGAGTTCCTGGGGACGCATGCCGATCTCCGCAGCGGCCGTTCCAAGGTCCAAAGGGCTTTCGTAACGCAGCGTGCACAGATGGACCGGCTCGGGATCGTGAACTCCGACCCCGGCCTTCTCAACCGCCTGCCGATAACGCTCGGCATCCTCCGCCATCAGTTTGCGCATGGTTTCCCGGGGCGGGTAGAGAGCAGAGATCAATTCCGCCTCAGCGACTGAAAACGCGGCCGGGTTTTTAGTGACGTGATCGCGGATCTGATCGTCCTTGAACAGAATGCCAGTGACGTGGCAGGAGAAACACGAAACGCCGGTTTCGACCGCTCGATCGGGCCGCTTGGGATCGCTGACGATGGCCAGAGGTCCCTTGTGGATCCGGTTGCCCAGAGCGTCCACGAGCATGAACCCGTGCAAGCCATTGGGCAGATTGAAAATGATCTCTCCTCCAGCGTGTTGAAATGTTCTTTCGGCAAAACCCGGTCCCAACGGAAAGGCAAAAAGATTGCGGCGATCAGGCAGCAGGTTCTGTCTCTCGACCAGGTTTTGAGGCACGGCTTCGAAGTCGTAGGTCCTCCAGTACGCTCCGTGGACGGCGTAGTGCCGTTCGATCAGCCGGTTGTTTCGCGACACGCCTGAGTCCATGAATCCGGCCCGAGCCACGCGCTCTTGAAGGATGTTCTGAGCGGCGTCCAAACGCAGTTGGCGTTCCAGTTCGGCAGCCGTCGTGGGCAGTTGCAACAGATCGTGGTACAGCGGGGGACGCGAGGCCGTGGCAATGAACCAATCGCCCCGGAGGATCGGCATCCGACTGCCGGTCGCGACGCAGACCGCCCTTCCGGTCCAGGTATCCAGCGTGACACCGTAAGGGTAGTCCGCCACGAGGCGGTTCCAGAGGTTGGCGTCCCACTGGAAGTCGCGCAGGTCGATCCGCAGGATCGTTCCGTTCGGATCAATGGCGACAGGTCGCGTGATCTTCGGATGCCAGGACAGGCTGTTGATCAACTTGGAAATCGCCTGCCGGTGGAGTTCGAGAATCTCTTTGCTTGCCCCGGCATTGTGCAGGTGCGTCAAGGTGAAGTAACGCTGGAAACGGCGGGCACGGCGTTCCATCGCCATCAGGTCGTTCAAGATGTGCTCCAGAATCTGGGCGTGTGGAATCCAGGGCGGTTCTATCTGGGATGACCAGGACGGCGCGCCCGCGGCGATCCAGGCTTCGAGAGTGCGAATGGCATCCTCATCAGGCAGACGGGACGAACCAGGAGGCGGCATTCTTCGCTCTTTGATGGCATCCAACAGCGGCGAGGTGTGTGACTGACCCGGGACGACCTTGCCAGTTTCGACAAGGCGATTCCGGTCCAGGACAAAGTTCATGCCGCCTTTCGAAGAGCCGTTTTCACCGTGACAGCGGTAGCAATGTTCCCGCAATAACGCCCCCGCGCGCTGGGCAATTTCAGGGGAAGCCGTTTGCTCCCCCGGCGGCTGGAGCAGGTTCACAAACGATGCGAGAACAACGAGCGTGGCAGACCCCATGACCGAGCCTCCGGCGGCACTGCTTCAGACGGGACAGCCAGGCGAGCAGCAGCCCCGTTCTATTCCCAGTCTCCAGGATACTCGTCCTTTGCTCACCGTGCCACGACGGACTAGTCGGGCATCCCCTCAAGAGAACGACGAAGTTTGCAGGGGTGGGGATTTATGAGGACAAGAAACGAAACAGCCCGCCTGCTCGACAGGGAGCAAACGGGCCAAGTCTCGCGAGACGGTTTTGCCGGGATTGGGCGTCGCTTATTAGACCAGCCCCTTAAGCGGCGTGCCGCCCTTTTCGCCAGTGATCTTGCGCGGTCGGCCGAGCGGATCGCGGATCTCGGTGTCGGGGCTGATGCCGAGGGCCTGATAGACGGTGGCGAAGACATCGCCAATCTGGCAAGGATCGTCCTTGACGCTGGTTCCATCGGCGTCGGTCGAGCCGTACACCTGGCCGCCCTTGATGCCTCCGCCGGCCAGCACCACCGACCAGCACCGGGCCCAGTGGTCGCGGCCGCCATTCTGGTTGATTCGCGGGGTCCGGCCGAACTCGCCCATCCACAGGATCACCGTGCTGTCCAACAAGCCCCGGTCGTTGAGGTCCTTGATGAGCGTACCGAAGCCCTTGTCGAGGCGGTCGGCGTTGCCGGTGCGGTTGTTGTTGTGCAGGGACGAGAAGATGTTGTTGTGCATGTCCCAGCCGCCGAGATTGACCTCGACGCAGCTGACTCCGGCTTCGACCAGCTTCCGAGCCAGCAGGCAGCCCTGACCGAAGCTGTCGCGACCGTAATCGTCAGCCAGCTTGGGATTGATGTCCCGGCCGTTGTTCTCCTTGCGGGTGTCGAAGACCAGCTTCAGTTGCGAGTCGGTCAGATCGAACGCCTTGCGGTAGATCTCCAGGTGCGACTTGGCCGCCTCGCCACGATTCTCCTTGACGAACTGGCTCTCGACGGCGGCGAACATGGCCTTGCGGCGTTCCAGACGCTCCCGCAATTGCCAGTCGCTGCCAAGCCCGGCCGGCGGGCTGATGTTCTGTGGGGGCTGGCCTGGATTCTGCACGGTGAAGGGAGCGTAAGCCATGCCGAGGAACCCCGGCCCTTCGGCGGGACGGCCGACGCTGATGAAGCCCGGAATGGCCAACTCTTTCGGTGTCAGCTGCTGGTTGACGATGCTGCCGATCGACGGAAAGTCAATGGCCGGGTTCTGCGGATACGCCGTGTGCAGCAGGTAAGTGCCACGCTCATGGCTGCCTTCGTTCGTCACCAGCGAACGGACGATGGCAAGGTGTTTCACCTGACTGGCCAGAATCGGCAGATGCTCGCAAATCTCGATGCCCGACACGGCAGTTCTCATCGGCTTAAAAGCCCCGCCGTTGGGCGAGTCTGGCTTCATGTCCCACAAGTCCATGTGGCTGGGACCGCCACCCATCCAGAGAATGATGAGGCTTTTGCGATCCCGCTTCATCTGCGGTGCCGCAGCGATCAGCCGTTGGACAAACGCCAAGCTCGGACCGGCCATCAGCGAAAAGCCGGCCAGATGCCGCATGAAGTGCCGCCGAGAAATGCCGCCGGTCAAGTCCGGAAACCACATCGCACACCCCCTGGTTCTTTCCGTTACGGATAAGGCCGCGCCTGCTTTCAGCCCAGAAACTGCTTTTGGGGCTTCATTCTTAGTGACGCAAACACTTCGCCGAAAGTTCCCGAAATCGGCACGCTGCTTCGTTGAGTGTTCTTGTTACAAGTCAGCTTTCTTAGCCAGTGTACCTGCTTACATGTCTCTTTGCCAAGGCGGAGTGGACCCTTCGTGCCCTTCGTAGCTCCACCAGAGTATCTCGACCGGATGCAGTACCGCTAGTTTTGACCCGAACTCCCTTACATGCCGTCGGATCTGCATCAAGCAGCCGGCGTTGGCGGTCAGAACGGCCTTTGCCCCGGTTTCGGTAATCTTCTGGGCCTTCCGACGGCCCAGTCGCTCAGCCATCTCGGGTTGCGTCAAATTGTAGCTTCCCGCCGCGCCGCAGCAGACTTCCGACTCGGCCAACGGGATAAGACGAAGTCCCGGCACCATCCCCAGCAGGTCGCGCGGTTGGGTCCGAATCTTTTGAGCGTGGCAAAGATGGCAGGCGTCGTGGTACGTGGCCGTCAGGGGCACCGAAACACGCGGAGCAACCGGGCCTAGCTCCATCAAAAACTCGTGAATGTCCCGAACCTTGTGAGAAAATCGGCTCGCCCTTTCGGGCCAATCGGCAATCTCCTCCCCGTCGGCCAAAGTGGATGCCGAATGACCGAAAAGATGGTCGTATTCCTTAAGCATCGACCCACACCCGGCTACGTTAACAACAATCGCATCAAGAGGACCGGCAAGGTCGAGAAATACCTTCATGTTCTTCCGGGCAAAGGCACGTGCCGGCTGATCTTGACCTGCATGGAAATGCAAGGCACCGCAACAGACCTGGGCCTTGGGAACCACGACCTCGCAACCGTTCAGTTGCAGAAGTCGCGCGGTCATCCAATTGACATCGCTGAAAAGTACGTCGGCGATGCAGCCGGTGAACAGGGCCACTCGTGCCCGGCGGGTTCCCACGGCGGGCAGAAGTTTCGGCAGACGCCCGAATCGCCGCGAAAGCGGCGGCAGCATCTTCAGCATCTCGCCCCAACGACTCGGCAGCAGCTTGCCCAGTCCGCCCCTCTCCGCAAACCGCTCCAGCCCGAGCGATTGCATCACTCTGGCGGGGAAAAAGGCGAGTCTTGCCCGCTGTTTGTAGGGAAAAATGCGGAACAGCAGCAGTTTCAACCACCAGGGCGACGAAGGCGTCGTACCCGCCTTGTGCGTGGCGTCGAGCTTTTGGAGGTCGACACGGAACGGCTCGATTAACCGACCGTACTTCACACCAGAGGGACATGCCGTCTCGCACGCCCGGCAATCGAGACAGAGGTCCAGATGCTTCCGCACTTCGCTGTCCAAGGCGATCCGTCCATCGACGATCCCCCGCATCAGGTAAATCCGGCCACGCGGGCTGTCCATCTCGGTGCCCAGTTCCAGATAGGTGGGACAGGCCGAAGTGCAAAGTCCGCAATGTACGCAATCGAGAAACAATTCGTAGTCGATTCCCGAGCCGGGACGCGAGTTGCTCTCCACCGTTGGCAGTGCGATCCGATTCATGATGCTCTTAACTATAGCGAAGCGAGGCTGGCGCTGCATGCCACCGCTTTCTTTCTTGCCTGCATGGTTTGACAGCCGACCGTTCCTGCTCTATCGTCTGCTCAGTCGCTCCTCTCCCTGAAATCGGAGGCCGACTCAAATGCTGATCTTCGATGCCCACCTCGATCTCGCCTGGAACGCCATCGACTGGAACCGAGACCTGTTTCTTCCCCTTCACGATCTGAGACGCCGTGAACAGGGTATGCCCGGCAAGGGGCGGGGACGCGGGACTGTGACCTTTCCGGAGATGCGCAAAGGTGAGGTCGGCATCGGCATCGCCACCCTTCTGGCCCGATTGGCAAACTTCACCACCACGCCCTCGATACAACCCTTGAACCACATGCCCGCCGCTTACGCTCACGCTCACGGCCAACTCGCATACTACAAGGTGCTGACGCAAATGGGCGTGCTTCGCCTTCTCCGCACCCGTGCCGACCTGGATGCCCACCTGGAAGCCTGGAATCACGACGCCTCGAAGACTCCCCTCGGCTTCATCCTCAGCATGGAAGGTGCCGATCCGATTCTCTCTCCCGCTCAAGTCGAGTATTGGTGGAACGAAGGGCTGCGGATCATCGGTCCTGCCCATTACGGCGTGAGTCCCTACGCGCACGGAACGGGTACTGAAGGGGGTCTGCTTCCCCCGGGACCGGATCTGCTGCGTGAGATGGAACGTGTCGGCATGATTCTGGACGTCACGCATTTAAGCGATCAGTGTTTCGACGAGGCGTTGGACCTCTTCCGAGGGCCGGTGTTGGCAAGCCACCACAATTGCCGGGCCTTGGTGCCCCATCAGCGGCAGTTGACCGACGACCAGATTCGTCGGCTGATCGAACGAAAAGCAGTCATCGGAGCAGCCCTGGATGCCTGGATGCTCTACCCGGGTTGGATTCGGGGAGAGACCTCGCCGGAGGTGGTCGGCCTCGAAGCCGTAGTGGACCACATCGACCACGTCTGTCAATTGGCCGGCAACGCTCGTCACGCAGCCATCGGCAGCGACCTCGACGGCGGCTTCGGCACCGAGCAGACGCCGCGGGACTTAGACAGCATCGCCGACCTGCAACGCCTGGCCGGCCTGCTTCGCCGTCGGGGGTACTCTGACGACGACGTCCAGGGCATCTTTCACGGAAACTGGATTCGCTTTTTCCGGGAAGCCTGGTCGTGAGACACCGCTCAAGTTGACCGCTGCTCCGTCTGCGACCTACAATCTCTTTTCGCCGCCCGTCTTTACCCTTATCGAACGGAAAGGCATTCCGATGGGCCGCAGATTCATTCAACAGCTCAGCGACGGTGAGATCGTTGACGAGGTTTTTCTGGTCGCCGACAAGCAGATGCGGACCAACCGCAACGGCAATCCCTATCTGCAACTGGAACTGCGGGACCGCAGCGGCTCCATCAGCGCCCGTCTATGGAACGCCAACGATAGCCAGTTTCGCCAATTCGAGGCTGGGGACCTGCTCCAGGTCAAAGGGCGCGTGCAGCTTTATCAGGGTGCCCTGCAAATAATCCTCAGCCACATCGCCCCGGTAGAGCGTCAGAAAATCGACCTGGCGGAATTTCTTCCCCACAGTGAACAGGACATCTCGAAACTGCTGGAGCGGATGCGGACTCTGCTTGCGGTCAAGAACCACCATCTGCGGGCATTGATCGAATGCTTTCTGATTGACGATGCATTCCTCAACGACTTTTGCCGTGCCCCTGCGGGTATCCGCAATCACCATGCCTACGTAGGCGGGTTGCTGGAACACGTCGTCCACATGCTCGAAATCGCCGACCGGATTCTACCCCTGTATCCGGAGGTGGATCGAGATCTGCTGCTGACGGGCATTTTCCTGCACGACATCGGCAAGATTCGAGAACTGGCCTTCGAACACTCGTTGAGCTACACGGACGAAGGCCAGCTCGTCGGGCACATCGCCATCGGGATCGAGCTATTGGCCGAGAAGGTCAAGAGCGTGCCTGAACTGACCGGCGAGGCGTTTCCTCCCGAATTGCTGCTGCGGCTTAAGCACATGATCCTGAGCCATCACGGCTCCTATGAATTCGGCAGTCCCCGCTTGCCGATGACGGTGGAGGCCATCGCGCTGCACTTGATCGACAACCTCGATTCCAAGATTCACAGTTTCATCCGGGACATTCGCGGCGACCGCAATCAATCCACGGCTTGGACGCCATTTAACCCGACTCTCAATCGGCGTCTGTTCAAGGGCCTGCCGGACGGCAACGCGACCTACTATTCGCCGACGCTGGAATGCGAGCCGCTGGAGTGATCGGCCAGGGCCTTGTCCGCGGACTGATCTCGAAGAGGCGTGACGATCCAGCCCCCGCCGAGCACCCGGCTTCCGTCGTAGAACACCGCGGCTTGTCCCGGCGTGACGGCAAACTGAGGCTCTTCGAAACGCACTTCGGCCAAGTCGTCTTTACGCGGTTGTATGATGGCGAAGGCCGGTCGGGAACGGTAACGAATCTTGACCTCACACCGCAGAGGTGTCGCCGGGCGCGGGATCAGCCAGTTGACGCGGTCGGCAAGGAGGCCCGAGGCGCACAGTTCCTCGCGGGAACCAACGACGACCTCGTCCCGGCTTGGGATGATTTCGAGAACGAATCGTCGGCTGCCCGTGGTCAGTCCCAATCCTTTCCGCTGGCCCACCGTGAAGTTTTCGACGCCATCATGTTCTCCAAGCACGTTGCCCTGGCGATCCACGAACACGCCCTTCCGTCCCAGGTCAGGCCGACGCTTCCGCACCACTTCGACGTACCGGCCTGCCGACACGAAGCAGATCTCCTGGCTATCCGGCTTCTCGGCAACTGGCAGACCTGCCTCCCGAGCCAGCATTCGTATCTGGCTTTTGGTGAATTCGCCGATCGGCAGCACCAAATTCGACAGGATCTCGGCCCGGACCCCGAAGAGAACATACGACTGATCCTTTTCCGGATCCGCGCCGCAATGCAACTCGACCTGTCCCGCGGTTTTGATGACACGGGCATAGTGACCGGTCGCGATCCGATCCGCTCCAAGAAGTCGAGCCTGTTCCCAGAGCTTTCCAAACTTCAGCCAGGTGTTGCAGACCACGCAAGGATTGGGGGTTCTTCCCGAAGCATATTCGTCGGCGAAGTAGTCGATGATCCGATTGAACTCGTCGGCGTAGTCGAAGGCGTAGAAAGGAATGTCGAGCCTGTCCGCGACGCGGCGGGCGTCCTGGGCGTCGAGAGCGGAGCAACAGCCCTGCTTGTGGGTCGGCTGGCAGGCGTCGGAGTCGTGCTGGACGCCGGTGCGCATGAAGACACCGATGACCTCGTGACCGGCCTGCTTCAGAAGCATGGCCGCCACGGAGCTGTCCACCCCGCCGCTCATCGCCACCACGATACGCGCCATGTTCACATTCCCGGAAACAACGCAGCCGCGAGACGAACCGACTCGAGTCGGCACTGGCTCGCGGCTCGATGGCTCCGTGAATATTGTACGCGGAGACGGTTACGGGATCGGCTGATTCGGATCGCTAGGCTGCGGAGGTGGCGTGTCCGATGGAGGTGCGACCTGCGGCGCGGCCGGGAGTTTGCTGAAGCCAGCCGGCGGCGTGGTTGATGGGTACCGCTTGAGATCGTAGAAGAGGATCACGCACGCGGCGATCATGGCCAGCAGACTGATGCTCAACATGACTGTGTAGGCATCGTCACGAGCAGGCGCCCGGTTTTCCGTTAGTTTCTTCATCCCGTAGGTGGACATGGCTCGGCTCTCCGAATTCAGCCGTTCAGATCGGAAACTCAAGGTCGCGAGGGCAGAATCTTGCTGGCCACCTGATCGTTGGGCTGAACGGCCTTTTTGAACTGCGGCGTCAACAGTTTGCCGACCGACTCGTGCGGCGAAACCTCGATGATCTGCACGACGCCGAGGTACTGGGGCTTCGGCTCGGTGCGAAAGACCTCCAGCGTGTGGCCGCGGAGCAGACCGGCATCGCTGCCGATGCTGATGCTGACCAGACCATCCTGGCCCACGGCTTTGATGATGCCGCGGACGTCATCCGGCGGAGGCCGCCGGACGATTTCGGTCTTGGTCGTCGGCCGTTCGAGATTCTGTTGATTCGCCTCCTCCAAGGCCCGCACCAAGTCCAGGTTCTGCTTTTCCAGGGTACGAACCCGCTCCATGTAGGTCTGAGCGGCGACCTGGGCGGCGATTTTCTCATTGGTGGCACGGACCAGATCGGCCTGAATACTGGCGTTGGTGAGTTCCTTCTGCTTGATCACTTCTTGCAGGGCAATGGCCTCCTCGCGCCGCTTGGCCAGCTCGATTTCCAGGTTTTGCACCGCGACCTGGGACTTCTCGAAGTCGGCCTTGGCCTTCTGCGCTTCGGCTCGATCCGCCGCTGCCTGGTCCCGGGCCTGCCGGACCTCGCGCTCCCAATCCTGGCGGATCTGAGCGATCTCGTTCTTCAGCCTGGAGATCTCCGCATCGCGCTCAATGATGAGCGAATCCTTGACGGCGATGTCTTTTTGAAGTTTCGGGATTTCCACCTCCCGGAACTGCTTGGCGACATCCACCCAGCTCTGCTTGGTCTTGGGGTCCTTGTTCAATTGATTGATGGTGATCGCCATTCCCAGGAAAACCAGGCTCATGAAGAAGATGATGAAGGTTAGAATCTTCCCGATAACCGTCATCGTCGCTCCCCCTTGCAGGGCCTTGTGGGAAGGAGTCTCCCCCGTCGAATGCCTGCTCGCCCCGCTTCCGCTCCACCACGAGTATTCGCCGCAGAGCCAAAGCGGGGGCGGACTATGCCAGAAATCTGCTCGGTGTCAACATCACCTGCGGCTGTCTTCCATTATCTTTTCGCTTGAACTCGCGTGCAAGGACCGCACCCGCCTGCTTCGATTGTCCAGCCACTGCTGTTCCCGAAAACAAGTGACAACCGGATTTGAAACCGAACACACGCCGCCAAAGCAAGCTAGCGGGCACGCGCAGACGCCCCGGATGATCCTCTCAGCTCAGCCAATCTCTGCTTCAGCTCAGCGTTGCGTTTACGCAGTTGGGCCAGATTCACCAACTCGTTGATCTCCCCGGGATAGTTTTCGGGATCCTCCTTGACCCCTGCACGATAGCGCTGACTCTCCTCGACGGCCCGGCGCTGATTGACGCGCTGTTCTTCGATCAACACCTTGAATGGCCGTTTGGTCGGCTCCTTGGCAGGATCCGGCGTGATCTCTTCGCGGAGGCGGGTCTGTTCCAGTTGAGCGGCTTCCGTTTCCTGCCGGGCTTTCGTCACCAGGTCGATGGCTGACAGGAGTCGGGTCTGAAGGCTGTTCGCTTCGTCCAGTTTACGTTGGTTCTCAGCCACTAGGTCTTGAATCTCCTTGCGGACTGCTGCGACGGTCGGCGGCTCGGCGTTGGGGTCGCCCGCACCCAGCAGGGTCTGCGGGTTCCAGGGCATCTTTCGCTGTCCGCTCTTGATCTCGATGAGCAAATCGCGTAGGGCGGCTTCCTCGCGCTGCCGTGCGATCTCCAACTGCACAATCTCCCGATTGAGGGCGTCCCATTCCCCTTTCCAGTCGCGCTTGTCGATGGCCACCCACAGGGCCACGCCCAGCCCCGTCAAACTGACGATCAGGGTGAAGAACACCATCGCCTTACCAAGAACCGTCATCAGCTTGGAGAAACCGACCATGATGATTCACTCGCTGTCGATGCTGCCCTGGGCTTTGGCCCGCTCGAGCCGCTTGATTTCCTGTTCCAACTCCAGATTCTCAGCGATCAGGACCGATGCCTTTTCCCGGATGGCGTCGCGTCGGCGCTTGAGGTCGGCCAGAGTGCCTTCGGCCATTTCCCGGGCGGCAACAGATTCTTCGAGTTCCGCATAGAGGTTGGCTAATTCGAGACGACGCGCCTGATTCTCCACCTTCAGCCTTTCCAGAATGTCACGCTCCTTGGCGAGCATCTCTTCTGGCCTGCCTTCGTCCGTGGCGAAGCGACTGATCTCTTCCCGCAAACGGGCGATTCGCGCATCGTATTGCCGTCCGATCTGAACAAGCGTGTTCTTCTCCTCGGCAAGCCGCTGCTCTTCTCCCCGAAGCTCAGGCGTCCTCAACTTGATGAATTCGTGCAGAACTCGTCGGTAGTCCGCAGGTCCGTACTCCCGCGCCGCCTTTTGGCTTTCCTGATTTCCGATTTGATCTGGCTTCTCCTTGAGATCGCTGAGTTGCAACGAGGCCGCCATCTTGCGGCGGGTGTAGTCGGCCTCCCACCTCTTGAGGCTTTCTTTTTGGTCCGGGGTCAACTGGGCAACCAACTGGTCAGTGGACAAACCGTCCCGCAGACGCTGACGCTCTTCCAAGGCCCGCACCCATTGCACCCGTGTGTACCAGACGGCACCGGCGTAGTAGAACAGCACCCCGGCGGCGACGATGTTGAGAAACGCGAAGATGCTCAGAATCACCATCGGAATGATGCTTGGCTTTTTGGCCGCCATGCACGTCTCCCGAATCGAGGAAATGAACCAGGCACTTCTCAATCTTAACCACGTCAGTTCGTCTGGGAAGGGCAAATTGTTCACGCAGGCCGGGAAAGCCGAGGCGGTTGTAAGGATTGGGACGACAATAGGCGTTGTTGGCTCACGCGGGCTGATAAGTCTGGTACAATCGGCATGGCTGCGAACTTCGACATCTACTGAGATCGGAACATGAACGCACCCTCGCCGTCGAGTCACCGCGTTGTGCGGGCCCCACGCGGGCCGGATCGGACCTGCAAGGGATGGATCCAGGAAGCCGCCCTGCGGATGCTGATGAACAATCTCGATCCCGAAGTCGCCGAGGATCCGGCCCAACTCGTCGTTTACGGAGGGTGTGGCAAGGCTGCCCGTACCTGGCGGGACTTTGACCTTATCGTTGCCACGCTCCAGGAACTGGAAAACGACGAAACGCTGCTGATCCAGTCCGGCAAGCCCGTGGCCGTCTTTCGGACCCACCCGTTCGCCCCCCGAGTCCTGCTGGCCAACAGTCTGCTCGTGCCCCAGTGGGCCACCTGGGACGAATTCCGCCGACTGGAAGCGCTGGGGCTGACGATGTACGGGCAAATGACTGCCGGCAGCTGGATCTACATCGGAACCCAGGGCATTCTTCAAGGCACCTACGAGACCTTTGCAGCCTGTGCCCGCAAACATTTTGGCGGCGACTTGGCGGGCCGACTCGTCATCAGCGGCGGTCTCGGCGGCATGGGAGGCGCTCAGCCTCTGGCCGCCACCATGAACGGAGCCGCTTTTCTGGGCATCGAGGTGGACCCGCACCGCATCCAGCGGCGACTGGAAACCGGCTATCTGGACCGCATGACGGAGAGCCTTGACGAAGCCTTGGAACTGATTGAATCCGCTCGCCGCAAGAAGGAGCCGATCTCAGTCGGACTGCTCGGCAACACCGCAGTGGTGCTTCCCGAGTTGGTTCGGCGCGGTGTCACTCCTGACGTGTTGACCGACCAGACTTCGGCTCACGATACCTTGAACGGCTACGTCCCAGTCGCCCGGTATCCGGGTGAAGATGTGTACGCACTGCGGAAGACGGATCCCGAGCAATATGTGGCCCGCGCCCTGGAGTCGATAGCGATCCATGTTCAAGCCATGCTTGAAATGCAGGCTCGCGGCGCGGTGACATTCGAGTACGGAAACAACATTCGGGCCCAAGCGGCCAAGGCGGGGGTATCAGATCCCTTCCGCATCCCGGGCTTTGTCCCTGAGTACATCCGGCCATTGTTCTGCGAAGGCAAAGGTCCATTCCGCTGGGTCGCCTTGTCTGGCGAGCCGGAGGACATCTACCGCACGGATGAAGCCGTCTTGGAGACTTTCCCGGACAATCCTTCGTTGCACCGGTGGATTCGACTGGCCCGGGACAAGGTACACTTCCAGGGATTGCCGGCCCGAATCTGCTGGCTGGGCTACGGCGAACGGCACATCATGGGGCTGCGCTTCAACGACATGGTTCGTCGCGGAAAGCTCCGAGGACCGATCGTGATCGGTCGGGACCATCTGGACGCTGGCAGTGTCGCTTCGCCGTACCGGGAAACCGAGGGGATGCGCGACGGTTCGGATGCCATCGCCGACTGGCCGATCCTGAACGCCTTGGTCAACACCGCTTGCGGGGCAGGATGGGTCAGCGTCCACCACGGGGGAGGCGTGGGCATCGGCTACAGTCTCCACGCGGGGATGGTCGTGGTCGCGGACGGCAGCGAGGAAGCCGATCTGCGATTGGAGCGGGTGCTGACTTCGGATCCTGGAATGGGTGTGGTCCGCCACGCCGACGCAGGGTACGCAGAGGCGATGCAAACCGCTGTGCAGAAGCACGTCGCCATTCCAGGTCTGACTTACTGAGATCTCTTGAGGCATTTACCATCGCCGCAACGGACTTCAGGAAGGAAACCGCGTTGGCGACGTTGATCCACCACGCTAGTCAGATAATTCCCGTGGCCGTCAACCGGGAGCGATTCAAGGCCGGGCTGGCCATGCGGGAGTTGCACGTTATCCAGGACGGCTCCCTACTCATCGAAGGCGAAGCGATCGCCTGGCTTGGCCCAGCAGCGGAGGTGCCGTCCCTGCCTCCGAACACGAACGTTCTCGATGCGCGTGGCAAGATCGTCATTCCCGGCCTGGTCGATTGCCATACCCATCTGATTTTTGCCGGCAACCGTGCCGATGAATTCGAGATGCGGATCGAAGGTCTGAGCTCTGAGGAGATTGCGGCGCGAGGCGGGGGAATCGTCCGGACGGTGGCGGCGACACGGCAGGCTCCCCGGGACCATTTGCTCCATGAAACCCGTCGGCGGCTGGACCGCATGTTGAGTTTCGGCGTGACTACCGTGGAGGTTAAAAGCGGATACGGCCTGTCCCTCACCGATGAGGTGCGGCTCTTGGAAGCCATACGCGACTTGGGGTCGGAGCACGCTTGCGAGCTTGTTCCTACCTTCATGGGAGCACATGAAGTGCCCCCGGAATGGCGACATGATCGCCCTGGGTATGTTCGGCTTGTGGCCGAGGAGATGATCCCTGCCGTGGCCGAGCGGAAACTGGCGGAGTTCTGCGACGTTTTTCTTGAACGCGGGGTGTTCGACAGATATGAGACGGAGCAAATACTCCGAGCAGGACGAAGGCACGGGCTGAAACCGAAACTGCACGCCGACGAGTTTTCCAGTTCTGCCGGGGCCGAATTGGCTGCTGATGTAGGTGCCGTCTCCGCAGACCATCTGGTCCAGATTTCCGATGCAGGAATCCAGGCCCTGCATCGCTCGAAAACCGTGGCCGTTCTGCTCCCTGGAACTTCATGGTTTCTTCGTATAAACTACGCCCCGGCACGAAGGCTGATCGAAGCGGGTGTTCCCGTGTCTCTGGCGACCGACTGCAATCCCGGCAGCTGCATGACGGAAAACCTTTCCTTGATCGGTGCCTTAGGCTGCATCCAGTTGCGGATGTTGCCGGCCGAAGTGCTGACCGCTCTGACTTTGAATGCCGCCGCCGCCCTGGATCGTTCCGATCGGATCGGTTCGCTCGAGGTCGGCAAACAAGCCGATGTGGTGATCTGCGATGTCCCCGACTATCGCCAACTCTTCTATCACTTTGGCGTCAACCACGTCCACACGGTCCTCAAGCGGGGCCGAGTGGTGGTCGCTCTTGGAACCGGCGTCGGAGATCCTCTTCCGCGGTCGGGATGACGCCGAGGATCCCCGGCTGGGCGAGGTCGTGAAACGCTGGAGCGGGCAACAGCCGGTCGAGATCCGCAAAGGTCAGCCAGTCCTGATTGGCTTTCCGGTGGATGAGGGTGTTCGGCGAAACCGAGGGCGTCCCGGCGCGGCCCAGGCGGCTGACGCCATTCGCGAGCAACTCTATAAGCTGACCAGCTGGGATCCGGAGAGTCCCCGCTCCACTTCCCGGGCCGTGAGCGGAACCGACCTGGCCTGGGCCGACATTCTGGACCTGGGAAACATCCGAAAAGACGCCGACCTAGAGACCTCTCAAGGGCGGCTGGCGATTGTCCTGGAAGCAGTGCTGCGAGCAGGAGCAGTGCCGATCGTGCTAGGGGGAGGCCATGAAACGGCATTCGGCCATTACCTCGGCTATGTCCAGGCGGGCCTCGAGCCGGGAGTCGTCAACATCGACGCTCATTTGGACGTGCGAACCTACCCAATGGGATCGCACAGCGGCAGCTCGTTCCGGCAGATCATCGAACATCCCAGCAAGCCCCTGAAGGCGGGACGGTACGTCGTTCTCGGTGCCCAGCGGCAAAGCGTGGCCCGCTCCCACTGGGAATTCGTCTATCAACGCCGCGGCCGCATCCACTGGTTCAACGAGGACCTTGACGGCGACCAGGTCATCGGCATCCTGACCGACGAGTTGAGCCGACTCGGAAGCGAGTGCGATGCTATCATGCTCAGTGTCGATGCTGATGCCTTTCGTCAAGCGGACGTCCCGGGCGTCAGTGCCCCGTCTCCGATTGGTCTGGAAGGCTCTGCCTGGCCGGGACTGGCCTTTGAAGCAGGGTGCGATCCCAAGGTTCGCAGTCTGGAATTGGTGGAAGTCAATCCTGCTTTTGACCGCGACGCCCAAACCGTTCGTTGGGCCGCCCTGGGAATCCGACAATTCCTCGTCGGCTTGATGAGTCGGAGCCGGACTTCGTGACCGCGACCGTTCTCCTGGCCTTGCTCTTGTCCGCCCTCATGTTGGTCGGCGTCGTAATTCCGAGTCGTTGGATCGGCGGCAGGTAACATCGGCCATGACTGTTGGAGACATCCTCGCGTTCCTGGAACGCTTCGCACCGCTGCATCTGGCCGAGTCCAGGGACAACGTCGGATTGTTACTCGGGCAGCGGGGCCGTTCCGCGGCCCGCGTCATGACCTGCCTGACGGTTACGCCCCACACGGTCGCCGAAGCCGTCGAATCGAAGGCTGATCTGGTTGTCTGTCACCATCCGATCTTGTTCCGGCCCGTGCAAAGACTCAGCGAAGACACTGCCGAAGGCCGCCTGCTGTTGCCGCTGCTTAAGGAGGCTGTTGCGGTGTACAGTCCGCATACGGCATTCGACAACTGTGCAGGCGGAATCAATGACCTTTTGTGTGAAAGGCTGGGGTTGCAGAATGCCAAACCCCTGCGCAGCCGTGCCGAGCCGAAGGTCAAGATCGTCGTCTTCGTTCCCGACGGCGACCTCGCGCGGGTCAGCGATGCCTTGTTCGAGGCAGGAGCCGGGGTCATCGGCGAGTATCGTGAATGCAGCTTCCGTGTGCCCGGAACGGGAACCTTTTTCGGCTCCGAAGCCGCCCATCCCACAGTCGGGCAAAAGGGTCGGCGGGAAGAAGTCGCGGAATGGCGACTGGAAGTCGTCTGCGACGCCGACAAAGCGCCTGAGGCCATTCGGCGAATGCGGCAGGCTCATTCCTACGAAGAACCGGCTTTCGATGTGTATCCGCTTCAAGCCCAAGGCGGAGGCCTAGGTGCAGGCCGCCTGGGGGAATTGAATCCGCCGTTGTCCTTGTGGGAGTTTGCATCCAGGGTCCGTGCTGTGCTTCGCACTTCCGGAATGCGGATCATCGGCGATCCGAACCGTCGCATTCGGAAGGTGGCCGTGGTTTGCGGCTCTGGAGGCGACTTGTTGAATGAGGCCGCCCAAGCTCAGGCCGATGTGTTCGTGACCGGCGAACTGCGTTTCCACCAGGAAGTGGCTGCTGAAGCCGCAGGATTGGCGGTTGTCCTTGCCGGTCACTACGCCACCGAACGGCCGGGAGTAGAACATTTGGCCGAGATCCTGGCTCGACAGTTTCCGCAGGTCTCCGTTTGGCCCAGCCGACGGGAACACGACCTCGCCTGGAGTCTGTAACCTGCATGGCAGGTCAAAGAAGCCGACCTTGCCGCAGCCCGTCTCAGCGGTTGTACTCCACAGTTACCCGGCCATCCTTGTGGAAGCGGATTTCGACCTCGAATTTGCCGTAGTCAAACTCCAATTCGTTTCGCTCGATGCGGACCTTTTTGGGATATCCCGGCGGCAATTGGAAGCGGACCACAACCGGATGACCCGTGTGCGGATGAGTCAGGACCACTTCATAAAGCCCCTCACGCGGCTCTAAAGCGCGACCGAATTCGGCGTGAGTGGGAGGCCGGGCCGGCCCAGGAACCACGGGACCTTCGATGCGAGGCGGAGGTAGAACCTGTTGCGGCGTTCCGGGAGGAACCACTAGCGGCTCCTCGGAACCTTCCGGTACCGGAGGAGTGCCCGGTTTGTCCGGAACCGACTCGCTTGGCCGGACCGGACGCTCGACAACTGGCGCAGGAGGAACCACAGGCTGAAAGCGCCAGCGCGGACCGATCCGCAGGGAAAAGAACGGCACATCAATAACAATGTCGGCATACGCCGAAGCAGACAACCCAGTCACCAGGGCAAACACTGCCAGGGAGCGAATCACGCCGCGCATTATGGAAACCCTCCTCTCTCAGCCCCAGTCATTGTCTCTGACCGTCGCGCTGCTTTCAAGCGCAGAGTGTCATGGCTATGTCTCTGCGACGCAGACATTCCGGAGCAAGCCGAGTCCGTCGATCTCGACCTCGACGACGTCGCCGGGCTTGAGGAAAACCGGGGGCTTGCGGGCAAAACCGACTCCTGGAGGCGTCCCGGTGTAAATCAAGTCACCCGGTTCCAGGGTGAAAACCTGCGACAGGTAGGACACCAGTTCCCCGACACGGAAGATCATTTGGTCCGTGTTGCTTGACTGCATGACCTGGCCGTTCCGACGCAGCCGAATGCCGAGCCGATGGGGATCACCTACCTGATCCGCGGTGACAATCCACGGCCCGCACGGGGCGAACGTGTCAAACGTCTTGCCCACCATCCATTGTTTGCCGTCTTTCTTCAGCTGCCAGTCACGGGCCGAGACATCGTTCCCAATCGTGTACCCAGCCACGGCGGCCAGTCCCTCTTGCGGGGAGATCCTGCGTACCCGCCGTCCCATGACCACCACCAATTCCGCTTCGTAGTCCACCTCGTTGCTGACGCTCGGCAGGACGATCGGCTCCTCGTGACCGATCAGGGCCGTCGCATATTTACTGAAAAGGATCGGCTCCCGGGGGATGGGCGCACCGCTTTCGGCGGCGTGATCCCGATAGTTCAGGCCGATGCAAATGATCTTCCGAGGATCGGGGACCGGCGGAAGGAATCGCAGCGTCTCGGCGGAGAGCACGGCCGCCCCGGGACTTCGGACGGCTTCCCGAACAGCCTCCAGCCCTGCATCGCCCAAAGCAAGCACTTCGCGGAGCGAAGCCGGCAAATCCGGACGGGTGGCATTCAGATCGATCCAAACATTGTCCCGAGCCGCTGCGAGTCGAGACCCGGTGGAAGACTGTACGGTAGCCAGACGCATGGAAGACTCCTCGGCTAAGGCAGGTGCAGTTCGGAGCACATAGTCCGGTCAGGAAGTGGGTATAGAATGACGGCTTGATCGGCCATCGCAGCACGACAACGAGCAAAGGGAAACAACTGATGGGGTATCGGATCGGCCGCCTGCTTCAACTGACCGGACTGCTTTTGCTACCGCTTGCCCTGGCGGGAAATCTGGCCGAACTGGCAGGCGGCCCCGTCTGGCTTGACCTTAAACAGATGCTCCTGTTGGCCGGCCTGGGAATCGCCATTTTTTACCTGGGACATGTGATCCAATTGCGCACCGGCGGCGGATCGTGACCTCGGAGGCCTGTTGCCATGGAACCATCCTCGGCCGTGCGTCCTTTCCTCACCGCTCAATGGAAGAACCTCTGCCTGTTCAACTACCCGGTTCCGGATGACGTGTTGAAGCCGTATCTGCCTCCCGGGCTTCACCTCGACCGCTACCAGGGGAGTGCATTCGTCAGTCTGGTGGGATTCCAGTTCTTGGACACGAGGGTGTGGGGCATCCCCTGGACGGGGTATCGCAACTTCGCCGAGTTGAATCTGCGTTTTTATGTTCGGCGTGACGGCGTTCGCGGCGTCGTTTTCGTCCGGGAATACGTCCCGAAGCGGCTCATCGCTTGGATGGCCCGCTGGCTTTACAACGAGCCATACCTCGCCGCTCCGATGCGCTACGAATTGGAAGAGGCTCCTGAATCGGTAACAGGTCGATGCCTCATTCAGGTGAAAGGACGGTGGCATCGCCTCGAAGTGCGGGCGGCGAGGTCGCCTCGAACTCCCTCGGAAGATTCCCTGGAGCATTTCTTCAAGGAGCACTCCTGGGGTTACGGCAGAGACCGTCGAGGAAATGCCACCTTCTATCGCGTTCGCCATCCGATCTGGCAGACGTTTCCGGTTCTTAATTACACCGTCGAATTGGATTGGGGGGCGGTGTACGGCTCTGAGTGGGCGTTTATGAAAAAACAGAAGCCCGCTTCCGTGGTATTCGCTCTCGGTTCGGAAGTCTCAGTGGAGCCGCTCCATCGCTCCGATCACGGACTTGGCAAATAAGCAATCGCTGGAACAACAAAAGTGGCGACGGCCTCGACACAGGCCGCCGCCTCAGTGATAGGCAGTGGATGGGGGAACTCCGCCTGCCCGCTCAGCCAGTGGGTGAAGAGGCCGAAGTGCGGACCTCGATTTTCCGTGGACGGGACTTGGCCGCTTTTGGCAGAGTCAATCGGAGAACGCCGTTGTTGAAATCAGCGACGATGCGATCAGTAACCACCTCGTCGCCAAGGATGAACGAACGGTAATAATCGCCCGGGCGGACTTCCTCGTAGATAAGCCGGGCGTCCTCAGGCAGATGGGCCCACGAGACCTTGCCATAGATCGTCAAAACGTTTTGTTCGACCCGCACTTCGAGTTGATGCGGAGGAACACCGGGCAGATCGGCTTCAAGGACCAGCCCTTCTGGATTCTCATGGATGTCCAGGGGCGGAGTATAGACATTGCTGGCGGGTCGCTGGGATTCAGCTGAGGGCGAGCCGCCGTCGTTTGCGGTCCAGTGTCGCAGGGGTGTCATGAGTGGCCATCCTTTCTCGTGCCTTAAAAGCTGCTGGTCTTGACCTGGACCTGCCGCGGCCGACCTTCGGCAACCTTTGGGATGCGCAGATACAGAACGCCATTGTCCAGCAGGGCAGAAACCTTGTCTGCGTCGGCAGACTCGGGCAGTTGCACGGTCCGCGACCATTTGCCGGTCCAGCGTTCCATGCGACGGTAGGCCTCGTCCGGTACATCCGCCGGCCGACGCCGTTCGCCCTTGATCGTCAGGCTTGTGCCCAGCACCGTGACATCCAGATCTTCAGGCTGTACTCCCGGCATCGGTGCCAACAGAACGAATTCCCCGGCTGTCTCGTACAGGTTGAAGGCCGGAAACTGACGCCACGCCTGATACAATTGGCGACTGACGTCCTGGGTGAAATCGAAAAGACGGTCCACTTGACGTTGCAATTCGCCAAGCGCGTCCAGGGTTGGCCGCCAAGTCCAGATCTCCATGTGGATCTCCTTTGCTCCAGGAGACGCAACCATCACTTTGCTTAGCAATCGTGATGCCATTTATCGATCAATCTCGCATGATGCGAAAAATCAATAGGGCTAAGGAACTTGTGACGAGCGTGGCGCTAGTTTGCCAGGGTGTCAGTTTGGCAGTCTTCAAGTGCCGGGCCAAATCCACGATCAAACGAGTGTCAATTTGGCAGAAACAGGACGATTTGCCATGCTTTTTGCGGTCCTTGGCTGGTCCCAGGTGCGTTCCTTCTTCCCCGTAACGCAGCGCTGGGCATTCTTCGATCATGCTGCGGTGGCTCCTCTGAGCAAGCCCGCTCAAGAGGCCCTGATCGAGTATGCCTGCGACCTGGCCGAGCACGGCGACGTGCATTACCGCCAATGGACCGAGAGGGTCGAACAGGTGCGCCAACTGACCGCTCGTCTGCTCAACGCCGGCTCGCCGCAAGAAGTCGCCTTCGTCAAGAACACCAGCGAAGGAATCGGTCTGATCGCTGAAGGCATCCGGTGGCGGGCAGGGGACAATGTGGTGATTCCCCAGGAAGAATATCCGGCCAATGTCTATCCTTGGCTCAACCTTGCCGAGCGAGGCGTCGAGGTTCGCTTCGTGCCCACAGTCAACCGTCGCATCCGCATCGAAGATGTCGCTGCCCGCATCGACCGCCGAACGCGGGTTTTGAGCGTGAGCTGGGTCGAGTTCTCCAGCGGCTTTCGCAATGATCTCATGGCCATGGGCAAGCTCTGCCGGGATCAAGGATGCCTGTTCTTCGTCGATGCCATCCAAGGGCTGGGAGTGTTTCCACTCGATGTCCGGACCACGCCCATCGACTTCCTCGCCGCGGATGGACACAAATGGCTGCTTGCTCCCGAAGGCGCAGGCATTCTCTGGGTTCGCCCGGAGGTGCTCCAAGAACTCCGACCCGTCGGTGTCGGCTGGAACAGTGTCATCAACGCGGAGGATTTCTCGACCATCGACTTTCGCCTCAAACCCCACACGGGCCGCTATGAAAGCGGCAGTCTGAATATGGCCGGGGTTCATGCTCTCGGAGCCAGCATTGAGCTTCTTTTGAAGATTGGCATCGAGAACATCGCCAAGCGAGTTCTGGGCCTCACCGACCGCCTTTGCCAGGGGCTTCGAGAACTTGGCTGGGACGTGTACAGCAGCCGACACCCTGAGGAAGCGTCGGGCATCGTGTCGGTCGAGGTCCGCGGTGCCGATGTGCGCGAACTGGTGCGACATTGCCGTGCTCACGGAATCGTCGTCAATCAGCGGGCTGGACGCTTGCGGATCAGCCCACATTGCTATAACACGGAAGAGGAGTTGGACCGGCTGACCGAACTCCTGGGCCAGGCCCCTAAGGCTTGAGCCTTGTCGCCACTGCGGATCATGGCCATGCACGAGCAACCGATCCACTGCGTCATCGACCTGACCGACCCGAAAACCAACGTGTTGTTCAACGCCAGCCCAGAAGAAGCCCGGCAGGCCGTTGCGGCCGGCGATCTCGCTGGTGTTCGGCGTCTGCAAGGCAGTTTCGCCCTGGTCGCCGTCCAGGGAATCACGGTCCGTCTGGCCCGTTCGCTGGATCGGCCCCTTCGCTGGTTCATCGCCAAACGGAATGATGGCCCGTGCCTCATCGCTGCGGAACGGATCGACTCCATACATCGCTGGCTGGCGGCCGAGGGGTTGGCTAACCAGTTTCATCCTTCCTACACGCGAATGGTTCCCGCTCACCACATCACCGAAGTGGGTCTGGTGGGCTGTCCCGATCCGGCTCCGGTACACCGTCGTTTCTTCGAACCCACGCTGCGCCGCCTGCCGACCGATCTGGACGCTATTTCCGAGGCGTATGTGTCGGCGGTGTTGCGGACCATCCGCTCTTGGCTGACCTTGCGGGCCCGAAGCGGTCCCGTGGGAGTCTGCTTCAGCGGCGGGCTGGACAGCGGGACTATCTTCTTGCTCACCTACCATGCCCTTCGAGAACTGGGCGAAAGCCCCAGCCGCCTTAAAACCTTCACGCTGAGCCTGGAGGGCGAACACGGGCCTGATCTGGAACAAGCCCAACGCTTCCTCGCTGCTCTCGGATTGGGATACTTCCTGGAACCGATCACAGCCCCCCTGTCCGCCATCAACTGGCGCGAGGCTGTGTTGGTCCTGGAGGATTACAAGCCTCTGGACGTGGAAGCGGCCGCGATGTCCCTGGCCTTGTACCGTGGCATCCGCCAACGCTATCCCGACTGGCGATACCTCCTCGACGGCGACGGAGGCGACGAGAACCTCAAGGACTACCCCATCGAAGACAACCCGGAACTGACGATTCGCAGCGTCCTGATGAACCGCATGCTGTATCAGGAAGGCTGGGGAGTGCAATCGTTGAAGCACTCGCAGACCTACAGCGGCGGACTGAGCCGCGGTTGCGCTCGCACCTTCGCTCCGGCCGTCATGTGCGGCTTCGAGAAGTTCAGCCCTTTCACTGCTCCCGAGGCGGTCGAAGTAGCTGAGAGCATCCCGTTCGTGGAGTTGACGGATTGGCAGCCGGAACGTCTGTATGCCCTCAAGGGTAAGATTTTGACGCGCGGCGTCGAGCGCGTAACGGGCCTGAAGATGCCTGACTTCCCCAAGCGGCGGTTTCAACACGGCACCGTGTCTTCCTCGGGATTCAAGCGTCTGTTCCCCACCGATCCCCATGCTTACCGACGCTGGTTTCATGGACACTACGAGCAAGCCGTCGTGGCCGCGGCCTACTGATGACTGGGTTCTTGCACAACGACCTGCCAAGCCGTTAAACGACCCCTGGAAGCCGGGAGGTTGGCTGGTCGAGAAAGAACCCCTGCCGGACGGAAGCATCGTTGAAATCGGCACGCTCTTTCTGACCAATCGCGAGTGTCCATTTCGCTGCGTGATGTGCGATCTGTGGAAGTACACGGTGAACGATCGCGTTCCTGACGGAGCCATTCCCCACCAGATAGCCGAGGGGCTACGTCATCTCCGGCCGCTTCGTCACCTCAAGCTCTACAACGCGGGCAGCTTCTTCGACGCTCAGGCGATTCCGACACGAGACCTGCCTGTCATCGCCGATCTGGTGGCCAACCATGAGCGAGTCATCGTCGAGTGTCATCCCCGCCTGGTGGACCGCCGCTGCGTGGAGTTCAGTAAGCGACTGAAGGGCCGACTCGAAATTGCCGTCGGCTTGGAGACGTGCCATCCCGAGGCGCTGGCCCGCCTGAACAAACGGATGACACTGGAAGATTTCTGCCGTGCTACCGACTTTATCCATGCCCACGGATTGGGGCTGCGGGTCTTTGTCCTTTCCACTCTGCCCTTCCTAACTCGCCAGGAGAACCTGGACTGGGCCTGGAAATCGATCGAGTTTGCCTTTGAGCACGGGGCCGAGATCGTCACCGTGATTCCCACTCGATCCGGCAACGGAGCGATGGACCGGCTCCAAAGCCAGGGGCATTTTATGCCTCCCCGGCTGGCTGACCTGGAGCGGATCCTTGTCCAAAGTTTGCCGCAGCAGCGGGGCATCGTGCTCCTCGACGTGTGGGATCTTTCCAGGTTTGTTGATTGCCCCAACTGCGGCCCGGCCCGGATCAACCGTCTCCATCAGATGAATCTCAGTCAGCGGGTAGAACCGCCGATCGTATGTGGTTGCCAACACGATGCAGGAGAGCTACCGAGTTGACGTGGCGATTATCGGAGCCGGTTTCGCAGGCTCGCTCACGGCCATGATTCTGAGCCGCATCGGCCTCCGACCGATCCTTGTGGAACGCGAACGCCATCCACGCTTCGCTCTCGGGGAGGCTTCAACCCCATTCGCCAATCTGCTCTTGCGACAACTGGCCTGCCGCTACGACCTTCCAGACATCTCCGACCTGGCCAAGTACGGCCCGTGGAAGCGAAGTCACCCTGACTTGCCGACCTGGCGCAAACGTGGCTTCAGCTTTTTCCGACATCATGCAGAACAGCGTTTCCGCCCGACTGCCGACCATGGCGAAGAGCTCCTGGTAGCGGCCAGTCCCGACGATGAATCCTCGGACACGCACTGGTATCGGCCCAGCTTCGATGCATACTTAGTCGCCCAGGCTGCAACCCTTGGCATCCCGTACTTCGATCAGACCGAGACGACCGTGCTGCAAGACCGACCCGAGTGGTTGCTGCAGTGCGACCGGGACGGCAAGCCGTTCGAAATCCGCTGTCGGTTTCTGGTTGACGCCTCCGGCCCTGGAGGATTCCTGACCCAAACCTTACGCTTACCGCCGTCCCTGGAACCGATGGAGACGAGCTCCCGGTCGGTGTACGCGCATTTGATTGGGGTTCGGAGCTGGGAAGCGATCTTGCGTCGTCTCGATGCCCACCTTGTAGACTACCCGTACCCCTGCGATCATTCGACGATTCACCACATTTTCGACGGCGGGTGGATGTGGGTCATTCCGTTCGACAATGGCGTCACTTCCGTCGGGCTGATGCTGGATATGGAGCACTGGAAGGGCATCGAGGGTCAGCCCGCGGAAGATCAATGGCAAAAGATCACGCGGTGCTATCCGTCCATGCTGGAGCAGTTCGCTCAGGTCGAAGCAATCGAACCGTGGAGAAAAACGCCACGGCTGCAACGCTGCGTGGATCGGTGTTGCGGCCCGAACTGGGTTCTGCTTCCTCACGCCGCCTATGCTCTGGATGCGTTGTTTAGCATCGGCAACGGACACACACTCCTGGGCATCGAGCGCCTGGCAAACACTTTAGAAGCTCACTGGAAGCGGGACAGTCTGGCGGATGCGTTGAGACTTGACGCCGAGACACTTCGGCAGGAGATCCAGTTTAACGATGCGTTGATTCGTGCCTGCTATCGTTCGTTCCGCTCGTTTCGCCTCTTCGCCGCCACGTCCATGCTGTACTTTGCGGGGGCGCATGCCGCTGAGATCGCACGGAGCAGACCTGATAGGCCGACGGTCTGGAGGTTCCTGTCTTCGCAGGTGCAGCCCTTTGCGAACGCGGTTCACGAAGCGGCCCGGTGTCTCGACGCAGCGTATGAAGAAGCGGAAATCCGCGAGTACGAAGCGTGGATTCGAAAGGCGATTGCTCCGATCAATTTCGGAGGTTTTGCAGACCCGAGCAAGCACAATCTCTATGCTTGCGCATGAATCGGCAAGCGATTGATGGGGAGGCACAACACCAATGAAACCTTGCAAGATTCTGCTGTTGGCAGGCGACTTCGTCGAGGACTACGAGATCATGGTGCCCTTTCAGGCACTGTGGATGCTGGGCCATACGGTTCATGCAGTCTGCCCCGGGAAGAACAAGGGCGAGAAAGTCCGAACCGCCGTGCACGATTTCGAAGGCGACCAGACCTACACAGAGAAGCCCGGCCATAACTTCACGCTCAATGCCACATTCTCCGAAATCCAGGTCGGGGACTACGATGCCTTGGTGATTCCCGGCGGACGCGCTCCGGAGTATCTGCGGCTGAACAAGGAGGTGTTGGCGATCGTTCGGCACTTTGCGGAGAACAACAAGCCGATTGCCGCCATCTGCCACGGTCTGCAAATCCTGACCGCGGCCAATGTGTGCGGGGCAAGCGCTGCACGGCCTATCCGGCGGTCGGTCCCGAGGTCGAAGCGGCGGGAGGCGATTATGTGGCTGTGCCGGTAGACGAAGCGGTCGTCGATGGCCGACTCGTTACCGCCCCCGCCTGGCCGGCTCATCCCCGCTGGCTGGCGGAGTTCGTGAAACTGCTGGAAGCCGCTTGACACCCGGTCACAAGGTCTTGAGATACTCGATCAGAGCAAAGCGCTCCTCGTCGCTTAGCTTGTCCCCGAAGGTGTGCCCCTGATTTCCCCGGCCCGGTTGCGTCGTGTCGTAAACCCGACGACGCTGAGCCGGTGGGGCCGACTCCGGCGGCGGTGCATCAAGAACCTGAACTTTCCAGCCGACCAGCTTCGCATCGTAGTCCTCAATGCCGGTGCGATAACTCCGGGTGAAAATTCGCGGACGCGATGCGGAGTTGAGCAGGTGGTACAGCGTCGGCACCGAGCCGTTGTGGAGATACGGAGCGGTCGCCCAGACGCCGTCGAGGGGCGGGGCTTGATAGCCGCGGTGAGCGTATGTCTCCATCCTGCGACCCTCGGCATCCACCTCCTGACCGAACCAACTGTTGTCATAGTGGTTCTTGGCTTCGAGCGTGAACCCCTCAGCCCGCGTCGGATCCGTGCCGATCAGATCGAGGTCGATGATTTTGTTCGGATAGGTCGGATTCTCGCCGTAAGTGCCGTGACAGCTCGCACAGTGCTTCGCAAACAGTTTTTCCCCGCGCTGTGCCAGATCCCGATCTATGGGCAAGGGATACTTAGGGGGCTCAAGGCTGAGGATGAAGGCCTGAATGTCCGCAAACGCAGGTTCCTGTTTCTTGACGTCCTCCGCACTGTTGAGAGGAGTGAGCATGAATTGCATGATGGAACGGACGGAGCGAGCGTTGGTGCTGCCAGTGTAATACATGGTGCGTTTCTTTTTGAGCAGCCACCAGGCAGGGGCGTCTTCGCAAAGGTCTGCCCGCAAGCCCAGGTCGATCATCGGCCTGAGCTTCAGGTCAGCATCCCGCAACTGGAACAGGAAGACGGCCATCGCTCCGGCCTCGGTCGTGCCTCGGACGTTGGTGAAGGGGAACGGCGTCGCCCGGTGTCTTCCCATGACGTGGGCCATGTCTTCGTAAAGCAATTGGAGATCCAGACTCGCATTGCCGAGGCCGATGTAGCTCTGCCCGAAGATCGACCCGCCGTGGCAGATCATGCAGTCGGTCGTGACGCCGACCCCGAGCAGACTGCGGGCTTCCCTTAAGCCGAGCGGGTAGCCTTTGTTGTCAAAGGGGGACGGGTGCAGGCCGTAGCGCTCCATGAATTGCTGCTCGAAATCGGCTGGTCTCTCGGGCTCCCCCCAGCTTTTCCAGACGTTCTCGTAGATTTGCTTGGGCCAAATTGGCGGATTGAAGGCCCGAGTTTGGAGCAAGTGCCGTCCCCGGTCCGCGGACGGCGTCGGACGGTCTGCGGCCTGAACGGCCCCCATCATACCCAGCGAAAGCACGATAACCCAACCGCTGCGGAACCTCTTTCCTGTGGCCATGCTGCCCTCCGTCGCTTATCCGTTCGTATTGTAGCAGGCCAGGTACGTCACTATCCTGGACTTCGTAAAGCCACAGTGCTTCGGAAAGTCCGCATGAAACACCATCCCAGCTTCGAGGAGTTTGTTGCTCTTACCGGGCAAGCCACCGTCGTTCCCGTCTATCGCATGTTGATCGGCGACACTCTGACGCCGGTAACCGCATTTTGCAAGGTACAAGAAAGCGACTGGTCGTTCCTCTTCGAGAGCGTGGTCGGCGGCGAGCGGGTCGGGCGCTACAGCTTCGTCGGGAGCAAGCCGTTGCTGCGTTTCGAGGCCTACGGCAAGGATGTTCGCATCATCTCCAACGAAGCCCGGACGCTGCATCATCCCGACCCGTTGAAACTTCTTGAAGAATTGCTTGCCCGCTATCGTGCTCCGGTCCTGCCTGGGCTGCCGAGATTCTGCGGTGGGGCGGTGGGCTATGCGGCCTACGACGCCGTCCGCTACACCGAACGGCTGCCCCATCCTCCTCCCGATGACCGTCAGCTTCCGGACCTGTGCTTCGGCTTTTATGACCGCATGGTGATTTTCGACCACATCACCAAGACGATTGCGGTCGTCGCTCATGCCCATGTAGATCGAGACGATCTGGCCCGGAGTTATCGGGAAGCCTGCGAACGGGTGGATCGGCTGGTGGAACGGCTCCAGCAGGGCGTGGCCGATCTTCAATTGACCGACATCGTCACGACAACGGCCGCAGGGCGACCGGCGAGCATTGCCTGGAAGTCGAACATGACGCGAGAACAGTTCGAGGAGGCGGTTCGCCGCAGCCTCGAATACATCAAGGCCGGGGACATCTTCCAGGTGGTGTTGAGTCAACGTCTGCAAACTGAAACCCGGGCGCGCTCCTTCGACATCTACCGAACGCTCCGGGTCGTCAATCCCAGTCCGTTCATGCTGTATTTGAAATGCGGCCGATTCTGTCTGGTCGGCAGTTCGCCGGAGATCATGGTCCGGGTGGAAGGCGACCGGGCGACAATTCGTCCCCTGGCCGGCACGCGCCGCCGTGGCCGGGACGAGGCGGAAGACCAACGGCTCGCCGCGGAACTGCTCGCCGATCCCAAGGAAAGGGCCGAGCACATCATGCTGGCCGACCTGGGACGCAACGACATCGGCCGGGTGGCCCGATACGGCACCGTGGAACTGACCGATGTAATGGTGGTGGAGCGTTACAGCCACGTCATGCACATTACAAGCAACGTCAGCGGCCGGTTGCAGCCCGGCAAGAACGCCTTCGATGCCCTGCGAGCCTGTCTGCCGGCGGGAACGGTCAGCGGTGCTCCCAAGGTGCGGGCCATGCAGATCATTGACGAACTGGAGCCGACCCGTCGCGGTCCTTACGCTGGAGCGGTCGGCTATGTGGATTTCAGCGGCAACATGGATACTTGCATTGCCCTCCGGACGATGGTCCTGATCGGTCAGACAGCCTACATCCAGACTGGAGCTGGTATCGTCGCGGACAGCGTGCCTGACAGGGAATACGAGGAAACCATGAACAAGGCGATGGGCCTGCTGCGGGCCATCGAAATCGCGGAGACGCAACTTTAGCCACGCTTCGGCTCGGTCGGGTTTGAGGAGTCCAACAAAGCCTATGTCGTCACGGATGCCCTTGCCTCTGCTCAATGGAGATGAAGCGACCTTCGAATGCACCTTCGGCCGCGGCTGCGAAGGCCTATGCTGCCGCAACGGCCGACCTGGCCTGTTTGACGACGAACGCAAACGCATTCTCAAGAACCTGCGGAAAATCCTGCCCTTGCTGCGTCCCGCCGCCCGCAGACTCGTCGAAAACAACGGCATCGTGACCCGGAGAAAACGCGAAGGGCTGCCCTTGGCTCCAGTCGTGGGCGGCTGGTGCGTCTTCTTCAACGAAGGCTGCGTCCTGCACAAGCTCGGGGCGGAGGAAGGCGATAAATTCCGCTACAAGCCGATTCAGTGTTCGCTTTTCCCGCTTCTGCCCGATGGGGAAGGCAACTGGTACGTCCGGCAACACGGCTACAAGAACGAGCCGTGGGACCTGTTCTGCCTGTCGCCGACCAACAGCCGAGTCCCCGCCGTCGAATCGCTCCAGGAGGAGATGGCGCTGGCTGCCAATCTGACCCGCTATTCCAAGAAGCGACGGGACTGACCCTAGGACGCCAGCACTTTCCGGAGAAAGTCGATGCCGTAGGCGATGTCGCGGAACCGTTCTTCCTGCGTCCCAACCTCCCGTTCGATGACCAGCGGCCCCCGGTAGCCGACTTTCTCGAGCGTCTGGATGAACAGGGCTGTATTGGTTTCGCCCTGCCCCAACGGCACTTCCTCGCCCCATTGGCCCTTGACCTTGGGACGGCGTGCGTCTTTGACGTGCACGCTGCGAATGTCGGGAGCGAGAATCTCGACCGCCCGGATGGGATCGCCCATGTCGTACAGGAGCATGTTGGCCGGATCGAAGTTGACCTTGAGGTTGGGACAACGCAGCTCGTCCAGCGTGAGTCGCAACAGATCGGCTGTCTCCTGCCCGGTTTCGAGGGCGATGGTGATTCCGAAATTGGCGGCCATGTCAGCGGCCTTGGCGAGAGTGTCCAGGAACGGCTTGCGGTCGGAAGTCCCCGGTTCGGGAATGAAGCCGCCGTGGAACATGATGTCCTTCAGTCCCAAAGCCAGAGTCCGTTGGAGGCCCCAGGCGAGGATGTCCAGCCGCTCTGCCCGGGTCTTGGGATCGCCGAAGCCGCCGGTGCGTTTGATGTGCTCCGGCGTCGTGTAGTCCTCGCCGGGGAAGCCGAGCATCGTTCCCGTCATGCGGAACCCGGCAGCCAAGGCGGCCTTGGGCATGTCGTCGCCCTCGTCCCAGCTGGCATGATGCGGATCGCCACACGCGATTTGCACGACATCCGTGCCGAGTCGGTCCAAAAAACCCTTCAACTCCGGAATGTTCTTCACCTGCAAAGACCAGCTGCACACGCCGATGGCCAACGGTTCGATGCTCGCCATTGCGATCTCCTCCCGGATGCGATTCCCCAGGCCGCGCCAGCTTAGCGAATCGGCTTTGGGGGTGCAAACCGCTTCCCCGCCGATTCCGCTCGGATGTCGAACACCTCTAGACCGTTTCACGGCATCCGATTATGCTCCCGGCCTCAGAAGGACGACCAGATTCCCGCCGCGGATCAGGATGCGGAACATGGGGGCAAAAGCGAGCCGGAGCATTGCCACGGGGAAAACTGTCGCCGAGAGGCCGATGCGGGTCATCTACACCCTGGCGGACGGCCAACAGGTCGCCGCTTTGCTCCGCACGGAGCTATTTCATGCGCTGACGCAGACACCCCGTATCCGCTGGCTGTTGCTCAGTCCCCTTGCCGATCAGCCCGGTTTTCGGCGTCAATTCGAGCATCCCCATGTCGAGCTGCATCGGCTGCCGCGCCTCGTTCCGCCCTTTTTTGACCGGCAAATCGAGTTTTTGCGGCGAGAGTTCATCCATCAGCGACTCGATGCGGAGACGGCTCGCATTCTGCACCGCCGGGCACGAGTTGTCGAACCGAAACGCTACTGGGTCCATCGTCCCCTGGCGAAGCTGCTTTCCTGGCTTCCCGGCAGTGAATCGGCCCTGATCTGGATGCAGCATCACCTCACCCGGGCAAAGGACGTGGAGAAGTTCCTGGACACCCTGAAGGCCGATGCCGTCGTGCTCGGCAGCGGAGCCGTCAAGTTTCCCGATGTACCCGTGGCCCGCTACGCCAGACTCCGGCGACTGCCAACCTTCGGCATCATCCATTCCTGGGACAATCTCGCCATCAAGGGTCCTACTCACAAGTGCGACCGCATCGCCGTCTGGAATCGGCACATGGTCGAACACGCCCAGACGCTGTTCGGCTATCGCCCGGATCAGGTCGTTGTCACCGGGCCAGGGCACTTCGACATCTACAAGCAGGCGAAAAACCCGATCAGCCGAGAGCAGTTCTTCGCACAGACGGGTCTCGATCCCGGGCGCAAGCTCATCACCTACACCACCATGCCCCCGATGAGCTTGAACTTCAGTGCTCACTTCGTTCATCAAATTGCCGAATGGATCCAGAGCGATGCCTTGGCATTTCCCTGTCAACTCCTGGTGCGCCTGCACCCGCAGGACGATCCGACGCTCTACGCAGGCTGCGAATCTCTGCCCCACGTCCACATCGAACGTCCGGGCCGTTACCGCGATCAGGTCTCCTGGCGACAGGCGATCTACTTTTACGATCCCAGCGAAGCAGACGTGGAGCATCTGCGGGACACGCTTTATCACAGCGACGTGGTAATCAACCTGGCCAGCACGATCACCCTGGAAGCCTCGGCTTTGGATCGTCCCATTGTCAATCTGGCCTACAACCCGCCGGGGACGAACTGGCCTGTGTCCGTGGCGGACTATTACCGCCTGACCCATTACCGGCCGGTGACGCAATCGGGCGCGGTGCGACTGGCTTGCAGTCCCGAAGAGCTGCGGGAAGCGATCGACGAAGCCCTGTGCCGGCCTGAGCTTCGCCGCGAGCAGCGTCGCCAGCTGTACGCCGACATGGTGACGTTCACCGACGGCCGCTGCGCCGTGCGGTTGGCTGATGCGATTCTGGAGTTCCTGGGAGAATCTCCCTCGGCGGCGGCAAGCCGGGAGGCCGCTTAACTAACCTTTCAACAGCCTAGTAGCTTGGCCGTTTGAAACACCACCAACGCCCCGACGTAGGCCAGTCCGGTCATATAGGCGAAGGTGAACAGCGGCCACAGCCAGGAATTAGTTTCTCTTCGGATCACCGCCAGTGTCGAAGCGCACTGACAACACAGGGCAAAGAAGACCATCAACGAAAGGGCGGTGGCGACCGTGAACACCGGCTCTCCCGCCAGGGGCGAATCCGGACCCCAGCGGGCAGCTTTGAGCTGAGCCTGAAGGCTCGGCGACGTTTCGTCCACATCCGAACCGGCGTCGTAGATCACCCCCAGCGTGCCGACCACGACTTCCCGAGCCGGGAAGCTGGCCAGAACCGCCATCGCAATCCGCCAGTCCCAGCCCAAGGAAACAACTGCCGGTTCGACGGCCCGGCCCATGCGGCCCAGGATGCTTTGACGCTTCCAGGAGCCCTGCAAATGGGCAGCTTCGTCTTGAATGGCATGGACCTTTTCTTCAAGCAGGGCCATCTTTTGAGCCGCTTCGAGCGACAAGTCTCCGACGGTTTGGAGGTCCTGCAATTGGTCCTCAAGCTCCGCCTGCGTCGTTTCCAGCTCGGCCAGCCGCAGGTCGAAGTTTATGGGAGCTCCTGTTTCGTCCGTGCCTTCGACGGGGAAGTACAGCAAAGCCCAGACGACGATCATCGTTGCCAGAATAATCGTGCCGGCGCGGACCACAAAGGCTTTGCCGCGATCGTACATGCGATAGACGACCATGCCCGGCGAAGGCCACTTGTAGGCTGGCAGTTCCATTAGGAAGATCGGTGTTTCGCCCCGCAGCAAGGAGCGCTTCAGCAGCCAGGCTACCAGCGGAGCGACGATCAGGCCGATCAAGTACATGCAGAACAGGACCAGGCCCGGCAGCCACGGTCCCAGCCAAGTGTCCGTCGGGATGAAGGCCGAGGTCATGAGCACATACACCGGCAGGCGGGCCGAACAGCTCATCAGGGGCGCGACCAGAATCGTCGCCAGCCGGTCGCGGCGGTCCTCGATGACGCGGGTCGCCATGATGCCCGGAATGGCACAGGCGAAGCAGGACAGCAGCGGAATGAACGACTTTCCGCTCAGTCCGCAGCGGGCCATGATCTTGTCCATCAGATACGCCGCCCGGGCCATGTAGCCGCAGTCTTCCAGGATGGCGATGAAGCCGAACAGGATGACGATCTGCGGCAAAAAGACGAGAACACTGCCGACGCCTTCGATAATTCCGTCCGAGATCAACCCCCGCAGCGGCCCGGGGGGCAGGGAATTGCGCACGAAGTCGGCCACGAACGACTGAGCCAGGATGATGCCTTCCATGAGCGGCTGAGCGCCCGTAAAGATCGCCTGGAAGACCAGGAACATGATGATGAGGAAGATCGCCATGCCCCAGACGCGATGGGTCAGGATGCGGTCGAGGGTGTCGGTCCAATCGCGGGCTGGTCTGGGTGCCTCGGAATAACAGTCGCGCAGCCGATCCTTGATCCAGGCGTAGCGAAGCTGGGCTTCCGTGGCGGGAACCGGATAGCCGGCCGCGTCCAGCCGTGCTCGTGCCTCCCGCAACATCCCGGCAAGGTCCTCGCCGAGGCGATTCCTCAGGGCTTTCTCGGTGTAGCCGTTCTGATCGAAAAACAGCCGAAGCGCCAGGAACCGGGCGGAGCTTGGATCGAGGGTTTCACGGCCTCGAGCACTTCCTAGCCCTTCCCGCAAGTAGGCGGCCAGTTGTTGAGCCTCTCGCTCAACGATCTCGGGGAAATGAACTCCTGCCCGGGGAGGTGACGACGTCTGAGCCAGGACATTGCGTAGCGCGTCCAGACCGATGCCGCGATGGGCTTGAAGAGCCACGACGGGTATGCCCAGCCGCTCTTGCAATTTGGCCGGATCATAGATGCGTCCCTGGGCTTCGGCCAAATCGGTCATGTTGAGGGCGAGGACGACGGGGATGCCGACCTCCATCAACTGCGTCGTCAGATACAAGTTGCGTTCGAGGTTGGAAGCGTCGGCGATGGAAAGGATGACGTCCGGCCGTTTCTCGCCCGGTTGCAGCCCGAGCAGGACATCGACGGCGACCATTTCATCCGGGCTGCGGGGCGTCAGGCTGTAAGTGCCGGGCAGATCAATCAGTTGAAACGAGACGCCGCCCCACTGGAAGCGGCCGACCTTTCGTTCAACGGTCACGCCGGGATAGTTGCCGACTCGCTGCCGAAGCCCGGAGAGGGCGTTGAACAGCGTCGTCTTGCCGGTGTTGGGATTGCCGACCAGAGCAATGACGACCTCTTTGACGGCCGATGCGGAACCAGATTTGGCGGTCAGGTTTTGCAAGTGAATCTCAGTCTCGGAGGGTGGTCACGAGAACGCGGCTGGCTTCCGCCTTCCGCAAACTCAGTCGGTAGGACCCCAGGCGAACCTCCAAGGGATCGCCCAAGGGAGCGATGCCCAGGAGTTCGACGGTTTCACCTTTGAGCAGACCCATCTCCATAAGCCGTTGCGTGACCGAATCGCTGCCCTGCAAGGCTTCGATGACTGCCTTTTGGCCCACGCGCAGTTCGGCCAGAGTCATGTTCGGACTTCCGCTTCGGTCACGGCCGGCTCGTCGGGACACCCGTTGGCTGTCCGCACCAGAATCCGGATGGCATCCCCCAGACGGAGGCTGAGCCGGCCGGAACCGATCTGCAACAGCGTCGGCGAGCCGGTTTGCAACACGGTTAAGCGTACTCCGGCCCGCACTCCCATCTCTTGCAGGCGGCAAACCCACTGCTGGTTGCCGCTCACATCGGCTACCGTGCCGGATTCGCCACGTTTGAGCCGTTCCAAGGGCAGGAGGGTCATAGGCCACCACGGCTTATTGAGATTACGTCTCAAATCCATCAATACAAGTTGCAGGGGCTTCGTCAAGGCATACTTACGGGAGTTTTCGGAGATAAAGGACCGCGGCTTGATCTTCTGCTAACTTCTGCCACTTTTGGGGGTGGGCTTGCAGATGCTCGTCGAATCGGCTGCCGCGACGAGTCAGGACATGTCGAAACCGCCACTGCTGTACCCATTCCTCGATCCGTTCGGGCCGATGGGATTCTGCCTCGGCGTACTGCTCCAGAAACTCCTGGCCATAGAGTTCACAGCGGTCGTCGATGAATACCCTCAAGTGCGGAACGTGGTAGATCACGTAACCCCCGTAGAGCATGTCGTTGAAGGTCGGCACCGAATCGGCGGTGGCGTCGCCGTCGGCCTTTAAGGCTTGAAGAGTCGGGAGTAGGCCGACCGGCCAATGCTTCGGATCCTCCCACACCCATCCGCGACCAAGGACCGGCACGGGCACACCTGCAAGCTGCGTCAGCAGACTGACAAGAACCACGCCGAACGGAAAAAGCCAGGCCCGCCAGTCGGAACCCCTCTCGACATCCCCTCGGAACAGATCGCTCCCCCTGGCTTTCAGATAGCCGGCCCAGCGGGTGAGCGGCATCATGTCGGCAACGGCCAGAATCGCCACGAGGGCGAACAGCGGAGCATGGCGATTGTGTTCGTATGCCTGCCATAGCCACAGCAGAGGAACAATCCAGGTCATTCGCGGCCAATCGGGCAGGATGCCTGCGAGAGTGAGCAAATACACGGCAGCGACAGCAATCATGGCCCATCCCGTCGGTTCCTGCCATCGAAGCGGACCATGCTCCTGAATGATCGCCCCCAGGTCCAGCGACAGGATTTTCAGCCAAAAGCTCAGCGCTTCCGGGCCGTAGGGAGTGATCGGCAAAGTCAAGCCGCAGGCGATGCCGACCACGAGCAGAAGCCCGATGTCCCGGAGGTGACGCAGCGGCGTCGGAAGGCCGAGCCGAAAAGCCACGGACCACGCGGCCAGGACCAGTGCGACTGTCGCCAGTCCGCCCAGGACTCCCCCATGCATGTTGGCCCACACGAGGAACAGAGGAGCGAGCCAGGCGAGGCGGTTCAACGGCAAACGACCCGCGTCGATGTCAAGCAGAATGGTGTAAGTGATGGCCATGCCGAACAGCGTCGCCATATGCGGCCGAATATGCCAGTTGTGGACGCTCGCCGCTAAAACCAGACCGACCAGAACGACTGCCGCCAGCGGGTGGAATCCAGACCTTTTCAGTCGGACAAACACCCAGGAATACAGAGCAGCTATGGCAGAAGCGAACAACAGCAACAGACCATCCCAGCCCAGAACGACATGGACCGCCGCCATCAGGACTTCGCCCAGCCAGTGATAAGCGATCCAGCGTTCGCCTTCCCGGGTGAAACTGAAACCGTCCTGGGTCGGAAACTTGCCGGTTTTGAGGATTTCCTGACCGACTCGGGTGTGCCAGAACGTGCCCGGGTCGCGGAAGAGAGCGGTTCGCCCCAGGATCATCAGGCCAAGCCACAGGACGAGGAAGACCAGCGTTTCGGCCCGAAGATAGGGCTTGAGGCGGTCCATGATGAGTTCATACGTCCAGTTCCTCGGCCAGAGCCGCCGAGTTCATGATGAATTCGTAGCGTTGACTGGGATCCTTTCCCATGAGCGTGACAAACACTTGATCGGCTTCGAGATCGGAGTCGATCTGCACTTGCAGAAGCGTGCGGTTCTTCGGATCGAGTGTGGTTTCTCCGAGCACCTTCGGCGTCATCTCGCCCAGCCCCTTGAAGCGGGTGATTTCGTGCCGGGCATTGGAGCGCAGACCGCGGAGAATCTCTTCCTTGTGGGCATCATCCCTGGCCCAATAGGTTTCCTTGCCGACCAGGATGCGGTACAGCGGGGGCTGAGCGAGGTAAACGTGCCCCCTGCGGATCAGCTCCGGCATGTGGCGGAAGAAGAAAGTCAGCAGCAAGGTGGTGATGTGGTGCCCGTCATAGTCGGCATCCATGAGCAGAATGATTTTGCCGTAACGGAGGTTGGCAATATTGAACTTGTCCCCCAGGCCGGTGCCGATGGCCGAGGCGAGATTGGCCAGCTCCTGATTGGCAAGCACCTTGACCGGCGGAAGCCCCTCGGAGTTGAGCACCTTGCCCCGGAGAGGCAGGACGGCCTGGGTCTTGCGGTTGCGGCCCTCGATGGCTGATCCGCCGGCGGAATCGCCTTCGACGACGAACAATTCCGTTTCTTCCGGGTCGGTCGAGGTGCAATCGGCGAGTTTTCCCGGCAGATTAAGCCGCCGATGCACCGCCGATTTGCGTTTGACCTCGTTGACGGCGGCGCGGGATGCCTCCCGGGCACGAGCGGCCAGGACGATTCGGCCAACGATGCGGTCGGCGGATTGCTTGTTGGCGTTCAGCCACGCTTCCAGGGCCGGACGCACCACGCCGTCCACCGTCGCCGTCATCTCCGGATTGTTGAGCCGCTCCTTGGTCTGACCCTGGAACATCGGTTCGCGGGTGAAGACGCTGAGAATGCCAACGATGCCTTCGCGGATGTCCTCGGCGGTGATGGTCAGGCCCTTGACCTTGACATCGTGGGTTTCGATGTAGTTTCGGATGGCCCTGGCGATGGCCGACTTGAACCCGTTCTCGTGCGTTCCGCCCGAAGGCGTGCGGATGCCGTTGACGAAGCTGCGGATCGTCTCCTCGGTGCTCTCCGTCCACTGGAGCGCGGCCTCGACCTTGGCTTCGTCGCCCTTGATGTGGAAGTAGTTCTCCGTCACCGGCTGTTTCTGAGCGGATTTCACCAAGGCCCCGAGAAATTCCGGGATGCCACCGGGATGCGACAGGTCGTGGACCTCCTTGCGGGTCTCGTCACGGAAGAGGATCTTCAGCCCGCTGTGGATGTAGGACATGTCCTCCAGATGGGCCTTGATCACGTCCGCATCGAAGGAGGTGGTCTTGAAGATCTCCGGATCGGGTTCAAACGAGATGGTCGTGCCGTGGCCTCGCAGGGGCCGGACCTTTTCCAGTTCCGTGACCTTCTTGCCCCGACGAAACGTCTGGCTCCACTCGAAGCCGTCCCGAACCACCGTGGCCACCAGTTTTCGGGACAGGGCATTGACCACGGAAGAGCCGACGCCGTGCAGACCACCGGAGTGGATATAGTTCCCTCCCTCGCCGAACTTGGCCCCGCTGTGCAGCGTGGTCAGGATCAGTTCCAGGGCCGGCCGTTTGAACTTGGGGTGCAGATCGACGGGGATTCCCCGGCCGTTGTCGGTTACGGTCACGGCGTCGCCGGACTTGTGGAGCGTGACCGTGATACTGTCCGCGTAGCCGTTGAGGTATTCGTCCACCGCGTTGTCCACGATTTCCCAAACCAGATGATGCAGGCCCTTGGCATCGACGCCGCCGATGTACATGGACGGTCGGCGACGGACCGGCTCCAGGCCCTCGAGAACGGTGATGTCCTTGGCGGTGTACGAAGCGGACATGGCTAGCCCACGAACTCCATTTCACGAAACATTCCGCGACCTCAACGAGTTATGTAGAGATGCGCAAGTGAAAGTCATCAGGGACCGGAACCTCGCGGCAAAGTGAAAACAACCTCAGGCGCAACATTTTTTCTGACGGCCTTTCGGGCCAGTTCGAGGCCGATACGACGACTGCACGCCCTTGAGGCACTGGCGAAATATGTCGCATCGCTATATGGAGCAAGCACTTATGCCGTTCTCGGCGAATCATCGCACCCTCCTGGGTCGCTCGCCTAACCAGCGCAACATGGGATGCCGCGCGGCGTTTCGCGCAACGTTTTTCGGATCTTGGCTCCAAGATGCGCAAGCTGCTTTGTGGCCGGGAACGGATCATTCTGCCGTCCGACGTTGCCACGACCGGTGCGAGGTGCGAGCCATTGCATCGGAATCGATCCTGCGTAACCGAGCGCAACAAATTGAGCCAGGTGGTGACAAGATGTTCACTTACTGAATCAGTGAAGTTTAGCTTCCTGCTACCCGGGCCGGAGCGACACGAAATCGTTGTGAACATGGATCCATGTTCAGTATATCATCGGGTGCGTTCCTCTGCTACGCAAGCAGAGGTGCGGTCCAGTTGGACGTTTCGAGCTGCTGCTGCCGCCCAATCCAGAGGAGCATATAATCAGTCATCTCAGGGGCCGTAGCTCAATTGGGAGAGCGCAGCGTTCGCAATGCTGAGGTTACGGGTTCGATCCCCGTCGGCTCCACTTTCTGCCTCTCAGGCGGCTCCGGCTCCTCCTTTTCCTCTCGCAAGTGACTTCCAGCGGGCATTTCTCACTTCGCGCAGGCTGCATGCTTCGTGTATAATTGGCACTAGAATCGGTCATCATTTGCCTGTCATTGCTGTTGACATCCTGGAGCCTGCGCCACCATGCCGACCGAAGTCAAGGGCGAACTTCATCCCGTGGGCGGAGGGGACAGCATCCCCCTGATTCGTGACGAAATGGTCATCGGACGTCGGGAGTCTTGCGACATTCCCCTGCGATTCCCCAACGTCTCCAGTATCCACTGCAAGCTCTTCTTCACTGACGGCTACTGGTTCATCCAGGACCTTAGCAGCACGAATGGCATCAAGGTCAACGGTTTCCGCGTTCATCGCAAGGTTCTGTTGCCGGGCGACGAGATCACCATCGCCAAGCGGAAGTACATCATCCAGTACACCCTGGCAGCCGGTCGGCGCGCCCTTGAAGAGATCATGGAAGACGACATTATGAGCCAGTCGCTTCTGGAGCGGGCCGGGTTGCAGCGGTCCCGACGCAACCTGGACGAAGAAGAAGACGAGTACCCCAGCCGCCGCCCTCCGAAGAGCGACAAGGATTTGCCCGAGATCGACTGGCAATCGGGTTGAACGACCCGTTGTTTCAGGTCGTTTGCCGTCATTGCCTTCCCAATTCCGTAGCCCGACGAGTTGCTGCTTCCACGGCATCCATCAGAGCCGCTCGCAGGCCGCCTTTCTCCAGAGCATGTAAACCGGCTATAGTGGTTCCGCCGGGACTGGCGACAGCATCCTTGAGCTGCGCTGGATGCGTTCCAGTCTGTCGCAACAGCTGGGCCGTTCCCAACACCGTCTGAACCGCCAGGGAAAGGGCGAGGCTTCGCGGCAGACCGACGCGCACCCCGCCGTCGGCCAAGGCTTCGACGACCAGGGCGACGAACGCCGGTCCGCTTCCGCTCAACCCGGTCACGGCATCCAGCAGCGATTCCGGGACTTCGTGAACCGATCCCACCGCCCCGAGCAGTTGCCTGACGATCTGCCCATCGGCCGTGGTGGCTTGGCTGCCCAGGGCGTAGCACGACGCACCGCAGCCGACCAGACACGGCGTGTTCGGCATCACCCGTACCACCCGCACCCCTGAGCTGAACACGCCTTGGATCTGACTGAGGGTGATGCCTGCCGCCACGGAGACGACGAGATGTCCGGGGCCGACCAGCGGAGCGATTTCCCGCAGGACGGCATCCATGACCTGTGGCTTGACGGCGAGCACGACGACTTGGGCATGCCGCACGACTTCGGCATTGTCGTCAAGGACCCGCACTCCCGTGGCCCTCGCCAAAGCGTCTCTCGCTTCCGGCAACGGTTCGCCGACGAGAATGGCCGACGCCTCGGCCAAGCCGACCCGCAGGATGCCTTGGATCAGCGCGGTGGCCATCTTGCCGCCGCCGAGGAAGCCGACCGGGGGGAGTTTGGCGTTGGTCATGACAGCTGCTCAGGCAAAAGACTGGCGATGCGTGGTAATCTCCAGTATAGAGGTACGGTCTTGGACAAGCGAAGCCGGGCGAGACCCAGTCCGGAATCGTCCCGCCGCCCGATGGGAAACACACGCATGATGAACGAAGTCCCGCCTGGTTCTGCTCCAGCTTCCGATCAGACGCCGTGGTTTCGGCTGCTGACCCGCTACCATTGGTTCGTCCTTGTCGTCGCGGCCCTGGGCTGGCTGTTCGACACGATGGACCAGCAGTTGTTCAATCTCGCCCGTGGTCCGGCTATGGCGGAGTTGGGCGGCCCGATCAATGCCCAGTTTGCCGGCGGCTTGGCGACGATGATCTTCATGCTCGGCTGGGCTACCGGCGGCGTCGTCTTCGGCATCATGGGCGACCGCTTCGGTCGGGCGAAGACGATGGTGCTGACGATTCTGATCTATTCGTTGTTCACCGGCTTGTCAGCTTTGTCGGTGAGCTTCTGGGACTTCTGCGTGTACCGCTTCATCACCGGGCTGGGTGTGGGTGGGGAATTTGCCGTCGGCGTGGCTCTGGTCGCCGAGGTGATGCCAGATCGGGCCAGACCGCACGCTTTGGGCTGGTTGCAGGCGTCGTCCGCGTTTGGCAACATCTCGGCAGCCCTGGTGAGCATGGGCCTGGCGCCGCTGGAGGCGGCGGGAGCGCTAGGGGAGTATCGTCCGTGGCGATGGATGTTCATCGTCGGGGCCTTGCCTGCCTTGCTCGCCCTGGTCATCCGGCGTCGGCTCAAGGAGCCGGAGCGCTGGCAGGCCCTGCGCTACGCCGGGACCGTGCAGCTGGGTTCCTTGCGGGAGCTGTTCGGCCATCCGGTCTGGAGACGCCGTGCGATCATCGGCCTGATCCTGGCTACGTCCGGCGTCGTCGGCCTGTGGGGCATCGGCTTTTTCAGCTTCGATCTGGTGCGGTCGGTCTTCCGACAAACCTTCGAAGCCGAGCTTCGCCAGGCCGACGGCGACCAGACCGACCGGAACCTGATGCGCATGCTGCTGGAAAATCCCAGCGTCTTGCCCACGATCAAAGAGCGTCTGCGTAGTCCGAACTACTTGCTGGACCCTGACGCCCGGGCCATCTACCGGGCCGTGCTACGCTTGGAGAAAGAGGGGCAAGCGATCACCACAGCCGCTGTCGAAGCGGTCCTGGACGCCGAAGGACAAACCGAGCACCAACGCCGCGTCCGGGCCGAGACGATGAGTGGCACCTCGGACTCGCTTCCACCCCTGAATGAGCTGCTCGACAAGATCAGCCAGCGCAACAAGGCCCTGGAAAGCCGGTTGACCTGGTGGGCAGGGGTCAACGGCCTGTTATTAAACATCGGTGCGTTCTTCGGCATCTACTCGTTCAAGAACCTGACGCAACTCATCGGACGCCGTCCGGCCTTCGCCATCACGTTCCTGCTCGCCCTCGGCTCGACGGTTCTGGTCTTTGGCTTGTTAAGCGACTTCTGGCATGTCTTCTGGATGGTGCCCCTGATGGGTTTCTGTCAGATCGCCCTGTTTGGCGGATATGCGATCTACTTTCCGGAACTTTTCCCAACGCATCTACGCAGCACGGGCACGTCGTTCTGTTACAACGTCGGCCGCTATCTGGCCGCGCCGGGGCCGTTGCTGCTGGGCACGCTGGCGGCGACCGTGTTTGGCTCGTTCGGCGAACCGGCGAGCTGGCGGTACGCCGGGATCACGATGTCTTCCTTCTTCCTGCTCGGACTGGCTGTTTTGCCTTTCGCTCCCGAGACGAAGGGCAAACCGCTGCCGGAGTGACGGGCAACCAAGCCCTGCTCAACACAGCTGCGGACAGACGGCGTGGACGGCTTCGAGGAGGCTCCCGTCTTCCATCATCTGCTCGACAGCGGTCAGGTCCGGATGCAAGGTGCGGTCGTGGTCCAGCGGGGCGACGTATCGGCGAATGTGCCGATAGGCTGCCTCGATCCCCCGGCCTGGCCGCAAAGGTTTCAGAAACTCTAACCCCTGGGCGGCACAGAGCAGTTCACAGGCCAGGACCCGGGTCGTGTTCTGAATCACTTGGCGAACTTTGCGGGCGGCGTGGGTGCTCATCGAGACGTGGTCTTCGCGGTTGCCCGAGGTCGGGATCGAGTCCACGCCAGCAGGATGCGACAGCACCTTGTTCTCCGAGGTCAGTGCCGCGGCCAGGACCTGAACGAGCATCATGCCGGAGTTCAGACCGGGCTTTGGCGTCAAAAAGCCGGGCAGCCCGCTCAGGTCGGGATTGACGAGGTTTTCGACTCGACGTTCGCTGATGCCGGCCAGATTGGTCGCAGCGGCGGCGAGCAGATCGGCGGCCAGGGCCAGAGGTTGCCCGTGGAAGTTGCCGCCGGACAGCACCTCGCCGGTGTCCACAAACACCAACGGATTGTCCGTGGCGCTGTTCATTTCCCGTTCCACGACCTCCCGCACATACGAAAGGGCGTCGCGGAAGGTGCCGTGGACCTGCGGCGAACAGCGGATGCTGTAGGCATCCTGGACCTTCGAGCAGTTGGCATGCGAGGGCAGAATCTCGCTGCCCTCCATGAGATGCCGGACGTTGGCGGCGCTTGCGCTTTGCCCCGGGTGAGGCCGAACCTGATGCAATCGCGGATCGAAGGGGCGCAGCGAACTTTTGGTCGCTTCCAGCGTCATGGCGGCGGCGAGATCGGCGATCGTGGCCAGGTTCGTCGCCCGGACGGCGGCATCGGCCAGGAGGGCACACGAAATCTGCGTGCCGTTGATGAGCGACAGACCCTCCTTCGGCTGAAGCCGATACGGGGCCAGACCCGCCTTTTTGAGGACGAGTTTGCCAGGCATCGGCTTGAGCGCGGCAGGGGGATTGGTTCCGGGAGGCACAAGCCAGGCGCTGCCCTCGCCCATGACCACCAAAGCGAGATGAGCCAACGGGGCCAGGTCGCCGCTGGCGCCGACACTGCCCTGCTCGGGAATCATGGGCACGACGCCGCGGTTGAACATCTGAAGGAGGAACTGGACCAGCTCCCAACTGACGCCGGAAAAGCCTTGAGAGAGGGCCTGGATCCGCAGGGCCACGGCCAGGCGGGCCACCGGAATCGGCAACGCCTGCCCGACGCCGACGGCATGGCTGCGGATGAGGTTCTGTTGAAGTTCGAGCAATTCGTCCGGTGCGATGCGTTGATTAGACAGCTTGCCGAAGCCGGTGTTGACTCCGTACACGGTGCGGTCGGAGGCGAGGATCTGCTCCAGGCACCTGCGGGCGCGTTGGATCCGTTGTCGCGCCGCCGCGGGGACATCGAGCCGACCCACCTGCCCCCGCAGAATGGCGGTAGCCTCGTTCAGCGTCAGTCCAGACCCATCGAGGTGAAGTATTCGCATGGAACGGAGAGGGCGAAATTGCAACGGATCCCCTTGGCCGCTGGAGCATCCCGACTTGCCGGCCCACGGCCGCACAGAATCCGCCGCAGGGACCACTGGCGGCTCGGGAAGCCGCTGGCCGATACATAGCTCCGCCATTGGCTTACTCTGCCTGAAGCCGTTCGCCAAGCGGTGATGCCTGGATTGGCAGACATTTTTTCGCACAGAACGAACGGCGGTTCCGAGACGAATTGCCGCCGACGCTCCGCGCTCGCGGTTAGCGGGGCTGTTGGGGAAGGAAATCCCTGACGGTTTTCCATGCCTGGTCCGCAAGCAGGTGCCGGGCGATGCGTGCCTCCTGCATCAATGCGCCAAGGCAGTATGGCAGACATGACCTTATCCCGCCAGAGCTGTGTTGTCCCGCGGCGCCACGCTTTGTCGGATGATTCCCGCAATAACGTTGCTCCTTTTAGGTGGACTTATTGCTCGGCGAATCGTTTGGTCGAGTTCTCAGTCGTTCGGCGAGGTATCTGGGTATATCCCACGCTGCTCTTGCCCACGATCGCAATAGAAAACTAAGACTGCCAATTTGCCAGGCCTTTCGTGTGGACGTATATAAAAAGTATTTTATAATCAACCACGCCAGTGGCCGGGGTTTCATGTAGAGCACATTTACGGCAAGATAATTCTTGAGCTTATGGTACTCTATAATTGGGTTTTGTTCACGATTGATCGGACGCAAATGTGTACCTTGCGCGCTTGGGACAACAATTAGTCTGATTCCCTGCAATCGCGCTCGCCAACAATATTCCGCATCCTCGAAATAAACAAAGTACTCCGGACGGAAGGAGCCGATTCGGCGAAATACTTGTCTATGTCCTACCATCATAGCACCCAGAAGCATCCCTGTCGGATACGGCTGGTTGTCCAGAATTGCGGGATATGACTCCTGCGTAAAGCGTACTCCAATGTTGAGGTCAATGCCCGCAAATAGAAGGGTACTTCCTGGCTGCTCATATATGATGCCAGACAGTAGGGCATTTGGATTTTCAGCAGCGATTGGAAGAATTGAACTATAGAAGCCTGGATGTAAAACAATGTCGTCTTCGTGGAGATGAATATAGTCGCCTCGGGCTGCTGCCATCCCGATATTTGCTCCTGCAGCGAAGCCCAGGTTCTTTGCCTGAGGCAGGAACCGCACCTGGGGAAACTTGGCCACGACTTTGGCGACCTCTGGACTGCTGGCGCTTCGATTGTCCACGACAATCACTTCGGTAGTCTCTTCAGGCACCTGTGCGTAGACAGCAGAGAGGGATTGCTCTAGATAGGCGGGCCGATTATAGCTGATCACGACCACGGAGAGCGTGGGTTGGACCATATCGAAACCCTTCGAGTTAACAACAAGGAGCTGTCCACACCAAATTCCAGAATATCAAAGGTTTTTGACCCCATCTGCCAGAGTAACGTGCGTCCTCGAGGGTTGGGTTGGGGCCATATCGAAGAATCTAGTATCTCCTCATTCCGAAGGCACGATCTTTTCGCTGATAGGTTTTCCCTCACGGCTCTGGGCCAAGACGCCGTCCCCTCAGATTCAGGACCGTCTCACTCGCAGTTACATGAATACGACGGACGACGATGACGTGAGACCCACGCGACAGAACCTTCCGAGCAACGAGTCGGTTCGTCGGGGAGAATATCGGTCCATGCTCGTAGGACGACCCATTGCCTGACCATCCCGCTAAGGCGACCCGTGCAACGCCGACAAGGCTTTCTTTCCCCCACCGCCCCGCTCGCCCTGCGGCGGCCGAACACCCCCGTCGAGATCCAATCAGATCGGCACGACCCGTTAGCCGTTCAAGACCGCCGGCGAAAGGCACAACCCATCCCGGCACTACGTTAACTCGGCGGAAGCCATCACCCGACCAGGCCCGACGTGAACGGCCCCCTCAGCGGCCCACAATGCGACGCAGCAAACGCAGGAATCAACCGGAACCGTAGTGAACGCTCGAACCGGCGGCTTTGGGGAAATGCGTTGGTTTTTTTTTGAGAACGTCGGGCCAGATGATGCCCGAGTATTCAGCGGAGAGGGCGGGATTCGAACCCGCGGAGGCGGTATAACCACCTCACCGATTTAGCAAACCGGCGCTTTCGGCCACTCAGCCACCTCTCCGTGCGTCGTTCCGCCAGCTTTGGCGGAACTATCTGGTTTGAGTGTACGGCCCTGGAGTGGTTTCGTAAAGGCCGAAGCGTGACGGCAACTCATCGACACAATCAGGCGGCTGCTGCTCCGGGCGACCCAAAGGGCATGTCAACCCCAGTCAGCCGCTTCAATCCCACCTGAGCGTCCGCGTTCGGCGAACGCTTTCGCCTCAGCGGTGGAGGAGTACATGAGATTGAGTGCGTTCGGCTGTCGTCGTGACGGGGAATCACCTTGCAGCGGGGCGGCGGGACAACTAGCATAACTGGGACTCTCGCCCACGTGTCCGGCCCAACCGGACGCGCTCCACGGATCGGCAGACCGCGGAGACAGGGAAGGCCCGATCCGGAACACCTGGAGTCGAGGAGGTTATGGAGAAGGCAAGCGTCTTCGTGGAAGGAGAGAAGGAAGCCCTCGTGTACAAGTGGATCGAAAGCGAAAAAGCGGGCAAGGACCTCGGCGAAGACGCTATTCGCCGCTGGGTCAAGGAACATTGGTGGGGCTACTTGCGGGCCCGCTGGATCGAGCATCTCCAGGGCAAGTGCTTCTGGGTGGAGCTGGACCGCAACGATTTCGGACTGCTTCAGCGCGAGTTCTTGAACGACCAGTTGCTTCTGGAATGCATTCTGGATCGGGTCAAAGCGGGCTACGAAAATCTCGACATTCTTTTGTGGGCACGCACGTTCGGGTTGCCGATGGAGCGTGTCCTGTACATTCTGGAACGGATCGACATCAACAGCCGAAGACTCGCCTGCAAGTTCGCCTCGCCGTCGTGATTCCGCTCGCACGTCGCCGGGCGGCCGTGGAGGCCTTGGAAGCACCGTCGGACCGGGAGCGGTGCGTATCTGTTCCGCCTTGGAAAACCCTGCCGATTGCAGCGGACATGCCGAAGAAAGTCCGCTCTGGTTTTGACGCTGGTCCGGGGATCATTGGCTTGACCACAGCGGCTTGGGTATTCTGATTTGCGCCGCGGACTTCCCGAATCGAGCACCCCGAGACTTCGCTGGAGGACGTCCCATGCCGATCCCCGAAGCGGTGCAGATCCAGGTCAGCTATCAGCGTCTCCAAGAAGCGATGGCCGCATTGTCACGGCATGTCTGCAACGGTCGGGCTGATCCTCGGTGGACGGAGGAATTGGGTCGTCTCTTGCAGTCCTTCTATGACCGGCTGAGCACCCATTACCAACTGTTGGATTTGGAAGCCGACCTTCAAGAAGTGGAACAACGCGCGCCGCAACTGCATGAGAAGCTGGTCCATCTCCAGCGGGAGGAGCGCTTGATTCTGCGGGAAGCGGCCGCCTTGCTCCGCCACTTCAGTCCGGAGAAGGTGCGCGTACCGACGGCCCTCATCGACCGCATCCGCACGTTGCTGAAGTGGATCGCAGACCACGAGGTCCGCAAGAATCGGGTGGTGCTGGACGCCTTTTATTTGGAAGTCGGGGCGGTGGACTGAGGGACGAGGAGGCCCCGGTCAATCTGCGCGGCTGGCCAGCAGCACACGCTGTCCCATTAGCATCCGCACACCGACGTTGATGAGCATGACCACAGCCAACAGCACCAGGGCCGCAGCCCAGGCCTGCCGTTCCCATTCCGCGTAGCCGCTTCGGGAGTAGTAGAAGATGTAGTACGGCAGAAAGGGCGTCGGCTGATTGGGCGACTCCGGCCAGAAACTGCTGTTGTAGGCCGTCAACAGCAGCGGGGCTGTTTCCCCGGCGATCCGGGAAATGCCCAGAAAAACGCCGGTGAGAACGGCTGGCAGGGCAGCCGGAAGGGTGACGCGGAGAATGGTCTGCCAGGACGTCGCCCCCAGGGCCAGCGAGGCGTTGCGGAGCGAGTCAGGAACCAGTTTAAGGGCCTCCTCCGTGGTTCGCATGACGATGGGGATCATCATCACTCCCAGGGCGAAGGCTCCCGCCCAGCCCGAGAAGTGACCCAGGGGACGGACCAGCAACGCATAGGCGAAAATGCCGATGACGATCGAGGGCACCCCGCCCAGCAGTTCGTTGATGAATCGGACCATCGGCCCCAGGCGACTGTTGCGATACTCGGCCAGATGCACGGCGGCCAGAATCGCCACGGGCACGGCGAAGGCGGTGGCCAGACCGACCAGCATCAGACTGCCGAGCATGGCATGGGCCAAGCCTCCGCCCGGCTCTCCGGCGGGAGCCGGCAACTGGGTGAAGAAGTCCCAGTTCAACGCTCCGACGCCGCGGTACAGGATGTATCCCAGAATCAGAAGCAGAGGGCCGACGGAAACGGCCAGACAGCATCCCAGCACCACCGTCATGAGCCGGTCCAGGAAGCGAGCCAGACGGCGGGGCTGACGAGGAACCACGACAGGAGGCCGACCGTTTTTCGCCGCGGGCAAGTCCACAGGGGTGCGGGTCCGGCCACGCAGCCAATCCAGCCAGCCTTGGCGCGAACGCACTGCACTGACCCTCCAGATCAAAATGCGGGCCAGGACATTCACCGCCACCGTGACCAGTAAGAGAATCAGGCCCAGTTCCACGAGAGCGGCCCGCTGCATGTCGGTTTCCGCTTCGTTGAGCTGATTGGCGATGACGCTGGCAATCGAATCGCCCACCGCAAACAGCGAGAAACGGATTTCCGGCCGATTGCCGATGAGCATGGTCACCGCCATCGTTTCGCCCAAGGCCCGTCCGAGGGCGAGAAAGCAGCCGCCGATGATGCCAGGCCGGGCATACGGAAGGATGACGGTCCAGATCATGTGCCAGCGCGTGGCCCCGAGGGCCAAGGCAGCGTCGGCCTGCGACCGCGGCACCGCTCGACAGACATCGAAAGACACGGCGGCGACATAGGGCAAGACCATGACCGCCAACGCCAGACCGGCGGTAAAGATGCCCATGCCGCCCGTGTTCGGCACGGTCAGCCCTGGGATCACCTTACCCAGAAGATTGAAGAAGTCTTGGACCACGGGGGCCAGAAACATCAGCCCCCAGAAGCCGTACACGACGCTCGGAATCGCCGCCAGCAATTCCACGAGAAACGAACCGGGGGCGCCAACCCAGCGGGGAGCGATTTCGGCGAGGAAAACGGCCGTTCCGACGCCCAGCGGCACTGCAATCACGAGGGCCAGGGCGGAAGTGGCCAGCGTGCCGAAGATGAAGGCCAGCGCGCCGTACTGATTCGTCTGGGGATTCCACTCCGTCGAACGGAAGAAATCCCAGCCGATGGCACGAATCGCCGGCCAGGCTTCGATGACCAGAAAGACCCCCAGAAGGACGAAGAGGGCCACCACCCCCAGGGCCGCGCCTCGACACAGCCAGGCAAAGACGAGATCGCCCCACCGCTTCCGGGCCGACCGGCACGGCAGGTCCGGAGGCGAAGCTGCGGTCGGTGCAAGCATAGGCGGACCGGAGGGGTGTTCCATGTTTCCGACTCAGCACCCTGGTTAGATGCCGCCTTCCGTTCTACTTAGTGAGCTTGACTGCGTCGAGCCTCCGGTCGGCCCGTGCCACCAGGTCGTCCGGCAAGCGAGCGTATTGCAGATCCTTACAATACTGCTGCCCGTCGTGGATGGCCCAGCGCAGGAACTCGACCAGAGCCGGTGCCTTCGGGCTGCGGCTCTGATCCGTGTAGAATACTGCCCAGACCGCTCCGCTGATCGGATAGCTCGCGGAGCCGGGGGCATCGGTGATCGAGAAGCGAAGATCGTCGGGAATCTCCGTCAGGGAACTGCGGGCGGCTTCCGAGATCGTTTCAATGCTGGCCGTTACGAACTTCCCTTCCCGGTTTTGTACTGATCCGAAGGAAAGTTTCTGGTTCAAGGCATATATCAGTTCGACGTAACCTAGTGCGCCGGGGGTCCGGGTGATGTGCCCGGCCACGCCTTCATTGCCCTTGTGCCCAATGCCGACGGAAGGCCAACGCACACTGGTTCCCCTACCCACCGTGTGCCGGAACTCTGGACTCACCTTGCACAGAAAGTCCGTGAATAAATAGGTCGTCCCGCTGCCGTCGGAACGGTACACCGGAGCAATGTTCAGGTCCGGCAGGGCGAGGTCCGGATTGATCGTCTGCAAAGCCGGATCGTTCCACTTCTCAATTTTTCCCAGGTAGATTTGGGCGAGAATCGCGCCTGTGAAGCGAAGGGGCTTTTCGATGCCCGGGAGGTTGTAGGCCGGGACGACCCCCCCGAGCGTCAGCGGAATGTGCATGACCTCTCCGCCGATGCCCGCGGCTTTGGCCATCTGTTCCTCGTTGAGGGGCGCGTCGGTGCATCCGAAGTCGATGGTCCGGTTGATCATCTGCTGGATGCCGTTGCCCGATCCCGTGGACGAGTAGTCGATCCGAACGCCGGTCTTCTCCAGATAGACCTTTGCCCACTTGGTCATGAGCGGATTGATGAAGGTGGATCCACCCGCATTGAGGCGTACTGCGGCGAGACGGCCGGGACGGCCGGACTCCTGTGAGCCTCCGCATCCCGATGTCAGGCAGGTTCCTATCAACAGGCCGACCGTCAGGACTTGTCGCAGCGGTGTCATGGGACTGTGCTCCCAGGCAGAACTTTCGAGAACGCGACGCACACAAACGAAAACGGGTATGAGCCACTTTGGAGGCCACTGCGCAGCATAGACTCGGAGGCTGTCCAAGCCAACTGCCGAACATCCAAGTTTACGGGAACTTCATAATTTCCGACCTGGCCTCTGCAAAGAGGTTCGAGAATTCTGATCTCAGGAAAGCGGACCTGGGAACTAGCCGTCTTAACGCATTGGCGTTATGATAGGTCGCAATGTGCCCTCAGGTGCATTGACATTAGGGTGTCTTAAAAGCCGCGAAACCGGGTGACTCATGCGCACGCTGGGTCCACTTCGACTGGTTGATTGGCTGCTTTTGCTGCTGGTGCTTGCCGCCGCCGGAGCGGCCCGCGGGTACTATGTTTTGGAGTTTACAGCCGGGGGCGATGCGGAGCCGAACGCAGTCTATCGCGTTCAGAGCGATCCGACGCCGCAGGACCAGGTCCATGTCGCGTCCCCAGCGTACCAGCTGTGTCGTGACTTCGTGACCAAGGTGGTGGAGGATCAGGGCGGAGGACAGATCCAACCCCAGGCCGCGATCCGCTGGCTGCATGTCGTTCTGGGAGCGTTGACGGCGGGGCTGTACTTCGTTCTGGGACGACGGGCGTTCGGCAGCACCTTGGTGGGTTTACTGGCCGGGCTATGCGTCGCTGCTGACCCCTTCGCCGTCATCAACACCGGCGAACTGCAGGACGGGGTCCTGACTTCCTTTCTCCTCGCGACTGCCTTAAGCGCGGGAGCCACGGCGGGGCAGCGTGCCGGAGCCGTCAGCAGCATCCTGCTGGGACTGGCCCTGGCCGGCTTGGTGCTGGTCCGCCTGGCATTGGTACCGTTCGCCTTGGCGACGCTGATCTGGTTCTTGTATCGCAACAGCCGTCTGAGAACGGGATGGCTTGCTGGTCTGCTGGCGTTCCTGGCCTTCGGTGCCGCCGTTGGAAGCTGGATGGGCAACAATTACCAGCGCCGCGGCGAACCGCTGCCGATCGTGGACACGGTTTGGTGGCACCTCTGGCTGGGCAACAACCCCCAGGCGACCGGCGGTCCCACGGGCGACATGGCCCCGATACAACCTGCCCAGCCGGAGGTGGAGCAGCCCCAGGACGAAAAGAAGCCCGACGACGCCAAGGCCTTGCCCAAGCCGCCTGCGGTCCCCAAACTGGGACACGAGGAACTGGCACGGCATGTCCTCGAGGAAGTGACGGAGCATCCGGTCGAAACTGTGGAACGGCGGGTCTTGGCCGCGTTGTGGTTTTTCACTGGCGGAGTCGAGGGACAGCGCTTCAGCATGTTCGCCGAACCAGTTCGGGAACCAGGCGACGAGCCGTTGCCCTGGCTGGGCGAGGCCCTGTACTGCACGCTGATCGGTATGCTTTTCCTGGGACTGGTCGGTTGGCGCTGGTCCTATGCCTGGCGGTACTATTCGATGCCCTTGCAGTTGGCCGTCTTCTGGATACCGCTGCCCTATCTCCTTAGTCATGCTGAAGCCTTGCACGGTCCGCGGCTGCCGTTGGACGGGGTGCTGCTGACGCTGGCGGCGTTTACGGTCTGCTGCCTCGTGCCAGGGCTGGGAGGTCGCTTACTCCGGGGCGAACTGCCAGCCTCTGCCGAGGCCGCGACCAACCCCCAGGAGCCAGCACCGGCTCGACTTTGAGACTGGGTGACATGGCCATGTCACAGCCCTCGTCCGGCAGCCGAGTGCCAAGCTGACGTTGTGCAGACCGTCCCCCCGGGTTACAAAGTCCCCGACGCTCCCGCAGGTAGCGGTCGAGCGTCTTGCGCAGCGTTCCTCCCCGGAGCGCCTCCCCGCTGGGTCTGCCCGGCACCGCGAGAGGAGTCAGGGATGCTTCCTCCCGATCTGTCTGTCTGCATTGTCAACTGGAACGGCGCGGAACTTCTCCGGAACTGTCTCGAATCGCTGGTCTTGGCCGGTCGCCACCTAAGGACCGAAATCCTCGTGGTGGACAACGCCTCGCGGGACGGCTCAGTGGAACTGGTCGAAAAGCACTTTCCGGACGTCGTACTGATCCGCAACTCCCGCAATCTCGGTTTTGCTCGCGCCAACAATCAAGCTGCCGAACTGGCCAGCGGACGGCATCTGTTGTTCCTGAACAACGACACCGTGGTTGGCGAATACAGTCTCCGCGATCTAGTGCGGTTTCTGGACGCTCATCCGGAAGTCGGTCTGGTCGGACCCCGGCTGATCGGAAGGGACGGGTTGCCGCAACGCTCGTATCGCTCCCGTCCCACACCCGCGGCCTTGTTGCATCGCGTCACGATGCTCCGCTGGACCGGGCTGTTTCGTCGGCAGTACGAGGCGTATCGCCGAGGCGAGTTCGAACCGACCCGGACCCGGCAGGTCGAAGTCCTGCTGGGAGCGGCGGTGTGCATTCCCCGGGAGGTGTTTCGCCAGCACGGGGGCTGGGACGAAGGCTTTCCATTCGGGCTGGAAGACTTCGACCTGAGTGCACGAGTCGCTGCCACGCATCAGGTGGTTTACTACGCTGGCGCAGACATCATTCACCTCGGCAAGATGAGTTCCCGCAAAAATAGCGGCTTCGCCTACACCGGCGTCGAAGCCGGGTATGCTCGCTTTCTCCGCAAGCACTGCTGGTCCGCCGGAGCTGTCTTCGCCTACAAGCTGCTCGTCACGGCCGATCTGCCCTTCGCCATCCTTTCCGAAGCAATCAAGGGCCTTTGGCGGCGGATCCGCTACGGACCGGCCCCTGCCCACGAGCCGCATTCGGACCTGCGAGCGGTCCTGTGGTTCGCTACGCTCGGTCAGCCGATCTTCTGGCGGGCGTGAACCGTCGCCCTGTCCTTTTCAGGACGCAGAGGATGTTTTCATTTGCCGACTGCTCAAGCGAAGCAGCCGGTTTATTGCTTGGGCCAGAACCTCCGCCTCGACAGGTTTGGCAATCCGCAAGGTCTTGTCATCCTCGGCAGGACCTTCCCCATCTGCGGGGGATCCCAGAATGAGCACGCCAAGTTCCGGATGGACTGATCGGGCTTGCTCGATTAGATCCTCGACGCGGACGTGGGGAATGACGGCCTCAACGAGCATGAGGTGGATCGGCCCGGCATGGCGTAAGCACAGCCACAGGGCGTCGCCGGGTGAGCAGGCTTCGAGAACCCGACAGCGACTTGCTTCCAGGAATTCCCGGTACTGGCGTCTCCGTGTGTCATCATCTTCGACCACGACAACCGTGGGCAGATTCTCCTGGGTTTCGGTCAGACCGGCCGACAACTCCAGGTCGGGCACCGTGTCCCGGGCGATCGGCAGCCGAAGCGAGATCGTCCAGCCGCCGGGATCGCTCAGCCCGAGGTCAATGCTTCCTCCCAGGCGGCATATGATGCCATACGCCCTGGCAAGCCTGATGCTCACTTCCTGGGGTAATTCTTCCGTGACCGCGAATGGCTCGAAGAGCCGGTTCCAGGTTTCGGGACTGAGCGGCGGACCAGGAACCCGGATGCCGATCGCCACCAGGTCCCCGGGTCCGGTCCCATCAGCTATCTGGCAGTCAAGCGCCTGCTTCGGTACCTCTGCCGCGCAGAGCGAATCGGTAGGAACATGCCGAGCAAGGCCGACGCAGATGCGAAGTTCGCCTTGGGGAGGACAACGCGTGGCGGCGAAATCAAGCAAAGTGGCCAGCGCTAGCCGAAGCTGCTGCTCGTCGCCGAGCACGCGGGGCAGATAGGAAGAGAAACGCAGGTCGAGTGTCATCCGACTCGCGTGAACACTTCGCAACTGGGCTGCAAGTTGACGCAGCAGAGCGTCGAGGTCGATTGCCACGGGTTGCACTACCGGACAGGACGCGAAAACGGCAAGGTCCCGCACGAGTCGGCTGGCCTGATCCAGGGCCTCGTGCAGGTTGTCTACGGCATGGCGCACTAAATCGTTGGAGGCTGTGGCTTCCTGGAGGATACGGAGGTGTCCCCGGCCCGCCAGCACAAACGGATTAAGCCGGTGGACGACCTCGCAACCCATTCGTCTCAGCGCCTCCCATTTCGCTTGACGGCCGATCCGCTCCTGTGCTGACCGCTCTTCGGAAGCATCCAGGATCGTGGTGAGACAGAACGGGCGGGTCGGCGGAGAGGGACGCACCAGTGCGACGTGAACCAGTCCAACCCGCCAGAAACCGTCCGCTCGTTCATAGCGTTTCTCCATCCGATAGTTGTCTCGCAATCCGTCGGCGAGTTCGAGGAACAGTTCTGCCTCTCTCGCGGCGTCCTGGGGCCGGGTAAACGCCGTAATTAAACGCACGCCGACGAGCGCTTCCCGTGTGCGTCCCAAAAACCGCTCCAGCGCCTGATTGCACGAGACGACGCGCCCTTGCAAATCGAGCAGGGCCGCCGCCCACGGCAGCGCCTCCAGCAGGACCTGGAAGGTTTCGACATCGGTCATGGGCTGATAAGAAGTGAAACCGCAATTCGGGTCGGGTCGCGCTGAGAAGACCGGCGAGCCCGTAAGCAGGCCGGTGCATGCCCCTGCCGACCGCCACTATATCCGGAGCGGGGAACTGGCGAGAGAGCATTCCCGAGGGCTGCGGCGGAGGCGTCGGCAATGCGGGTGGACTTGTGCGCATCGCGCAGTCCGTATCGTTGACCGCCGCTTTGATGGCCGCCCGTCGGCAAGAAGTGACAAGCCTGTGTCAAAAATTCACCAGCGGAAAAGAGCTGTCCCCCACGCCAGCCCGGCCCCGAAGCCGCTCATGACGATGAGGCTGTCTCGCTTGACCAAGCCTGAGCGGACGGCCTCGTCGAGAGCGAGCGGGATCGAGGCTGCCGACGTGTTGCCGTAACGGTCGAGATTGTTGAAGACGCGCTCGCGGGGGATTTTCAGGCTGTCCGTGGCCGCATTGATGATGCGGATGTTGGCCTGATGCGGAATGAACAGATCCACGTCGTTAATCGTGTAACCGGCGTCGGCGAGCACATCGGTGACGGTGTCGCAGAGGATGTGCGTAGCCCAGCGGAACACGGCCCTGCCGTCCATGCGGAGAAAGTGAAGCCCTTGCGAAAGCAGGTCGGCACTGGGAGGCAGACGGCTGCCGCAGGCGGGACGGTAGAGGATGCATCCGCCCCGTCCGTCGGCTCCCAGGCTGTAGCTGAGGAGGCCATGTTCCTCGTCGTCGGGCGCCAGCAGGACGGCACCGGCGGCGTCCCCGAACAGGGGAAAAGTCTTCTGGTCGTGGGGATTGGCAATCCGGGAGTTCGTATCCCCCCCGATGATGAGGGCGAGCTTGCTGACGCCAGCCCGGATGTAGGTCGCTCCCGTTACCAGGGCGTACATGAACCCTGCACAGGCCGCCTGCAAGTCCACGGCAGGGCACACCAGGCCCAGACGTTCCTGAACGATGCAGCCGGTCGAAGGAAAGCTCATATCCGGCGTATAAGTCCCGATGATGAGCAAGTCGATGGCACTGGGATCGACTCCCGCTTGCTCGATGCAGGCCCGACCCGCTTCATAGCACAGGTCGCTGGTGGCCTGATGCGGCAAGGCGTGACGCCGTTCCAGAATTCCCGTCCGCCGGACGATCCAGTCGGGATCGCACCCGTAATGCTGGCCAAGATAGCTGTTGCTGATCACGCCATCCGGCACATAGCTGCCGGTAGCCACGATGCGCACTCCCCGCAGTTGCCGGCATTTAGGCCGCCGACTGATCAGGGCCGGACTTTCCGCCGCCAGTTTGCCGTTGCTTTCCATGGTGCTTGCTTTCTCACAGTGAACCGACTTCAGCAGTCGGGGACCCGCCTAACTGCTCCTCGCAACGATGAAATTGTCACCAACACTTTCCCTGGAAGCAATAGGCGCAGGCCACACAGCGGCAGCTTCATGCTTTTGGGCGGATCGAGTCCGAGAGCCAACGGTTCAGCCGCCACCTGAAGGACGAGTCGCTTCCCGGCCGCTTGGCTCGACCTGCACCACCTCCTGGAAATAGGCGATCAAAGCGCAAACGGCCCGCTGCGTACCTTCCAGGCGAATGGTGCCTTGCTGCGGACTGTCGCGAAAGGCTCCATAGAGCCGGGGACCGTACCACTCCGCGAAGTGCTTCGTGTTAGCCGGACTGTATTGCAGGGTGGACAAAAACTGCATTCCCCGCTCACAGGCGTCCCGGTAGCGGCCGAAGCGTTGCAAGTCCGCTCCGGCCCGCACGCCCCGACACGCTTGGGCCAGGGCCTCGACGCATAAGGCCGATTCGACCGTGGGTTCACTGACCGCTTCGTCTCTGGGGGAACCTGTGGCCATGCGAAAGCCGCCCTGCCAAGCCAACCGACGCGGATCGGAGCCGTACTGCAACGTGACCAGCCAGTCCGCCATTTCGCAGACGTTTTCGCCCAGGGTCTTGTCAGTAGTCAGGGTGTACAACTCGGCACCGGCACAGGTCAGCACGGACGCAGCCCGCGCGGTTTTGTTGCCTTGCCAGCTGCGGAAAGCCGAAGTGAACGCGGTCCGAGCGGCCGTCAGCTTCGCCGCATTTGGTCGTCGCGCATGACTGCGCGCCAACGCCAGGACCGCGCAGGCCGAATAGAAGCTGGCTTCCGAAGCGTTGCCAGTTGGCTTGTCGCCGTTCTCCCAGACCCGGAACGAGCCATCCTTCTGCTGTTGCTTCAGAAGGAAATTCGCTAGCTGCTCCGCTTGCTCCAACAGGTCTGCCCCCGGTTCTGGCAATTCCTGGACAGCCAGAACCAGCAGCGCAGCCGCAGCGAGACGATTAGTCTGGGAGGAGGGCGGCACGGTAAACCGGACAGAAGGATCGTGCGGATCGGTCCGAGTCATGACCAGCAAGCTCAGAATCGCTTGCCTGGCCCTGGCCCCGTAGCGTTCGCTGGCAAAGAAGCGCGCTGACCGGGCCAGACCGTAGGCTCCGTGGATTTGCCGAAGCAGGTCATCTTCTATCTCGGCGTCCAAGTCGGGCCGCAAGCCGGGCACGAATGTGCCGTCAGGACGGTTTGCGCTCCACAGCCACTCCGCCCCACGGCGGGCACTCAGGAACTGAGCGTGTTGAAAGGGTCGTAGTCCCGGCGGAGGTCCGATCTCTTGCCCCGGTCTACCGCCGGACACCACTGGCTCCTGGGCCGCCAAGCGACCCATAAGCCCCGACCAGACCACAATCGTTACCAGCGCGAAGCATCGAAAGGCAGGCATCCATGCGTTCATGGTTTCCCCTCCTTGAAATCATGCTCGCAGGCAGTTGTCGGCTTTTTCACGTGGGCTGAGAGGCCGCGGCGGCCGGTTCCTCGCTGGGAGCCTCCTGGCCCGGCAGCAGGATGCGGTTGATCTTGACCGTAGTGAACAGCTGCTTGTGTCCGATCCGCCTGCGGTAGTTCTTCCGTCGTCGGAAATGTTGAATGTACAGTTTGGTGCTTGGATGCTCGACGACTTCGGCGACGATGCGGGCACCGACGACATACGGTCGGCCGATCTGCAACCCTTCCCCCGCCGAGATCAAAACCACCTTATCGAACTCCACACGACTGCCGGGGTCCAGGTCCCGATAATCTAACCGAACCAGTTCTCCTTCGCTGACCCGATACTGCCGCGATCCGTCCTCGAATACGGCGTACATATTCCTCTCGCTTTCGGCCTGCCGACTCTGGATACCATGTTCTGATTAAGCTAGCAAGTGGTGCCGTTGTCGGCTACCGCTTCAGCGTGGTTCCAGCGAAGCATAGCGGCCGATGACGGCCCGGGCGGTTCGCAGCCCGTCCACGGCGGCACTGACGATTCCGCCCGCGTATCCCGCTCCTTCACCGATGGGGTGAAGACCCGACACTCCGACCGACTCCCGAGTGGCAGGATCGCGGGGAAAGCGGACGGGGGAGCTACCTCGCGCTTCTGGGCCAACCAATGTCGCATCCTGCAAAAACCGCCCCTGCCAGCGGCGATCCAACAGGGGCAAGCCCTCGTGGAAGGCATCCGCCACGCTTGCGGGCAGCAGAGCGTGAAGGTCCGTGACCGCCAGACCGCGGGGATAGCTCGACGGTGGAAGTCCGTGAGGTGGGCGATAGTTCAGGAAATCTCTTGCCCACTGGATCGGACAGGCATACTCTCCCCGGCCAATGAGGAAAGCCAATTTTTCATATCGCCGTTGCAGGGCCACTCCAGCCAGAACGTGATCAGAACCGAATTCCGTCGGCTCCAGCGTCACCACCAGGCCGCTGTTGGCGAACGGAGAATCGTGATTGGAAAGGCTCATGCCGTTGGTGCAGAAATGGCCCGGCTCGGACACGCTCGGCATGACGTAGCCTCCGGCACACATGCAGAACGAGAACAGGTCCCTAGGTTTGCTCTCGCTGCCGGTGCGAACCGACAGGCAATAGTCCGCCGGACCCAGCAGGGTTTCCCATGGCCGAGACCCATACCGGACCCGGTTCACGATTTCCTGCGGCTGTTCAATGCGGAGGCCGAACTGGAACGGCTTCGGCACCATGGGAACGCCGCGGCGATGAAGCATCTCGTAGGTGTCCCGAGCGCTGTGTCCGATGGCCAGAATCACGACCTGGGTCGCGAGGTAGCCGGACGAGGTAAACACGCCACGGACCCGGCCGTCGGCTAGATCGAGGTCTTCCAGACGGCAAGAGAAGCGAAACTCCCCGCCGAACGCCTCAATCCGCCGTCGCAACGCCTTGACTACGGCGGGAAGACGGTTGCTCCCCAGATGCGGTCTGGCCTCGTACACGACCGACGGCTTGCCCTTGCACTCGGCGAACAACTCCAGCACCCGGCGGACGTCTGGACCGGAGGAGCGACAGGTCAGTTTGCCATCGCTAAAGGTGCCGGCCCCTCCTTCGCCGAACAGGTAATTGCTCTCGGGATCATGCGGACCGCCGGCATCGAAAGCCCGCACGTCCCGAATGCGTTCCCGAACCGCCTTGCCCCGTTCCAGAACCAGCGGCGGATAGCCGTGACGAGCCAGGAAGTACGCGGCGGTCAATCCCGCCGGGCCAGAGCCGACCACGATGGGCCGATGGACCAACGGCACCGACCCGGGAACCGGTTCTTGAAACGGCTCTTCGCGATGGAGATCAACCTGGATGTGCGGATGCAGGCGGCGAACATGGGCGATTAGCCGAGCGTCGTCGCCAGGGGGGTTGACTTCCAGCGTGTACACGAAGCACAGGTCATCCTTGTCACGAGCGTCCAGGCTCTTGCGCAGGATACGCCATGAAAGAATCTCGCTGGGAGAGATGCCGAGCGTCCGGGCAGCCAGTTCTGGCAGGGCTGACTCCGATTCCTCGATTGCCAGGCGGAGATTGGCCAGCCGCAACGCCATAAGTTTCCTGGTGTATGACCGTTTGTTCCGCTCAGCCAGGCTTGGACAACAATGAACTGAACTTCTGGTAAACTTCGTTCCAGGACGTCGGTTCTTTCGGCTCGAACGCCGTTAAGGGCCAGGAATCACGAACGACCTCACGGGCGTCGGCCACCGAGGAGAGTTCGCCCAGACCGATCAACTGAGTGACGGCGTTCCCGGCTGCGGTGGCTTCGACGGGACCGGCCAGGACCCCGCGGTTGCAGATGTCGGCGGTGAGTTGGTTCAACAAACGGTTCTGGCTCCCTCCGCCGACAATGTGAATGATGGCAATGCGCGATCCCGTCAGCTCTTCCAGCCGTTCCAGGACCCAACGGTATTTCAGAGCCAAACTTTCCAACGCACAGCGGACGACGGCCCCGACGCCTTGCGGCTCCGCCTGGCCCGTGCGGCGGCAATAGGCGGCTATGGCGGCGGGCATGTGGTCGGGCAGCAAGAAAGCGGGGTCGTCGGGATCGACGACCGGCCCGCGCGGCGGTACCTGGTCGGCCATCCGCACCAGGTCGTCGTAGCTGTAGGAGTGCCCTTCCCGTTCCCAGGCACGTCGGCATTCCTGCACCAGCCACAGGCCCATGATGTTCTTAAGCAGGCGGATAGTGCCGCCGACGCCTCCCTCGTTGGTGAAGTTGAACTGTAAGCTGCGGTCGTCGATGACCGGCCGCGGTGTCTCCACCCCCATCAGCGACCAGGTTCCCGAACTGAGGTAGCACCAGTTGCTTCCCCGGGCTGGTACGGCAGCGACGGCGGCGGCGGTATCATGCGTGGCTGGCACCACGACCGGCACTTCCGAAGCGAAACCGATCTCCTGGGCGAGCGCCGGACGAATGGTTCCCAGCCGTGTACCCGGCTCGATCAGGCGGCCCAGGATGTGCGTCGGCAAGTTCATCTCTTGGAGCAGCGAAACGGCCCAGGAGCGTGCCACCGGATCGAGAAACTGGCTGGTGCTGGCGTCCGTGTACTCATTGGCTTTTACGCCGCTTAACCAGAAGTGGAAAAGGTCGGGCATGAAAAGCAGACTTTGAGCCAACTCCAGCAGCGGCGACCCCGCCCGCTGCAAGGCCAATAGCTGAAACAGCGAGTTGATCCGCATGAACTGGATGCCCGTCTGCCGGAAAATCGTTTCCCGCGAGACCCGCCGGAACGTTTCCTCCAGGATCCCTTCAGTGTGCGGATCGCGGTAGTGGCGGGGGTTGCCGAGCAGGACATCGCCTCGTCCCAACAGGGCGAAATCCACACCCCAGGTGTCCACACCCACACTGGCCGGGACTCCGTGTTTGCCCACCGCGAGTCGGCAGCCTTCTTTCATCTCCTCGAACAGGCGAAGCACGTCCCAATACAGCTGGTCGAGAATGCGGACAGGTCCATTCCGAAAACGGTGGACCACGTCCAGCTCCAGCCGCTTTCCGTCGAACGCCGCCACAATGGCCCGGCCGCTTTCCGCGCCGAGGTCGAATGCCAGAAGTTTCTTCGCCATCTCCGACCACCTGCTGAGCAGTCCAGTACCGGCCGCCCCCGGCCTCCTTAATCATCCGGCCTGTTCCCACATCACCTTGACGAAGCGGAGTCCCTGCGTGAAGACCTCGTCGGGATGGGCGAACAGATCGCGCCACACCTTGGTGGCCGCCGCCAATGCAGGTAAGGCCCGACCGAACGCCTCGATAGTCAGCCAGCCGTCGTAGCCGCCCCGGCGAAGCGTCTGGAACGTCTCTTTCCAGTGGACCTGCCCGGTGCCCGGAGTGCCGCGGTCGTTTTCGCTGATGTGGACGTGAATGACTTCGGACAAGCAGCCGCCCAGGGCTTTCTGCACGTCTTTTTCTTCAATGTGGGCGTGGAAGGTGTCGTACATCATTTTGAAGTTCGGATGGCCGACTGCCTGGACGAGGGCCTTGGCCTCGGCGGCGTGAGTCAGGAAGTAGCACTCGAAGCGGTTGAGGTACTCGATGGCCAGACGAACGCCGACTTGCTGGCCGTACTCGGCGGCAGCTCGGAGCACTTCGACTGCCCGTTTCTTCTCGTCAGCGGTCGGTCCTGTCCCTGAGAAGTGCCCCAAAGCCGAGTGGTAAGGGCCGCACAGGATCTCACCGCCCATCGCCGCCACGTTGTCCAACGCCCACTTGATGTGGTCCAGCCCCTTCTGGCGAACGGCTGGATCGGCACTGATGGGGTTGTTCTCGACGCCGCAGACAGTCACGGCGGTACAGGCCAGACCCAGCGACTTCAGTTCCTTGCCCAAGGCCCGGTAATGGGCTTCGTCGCCCTCGAAGACAGGAATCTCGACACCGTCGAAGCCGGTCTCTTTGAGCTTTTTTAACAGAGGATAGTGTTCCGGGGTGACATGCGTGGTCCACAGAAGGAGATTCATACTGGTGCGCATTGCCTTCCTCAACCTTTCCATGCAGGCGGTCCAAGGATGCGTCCGGTTTGGACAACGAATATACCCGTCGAAGCGCGGACAACAACCTCGGAGGAACAAAAATCCCCCAGAACCATTTCGTCACTGAGAACACAACAGGCTGTACCGGCCCACCCACTGGTAGGCTCGCCGGTACAGCCTGGCATGATGTTTCTGGGGCGGTGACGAATGCGAGGAGTCTTTACTTGGCTTTCTTGCAGTTGGGGCCTTCCTTGGGATCTTTCTTCTCGGTGATGTGCGCTTCTCCGCCGATCGCCTTCAGTTCAGCAGCCTTTTCGGCGTTCATCTGCGTGTAATTGGCCCATTGCGACGGCACGTTGGCTTCGGCGAAGATGGCGGATACTGGGCATTCGGGCACGCAGGCTTCGCAGTCGATGCAGTCCACCGGGTCGATATAAAGCATGAAGTCGTCCTGGTAGAAGCACTCGACCGGGCAGACCACGCAGCAGTCGGTGTACTTGCAGTCGTAACACGGCTCGCAGACCACATGCGTCATGACAGCGCGATCCTTTCTGGCTCCTCAGAGGGAAGCGGCGAAAGCCATACCCCTCGGCTTGCCGCGGTTCCCATCCGCGATGAGCACCTCTGACTCTAGGAACTCTCCCCGGGCTTGCGTCCAGAAGGGAGAACAATTCCGAGTATCCCTAGCACTTCCCACGCGGAGTGTCCAGAGTTTTTTGCGACTCCGACGATCTTTTCGCGCCTCGCCGTCCTGTTCGCAAAGGCAGGGTGGAAGGAACGTCGGCCCAGACGTTACAGACCCAACGGCCAACCCCGGTCCCTCTCCCAACTAACTGCAAGCCAGGCTTTGACTGATACGCAGAGGTCCGTACCATATTCGTGATTCCGGCCGGGTGGCGTCTCCTCCCCGAAACGCTGCACGGACCAGCCTCTGGCATGCCTGAGACCGAGCTTGGTCCTTATGAGCAAGATCCAGGAGTTCTTCGCGGACAAGACGATCCTCATTACAGGTGCGACCGGCTTTCTCGGCAAAGCCCTGCTGGAGAAAATGCTCCGGGCCTTGCCGAGCGTTCGCCGTATTTACTTGCTAATCCGTCCCAAACAGCGCAGTACGCGCAGCAAAAGCGGCGAACACCGGTTCCGCTCCGAGGTTCTTAAATCCAGCATCTTCGACCGACTCCGCCGGGAACGCGGAGAAGACTTTGAGGCTTACGTCCAGGGCAAAGTCGCGGTCGTCGAAGGCGACCTCGTGGAAGACCGCCTAGGGTTAAGCCAGGAGGACTACGAGCTTCTGTGCCGGGAAGTCGAGGTGTTCATCAACTCGGCTGCCACTGTGGAGTTCGACGAACGGCTGGATCACGCCCTGACACTCAATGCCCTGGGTCCGCGGCGGACACTGGACTTCGTCAAGCAGTGCAAACGACTCCAGGCTTTCATCCATATTTCCACTTGCTACGTCAGCGGGAGAGTCAAAGGGTGGGCGCGGGAAGCCGTCGAACCGCTTCCCTTCGATCCTGAGCAGGAAATTGCGGACCTCCAGGCGAAATGTGCGGCGATCAGTGCCCGCCGTAGCAGGCAGCCGCGCGACATCCATCATCAGTTGGTGCAACTAGGCCTGGAGCACGCCCGGCGGCGCGGCTGGCATGACACCTACACCTTCACCAAGGCCCTGGGCGAACAGCTGCTGGTGAAGTATCGGGAGCAGGTGCCGACGGTCATCCTGCGTCCCTCGATCATCGAATCGACCCTCCGAGAACCCGTCAGTGGCTGGATCGACGGATTCCGAGTCGGAGATCCGCTCTTCGTCGGCTTTGGCCAAGGCCTGTTGAAGGACTTCCCCGGCCGGCCGCGCACCATCGGCGACTTCATCCCCTGCGATTTCGTCGTCAACGCCATTCTGGCTGCCGCTCCCCGTTGTGCTCAGGAAGGGGGGCTGCAAGTGTACCAGATCGCGACCGGCCAGCTGAACCCCATGCGGCTCGGGGAACTATACGACTTGGTCCGGGAATATTTCTCGCGCTACCCGATGACGGACCGCAAGGGCAAATACATCGAGCCGCCCAAGTGGACCTGGCCTGATCTGGCCGGATACCGGCGGCGTCTGGACCTGATCTACCGACGCCCCTTGCAACTGGCCTCCGATCTGCTTCGCCCCCTGTCGGCGATTCGCTGGGTTGAACAGCTAAGGAACCATCTGGCGGCCCAGCGAGCGTCCGTCGAGAAGCTCCTGTATTACATCAATATTTACAGCCCCTACATGAGCATCGAAGCCCGTTACGCTACGGACAACACCTTGGCCTTGTGGCGATGGCTTTCTTCCGAGGACCAGAAGCGCTTCGATTTCGACGTCCAGCGGATTCATTGGCGGGAATACATCACTCGGATCCACCTACCCGGTCTGAAACGCCACGTTCTGAAAATGCCAGACGACGGGGGACATGTCAGCCACCGCCTGCGGACGATTCGGGAACATAACTTCTGGCTGCGGACCAACGCTTTTCTGGAAATGGTCCGCCTGGCCACGCGGAAGGTCATTGCTTTCGCCGCCCAGACCTGGTTCGGGCTGGAAGTCCGCGGCATCGAGAACCTTCCCAAGCGGGGAGCATTCATCGTCGCTGCCAATCATTGCTCGCACATCGACACCGGCATGGTTGTGACCGCCTTCGGCGAGCGAGGCGGCGAGTTGTTCATCATGGGGGCCAGGGACTACTTCTTCAACTGGAAGGCCAAGGGACTGTTCTTCCATCTGTTCCTGAACGTCGTGCCTTTCGAACGGACGGCCAACATGGTCGAAGGCCTGCGGCTGGCCCGATCGCTGCTCAAGGCCCAGCATCCCGTGCTGATCTATCCGGAAGGAACCCGCAGCGCCAACGGGCGGTTGCAGCCGTTCAAGGCCGGCATCGGCTGGTTGGGCGTCGAGTTGGGAGTGCCGATCGTGCCCTGCTACATAGAGGGCACTTACGCCGCCCTTCCCAAGGGCAAGACCATTCCCCGCCGGGCCAAGGCCCGCGTCACCTTCGGCCCGCCGATTACGATGGAACAGTATCTTGCCCAGCGGCACAACCACGCCGACAAGCGGGAACTGTACCGTCGCATTGCCGAGGACGTCCGCAGTGTCGTCGAACGTTTGCAACGCAATAGTGCGTTGCACGCCGCTCCCGATTCGGCCGCCAGCGGGACCCGCTCGGGATGACCGAACCTCCGGCCATCGCCGCCTTCTTTGACGTGGACGGCACACTGACCCGCACCACCGTCCTCCATCCGCTGATCTGGTATCAAAAAGCCCGCCTGCCCTGGTGGCGATTTGGCCTTTGGTTCGTCGGACTGTGCCTCGACGTTCCCGGTTATGTTCTCACCGATCGCCGCAGTCGTACCGAATTCACGCGCCGCTTCTATCGCCGATATGCCGGCCTGAACGCCGAGGGAGTGTCCAGGTTCCATCGGGATACGCTGGCTACGACCTATCTTCCCCGGCTGTATCGGGAGGCAGTCGAGCGCGTCAACTGGCATCGGGGGCAAGGACATCGGATCATTCTCGTCAGCGGCGGCCTGGACCTGACCTTGGAACCCTTGTCTGAGCATCTCCAGGCCGACCATTTGATCTGCGCCCGATTGCAGCAACGCAACGGAATTCTGACCGGCGAGCTGGACGGTCCAGCCATGGTGGATGAGGAGAAAGCCAACGCCTTGCGACGCTGTGCCGACATCGACCTCAAGCGGTCCTTTGCCTACGCAGACAGCATCAGCGACCTGCCGATGCTAAGAGCAGTAGGAAACCCCGCCGCGGTCAATCCTGGCCCCCGCTTACGAACGGTGGCCGAACGTGAGCACTGGCCGATATACCAGTGGCATGCACCTTGATTCTCGCTGCTTCCTGAGGTTCCGATGCTGGCCGTCCAGTACGTCAAAAGCATTCCGAGCTGGCTGCTGCTTAAGGGACTGGGCCGATTCTGGTCAGGCTTGGCCACGTCGCCGCTGGGACTGATGCGGCTCCGGGCAGTGCCCGAACCTCGCCTTCCTGGTCCGCGCTGGTGTCGAGTGCGTCCCATTCTCAGCGGCATCTGCGGCAGTGATCTGAGTTCCCTTACCGCAGAAGGCAGCGTCTATTTCGGTCCTGTCACCTCCTTCCCGTTCACGTTCGGCCATGAAGTCGTGGGGCAGGTCGTGGAAGTCGGGCCAGAAGTGAGCCGGGTCCGTCCGGGCCAACGGGTCGCCTTGGAACCGGCACTGGGCTGCGAAGTCCGCGGCATCGAGCCGTTGTGTCCCGCGTGCCGAGAAGGAGCGCACGGCAACTGCGTCAACATCGTTCGCGGTGTGATCAGTCCGGGCGTGCAGACAGGATTTTGCCGTGACACCGGCGGCGGATGGTCCGCTTCGCTGGTCGCCCACGAGTTGCAATTGCATCCAGTCCCGGAGACGCTTTCCGACGAAGAGGCAGTCCTGCTGGAACCGTTCGCTTGCGCCCTGCATGCCGTGTTGCGTGCTCCCAAGCATCGCGTCGGCCTGGTGCTGGGGTGCGGGACGATGGGGCTGTTGACCATCGCTGCCGCCAAGGCGCTGAGCCGATGCGAACAACTCATCGCTTTCGCCAAGCATCCGCATCAACAGGAGCAAGCGAAGCGCCTCGGGGCCGACATCGTCTTGCCGCCAGACCGCAAGGGCCGCGACCGCGTCTGCGAGCTGGTCGGGGCCACGCAGCATTATGCCGAAATCGGGCCGCCGACGATCCTGGGCGGTGTGGACGTGGTCTTCGACTGTGTCGGCTCAGAACGATCGCTCGATGAAGCCTTGCGGCTGACCAAGGGGCGAGGGACGGCGATCCTGGTCGGCATGCCCGGCATCCCCTCATGGGTGGACTGGACGACCATCTGGTTCAAGGAACTTCAGGTCTGCGGGGCCTACGCCTACGGCCTGGAAGACGTGGACGGAAGACGCATCTCGACATTCGATCTGGCGCTCGATCTGCTTGCCAGCCGCCGAGTGGACCTCAAACCGCTCGTGACGCACCGCTTTCCGCTGACACAATACCGTCAAGCCGTCCGCACCGCCCTCTTGACCGGCCGTTACCGATCCATCAAAACCGTGTTCGCCATCGACTCCGCAGAAACCTAGCGAGGGACGCTCAGTGATCGCGCCCGTATCTGACATCGACCGGTCCGACTGCATCTACACTGTGGAGAAAGAGGGCGAGCATTTCGTGTTTCACAGCGGCGAACAATTCCGCTGGGAGCCGTTGCCAAAGGGGACCCGGGTCATCTACCCGCCTCCGCCTCTGCCGCCGCTGCCCGATGCCGACCAGGCCATCCAGGACGCTCTCGATCATCCGCTGGGCAGCGAGCCGCTATCATCGCTGCTGCGCCCGGGCATGAAAGTGACCATCGCCTTTGACGACATCTCGCTGCCGCTTCCGCCCATGCGGTCGCCGGACATCCGCCAACGGATCATCGCAAAGCTGTTGGATCGACTCGGCCGCGCCGGCGTGGACGACGTTCACCTCATCGTCGCTATCGCCCTGCACCGCAAGATGACCGGACCGGAACTGCGGGAGATTCTGGGTCCGAGGATCTTCGACGCGTTCTGGCCCAAACGTCTGTATAACCACGACGCCGAGGATCCCCGAGGAAACGTGCTGCTGGGAACTACGGAGCGCGGCGAGGAAGTCTGGATCAATCGGCGCGTCGCCGAGTCTGATCTGCTCATCTACGTCAACATCAATCTGGTGACGATGGACGGCGGGCACAAGTCGATCAACACCGGCCTGACGACCTACCGAACCATCCGACACCATCACAACGTCCACACGCTGATGCACTGCAAAAGCTACATGGACCCCGCCAACAGTATGTTGCAGCGGACCTGCGAACGCATGGGGGCGGTGGTGGCTCAACACGTCCGCAGCTTCCACATCGAGACGACGGTGAACAGCGCAGCTTTTCCCGGCTTGTTCACCTACCTGCAAAAGCCAGAGCGGAAATGGAATATCTTCGACGCCGCCAATTTCCATGCCAGCCGCATCGGCCTCGACCTCCTGCCCTACGAACTGCGTCGCCGCATCTGGATGAGCCAACGTGCGCCCTACGGCCTGACCAGCGTCCAGGCGGGGCAGACCGATCTGGTCCATGATCGCACCGTCGCCAATGTCATCCGACAGCAAGCGGTGCCCGTTCAGGGGCCAAGCGATGTCGTGGTCATGGGCATCCCCTACCTGTGCCCCTATAACGTGAACTCGATCATGAACCCGCTGCTCCAGTGGGTCAACTCGGTGGGCTACGGATTCAATCTCTACCGGGGACAGCCGCTGGTCCGCAAGGGCGGAGTGCTCATCATCACCCATCCGCTCTACAAGCGTTTTCATTCGGAACACCATCCGAGCTACATCGAGTTCTACGATCGGGTTCTGGCGGAGACGCGGGACCCGTCCGTGATGGAAAAAAAGTACGAGCAGGAATTCGCCGAGAATGAGCGATATCGGCGGATGTATCGGGAAGGGCATGCCTATCACGGCGTGCATCCGTTCTACATGTGGTACTGGGGCATCTATGGTGCAGCGTGGGTCGGCCGAGTGATCTGCGTCGGCGGCGATCCGGCGACAGCGGAGCGGCTTGGCTTCAGCACGGCCAGTTCGATCCGCGACGCCCTCGAACAGGCCAAGGACGTGGTTGGAGCGGATCCGACCATCACCTGCTTCCACTGGCCGCCTTTGCTCTTGTGCGATGTCCATTGAGCCAGCCATGAACAAGCCGTTGACTGGCCGGGTGGCCTTGGTGACGGGAGCCGGCGTTGGTATCGGCCGTGCAATCGCCCTGTCGCTGGCCGAGGCCGGAGCTTTCGTCGGCATTCACTATCATCGAAGTGCTGCCGAAGCCGCCGAGACGTTGCAGCAGGTCAAGACGAATGGCGGAAACGGCGTGCTGGCTCAGGCCGATTTGACGGTCGAAGAACAAGCCGTCGGCGTGGTGCATCGGCTGGTCGAGCAGACAGGCCGACTTGACATCTTAATCAACAATGCCGGTTCCCCGGTGGCCTCGACCCGCATCGAAGATTGCCCGACGGAGTTATGGCGGCAAATCTTCGACGTGAACATGACCAGCGCGTTCATCGTGACGCGGACGGCAATGCCGCACCTGCGTTGCTCCGGGCACGGCAGTATCGTCAACAACTTGTCACTGTCCGTGCAGACCGGCGGCAGCGGTACCGGACCCTACGCCGCAGCCAAGGGGGCGCTTCAGGTCTTCACTCGCACGCTGGCTCGGGAACTGGCTCCGCAGGTTCGTGTCAATGCCGTCATGCCCGGCGTTATCGCCACCCGGCACCACGAACAGTTCAGCACCCCGGAAAAGATGGAGGACTACCGCCGACAAACGCCGCTCCAAAGAAACGGGACCGCGGAGGAGGTCGCCGCCGCGGTCCGTTTCCTGGTCAGTGACGAGGCGTCGTTCATTACCGGGGCCGTGCTCGACATCAACGGCGGACGCTTCCTCCGCTGAGACCGAGCCGCCGTGCTGCAAGCGCCGTCATTCGACGTTCAACGCGAACAGATATTGCTCGTACTCCCGACGCTCCCTGTCCTCCTTGGCCCGCAGTTCCTTCAGGCTAGCCTGGATCTTCTCGATCTCCGTTTCCTGCTGATCGAACTTCTGCAAGTAGCGTTTGTAAGCCTCGGCCGTCGTCGGCAGTTCCTTGAGATTGGCCCGCAACCGCTGCTGGTCCTGGCTGATCTCGTTGTACTGCCGGTTCAGCTCGGCGATGTCCCGCTGGGTAGCGGCCCATTTGTTCTTCAGTTCCAGGGCCTTGGCCAGGGCCTCCTTCACCTTGTCGCTGGCGACCGTGCTGTTGAGGAAGAAACGGATGGTCTGATCGTCGGCGTTGGTCAGTGCAATCTGCTGCACGACATCGCGCTCCTCGACGATTTCAGTGGAGGCCGACTTGCCGGCCTCGACGAGTATCTCGAAGCGATACACGTCCCGGCTGCGTTCGGCGTACCTTTCCGGGGTGATCAGTTTGAAATCCTGGCGGTAGGGATGTTCGACGATGAGCCGGCGCACCTGGTCGGTACGGTTTTTGATGTTGTAGGTCTTGGCCTCGCGGATCTTGTTGGTGGCATGGAGGATCCCTTTGAACGCCTTCACTGCCGTGAGCCGTTGCGGATCGTGCTTAACCACCGGCTCGACTTCGACGCCGAGATCAATGGCGTAGCTCAAGAGCCGTTCCTCGTTCGGCTGAAGGTCCTGAATGCGGGCGTCGCCAGCATAGCTGTTGCCGTCAAATACGGTGATCGGACCCTGCATCAGGTGCAGTCCCGTGGTGTTTTTGAACTTCAAACCGTGCAGCGGAAACTTGGGATGCACAGACTGGTTGTAGATGCTGACTTTAACGCCCTCGATGGTCTGGTTGACAATGGGCAGCATGGCCGACTTCTGCCGCGACAGCGAAACCGGCGTCTCGATGAAGTACTGGAAGAAGTCGCCCATCTCCATCGCCGTGGCAGCGGAGGCGACGCCGGCGTCCAACTTCAAGATTTCCTTCTTGTCGACCCCGGCGTTACGGGCGCGATCGGCCTCGCCGCGCCCCAGGCTTTGGGCTTGCCGTTCCTCCAGTTCCCCGGCCCGACGCATGGTGGCAGCGGCAGCCTTGATGGCCGCTGCTTCCGGCGCACCGCCGGGTGGCGATGGAACCCCTTGGCTCTGTTGCAGACCGAAGAGTTCCTTGCGTTTCTCCATCGCCCCGCTGTATGTCGGCGGCCGTAACGAGGCAAATAATTCCGGCTCGACAACGGGACGCGGAATGTAGAGCGGCTGGTAGAGGTCCATCTGGAAGCTGATCGGACGGCCGGACACCAGGGCCATGCGGACGTTGTTCCAGTCCTCGTCGCTGGTGTTCTCGACGACGGCCCAGCCTTGCAGGAAAGCCTTCTTGCCCTCCTTGTCGATGACCAGGCGGTAGCTGGTCTTCCAGATCGGACTTTCGATGACATAGCTGACGCGGACCTGCCGTTTGCCCTCGCCGGCGAAATTGAGGCTGACCGCCTTTTTCTGCGTATCATGCGACAAGGCCAGCGTATCCAAAGCCCGTTTCAACTCATTGTCGATGATGGGATTGAGGAAGCGGACCCGCTGGATGTCGGCGAGCTTGACGCTCCTCATGCCGTCCGCGCACCAGAGGTTGACCAGTTCGACTTCGACCACGGCATCTTTTCCGGCCGCCTGACGCTGTTTCTCCGTGCCGATAATGACGCCGGTGAGAATGCCCGGTTGAGTCACGGCGGTCTGCTGGAGGACGACTTCGACCTTCTCGCCGCGAGCCTGATGCAGAACGGCCCCGAAGCCGGGGTTGTCGGTGAGGTTGATGGCGAAGCTGCGGAGCGTCTTTTCGATCGGATCGCGGCTGTCGTAGCTGACGGCGCTGATGTGCCCGCCGCCGAGGTCCTGCAAGACCATGCTCTTGAGCAGATCGTTGATGTTGTCCACGGGGAAAGTCAGGTCGATGCGGGTGTTGCCCTCGACTTCGCCTTCCCGCTCGAAAAAGCCGACGCCGCTGGAGAACAACACTACCCTGGTGATCGGCAGCTGCGGTCCCGGCGGCTTGAACGCTGGGCTGACCGGATCGCCCGGTCCCGGTTGAGCCGGCGTTTCGCCGGGCCGGAATGCCAGGAAAACCGTGGCGGTCAGGATGCCTGCCGCCACCATACCCAATGCGAAACGATGCATGTTTCACCTCCCGATGAGCAGAGCGCGTTCGACTCGGTACTGTCTCGTAAGTTCAGACGAGCCAGCCACGCTGAGAGATTGGAACGGGTGTCGAAGGCGGCGAACGGCCGGTCTGGTCCGCGTTTCCCGTCCGCTTTCGCTAACTATGATGAAGAATAGCAGCGAATACAAGGCCGGACGGCGACGGGAATGATTCTGCTCATCGACAACTATGACAGTTTTACCTACAACCTCGTGCAACGGATCGGCGAACTCGATCCGACGGTGGATCTGCGCGTCTTTCGCAACGACCAAATCACGCCGGAAGAAGTCGCCGAGCTGAAGCCGACGCACATCATCATCTCGCCCGGCCCTTGCACACCGCTGGAGGCCGGGGTGTCCAACGAGATCATCCGCCGCTTCGCGCCGATGATTCCGATTCTGGGCGTTTGTTTGGGCCACCAGTGCATCGGGCATGTCTTTGGCGGAAGGGTGGTGCGGAATTACCGGGTAATGCACGGCAAGGTGTCGGCGATCCACCATGACAACAGGGGCGTTTTCCGCGGTCTGAGCAATCCTTTCGACGCCACCCGATACCACAGCCTAGTCATCGAGCGGGAAAGCTGGAACCATCCCGACTTCGAGGTCTGCGCATGGACGGATGAGAATGAGATCATGGGCGTTCGGCACAAGTCCTGGCCGTTGCACGGAGTGCAGTTCCATCCGGAAAGTTTCCTGACCCTGGAAGGCCCGAAGCTGCTCAAAAACTTCGTTTGGGGAACGTGAGGCGAAGCGATGCTGACCGTTCAAGCGGCTCAGGAACTGGTGCTGCGCCACGCTCGCATCTTGCCCGCCGAAACCGTGGCCTTGGAGGCCGGTTTGTTAGGCCGGGTTCTTGCCGAGAACGTCGTTAGCGATCTCGATTCGCCGCCCTTCGACAAAGCCCTCGTGGACGGCTTTGCCGTCCGCAGCGGTGACGCAGGCGATCGAATGGTCGTTGGCGAAATCACAGCCGGGTCCGAATGGTCGCGCCCCCTCTCCGCCGGAGAAACAGCACGCATTATGACCGGCGCGCCTCTGCCTCCCGGGGCCGATGCGGTGGTGATGCAGGAGCGTGTCCAGCCTCTTGAAGGCGGACGTATCCGCATCGCGGAACCCGTTCGACCCGGACATAACGTCATGCCGCGAGGACGGGAGATGCGTCGGGGAGAAACGGTGCTGCGGCAGGGCCAACTGCTTCGACCGCAGGAATTCGGTCTCCTGGCCACGGTCGGAAAAACTGCGGTTTCTGTCATTCGCCGTCCGCTCGTCGGCGTGCTCTCCCCTGGCGATGAACTGGTCGAGCCGGATTGCGTTCCCGTTGGTGCCCAGATTCGAAATAGCAATGCCGTCATGCTGGCCGGGCAGATCGTCCGCGCCGGAGGCGAACCGCACCTGCTCGGCATCTGTCGAGATGACATCGAACAGCTGCGGAAGCATATTCACGAAGGACTTCGGCACGACATGCTGTTACTGTCCGGCGGCGTCTCCGCCGGCAAGCTCGACCTCGTGCCCAAGGTTCTGACCGAGCTGGGTGTCCAAGCCATATTCCACAAGGTCGCCATGAAACCGGGGAAGCCCTTGTTTTTCGGCAAGAGGGAAACCTGTCTCGTGTTCGGCCTGCCTGGCAATCCGGTCAGTGCCCTGGTCGGCTTCAAATTGTTCGTCCATGTCGCCCTCAACGTGCAACGTGGAGTAACCGACTGCCTGCCGCGGTTGTCCGTGGCTCGCCTCGAATCGAGGTGGCGGCACTCCAGTGACCGACCGACATATCACCCGTGTCGGCTGCGCTCCACGCCAGGGGGCTGGTTCGCTCAACCCTTGCCCTGGTTTGGCTCACCCGACCTGCGAACCGTTTGCGAATCGGACGGCTTCTGCGTCTTCGATCCCGGCACCCGTTGCTACGAGGCCGGCGAAACTGTTGCCATTCTGCTTTCGGACTGAAGCGAAACTTCATCACTCGTGGGAATAGAATGTCTTTGTCGGGACTCACGAAGTAAAGAGAGGATTTCCCGATGCCACAGCCGATAATCGCGCAGGAAGTGCCCTCGTGAGTGCAATCAGTCCGAGCACCTGTGAACCCATCAACTGCCAGCCCTCGCGGCTCGTCCCGATCCTTGCCGGGCTGGTCGGCGGCGGACTGACTTACCTCGGCTTCTTCCCGGCCAATCTCGGCTTCGTGGGTTGGTTCAGCCTGGTGCCTTTTGTTTACCTCGTCGCTCGCTCCGATTCTCGGGGTGTTGATCTGGGCACTTTTTTGGGCGGTTTGCTGTTCGGCACAGTCGCGGTGCACTGGGTCCGCTTCGCCGCCCCGATAATGATCTTTGCCTGGATCGGTCTGGCTCTGCTACTGGCGACACATTTCCTGCTCTTTGTCGTCCTGTCCCGCTGGCTGGTGCATTCCGCCCGCTGGCCAGTGCTGCTCGCCGCACCGATCACCTGGACGCTCCTGGAATATGCCCGCGCCCACATCGACATCGGCTTTGCCTGGTATCTGTTAGGCCACACGCAACACGATTATTTGCCTGTCATCCAGGTCGCCGATCTGTTCGGAGCCTACGGGCTGAGCTTCCTGCTTGCGCTGGTCAACGTCGCCCTCTACCAGCTGGGAGCATGGTTGCTTCATCGTCGCTGGCCGCAGTGGTCGCAGCAACGGCTCGGCCTCGACAAACCGAACACGAGTCTGGTCCGCTTCGGCCTGATGCTGAGCCTGGTTCTCGTGACAGCATCCCTGGCCTACGGTTTGTGGCGGCTGGGACAGGCGGATTTCGAGGTCGGCCCGCGGATCGCCTTGGTTCAGGGAAACGTGCCCCAAGAGATCCGCAACGATCCGTCGCAGGGGGCCTTGCAAAACGCCCATTTTGAAGAACTTGGCGAACAGGCGAAGAGCACCGGAGCGGACCTGATCGTTTTCCCGGAAACCAGCTTCACCTTTGAATGGCTGTTTCCGCCGGAAACGGACGCTGTTGAGCTGACCGAACTCGGTCAAGAACTGCTGGAAACCAGCCGCCGCTTCGCCGCCACCAAACCGAAAGCCTGGAATGCGACATTGCTGCTTGGCATCAATTCCCTGATCGTCCGCGGCGAGGAGTTTCGACCGTTTAACTCGGCGATCTTGCTCACCCGCGAGGGCGTGGTTTGCGGTACCTATCACAAGTGCTGTCGGGTGCCGTTCGGCGAGTATTTACCCTTCCGCGAAACGCTGCCGTTCATCAAGGTGTTGTCGCCCTACGACTTTGACTACGGCATTGATCCCGGCTGGGAACTGACACTCTTCGATCTGCCGGGGGAAAAGCCGTATCGTTTCGCCGTGTTGATCTGCTACGAAGACTCGGTGCCGCATCTGGCCCGACGTTTCATGCGCATAGCTCCGGACCGACCGCCAGATTTCTTCCTGAACATTTCCAACGACGGCTGGTTCCGTTGCTCCGAAGAGCACGAACAACATCTGGTTAGCGCTCGCTTTCGGGCCGTGGAAACACGCCGGGCTTTGGGCCGGGCAGTCAACATGGGCATCAGTGCCGTGATCGACGGTAACGGCCGGATCATCGCTTTGCCAGGACCGACGCTGCGGGAGTCCAAAGGCTTCGCCGCCGTCTTAGCGGCGAACATCCCCATCGACCGCCGTTTCAGTTTGTACGCCTGGTGGGGGGACGTGCTCCCCGTCAGCTGCGGAATCCTGACCGCCCTCGGCTTGATCGCGGCAGGGATCATGAGCGTCGGGCGACGGTAGTCCTCTTCAAATCACCGTCCCATCGGGCACGACACCGGCTTTGGGAATGACCACGATACCATCGCGAATGGAATAGTTCGGTCCGTCGGCGTGTTCGAGATTGCGTTGGTTGGTAATGCGGACGTTGCGTCCGATGCGGCAATCCTTGTCGATGATAGCTCGTTCGATCACCGAACCTTCGCCAATGCCGAAGTCGGGCAAGCCTTCGAGACGGTTGCGACGGCGTTCCTCATCGGTTTCGTAGCGGTCGGCTCCGATGACAATCGTGTCGCGGATCGTGACGTTGGGACAAATGCGGCTGCGGACGCCGATGATCGAGCGTTTCAGGTCGGCTCCCTGCATCACGATACAGCCGTCGCTGACCAGACAATTCTGGATCGTTGCCCCGGAGATCCGCGAGGCCGGCAGGAAACGCATCCGGGTGTAGATGACGCCTTCCGGGGCGTGGAAGTAAAACGGCGGATTGTCCTGCGTCAGCGCCAGGCTCGCCTGATGGTACGCCTTGACCGTGCCCAGGTCTTCCCAGTAGCCGTCGAACAAATGGGCCTGGACGCGGTAACGGCGGTAGCTGTAAGGGAAAACGTCCTTGCCGAAATCTGCAAAGGGGGGTTTGTGTTCCAGCAACGCCAGCAATACGTCCTTGTTAAAAAGGTAAATGCCCATGCTGGCAAGATACTGGCGGTTGCGGGCAGAGATTCCGCGGCGTTCGATCCACTCCACCGGGGTGCGGACGGAATCAAGGGCCTCCTCGGTCTGCGGCTTCTCGACGAAATGGATGACGCGCCCGGAATCGTCGAGCCGGACGATGCCCAGAGCGGGAGCCTCGCCCCGGGCCACGGGGATGACCGCCAGGGTGATGTCGGCGTTGTTGCTACGATGCGTCTCTACCAGGGCGTGGAAGTTCATGCGGTACAACTGGTCTCCGGAGAGGATCAACACCTGATGAATCCACGGTTCCTGCAAATAGCGGATGTTCTGGCGGACGGCGTCGGCCGTGCCCTGATACCATTCGCTCGATTCCATCGTTTGCTGGGCCGCCAGAATCTCCACGAAGCCGCCGCCAAAGTGGTCGAGCCGATAGCTGTGCGAAATGTGGCGATGCAGGCTGACGCTGAGAAACTGGGTGAGCACATAGATTTTGTTGATGCCGCTGTTGAGGCAATTACTGATGGGGATGTCGATGAGGCGATACTTGCCCGCCAGCGGAACGGCCGGCTTGCTGCGGTGGGCCGTGAGCGGATAAAGCCGAGTGCCGCGCCCGCCGCCTAGGATCATGCACAGGATGTTCTTCATGCTCACCGGATTCATGGCCGTTCCTCACCTCGTCGCTGACCTGAGCGTTCCCCGCTTTGCGATTGTAGCCGATTGTGAAGGACTCGTCGAAACGCCGCGACCGGGCGCAAGCGGCAGAACCCCGTGACGTATTGATTCGTAGAGGTGTTAGAATGGAATTGGCTGGCCGTCAGGGAGGACGGGACCCGAAACGGAACAGGGAGGTGACCATGTCCACGCAACTGCGCGCCCACACGAGACCTCGGTCGATGCGGTTGGGCAAGTACGAAAACCTGATCCGCGTGGCTTCCGGCGGCATGGGGACGATCTATCGCGGGACCGACAGCCAAACAGGCCGCGAGATTGCCCTCAAGGTGCTGTCTGCCGAACTGGCTGAGAATCCGACTACCCTGGAGCGCTTTGCCCGGGAAGCCGACGCTGCCGCCCGTCTCCGCCATCCCAACATCGTTTCCGTCTTCAAGCGGGGCAAGAAGGACGGCATGCATTACATCGTCATGGAATACGTGGACGGCATCGACCTGCACCGCTACGTCACAGCCACCGGACCAATGAAGCCCGTCGAGGTCGTCGAAATACTCATCCAGGCGGCCCGTGCCCTGGCTCATGCTCACGCCCGCGACATCGTGCATCGGGACATCAAGCCGTCCAACTTCATCCTGACGAATCATTCTGGCCGGCGTCTCGTCAAGTTGACCGACTTCGGCCTGGCCGTGGACCGCAGCGATCCCAATGAAAGCCACCTTACCAAACCCGGCACGACGGTCGGCACCGTAGACTTCATGGCCCCGGAGCAGGCCCGCGGCCGCAACCTCACTGACAGCCGCAGCGACATCTACGCTCTTGGCTGCACCGCCTACTTCATGCTGACCGGTCAGGCTCCGTTCCCCGAAGGCTCGATTCCGGAAAAGCTCTACAAGCATGTGCACGAATACCCGCCCGATCCCCGCGAACTTAATCCAAACATTCCTGATGACCTCATCACCGTTTTGGGCCGCATGATGGAAAAGCGGCCGGAAGACCGCTACCAGTCGATGGAGGAACTGCTGGCGGACTTGGAAGAGTTGCACGCGAAGCTGACCGGGAACTCGGCAGGATTTCTGGACTTTCTGGCCTCGTCCAACGGGGAGGCTGAAGAATCCCGCCGCAAACTCCCGTTCCATCACCATCCCCTGGTGACGGTCGAGATGGAGGACGACGCGCTTCCGACCGTGGCGGCCGCATGGGCGGTGTTCGCTGTTCTGGGGGTGCTGGCCCTGTCGTTGTTGATCCTGTTGATGGTCTGGGTCGGCTGAAGACCGGAAGGCTGGGTCACCACACCAGGTTTTCCGGGCCGAACAGCAGCAGATGCAGATTGACCTCGAACAGGGTGTTGAAAGCTGCATGCACGATCAGGCCCGGCACGATGCTGCGGGTTGCCAGAAACATCCAGGACACGACGATGCCGCTGAAGAAATAGAATGGCGTCAGAAGCAACGGAGCTTGATACATCAAGTGCAGCCCCGCCCAAATGAGGCCGGATGCGAACAGCGCCACCCGCATCCCGCCCAGACGGAACAGGGCCGGAACCACCACGGCGCGATAGCCTAGTTCCTCGATCAGCGGAGCCATGACCGAAGCCCGCCACAGTTTCTCGGCCAGCGGAGAATACAGCAATCCCGGCTGCCAGGTCAGCACCAGATCGGTGAGGGTGAACCCGAACCCGCTCACCAGGGGAACGCGAACGGCGAAGCCAAGCAGCAGCACCGCCGCGCTCAGGGCCGTCACGGCCAACGTCCACGGGATGATGCGGTCGGCCTGACCGCTGGTCAGCCCCAGGATCGGCATCCAGCGGCGGTCCCATCCGACCAAGACGGCAACGGGAATGAGGAAAATGCCCAGCCGCATCAGGTCCGTCCAGAACCCGCGAAGGTGGATCGTGGTTCCGCCGACATCCATGATCAGGCAGACGCACTCGTGCGGCAGGATGCCGGTGAGTTTCGGCAGACCGCCAAGGTCTGCCAGCCAGCACGCGGCCGTGAACGCCAAAAGCCCGATTCCCCCGCGCAGACTCAGAGAACGACTTGGATGGTCATGCATGGCCAATCAGACTCCCCTGCAAGCGGGGATCGGCCCGGTGAAAAGCCGTGAGGGGATGAACAGTTCGCCGATGCACCCCTACCACTTCTGAAAGAATTGCACTGCGTTGCGAAACAGCCGCAAACCGTCACCTTCCTCAGCCAAGCCGCGCCGCGTCCATTGCGGATGCTGCGTGGGGAGAATGTGCCGTTCCGGATGCGGCATCATGCCCAGAATCAGCCCCGTGCCATCGCAGATTCCAGCCACGTTGCCCTGGGAACCGTTGGGGTTCGCCGGATAAGGTCCGACCTCCCCTGCTTCGTTGACGTAGCGAAGCACGATTTGACCGGATTGTGCGAGGCGATTGTATACCTCTGGGCTGGCGCAGACGAAGCGGCCTTCGCCGTGCGCAATCGGAGCCTCCCAGACTGCGTAGCCCTGGAGAAAGGGGCACTTGCCAGGCTCGGCTCGCAGACGCACCCACCGGTCCACGAACCCCGGAGGCTCGTTGATGGCCAGCGTGGCCGGGACGCCCTCCGGTGCGGGCGGCACTAGAAGCCCCGCTTTGAGCAGCGCCTGAAAACCGTTGCAGATGCCTAGAATCAGCTTGCCCTGGTCGCGAAAGCGCTCCAGGGCGTCGGAAAGATAGGTTCGCATCTGCACAGCCAGGATTCTTCCGGCTGCCACGTCGTCGCCGTAGGTAAATCCTCCAGGAATCGTGAGCACCTGGTATTGGTCAAGCAGCCGGGGATTCTCTTTGAGTCGATTGACGTGAACTCGTTCGGCGACGGCCCCGGCCTTCTCGTAGGCAAACGCCGTCTCCAGGTCGCAATTGGCCCCCGGAGCTCGCAGAATCAATACCCGAACCACAGCCATGACAATTCCGTTCTTGGCCCGAATCGAGAACTCGGACCCATATCGCCGAATATAGCGGAATGCCCGCCGAGCCGGAAGCCCGACTCACAGGTCGGCGTCCCTGCACTCCGCCGTCAGTCTTTGCTTCGGGGGTTGTCCTGGCAAACGAATTGCAACTGCTTATAATGGTGGGACTGCGTTTGGGCCTCCGCCTCAACCTCCAGGTGACAAGGGAGTACAAGATGCGCAACACGTTTTTGGGTCTGCTGGCCGCTGTGATGGTGGTCGGCTTTGGGTGGGCGGATGAGCCTGCCAAACCTGCTCAGAAGGAATCACCCCCGGCAAGCCTCAAGGAATTGTACGACCAGTTTCAGCAGTCCCTGAGCAAGCTCCAGAAAGAGTTCCAAGCGGCTCAGGACATCGAAGCGAAGACCAAGATCCGCGAGCAGGCCCTCGAGATGCTCGGCAAGCTGGCGAATCGAGCCATCGACTATGCCGAGAAGAACCCCAAGAAGGAAGACGCCGCTCAAGCCCTGGTCATGTCTTTGCAGTGGGCCCGCGACGAGGCAACGCGCGATCGGGCCGTTCTGGCCCTCCTCAAGGACCACGCCGAGTCCAAGTCTATCGGGCAGATCTGCGTCATGCTGGCCGAACTCTCCAATCCCACGGTCGAAAAGTTGCTGCGCACGGTGATCGAAAAGAATCCCGATCGCAACGTGCAAGGATTGGCCACGCTCAGCCTGGCAACGCACTTGCAGTCCCGGGCTGAGGACGCCCGTGGTCCTGAAGCTGAAAAACTCAACAAGGAAGCCGAAAAGGTCCTGGAAATTGCTCTGGCCAAGTATGCCGACGTCAAAACCGACGAGGGCACTGTCGGCGAGGCTGCCAAGGCCGCTCTCAGTCTCTCCGTCGGCCGGGAAGTGCCCGACATCGTCGGGTCCGACTCCGAGGACAAGGAATTCAAGCTGAGCGATTTTCGTGGCAAGGTCGTCATGCTCGACTTCTGGGCCAGCTGGTGCGGACCGTGCATGGCGATGGTCCCCCATAACCGCGATCTCGTTCAGAAGATGAAAGGCCGACCCTTCGCTCTCGTCGGCGTCAATGCCGATCAGGAGAAGGACGCCTTCAAGAATGCCGAGACCAACCACAAGATCAACTACCGTTCCTTTTTCGACGGAGAAGGCAAGATCGTGGGCACTTGGCGGATCAAGGCCTTTCCAACCATGCTCCTGATCGACCATAAGGGCATTTTGCGTCAGAAGTTTGTCGGTGGCGGACCGATGACCATGAAGGCCCTCGACGAAGCCATCGAAAAGCTGGTCGCTGAAGCGGAAGCTGACGCCAAGAAATAAGCTGCTTGGTTACGCTGTCGCACCAAACATGCCCGAGACGTGGACTTGCCAAGAGTCGGCGTCTCGGGCATTCTTGTTGGTCGGCGTTGTTCATTTGATCGCCTACCCGGCACTCGCCTTCACGGAGAAGCCGTCATGCCGTCCCGGGCCGCCACAGAGTATCGCTACGAGAAGCTGACTTGGCCAGAGATCAACGAAGCGGTCGCCCTCGGCAAGGTGTGCATCCTGTCCTGCGGATCGGTGGAGCAACACGGCCCGCATCTTCCGCTCGACGTGGACATCGTTTGTCCGCAGGCCATCGCCTGCGGGGCCGGTCGCGCTGTCCCGGACAAAATCCTGGTCCTGCCGCCCTACTGGTACGGGTACTGCGGCCATGTCATGGACTTCCCGGGAACCATCAATGGGCACTATGAGCATTTCATCCACAGTGTTTTGGATGTGACCAAGTCGCTGGCTTACCACGGCTTCAAGAAGATCATCCTGCTCAACGGGCACGGGTCGAACATGCCCAACCTCGACCTCGTGGCCCGTCGCACCAATCTGGAAACCGATGCCGAGTGCGTGCTGATCGGCTGGTGGAACCTGCTCACCGTGGACAAGGAGTTCCTTCCCCGGTGGCGGGAAAGCAAATTTCCAGGCGGTTGCGCTCATGCCTGTGAACTGGAGACATCACTGTACCTGTATGTCGATGGCGAGAACGTGCGAAAGGACCAGATCCGCGACGAACCGATCCGCTTCAATGACGAGAACAGTCCGTTCATGTGGATTGACTTGTTCGCGACCGGACCTGCCACGGTCATTTCGTGGACGAGTACCTACACCGAATCGGGCGTGCAGGGAGAGCCGTCGAAGGCGTCCGCGGAGAAAGGCCGCCTGGTTTACGAGGAGGCTGTCAAGCAATTGGTCCGTTTCGTGACTTGGTTCAAGGATCGTCCGCCGGACCCCCGCCGCGACCGACACTCCCAGCCGCCAACCATGTCGATACCGTGGGGGCAGCGGACACTCCGGGAAAACAATTTATCCCGTCCTGGTCGTTAAGCCGATCGGCTCTGCGAGACGAATCAGTCGAGAAAGCTCTTGGCCCGGATGACAATGTCTTCGCTCTGGGACAGAGAGCCGGTTTCGACCTGGATGCGGAACGTGCCGGTGCGTTCGGCCCGGACGCGCCAGGTCACGGGACTGTAAGATCCGACCATGCTGCGGACGACAGGCTTGGTTTCCTCCTGGCCTTCCACAAGGCGCAAGCCGGAAGGCAGCACCAGGCGGATCGTCTGGCCGGGTTGTGGATCGGCAACATAAGCCGTGATGGTGATCTCGCCGCCAGGATGGAACACGCCGTTGGCCGTCAATGCCAGTTGACCCGCGCTCAGTCCGGTGCTCGCCACTCGTCCCAGCCCGTAGGCAAATGCCACGACGCGGCTGTGACCCGGCTCGAGGACTCGTTCATCCCAGTAGAGGACGACAGCGGAATCGGGCCGATCCGGCAAGGCCCGAATCGGTAGCATCGGCACGTCCCAGCGAGTCATGCTTCCCAGCGCTCCCGGCACGCCCAGGGCCTGATTGGGCCAGGCACACAGGGCCACCCGCGTGGGCGGCTCGATCCGCTTCTCCGCATCGACAATGCGAAAGAGCACATTGGCCACCGTGCCAGGGTTCTTGAGATCGGGATGTTCCAAAGCCTGAATGAAGTCAGGCACGTCTTCAGGCCGGCCGAAGTACCTGTACGTGTCGCACAGGCCACTTTCGCCCGGGATGGTGAAAGGCACGCCGTCGTTCTGGCCGATCAAGGTATCGAGCATGAAACGCAGTCCGACTTCGTGCGGCACGTCGTCGCGATTGGTGAGCGTGTAACGGATCAGGCAGACCTCGTAGCGGCCTGTGAGGTCGCTGCGGACCACCGCGACCTCCTGCACCGCCTCGATGGAAGCGGGAAACAGCCAGACACTTCGCCAGCGTTTACCCGGTTCGATTTCGTCCGGCCGTTGCGGATTGCGTTGGCCAGAACCTGGCCGCCCCTGCAACCCAAAAAAGAACTCCGTCCCGTCGATACGAACCACGGTATTGTTCGTTCTGCCGAACGGATCGAAGGTCAGTTGCTTGAGCGAACCGCGTTTTTCGCCTCGCAAGCTGATGCCGAAGCGATGGGCGTCAAAATCCGTTGATTGGACCGTTAGGTAAATGGTGGGATCATTTTCGGCGTATATCGGCGCATAGGTCGAATTCGCTGACCTCGATGCAGCGGAAGGCCGCAGCAAGTCGGCAAAGCCGAGTCCAGTCAGGACGCACAGCAGCAGCAAGGCGGGCAGCCCATGCACCCAGGGCGGTGTTCCGCCCGAAGGCCGGTACGGACGATCCTCGCCTTCCGAGCGGACAGGCAGTGCCGTGGGCGCAACGGGAACGGCGAGAGGCGGCGTTTCAACCGATTTCGGGGATTCGTCTGCCGGCAGCACCACGGGCGGTTTGGTGCGGTCGATGGTCACGGTGATCGGCACCTCGAAGCGTTGCCGGCCGTTAGAGATCACGATGAGACGGGCGGTCGGCTGCGTGCCCGGGGGGCAGCTCGGTATCTGGATCAACACTGGGATCGTGGCGCGAGTGCCATTGAGTTCGCTGCGATCCACCTTGACCCAGGGCTGGTCGCTGAAGGCGTAGGCAAAGATGGGACGTTTATCCACTGCTTGGAGACGGACCTGCCCTCCGAGCCGCGCCCCGATAGCACCGCGAACATGAATTTCTTTGGTTTTCAACTCCACGCGGGGAGGTTTAGCCAGACCGCAGGCTTCGAAAAACTGCTGGACAGATCCAAGCCCGGTCGCTGTCGGGCCTTGTACCGGATAAACCCAGTTGTTTTCCGCGTACCACCGGGCCACGGCCCCGGACTCGAACAGGGGAGCAGCTTCCTTGGGTTGCTTGTAGGCTTGCTCGGCCAGTTGCCTTTGCGACCGTGCCCCAGCCAGAACGCCATGCGGGAATGGCTTGATCGGCACGTCTGCGCGAATAACCAGTTCCACGGTGCCGCCATTGGATTCGACCAGAATGCGGCCGGTCTGAGTGTCCTTGGCGGCCCGCAGCTTTTCTCCGCAGATCAGTATCGGCACGTCGATCTCGTGCGGGCAGTCGAAGGCCTTGACCGGCACGCCGGGCGGATCTCCCAGCGCCAGCCAGGGCGTCTCGACCACCACCAGCGACCCGTAAAGCAGTCGCATGCCGTGGTTCGCGATGTGAACGCTGATGCGGTGGTCCTTGCCTGCCGCGAGCTGGCCGACATGCACGTTGAGCGGTTCGACCTGCAAGCGCGCCGGCGTCAGGACGTTGGTCGGCAAGCGGTCGAGAAACAGGTCCACCGCCCGGATCGGATCAGGGAATTGGGAGGCTTGTCGCGCCGCATCGGCCAGGTCACTCCGGCCCAAATGGCGGAAAAAACCCTCAAGCCACCCGCTTCGCAGCAACTCGGAAGCGACATTCAGGTCCTCGACCAAGCCGACGGCCATCTCGTCGAAGGAACGACAGCGTTTTCCCGAAGGAAAAACGAATTCCTGCGAAAACGTGTACTTGCTTCCAGATCGAGCCGGACGGCCACCGGGATCCGGCGTCAGAGGAACGCCGTCGAAATAGCAATATGACGCTTCCGCGGGATTGACGCGGCGGCAGCGGTTGCAGGTCAATGTGGCCATCGGCGCTTCAAAGTCAGATTCTCACCTTCATCTGCACAGTGCCGATCTGGATTACGTCATTGGGATTTAACTGCCGTTTCTGTCCGGGATATACCCGCGTTCGGTTGACGAACGTGCCGTTGGAACTGTTCAGATCCTCGATGGTCAAAACGCCGTCCTGAAAAATGATGCAGGCATGTTGACGACTGGACCAGATCCGATCCGGGTCTTCCTGGTCTTCGAGGTCGATGTCCACGGGCTTTTCGTCAGTTCGGCCGATGAAGTTCTCCCCTTCGTAGATCGGATACTCGACGCCGATCTTTACGCCGCGGATGACGACCAATCTTGGCTTGGCGTTGGGTGGCAACGCTCCCGGTTTGGCTTCCGCGGCGGGGACGATGGGAGCGGAAGCGGTCATGGGTTCAGCCAGAGGAATCGGTTCGCTGGCCAGCACCGGCTCGGCAGGGGCCGATGACGCGGGGATTGCTGGCGGTTCGGTGATCGGCGTCGCCACGGCGAGGATTTCTTCGGGGGGCGCCGCTTTCGGTAACTCCGCCGCAACGCCCAACTCGGACTTGCATTGGTCACAAAACGCAACTCCCTCTTCGTTCTCGAATCCGCAGAAAGGGCATTTCACCATGTTTACGCTGATCCTCCCTCAAGATTGAAGCAACCGCTTGGTCGCGCTTCAGGTATCGCTGGGTGACCGGGGACTATTCGGGCAACGGCATCTCTTCGGCGAGACGCGCCGCGTCTGCGATGGCTAACTGGGTCTTGCGGGACACGCGGCCTCCCGTGTTGAGTTCATCCAGGGCCTTGCGTGCGATCATGGTCTTCTTGGCCGCTCGCGGTCCCATCAACTGGCCCTTCTTTTCGATGGCCTCCGCGGTACGGCGGATCTCGGCTTGGTTGTTAGCGGCAATGGCCTGCTGCAAGTTACTGCTCAACTCGTAAATCTGCACTTCGTCGATGTGCTTGGCCACTTCGGCATTGACATAGCCCATGCCTGCCTGCGTGTACTGGATCTGAAGCGGCACCACCCCGGTGGTGTCGGCCTTGCCTCCGACTTCGTAGCTCACTTCCACCTGAGCGATGACATAGTTGCCATCGGGTCGCGGCGGCAGGCTGAGGTCAAGGATGTACCGCGTGGATTTGTCGCGCTCCAACGTGCCCAGATCACAAACAAAGTGGCGCTCGTCCTGCGAACGCAACGGCAATTCCTTGATTTCAGGCACCACCTGCCGGCACCGCTTCAGCCGCACGTCCTTGACCGGGCGGATGTGCATCTGCACGTTGGTAAACGTGGCAGAGGCCAGATGGTCGAACTCCTGCAGGAAGACGCGCTCGGCCGACTGGGCCTGCTCCGCGTCAATGTAGTACCACTTGCCCGCGCCGATCCCGGCAAGTTCTTTGATCAGGCTTTCCTTCCACTCCGTGCCGACGCCCATGAGCGTCAGGGTGATCTTTCGCTCGGCCGCCTGACGGGCCAATTGACGGCACTGCTCTTCGCCGGAGGTCTCGCCGTCAGTCAGAACCACCATTTGCGACAGCCGACCGGACGTGCCATTGCGGGACAACTCGTCCAGGGCCAGGCGAATGCCTTCATCCATCGTGGTCCCGCCGGGATCGACATCGAACAAGTCGATGCGTTGAATTACGTCTTCGATGCGGTCCCGCTCGCTGCACGGAGTGGACGGCAGAACCACCTGGGCCCCCTGGGCGAACACTACGATGCACAGCTGATCTTCGGGCTTCAGGGTACCGAGGGCCTGGAGAGCAGCCTGCTGGATGCGTTTGAGGCGGCTGACGCCCGTACCGTCTTCTTCGTACATCGATCCGCTGACGTCCAGCACGAGGGCCAGATTGAGGCCGAGCGGCTTGGCCGGTCCCTCTCCCGTAGGTATCAGCTTGATGAGCGCATAGCTGGCGGCCGACTCGCCTTTGACCGCTATGCTGTTGCGGTGCATCATCCTTTCGATGTGGATTTTGGGTGGCATCTGCAACTCCGCGTGAGATAAAGAAACCCCTTGCAGACCAGCAAGCCGTAGGGCGATGCGTTATCGGCCCGGAACTCATCAAGGCGGCTTCGATCTGCCAATGAACACAGAATACCAAAATTTGCGTCGCAAGAGCAGTAGTCTCAGGGCACGGAATGGCAGCAGTTTGGGGCAGAGATTCCCCGCCTGTCAGGGCGACGGGACCGAGGCACGAACCGCAAGCGCGTCGGGCCGGAGGATGGCCGGCTTGATCGTCCACGCCTGCCGCTTGGCCAGGGCCATCATGGCCGGTGCCCGGTGGTTGGGAGGAAAGATGATCCAGGACCACAGCTTCGGGTCGTCCTCGGCCACATAATCCGCAGCCGCCAAACGTGCCGGAGGAACGCTGATCCGCTCCGGAATGGGTTTGCCTTCCAGACGCAGCGCTGCTACTGAGCCTAAAGTTTGCAGGAAGCATTCCGGCGGCACTGCCTTGCTGCCAAGCCAGACCGCGGTGGGAACGCGGTTGTGGACGCGCAAATAGCCGCTTACGTCCTCCACCGTCCGAAAGAATTGGTCGGCATCCACTTCAAACGGCTCATCCAGTTTCGAACCCGCATCGGGAGGACCGTAGGGCGTGTCGGGCAGCCGCACTTGCACCCGGGCGTTGGCCGGATGGGGGCCGGCGAGATATTGCGTCAGCAGCCAGAAGATTTCGCTGGGAGCAAGTGCCCAATCGCCGTGCCGTTGAAATGTCACGTCGGGTCGCACGGACTGAGCGATCCGCAGTAGTTCCTCCTGACTGAAAACGCGGCCCCGAGTCATGTCGGCGTACAAGGCGGCTGCTTCGGTGGCCGTGATGAACTGCACCTCGGGAAAACGCTTGATGAAGCGGATGTAGCCCTCAAAGTTGGCATAGGCCGCTTCGCTTTCCTCTGGGGTCTTGGCCGGAGGCAGCTTCCATTGGCTCCGCGGCGGATTGGCTCCGTGGCGGAAGTTGACGCCGTCCCAGAACTCCCGATGCACGAACTCGCAGGGGTGATAATAGATGCTGACCACGCCTCCGCCCTCAGCGAGCAGCTGCTTCCGGGCCTTGAGGAAACGGTCCTCAGTGCTTCGGAGATCCGCCTCGCCCCGCAAGCTGGTCCGGACATGGTGAGCGAGCCGGTACAGAGTCAAAACGCCGCAATAATAGTGCGGTTTATCGTCAAGCCGGACATGGTTCCCAGCGTCCAAATAAATGCGCATGTTCCACTTTCGCAAGGCTCCGAAGGTTTGCGGAGCCCAGGAACTGCCCGGCTGGCCGTAGCACGTTGGGGTCCCGCCAAAGATGCGCCGGATGTCGTCGATTCCGGCCCGCTCCCGGCGATCGAACTCGGCCACGCCCTCATCCCAGCCCAGGTAGGCCAGATAGAGAGCCGGTGTCGGCTGAACGCTGTGGAAATCCGTATGGTAGCCGATCTCGTGCTTTTTTAGTGCCTCGATGACATCGAAGCGGCGTCGGCGTTCCAGCGTCCGGGCCTTTTCACCAACGAGTTTGAACGTGGCGCGGATGCCTTCCCGGTGCAGCCAGTCAGCCAGCCGCAAAGTCGCATCGTCGTCTGCGGGGAGCAGGTAATCCTCCGTGTCAAACCATAAGATCACATAGACCTTGGGGGAGGAAGGAGGAACCGGGGGCTGATCCCCATCGGGGGCTTGAGCCGACGGTGCTTGGGCCAAGCCCCACGGTGCAAACCCCAAAGCGGCGACCAGAATCATCAGGGTGAGCAAACCGGGGCCTCGAACGCGATAATCACGGTTGAGCATGGCTGCCACCTCCTGCTATCTCGGTAAATCGAATCCTAAAGGTGCGATTGGAAAGTAAACACACTTGAACCATGAAACTCAAACGGCTGCCAGCAGATTTTGTTGTGGAAGAATTGACCGAGGTCCAACCGGAACAGACGGGACCGTTCGCGTTCTACCGACTTGAAAAGGAAAGTCTGGGTACGCCGGAAGCTATTCAGGCCATCTGCCGCAAATGGAAACTCCATCCACGCGACGTGTCTTACGGCGGATTGAAAGATCGGCACGCTCAGACGAGCCAATATCTGACCATCCGCAAGGGGCCGCCACGTGGGCTGAGCCAACCGCGTCTGCGTCTGAGCTATTTGGGCCAACGTTCTGTGGCTTACGACCCGAAGCAGATCGTCGGGAATCGCTTTCGCATCGTCATCCGTGATTTGTCTCCCGCCAAACTGGAATCCTGCGAAAGGGCCTTGGCCGAAGTCAAAGTGGACGGCGTGGCGAATTATTTCGACGACCAGCGGTTCGGCTCGGTAGGCAAGAATCGCCGCTTCGTGGCCCGCTATCTCATCGATGCCGATTACGAACGGGCCTTGCGACTGGCCTTGGCGGAGCATTACGAATTCGATCCCGCCCCTGTCCGGCAACAAAAGAACCTGCTGCGGGAACACTGGGGCGATTGGCCGAACCTGCGGGAAAAACTCACCGGCGATGTCGGCCGCCTCGTTGCTTATCTCGCCGACCATCCCACCGATTTCCGGGGGGCATTCGCCCGGCTGCGAGGAGACCTCAAGAGCCTTTATCTGTCCGCGTATCAGAGCTATTTGTGGAACAAGATGCTGGCCCGTTGGATCGAGAGCCAGTGCCGGCCCGAGCAACTTCTGACCATCGGTCTTCAACTCGGCCCCGTGCTGGCCTTCCGCCATCTCAGCCCGGAGCAGCGCAGCCGTTTCGATGCACAGACCCTGCCATTGCCCAGTGCCCGGCTGCATCTGGAACCGGATGATCCGATCAAGCCGCTGCTGGATGGAGTGCTTCAGGAGGAAGGCCTGGAACTGTCGCAGATCAGGCTCAAGCATTTCCGAGAGCCGTTCTTTTCCAAGGGAAATAGGCCGGTGGTTTTCCATCCCGAGGAATTGTCCTGGCAACACGAAGCGGACGAACTCTACCGCGGGAAGCGGAAATTGACTTTGCAGTTCATCCTGCCCCGCGGCTGCTATGCAACGATGCTCGTCAAGCGTATCACCGCCGCTCGACCGTTGGCCCAGAACGATTCCGGGAAGCGAGCCGGAGCATGAGTGGCAAGGCGAGGAAGACCCCACTAAACTGCTTGCAATCCATCAGGCCTGCTGCACGAAAGGGTGAGCCATGAACCGTGGTGCCGCGTGGATGGTTGTTAGCTTGCTTCTGCTGTGCGTTCCCGGAGTGGCCATGTCCGCCGACAAGCGACCGATGACCATGGACGACCTGTTCCGGTTCAAGCGGATCAGTGATCCGCAGATCAGCCCCGATGGCAAGTGGGTGGTCTATGTGGTGGGCACGGTGGACATGGAGAAAAACGCAATTCTCAGCCACTTGTGGCTGGTTTCAACCGACGGTCAGTCACCTCCCCGTCAACTCACCTCCGCCGGCAAACAAGACCGCCATCCACGCTGGAGTCCGGACGGGAAACGCATCCTCTTCGAATCGACCCGCAGCGGCGAAAGCCAATTGTGGATGATCGACCTCGACGGCGGCGAGGCCCGGCAGATCACCAACATCGCCACAGGGGCGTCGAGTGCGATCTGGTCCCGCGACGGCAAACACATCGCTTTCGTCTCGGCTGTGTACCCGGAGTTCAGTGAGAAACCTTACAAGGAATCCAACGAACTGAACAAGAAAAAGATGGAGGAGATCAAGAACACTCCCGTGAAGGCACGAATCTTCACGCGGCTCTTCTTTCGCCATTGGGACAGCTACGTCGAGGACAAACGCCAGCATCTGTTTGTCATGAGCTTCGATCCGACGCAGCCTGCGGATAAGCAGTGCGGAGAGCCGCGCGACGTCACTCCCGGCGACCGTGACGCCTACCCGACTTCGAGCACATTCGAGACTGGCGACAACTACACGTTTTCACCGGACGGCAAGTACCTGATCTTCACGGCCGTGCCGAAGGAAAACGAAGCCTGGAGCACGAACTACGACATCTGCCGGGTCGCCATCGACAACAAGTCAGCAGACTGGGAATGCCTGACCAAGGACAATCCAGCAGCCGACAGCGGCCCCGTCTTCTCCCCAAACGGCAAGCTTTTGGCCTATCGCGCTCAGAAGCGGCCCGGCTACGAGGCCGACAAGTGGGACATCGTAATTGTGCCGGTTACGCCCAGCGGTGCGCCTGACGGCAAGTCGTGGAATCTGACCGCAGCGCTGGACCGCTCCGTGGATGCCTACGTCTGGACCGACTCGGGACGCAACTTACTTTTTTCGGTTGAGCAGGCGGCGGAGACGGCCTTGTACCGGGTCGGAGCAGCGGAACGGTCTGCCCCCGTGGAGTGGACCAAGGGTCACGGCGTTCTTGGGAGCATGACCACGCATCCAGAAAGCGGTATGTTGATCTGCACCCAGGCGACGATGCGGCAGCCGAACGATGTCGTTCTGTTCCGCTTGAAGCAGGCGGCACAGGCACCAACGAACTTGACCCGCATCAACGCTGAACTTCTGAGCCAGTTGGATCTGCCCAAGCCGGAATCCGTTTACGTCCCGACCAGCGACGGCAAGCAGATGCAAATGTGGATCCTTAAGCCGCCCGGTTTCGATTCGAACAAGAAATGGCCCTTGGCCTATCTGGTCCACGGTGGACCGCAGGGAGCATGGGAAGATGGCTGGAGCTATCGCTGGAACCCACAGTTGTGGGCCGCTCAAGGTTACGTCGTCGCCCTTCCCAATCCGCGCGGCAGCACCGGCTTTGGGCAGCAGTTCGTGGACGAGATCAGCGGTGACTGGGGCGGCAAGTGTTACGAGGATCTGATGAGAGGCGTGGATTATCTGGAAACGCTGCCGTACATCGACAAGGATCGCATGGCCGCCGCCGGTGCGTCCTTCGGCGGTTACATGATGAACTGGTTTCAGGGCAACACCACCCGCTTCAAGACGCTCATCACCCATTGCAGCGTGTACAACTTCGAAAGCATGTACGCCACTACCGACGAACTCTGGTTCGACGAGTGGGAGCACGGCGGGCCGCCCTGGGGACCTAACCCGAAGTCCTACGAAAAGCACTCGCCCCACAAGCTGGCCAAGAACTTCAAGACCCCCATGCTCATCATCCATAACGACCTCGATTTCCGCTGTCCCATCGGGGAGGGTCACCAGTTGTTCACGACGCTCCAGCGGCTCGGCGTGCCTTCGAGGTTCATCAACTTTCCGGACGAAGGCCACTGGGTGCTCAAGCCCAAGAACAGCGAGTTCTGGCACAAGGAAGTCTTTGCCTGGCTGAAGAAATACTGTCCGCCCGGGGGAAAGTGAACGCTGACCCGTTGGTCAGACCAGATCAGCTACTCCTGGCTGAAGTCGGGCAAGCGACCGGAGCAGACATCTTTTTCCCACTCATCCAGCAGCGGCCAATGAACCGCGCAGGTGCCGAAATCGGCCATGTACTGGTATTGCGTCAGCCGGTCGATGGCCTTGCGGATGATGCGGTTGTCGCGACGGAAACAGGGGCCGTGGGAGGGCAGCAAAAACTCCGAGTCATCGGCCAGGATGCGCTGGAGCGACTTGATGAACTCGGGAATATTGGAACCGTGATGGGCGTCGATGACGCCGACACAACTGTCCTTATAAATGTTGTCGCCGCAGAACAGCAGGTTGTCCATCTTGAAGGCCAACTGCCCTTCGGTGTGGCCGGGCGTATGCCAGACGGTCAGTTTGCGGTTGCCTACGGTGATCTGATCGCCGTCGTGGAGCAACACGTCCACCTTACACGGTGGCATGGGCAGGTCGATGCCCTGAGCCTTGATCTGGGCGAAGGTCAGGACGCCGTCGCCAGTTTCCAGCGGCTCCACGGTGGCTGGATGGGCGGCGACTTTGGTCCGGAGCAATTCCTTGGCCCGAGCGATCCCCTGCACATGGTCGGCGTCGGCATGGGTGGCCACGAGCATCTTGCAGGCGGCAAAACTGAAATCCATCCGGCGGATCAATTCGATGGTTTCTTCCACCGTGTCCAGATAGCCGACGTCGATGAGGATCCATTCGCTGCCGCCGTCAATGAGATAGACGTTGACGCCGAGACGGCGGCCAGCCTGGTAATTCATCTCGATCACGCCCGGAAAGAGATACTTGCGGGGCAGCATGAACAAAAGCCCTCGACATGGATGACGGTCGGTGCGTCCACGACCGGCTCAAGATCATGGTAGCCACGACGGGTGCCGACGGAAACCGCGAAAACCGTCCCGCAAGCGCCGGATGTCCTACTGGGAGCGTCGGGAAAGCTACCTTGCGGCGATTCTTCCGGCAATCCTACAATGGTCGGTAGGGTTTTTGATTCGGGCCGCTTTGATCTCCATGTTGTGCAAGCGCATTATTCCCTGTCTGGACGTGGACCGTGGTCGGGTGGTCAAGGGCGTCAATTTCCTCAGCCTGCGCGATGCCGGCGATCCCGTTGAGATTGCCCGCCGTTACGAGGAAGACGGTGCAGACGAACTGGTATTCCTCGACATCACCGCCAGCCACGAAGGTCGGGCCATCATGCTCGACGTGGTCCGCCGGGTTTCTGAAGAGATCTTCATGCCATTTACTGTCGGGGGCGGCATTCGCACCCTGGAGGACGCCACGCGACTGATTCAGGCTGGTGCTGAGAAAGTGAGCCTGAACACCTCGGCCGTCAAGACGCCGGAACTGATTACCCAGTGTGCCGCCCGCTTCGGAAGCCAGGCCGTGGTCGTTAACATCGACCCGCGGCGCGTCCGCAAGAATGGCCGGATTGTCTGGGAGGTCCACATTCACGGCGGACGTACGCCGACGGGTCTGGAAGCCGTCGCTTGGGCTAGAGAAGTGGACTCACTTGGAGCGGGAGAAATTGTGCTGACTTCTATGGATGCAGACGGCACGAAAAACGGCTATGATTTGGAAATGACACGAGCCGTGGCTGAAGCGGTCCGAATCCCCGTGGTGGCCAGTGGCGGAGCGGGACATCCGGAGCACCTCTTTCGGGTGCTCACCGAGGGTGAGGCGGATGCGGCCCTGGCAGCGAGCATCTTTCACTACGGCGAATATCCGGTGCCCCTCGTAAAGCAATACCTGGCCGAACGCGGGGTTCCAGTGCGAATCTGTTCGTCAGCGTCGTAACCGATTTATTCAAGGAGTAGTACCCATCATGGCATCCACAGTTACAGAAACCCCCATGGTTCCGCAGGAGCCATCGTCCGCCGAGCAGCGCAAGGAGCCGGAAGTCAACAAGCTCTTCCGCATGGTCATGAAGTACGAGGCGTCCGACCTGCATTTGAAGGTCGGTCAGCCGCCGATGATGCGCCTTAAGGGCGTGATCCGACGTATGGAGATGCGACCGCTCAGCCAGGAGGACATGGAGCGTCTGCTCTTTCCGATCATGAGCGAGCGGGCCAAGAAGATCTACTTCGAGACGGGAGGTGCGGACTTCGCCCACGTCGTCGGCAACGACGAGTGCCGTTTCCGTGTCAACGTGCTCAATCAACGTGGGCGTATGGGGTTGGTCGCTCGCCGCGTGAACAACGTCGTACCGTCGTTCGAAAAGCTCGGCCTGCTCATCCCGGAGCAGGAGAAGAACCGCAAGCCCGGAGAATTGCCGACCATCGAAAAGCTGTGTCACTTCGACCAGGGCATGATCATCCTGGCAGGCGTGACCGGCTCGGGCAAGAGCACAACCATCGCCGCCATGCTGGATTACATCAACGAGCGTGAGGCGGTGCACATCCTCACCATCGAAGACCCGATCGAGTACCTGTTCCAGGACAAGAAAGCCATCGTCAATCAGCGGGAAATCGGCATCGACGTGATTGACTGGCCCACGGCCCTGAAACATGCCGTGCGGCAGGACCCAGACGTGATCCTGGTCGGCGAGTTGCGCGACCGGGATTCGTTCGAGTCGGCCATTCACGCCGCTGAAACCGGCCACCTGGTCTTCGGTACGATTCACGCTTCCAGCGCCTCCTCGACCATCAGCCGTATCCTCGACCTGTTCCCGGCCGACATGCACGGGGCCATCCGGCAAGCCCTGATGTTCAACCTCAAGGCCATCATCTGTCAGAAGCTGCTGCCCAGCATCAAGCCAGGCAAACATCGCGTGCCGACGCTCGAGATCATGATCGTCAATCCGACCATCCGCGAACTGATCCTCAAGCAGGAAGACAAGAAGATTCAGGATGCCATCCGTATCGGCTACCAGGAAGGCATGATCGACTTTAACGAGCACTTGCGGCAGTTGGTCGAAGCGGGCGAAATTGACCGGGCGACGGCTCTGGAAGTAGCCCCCAATCCGGAAGCCCTCAAGATGGCCCTCAAGGGCATCAAGGTGATGCAGCCAGGCATCCTGTGACCAGATTCGACGCCTGGCCCAGCCGCCGTGGCTCCGGCATCAAGAGTGAACGGGTTCGCAGTTGTGCAGCTGGGTTCTCCCACGCCTGAATTGCTGTTTGAACTGAGCGGCGAAGGGACCGCTTTGGGCTTTCCCCGCGGACCCGGCCTGTATCTCAACCTGTTCAGTGTGGCTGCGGTCTTCGCCGTTTTCCTGGCCTGGATTCGCGGCTTCGTCTGGATGGACCGCGATGCCCGCCTTCACAAGCTCAATCGCTATGTCTGGAATCAGTTCGGCCTGGCAGGCTGCATCGCCGGCTTCGTCGTCTTCTGGATCGTGCCCTGGTTCCCCGTCGCTTTTGCTCTGCTCCTGGTCCTCGCTGGCGGCCCGCTGCTGGCCTATCTTGTCCGTCGCAACGCCGTCGTTCCGGAGGCCGAACGCCTTTTCACAGAACGCCACCTTCGCAGTTTGATGAACCTGTACTTCAGAACCCGCCTGCGGGTGCCCAGACCGACTTTGACGCATGAAGTCGCCCTGCTCCTCAAGCCCGGCGAGGAGCGGAAAAACGGCGAGCCGCCGCGGATTCGGGAGGTGGAAAAGTGTGCGGGCTACGGTCTGGCCCTGCGGCTGCTGTGTGCGGCTTATGACCGAGCTGCTCCGGTGCTCCTGATCGAACCCTTGCGGGACCAGTCGCGAGTCCGGCTGCGGATCGATGGCGTATTTCAGGAGTACGAGCGGCTGCCTCGACTGCAAGGCGAATTAGCTCTTCAGGTTTTCAAACGACTCGCCGACTTGCAGGTTGGCGAACGGCGTAAGCCCCAGCGGGGCGCTTTTGCCGTGGAACTGGACGGACGGCGGCTCGATCTGGAAGTGCAGTCATCCGGCAATTTGGCTGGCGAACGCGTGACGGTTCGACTGCGGGACCGCCACCGCAAGCTGCCCTTCCTCGACGATCTCGATCTCCGCGAAAACCTGGGCCGTCTGCTCCGCCACCCTCATGGGCTGCTGGTGATCGCTGGTCCACCAGACAGCGGCAAGACCACCCTGGCCTATGCTTGCCTGCATGAACTGCTGCGTCAGCAACGTCAGGTCACGACCGTCGAGCCGGACACGGCCTATCATCTCGAACACGCTCAGCAGATCGCTCTGGGTGAAGGCGCTTTCGAACAGGAATCGCTTCGTCAACGCCTGCTTGGCTCGGAAGCCCCGGAAGTGCTACTACTCGACATTCCACTCGAAGCAGCGTTGAGTGAACCGATTTACGAGGCGGCTTCGCACAGTTTGATCCTGCTGGTCGTCGAGGCCGGGGATTTAGCGTCCGGTCTGGATCGGCTGCGGCGAGTAGGGCTGTCCTCCTCCCGGCTGGCCAAGAAACTGATCGGCGGCGTGGGCACACGGCTGGTCCGTCTGCTGTGCAACGACTGCAAGGTTTATTACAAGCCCAATCCTGAAGTCCTTCATCGGCTCAATTTGTCCGCAGACCGCGTTGAGCGGCTGGCTCGTCCGCCGGAGGGGCCAGAGCTTGTCCGCGGCGATGGCGAAGCCCCGCTTCCTTGCCCAACATGTCACGGAATCGGCTATCGGGGCCGACGGGGTGTGTACGAAGTGCTGGCCATGACGGAACGCCTGCGGGAATCGCTCCGCGACGACCCGGACGAGGAGAGTCTGCGCCAGATGGCAATTCTGGCCGGCATGAAACCCCTGGAGACCCTTGCTTTAGATCTGGTGATCGCGGGCAAGACTTCCGTGGCGGAGATGCTGGCCATGTTTCATCGAGACGCGAAGCCCGTGCCTCTGGCCCTGCCGGCCGACAGCAGTCGCATCCCGCAACCGGCTTGAGCCTGGGAAAGGCACATGGAGTATCCACCGATTCTTGAACTGTTGACCATGGCCTGGATGCTGGGTCTGGGAGTGCTCCAGCTGCGGGAAGGGGTCTTGCGGGCCTGGTTGCTGTTCATCAACGTGTTTTTCGCGGGGTTGCTGGCGTTTGATTGGTTTGAGCCGACAGCACGCGCTGTGGCACTGCTGGGGCCGGGCTGGGACCTGTTCGCCGACGCCGTGGCGATGTCCGGGCTGTTCTGCGTTGTGCTCCTGAGCCTGCGGGCGATCACCGGACGCTTGATCGGTGGGGAACCCGCGTTGCCGTGGCTGGTGCGACGAGCCGGCGGATTCGGGCTGGGTGCGGCAACGGGCTATGTCACGGCCGGGATCGTCCTGTGCATGGTGCAGACGCTGCCGCTCCCGGAACGGTTTCTGGGATACGACCCGGAACACGGCCTCGGCCTCGGCGCGCCTGATCGGGTTTGGCTGGCGACGGTGCATCGAGCCAGTGGAGTTGTCTTCGACCGGCCCCGGGGACAAACCCGCTGGTTTGATGCGGATGGCAGCTTCATTGTCCGCTACGCCCGTTATCGCCGACGGGCGACCGACGGGACTGGCAAGCCGAATCGTGGAGAATTTCCCATGATTCTTGAGGTCCAGCCCGCGCACGGCTCATGCGAACGCTCGACGACTTCCGAACCACTTCCTCCCCAGCCGAGGTCGGCTAACCGTTAATCCGCTTCCGCAATTCTTCCGAGGCCGCGGCCATCGGGATGCGGACCTGGACACAGTCGTCGCGGTTCCGCAGCGTAACGGTGCCGTCTTCAGCGGTTTGGCCGTCGATTGTGAGGCAGAAGGGCGTGCCGATCTCGTCCTGCCGTCGGTAGCGTCGGCCGATGGCTCCGCTGTCGTCGTAGAACACCGGAAACTCGCGCTTCAACTGACGGTACAGGGCCAGGGCCTGTTCAGGCATGCGGTCCTTATTGACCAGGGGCAGCACCGCGGCCTTGATCGGAGCAAGCCGTGGATGGAAGCGCATCACCACCCGTTTCTCGCCGCCGATCTCGTCCTCGTCATAGGCTTCGCACAGGACAGCCAAGGTGAAGCGGTCGGCCCCGGCGGACGGTTCGATGACGTGGGGGACGAACTGATACTTCTCGATCTGTTCCTTCGACGGACCGGATTTGAGCCATTCCTTGAACGAGGTGAAGCCCAGGGCTGATTTCTCCCGCTCCCAGGCCGCTTCATCGAAGTATGTCAGGTCTTTTCCGCTGTAGTGCTGGTGTTGCGAGAGGTCGAAGCAGCCGCGATGCGCCACTCCCTCGAGTTCCTGCGGTTCGTTGGAGAAGGGGAACAGATATTCGATGTCGGTCGTGCCGATGGAGTAGTGGGCCAATTCGTCCTTGCCTTGCTCTCGCGGTCTGAGCCGTTCTGAGCGGATGCCCAACCGGGTGTACCACTCTATCCGCACGTCCCGCCAGTAGCGATACCACTTCATCGAGTCGGCGGGCTGGCAGAAGAACTCGATTTCCATCTGCTCGAACTCTCGGCTGCGGAAAGTGAAGTTCCGCGGGTTGATCTCGTTGCGGAAGGCCTTACCGATCTGGGCGATGCCAAAAGGCAGCTTGACCCGCGAGGAGTCCAGCACGTTCTTGAAATTGACGAAGATTCCCTGGGCGGTTTCGGGGCGCAGATACGCCACCGCGGATGCGTCTTCCAACGCGCCGACGAAAGTTTTGAACATCAGATTGAAGCTGCGTGGCTCGGTCAAGTCGCCTTCGCCGCAGGCTGGGCATTTCCGCGGCCAGGTCGCCGGGGCCTGCGGCAGGGGGAAGAGCAACCGGATCGGCTTGTGCTTGAAGGCCTTTTGCTGAGTTTTGGAAAGCGTATGGCGTTCGGCTTCGTCCCGGCCGTCGGCTTCCAGGGGCACCACCAGCTTCGGCTGTGCGACCCGGTGGAGGAGCGAGGCGGGGTCCGGAGCCGAAGCCGAGCGGAGTTGTTCGACCGCGAGGAGCAGATCGGCCTCGCCGACTCCCTCGACATCAAGGTAGGCGGCCAACCAGACCTTATCGGCACGGAAGCGTTTCCGGCACTTCTTGCAATCCACCATCGGATCGGCGAAGCCGCTGACGTGTCCGCTCGCCTCCCAGACCCGGGGGTTCATAATGATGGCACAATCGACGCCGAGGATGACGACTTCCTCGCCGTCAGGACCCGGCGGCGGATTGCCTACCATGTCCTGCCACCAGGCTTGCTTGATGTTATTCTTCAGTTCCACGCCCAGAGGACCGTAGTCCCAAAAGCCGTTCAGACCGCCGTAAATCTCGCTCGACGGAAAAATGAATCCCCGCCTTTTGCACAGGGAGACGATCTTTTCCATATCCATCAGTAGATTCTCCTCGAGGTGGCATCCCGTCGCGTCGTGAACCCGCGGGCGGAATCTCGCCTGAGCACGGCTATGATACGGAGAATCCTTTCCTGGCGAAGTTGGAGGAGCGGTATCGGCGGGCTGGAGGCATCGGCCTACGACGGCAGACGACAGCAGCCCGGGCCGCAAGGCGGCAGGTCGGTCGGACGCGCCGCGTGTGCTGTCGAACCCACCAGGGGGATGCCCGGCAGGCTCAGCTTGCGTTCCGTCTCCCGACTGAGGCACTCGGGGCATTCGGCCTGCTCATCGTGGCGCACCAGGGCTTCAAACTCACGTTGACAGGTTCGACAGATGAATTCGTACAACGGCATGGTTCAACTTCCCACTTACAACAACCGGCGCTTGCGGTACTGTTCGCTGGCTCGGCGAAGGATTTCCCGATCCTCTTCGGTCAGGCTGTCCTTGCCCAGGCGATTGAGCTTTTCCAGCACCGCGTCGGCCTTGGCTTCGAGTTGTTCGTCAATTACGGGTTCCCGCGGAGCGGCCACCCGGGCCGGTTCCGCTTCGCGGTGGATGCGCAGGGTGGACCGCGGCTGCCGACTGACCCGCTTCAGCAATGCGGCCAGACCGCCGGTCAAGCGCCAGCCCAGCTTCTGGTAGGCCAATCCGAAGGCGGCTCCGCCCAGGTGAGCGGCCACGGCAACTCCGGTATGCACCCCGCGGAGAAAGACGAACAGATCGCCGACCACATACAACAGGGCGAAAGCCCACAACGGAACGGGCAAAACCCACCACAGCAAAATCGTTTTGTTGGGATAAATCAGGGCGCAGACCACCAGCACGCCCATGATGGCCCCGGACGCTCCCAGGGCCAGGGTCTGCGGCTGCGGTCCAGGAGCCGACCACAACGCCGTCACGCCCCAAGCCAGATTGCCGACCACGCCCGCCGTCAGGTAAAAGGCCAGAAACTCCCGCGAGCCGTACAGGTCCTCGATCAGCGGCCCGAAGAACCACAACAAAAGCATGTTGAAAAGAATGTGCCAGATGCTCAACGGGCTGTGCAGAAAACAGGCGGTCGCCAGCCGCCAGACCTGACCCTGGTAGAACACGTCGCTCGGCTTCATGGCCAGCCATTCGGTGACGGGACCGAAGCCTTCTTCCTGAGCCGGCAGAGTGACCAACTGGACCACGAAAACAGCGGCGTTGATGGCGACAAGGATTTTGCACATCCTACCGCTGTCGGCCCACGCTCCCAGAAACGAAGATCGGCCGCCACGCAGGTACTCTCGATCGTAGATTCCCATGCCGGCTCACCCTGTCACACGACTCTGCCCCTCGGGGCAAAGCCATCTTGCGAATCCTCCTCGGCATTATAAGACACGACCGGAGGCCTTCGGAAGACGGGCTTCGGCGGCGGTCCCGGACAGTCACTGGGGGCGTTTGGCCTGTAAATAGTAGGCCATCAACTCGGCAAAGGTCCGCAGGGGTACCTGGCCTTCGAGCGCTTCCTGACTCAGTTTGGGCAGGGGCCGACGCGGACGAGCATCTCGCGGTTTCCCTGCTGGACGGGGTTGCGGCCTGGCCTCGGCTGCGGGAGCCGCCTCTGCGGTCGCGCCGCTGTGCGGGGCCGCTGAAGGTTCGGCGGGGGGTTCTGGAGCGGCGGCTTGCCGGGCGGGGGCCTGAGCCGGTGCCGCCTCTCGTCGGCGGGGACGGCGGTACCGACGGGGGCCAGGCTCTGCGGCAATGCTCCGTTCCCCGCTCGCCCTGTGGCGGGCTTCCGGTCCGCGGGGCGTACCCGGCGGAATCAAGGTCAGCGACACCCTTTTCCTCTCCCCGTCAACGCTCAAGACCCAGACCGTGACGGCATCGCCGACGCAGACGATTTCATGGGGATTGCGGACGAAGCGATTGGCCATCTGGCTGATGTGGACCAAAGCGCTTTCACGCAGCCCGATGTCCACAAACGCCCCGAAGTCCACGACGTTGACCACCGTCCCCCGCAATTCCTTGCCCGGATGCAGCTCCTCCAGACGAAGTTCCCCACGCTTGGGAAACGGTCGCGGCAGATCATTCCGGGGATCGTGCCGCGGCTCGAGCAGAGCGGAAAGGATCTCTTCCAGGGCGTGCAGGCCCAGCTTCAGTTCGTGACAGACCTGCTCTTTGGACAAGGCTTCCAGCTTGGCTCGCAGGTCCGAATCGGTCACGCCCCGACCCAGGGACTCCCGCGGATAGTGCAGTTGATCCATCAGCCAGCGGGCGGCGGGATAGTGTTCAGGATGGATCCAGGTGGCGTCCAGCGGCTCGTCTCCTCCTTCGATCCGCAGAAAACCGGCCGCCTGGCGGAACACTTCCTCCGTGATTCCCGGCACTTGCTTGAGCTGCTCCCGCGTGCGGAACGGACCGTGCTGCCTGCGGTGCTCGACGATGGACCGGGCTGTCAGCGGATTCAGCCCCGAAACGTAGCGTAACAGCCACACGGAAGCGCGGTTGACGTCCGCCCCGACCTGGTTGACGCAAGATTCGATCACCTCGGTCAGGGTCTCCTTGAGCCGCTTCTCGCCTCCTTCCAGCGGATACAGGCCCGGGCCAAGGTGCTGCGGTTCGACTTTCACCCATTCGCTGAGCGGATCCAGCAGGCGTCGTCCCGTGGCGATGGCGCTGCGGATCTCGGGACTCAGATCGGGGAACTCTTCCCGGCCGACCGACCCGGCGGCGTAGCGGTGGATGCCCGCCACATTGATCAAGAAATAGCCCAACCCCGGCACTGCGTCCCGGATCAACCGGACCACCAGTTCTTCGACCGTCCGGATTCCCGGAGCCTGGGCCAGCACCGCAGCCTCGACGCCGTGGCGTCGGACCACCTCGGCCAGCGTCTTGACGAAAGTCTCCGCAGCGGGGGCAGGCGAGGCCGGGACCGGAGCCGGGGAGTCCGCCGCATGGCCAGACGCCTCGGGCGGAGGCGACGAGCCGACCGTCTCCACGCTTCCGGACGCCTGAGGCTGGCCGCCTTCGCTCCGGACCGACTCCTCGGTGGAAGGGGTGAGCGATGCAGCAGACGAAGCAACGCCTGTCTGCACGGCGAGCCTGGGCTGCTTCTTGCGGGATTCGTAATACCAGATCGTCCCATGCTCCAGGGGCGTGCCGGAAGCGTCGAGCACAGCGAAGGCACACCGGCCTCGCTCGGCGGGATGCAGGCCGATGACGGCCCCTGCCCGGTGCGGGGGCTGAAGCAACAGCCGTTGCAGATTGCGGGCGAACATCTTGACCGTCTGCTCTTCGGCCCATTCGCTCAGATGGCGGCGAATCTCGACTTCCAGAGCGGGTAGGATCATCTCCCGGACCGCCCTTTCCAGACACTCCCGCAGCAGGGCAGCCTGCGGATGATCGGTCACCGTCAGTTTTTCCCAGGCCGCCCGGATGGCCTGGTCCGGGTCGCATTCCAGACGCACCACCACCCGTTTCTCCTTCTCGCCGCGATTGAGGGCCAGGAGCCGATGCGGGGGAACGCGGCGAATCGCTTCCGGTTGGGGCAGATGCTTGCGGATCTCCTCGGCCTGGTCGGGCGGAATGCCCTCAGCCACGCTCGCCGAGATGCGTCCGGTGTCCCAGAAAACGTTGCGTACCGCATCGCGGATATCCGCCGTCTCGGCGATCCGTTCCGCCAGCAAAGCCCGCAACCCGTCGAGGACCGTCTCCGGCGTGTCAAGCCCCTTGTCCGGATCCACCATGGTGGGCAGCAGCTCAGCGAGCGGATCGGCCACCGGATCCCGCTGCCAGATGGCCTGGGCCAGCGGTTCCAGTCCTTTCTCCCGGGCTGCCGCGGCGGCGTCCGGCTTCTTGGGCTTGAAGGGCAGATAGAGGTCTTCCAGACGGTGCGGGGAATCGGCGGCAGCGATCGCTTTACGCAGCTCCTCGCTCAGCTTGCCCTGGCCCTGGATGGTCTTGAGGATCGTCTGCTTCCGCTGGGCCAGCCGACGCTGCTGGGCCAGACGGCGACGGATCGCCCACAGCACCGGCTCCGCCAGGTTGCCGGTCTGATCGCGACGGTAGCGGGCCAGGAACGGCACGCTGTTGCCTTCCGAAAGCAATCGCGCTACGGTCTCGACCTGGACTTTACGAATCTGCAAGTCCTGAGCGATCCTGCCCAGTTCCCCAGGGAAATGGAAATCTGGCATGAGTTGGGTTTTCCCCGAACTGACGGTCCAAAGCAGCACTCAAGATTACCCTGCCCGGCTGAGCGTGCAACCGAAATTCTCCCGGACCCGTCCTCGCCGGGCCTGCCGGGACGACCGGCGAGGGCCGCCCGCCGATGCAGCCACCATACGACTTCGGCAGCTGGAGGCCCAGGGCACACCTCCTGGGCCGGCCCGCATCTCCGAAGTCCCCCAAGCCGCCGCACTCTGCCGCGCAAAGACACCGCTTTTAAAGTCCGGTGAAATGCAAACGCTTATACGCAGCGATTAATACATCCCGGCTCATCTATTAAACCCGTTGCGCGACTGACCTGGAAGCAGGCAGCCCTCCCGATTAAGGTTCAGAATTCGGCTCCGCAGCTCCCCAGGCCGGACCCCGGGGCGTTGCGGGTCCCCGCTTTTTTCCCTGCACAACCAGGCAGTCCGCTTCCCTCCCCCGGCAGCTTGCGGAAAAGGGGCTGTGATGTACATCGAAGACTTCCTCCTTCTGCTTAAGCCTTATGGCATGAAACGCACCGGCACCGGCTGGACCGCCCGCTGTCCCGGCCACCCGGATGCCAAACCGAGCCTGTCCGTCGGACGCGGCGACGGCGGACGCATCCTCCTGAAGTGCCACGCCGGTTGTCCGACCGAGCGGATCGTCCAGGCCCTGGGCGTGCAGCTCAGCGACCTGTTCCCGGACGCTCCTCCTCCAGCCCGAGCCAGTGACAAGCCCCGGTCAACGCCCAGCAGGAACGAGCCGTCCTTCGAGCGGCTCCAGGACGCCATCGCCAGCCTGAGCCGGCAGTTCGGCTGCGAACCCTGCGGCGAATGGAGCTACTTCCAGGCCGACGGCCGCCTGATCGGCGGCGTGTGTCGCTGGGATGTCAATGGCCGCAAGGAAATCCGGCCCTTCCGCCGTCGGCCCGACGGACGCTGGACCAGCCAGGCCCTGCCCGAACCCCGGCCGTTGTACAACCTGCCCGCCATCCGCAAGGCCGACCCGGCGGTTCCGGTCATCGTGGTCGAAGGCGAGAAGGCGGCGGATGCGCTGCACAAGATGCTCCAGGCGGCCAAGCAGCCCGGCGTCGCCACCACGTCCAGCGGCGGAGCCTCGGCCCCGCACAAGACGGACTGGCAGCCGCTTGCCGGGCGTACCGTCATCCTCTGGCCGGACAACGACCCACCCGGACGCAAGTATGCCGAGGCGGTTGCCAACATCCTGACCGGCCTGGGTTGCCCGGTGCAGCTGTTCGACCCAGCCCGGCGCTGGAAGTTGCCGGGCGGCTTCGATGCGGCCGATGCCGAGAAGCATCCGGCGGCCCTGGACTGTCCCGGCCCCGCGGAGATCGTCCGGCTCATCGTCGAGTCGGCCGAGCCTTGGCCGCCGACCGTCAGGGTCAACCCGGTGTCAACGGAGGAGGCTGCGGCGCCCCCGCTGACCGTCTGCCTGGCCGACGTGCAGGCCGAAGCCGTCGCCTGGTTGTGGCCCAATCGCATTCCCCTGGGCTGCCTGACGCTTCTGTGCGGTCGGCCCGGCGTCGGCAAAAGTTTCCTCACCTGCGACCTGGCGGCCCGCATCTCGACCGGCGTCTTCCTGCCCGACGACGAACTGGCCCCCCGCGGCGATGTGCTGCTCATCGCCGCCGAGGACGACACCGCCCGGACGCTGCGGCCCCGCTGCGAAGCGGCCCATGCCGATCTGCGACGCATTCATGCCGTGACCGTTCGCACCTGGACCCTAGCCGACCTCGGCAATCTCCGGCGGACGCTGGACGGCCTGCCCGAGGTCCGGCTGATCGTCCTCGACCCGATCACCCACTACCTGCCCGACCGCACCGACCTGCACCGCGACAACGAAATGCGGGAAGCCCTCGGCGGACTGGCGACGCTGGCCAAGGAACGCAGCCTGGCCGTTCTGCTCGTCGCCCACAACCGCAAGGCCGCAAGCGAATACGCCGACGATTCGGTCCTCGGAAGCCGGGCCTTGTCCGCGTTGCCCCGGGCGGTGCATCACGTCCTGTTCGATCCGGGCACGCAGGGCCGACGCTTGTTCCTGCCCGGCAAATGCAACCTGGCCGCTCCGCCGTTGGGCCTGGCGTATCGCATCGGCGGACATCCGCCCAGGGTCGAATGGGCTGCGGAGCCGGTCCCGCTGCGGGCCGACGATGTGTTCCGACGGCATCGGGCGTGGGAACGGTTCGGC
>CALFAY010000013.1 GCA_937944855.1 uncultured Planctomycetota bacterium
GCAAAACCGGCCCGAGGCACGAAGCCGCGGGCCGGTTTTTCTTGTCGTTTCGCAACGGCTCAGGACCGATTAAAACCAATCAGGCGGCGTCCCAGAGGCTTCCCGCACGGGGAAGACCGTCAGGTGAATAACCCGTCCGTCAACGACCAGTGCCGAGCCGGTCATGCGCTCGTTCCAAAAACGGACGTCCTCGCCGAGTCCGGGCGGTTTAGAGGTCTGGTAATTGAAGCCCTGATGGTTTTGCAGCCAGGAGACGACCTCCTCCCGTGAGAGAGATTTGGTATTGGTTGCGCGGAGGGTGTCGGCACCGTAACTGCGGATCAATTTGGGCCACAGCTTGCGCAGCGTATCCGGCTTGTCGAACATCTCCAGTCCTGCAATCGTGCCGTTGATGGCGAACACTGCTCCGACGGCATCTTCAGGCACCGGGTGCTTGTCGATCAGCTCTTGCAAAGTGACCCCGTGATCGTCATACATCTGTTCAAGGGCCGAGGACCAGGGATTGGATCCCACTTCGTGCAATTTGCGACTGACTTCACGCCACACGGCCATTTGATCGGCTTCAAAACCACGGTGCAAACACAAACTGAAACGGACTTGATCGTGCACGGCCCGTCGCAGATTGTAATGTCCGGCCGTCCCCTTGCTGTAAAAGTGGTGGCTGCGATACTCCCACCGTCCCTGTTCGACGCAACTGACGGGAATGACTTCGGCCGATTTGGCTTTGAGAAGGATACTGGTATTGACGATGCGGTTTTGCTTGGCGCCGATCAGTTGATCGCCGACCAACAGGAACACAGGCAAATCCGCTTCATTGACCGCTTTCAATTGCGGCACACGGCCCGACAAACCGACCTCCTCGACGCGCAGCAATCCCTTTTCCAGGGCTTCGTCCAGGACATAGTAGGACACCTGCTCGGGAACCACCGCGCAACGCACTCCGAAGACCTGCAATCCGCAGGCTTCTCGAGGTTCACCGACAGCGAGACCCTTCAGTAAGGCGACAATGGCATCGGACAAGGGCGTACTCCATTCTTCTGGAAAACCCGTTATACCTGCCTTTTCATTGGCACGTTTGCCGGGCGAATTAACAGACCCTGGGAGCTTGCGCCGAGCATTCGACAAACACCTAAAGCACAAATATGGCACGAGTCCGATTTAACCTGACCCATTTTACGCCGGGCAAGTCAAGAGGTGCCGAATCTGCCGGAAATACTGCCGCGACCTCTAAGGCCGGTCTGTTGCCAAGGGTGCCGTGGAAGTGGTACATTGGCAGGGAGAACTTGACCGTGGAGGGAATTCTCCCGTGATCCGCTGGCTTTCGGCAATCCTGATCGGAGCGGTGTTGGGCGGCTCGCTCATCGCCCAAGACGAGTCCGCCGGGAAGTCTGCTGCCCCTGGCTCCTCGCAGAGCAAGGCTTCGCCGAACGACCGCTCCACCCGCCCCGGCTCGCTCACCCCGGAGGAAGAGGAGCGGCTCGACGCGATCATTGAACGATTCATCCGCTATGACACGGGGCTGTCACGGGATCACAAGTCACGGGAGGAACTCGACGCAATGGGTCCGGAGGCGATCCCGGCCCTGATCCGGGGCATCAATCGGGCAGCCCGCATGAGCCACAGTTGCCCCGTGTCGGTTCTGCATCGCAAGCTCAAGTCGTTGTTGCGGAGAGTGGATGATGAGCGGACGCTGCGGTTCGCCTACGATAATCTTGGCTCGGGAGTGGGACGGTCGCCGCACAACAGCCTGCTCCATGACCTGAAACTGACCATCGTCCTGCGTCGTCGGGAGTTGGACGAAACCCGCCGAGCCGCTGCTTCGAAGGGACAGGTTCCCGGAGCCGCCGATCCGTTCGCTCCTGCCGGGCTGCGGCCCAAAAGCCCCGGAGAGCAGCCGCAACCGCCGGAGGGTTCCCGACCGTGAATGCTCCCTTGAACAGCCGACGCATCACACTCCGAGAGGCCCTGGCCCGATTACATTGGGAAGCAGAACAGGGGCGGCTTGACCTGCGCCGGTACAGCCCGGAATACGTCCGCTGGGGCCAGGGGCCGCCGCTGGTCTTCCTTCACGGCCTGGGCGACACCTGGCCGTCGTTCGTGCAGGTGATGGCCTTGCTGGCTCCGGAATTCGAGTGCATCGGCTACAACCAGCCGCGCGGTGCCGGCGACCGGGCTTCCCTGCGGAGCTATCGTCACGAGCACCTGGTCGAGGACCTTGTGCATGTCCTTGACTGCTTCGGCCATAAGAGCGTGACGCTGGTGGCCCATTCGTTCGGGACCAGCGTGGCCTTGGCGGCTTTGCATCGGTACCCCGAGCGTTTTCAGCGAGCCGTGGTGGTCGGGGCGTTTGTGCGTCGTCCGCTTCGCCCACGGGAACGCACCTTGGCTTGGCTGGGCCGTTATCTGCCCGGTTCGCTGGCGTTGCTGCCCGGTCGGGAGCAGGTGATGAAGCGGTCCCACGGGAGGGCCTTTGGCGAGCGGGAGCCGGAAGTACTGCGGCATTTCCTCCAGCGTACCGCCTTGCCCCGCTGTCGGGCCATGTCTCACTGGGCTTTCACGCTGGATCGTCTGGACCTCTCCCCGATCTTGCCGAATATCCATCGGCCGGTGCTGGTCGTCGGCGGCGAATGGGATCCCTTGACTCCGCCGAGCATGCAGCATCAATTGTTCACCTCCCTGCCTCAGGCGGCCATGCTGATCCTGGACCGCTGCGGACATTTTCCGATGTACACGCATCCCGAGGCCCTGGCCGACGCCGTTCGCCGGTTCCATTTCACGCCGCCCTGCGCCTCGCCTAATTTCGCTGCTCTGGGTTTCCTCGACGCGGCCGGGAGAGGGGAAGCCGCGTGTCCGGTCGGCGAAATCCGGCAGGCTCCGGAGCGGAAACACGAACGTGTCGCCTCTCTTCCAGTCTGCATGTATTCCGGGGAGAACGGCCCGTCACGGACGTCGGATTGAATTGATGATTTCCGCGACCGAGTTGGCCCCCAGCTGGTCCAGCGCTTCGGGAAGTTGATCGACCAGTTTGACACTGACTGTCGGATTGAAAAAATTTGCGGTTCCCACCTGAACGGCCCACGCCCCGGCCACGAGATACTCCATCACGTCGTCAATCGTCGAGATACCGCCGATGCCGATGATCGGCACTGCCAGCTTTTCCGCGGCCTGATACACCAGCCGGAGCGCCATCGGCTTGATGGCCGGACCGCTGAGGCCGCCAGTAACATTGCCCAGGACAGGAACCCGTCTTCTCCAATCCACCGCCATGCCAAGAAACGTGTTGACCAGCGACAGGACGTCGGCCCCAGCAGCGACTGCCGCTTGGGCCGCCGGAAGGATCGAATGTACATTTGGCGTCAACTTCGCCAGGAGCGGACCGGGCCATACCTTCCGCACCCGATTCACCACGGCCTCGGTGAGGCTGGAATCCACGGCGAAATCGACGCCGCCAGCGACGTTGGGGCACGAGAGATTCAGCTCCAGCCCAGCAATCCCTCCCGCCAAAGCGTTCGCCTCGGCCAGACGCTCAGCCATAAGTGCGAACTCCTCCGCGGTTTTGCCTGCGATGTTGACGATCACCTGCGTCGGCACAGTGCGGAGAAAGGGCAGATGAACCTTCAGGAAATGATCCAAGCCGTCGTTGTCCAGGCCGATGGAGTTGAGCATGCCCGACGGCGTCTCGACGATGCGCGGGGGAGGATTGCCGATGCGGGGCTGGAGCGTGATCGTCTTGGGGACGACGCCGCCAAGTCGGCTGAGATCCACGATCCCGGCCATTTCCCGAACATAGCCGAAGGTGCCCGAGGCCGTCAGGATCGGATTACGCAGCACAAGCGGACCGAGCCGCACGGCCAGGCGCGCATCGTCAGCGTTGACCTTGTCTGCGTCTGTGCTCATGCGCTCCCTTCGCTTTCGCCAGTCCAAGCCCCCGCTGCCGGATATTCTCGATGCGTCTCCGACAATTGCAAGTCACAGCGGCAAGCCATTTGCCGTTGCGTTTCCCTTCGCGGTGTATGACAATACACAGAGGTGTATCGGAGATTTGCCCTTAGGATATCGTTCACGTCTCCTGGCCGGAGTCGGAGGCACAAGCCCTATGAAACGAGCCGTATTGGTCGGGGCCGCTTTGCTGCTGGCGACAAGCATCAGTTCGGCCGACTACATCATCATCCGAATCAATCTCAACAGCGAGGGGGGGGCCGCGGGAGGAGGAGGCGGCCTGCCGGGCGGCGGCTTTGGCCCCGGTGCTCCCGGGCTTCCCGGCGGACCAGGTGCTCCCGGCCTCGGCCCAGGATTTCCCGGCGGTCCGGGCGGGCCGCGGGGCGGCTTCGGCATGGCAGGCGCAGGCATCGGCGGACCCGGCCCGGGTTATCCCGGCGGTCCTAGCGGTCCTGGACCGGGTGGTCCGGGCGGCCCGCAAGGCGGCTTCGGCATGGCGGGTGCGGGCATCGGCGGACCCGGCGGTCCCGGGTTGCCAGGCGGTGCGGGACTTGGACCAGGATTGCCCGGGGGAGCGGGGCTTGGACCAGGTTTACCCGGAGGTGCAGGGCTTGGGCCAGGGCTTCCCGGCGGCATCGGACCGGGCGGTTTCGGCGGGCAGCAAGGCCAGCAGGAATCGCAGCCGATCCAGGGAACTTGGTTTGTGACTGTCGTTGAAGCGGACGTGCAGTTCGTTCCCAATCAGCGAAACAACGTCTCCGGCGGCTACTTCCTTAACACCAAGTTCGCTTCCCGCATTCCGCTTGATCCCACCACGTCGATCCCCGGCGAAATCGCCCTGCAACGGGTGTTTTTCCCCAAGATCGACAAGTTGATGGCGGATAAGCGCAAGGAGTTCAACGACGAACCGCTTCGCTTCGCCGAGTGGATGCTCCAGCACTGGACCTACGCAGCCGAGGACGGCAAGTTCGACATGCAGAAGGAGTTCGAGAAGTACATCGACGAACTGAGCAACCGCAATCTCGACGCCGCTGCCAAGTCGCGGGTCGAGGCCCTGCGTGTGGTCCGCGAGGAATTGCGGAAAAACTTGCCAGAACCCAGCGAGCAGATCAATCTCATCCGCACTCTGCCCGGCGTCAGCAGCGAGATCCGCGAAACCCGCTCGCCCCATTATGTCATCCTCCACCTCAGCCGGGACGACAGGGCGGCGGAGCGGCGGCTGAAGCGGCTGGAAAAGCTGTATGCAGCCTACTTTTACTGGTTCGCCCTCCAGGGCCGCGTCCTCAAGCAGCCCGACCGGCAACTCATCGTCATCCTGCCCGAAGACCGGGAGAAGTTCCGGATGCTGCACCGCGTCTTCGATTCGCTGCCCATGGTCAATGACGGGTTCTATTCGGCGCTGGATAACGTAGCGATCGTCTCCAAGTACCGGCTTGACAGCCAGTACGAACAGTTCCAGATGGTTGCCAGCGACTTCGAGAAATCGGTCAGTCCACGAGGGCTGGATCTCGACCGCATCCTCGCGGGGCGTATTCCGAACTCGGCCCTCTCCGGACCCGAAGCCTTGTCAGCCACGGATCTGGCCCGCGGTCGGATTCTGGCCCTGGCCGTCAAGGCCGCCGAGGAGGAAGGCGAACTGGCCACGTTGACCTTCGAAGGTGTGCAGCAGCTGGCGGCCGCTACTGACGTGCTGCCGCGCCGCGTCCATGTGCCCTATGCCATCCGCTTCGGTCTGGCCAGCTTCTTCGAGACCCCCAAGAGCTCTTCGGTCTTCGACTATCCGACCGTGCTGAGCGGCGTCGGAGCCGGCCATTGGACCTACCTCCGGCTGTTCAAGAAGATCCTGGCAGCCGAAAAGGAAAAGGAGCCGACTTTGACCTTCGAGCGCGGCGCGTTCTTCGAAAAGAAGGTGAAGTTCGACAAGCCCAGCATTCTGAAGATCCTTACCGATGCAAACTTTGATGCCGCGGAGAAGGCCGAAGGCGAAGAACGGGAAATCCTCCGCATGAAAGCGCGGGCTGAGGCGTGGGCGCTGATGCACTACCTCCTGCGGCAAAAGCTGCCCCAGACGCTCCAGTTCCTGAGCGACCTGGGACAGTTACCGCGCGACATGGATTTGTCACCCGACGTGGTCGAGGCCTTTTTTGCCCGAGCCTTTGAAATCGCTGATCCGAACAACCCCGACAGGGCAGACCCGACCCGGCTCAACGACTTGGAACAAGCCTGGAGGGATTACATGAACTTCCAGACGCTGACGCTGTCCGAGTCGCAACTGACCGACAGCAGCATCGACAACAAGCCGGGTCGCGGCAATCAGCAACAACAGCCGAACCAGGGCGGTCAGCAGAATCGCCCCGGAGGCCAGCCGGGCTTGCCGAACATCCAGTGACTTCCAGTCCGGTTCCCGGCAACCGGCGCGGTAAGAGTTCTGAGCATCGTTTGCGACCTGCCGACCGATCTCGGCGGCAGGTCGTTTTCTTTACGGATTGGGTGAATCAGAGACGGTCGCGCTGCCCCGGTCCAGGATCAGGGTCACGGGACCGTCATTGACCAGTTCCACTTCCATCATCGCCCCGAAGCGTCCCGTTTCGACCGGCACGCCCAGGGCACGAACGCCTTGAATGAACGCCTCGTAGAGCGGAATGGCCGTCTCCGGAGGAGCAGCGGCGACAAAACTGGGCCGACGGCCCTTCCGGCAGTCGCCGTAGAGCGTAAACTGGCTGACGACCAGGACCGCCCCTTTCACTTCGATCAAGTCCCGATTCATTTTTCCCGCATCATCGTTGAAGACGCGAAGACTGACGATCTTCTCGGCCAGCCAGCGGGCATCTTCGACGGTGTCGTCCGCGGCAATGCCGAGCAGAACCAGCAATCCGCGGCCGATGCGGCCTACGACTTCGCCCTCGATGCGGACTTCAGCCCGACGGACTCGTTGCAGCACGACGCGCATTCAAGCGTACACCCGATAGTCGATGTCCGGGAAAATGTTGTGCCGGGCTTCAATGACGCTCAGCCACGGCTCGTCGATAGTGTTATTGCGGATCTGGTCGTACAGTTGATTGAGATTGAGGACATGCACCCGCGTCCTTTCGACGGCGTACTCGACCATCGTGCCGGTCTTCATGATGAAAGCCCAGTCGCTGGATTGGGCCAACAGCAGTTCGCGGGCCATCTGGTTCAAGGCCCGGCGGCGCAGGCCGTCAGCGTTCGGGTACTTGCGGGCCATCTCGACCATGCGGTTGGCGCCTTCGTGCAGGTGCCGATAAATCCAGTCATTGGAACCTTCCAGCCAGACTTCGCAATAGCCCTTGTAGCCCCAGCTGGAGAAGGACGGGCGGCTGATCTGGATGTGTCGGTGAGCCTCCAGATACTCCGGCACCGTGATCGTCTTGATGGTTTGCTGGTCGTAGCAGATCTTGCGGAGCAAGAAATTGAGCCATTCCGGCCCTTCGAACCACCAGTGGCCGAACAACTCGGCGTCGTAGGGAGCCACGATCAAGGGCGGCCGACCCTCCATGACGCCGTAGAGCCACTCGGCCTGCTTCTCACGGTTGAACATGAAATTGCCGGCATGTTCGGCGGCCTTTTCCAAAGCGGCTTCGCGGACGTAGGGCAGCTTGTGTTCGGTGCGTCCGGTGATCTTGTAGTATTTGATGCCGAGGTTGCTGCGGATGCCGGTCGAGTGCAGGTGCGGACGAACGTAGTCGTATTCCAGATCGAATCCGACGTCGCGGTAGAACTCCCGATAGTTGTAATCGCCGGGATAGCCTTCGATGGCACTCCAGACCTGTTTCGATGACTCGGTGTCCCGGCCACAGGCAGCGACCTGGGTTCCAGGGCAGATGATCGGAGCGTACACGCCGAAGCGGGGTCGCGGCTCGGCAAACAGAACGCCGTGGGTGTCGGTGAAGAAATAACGGATCCCGGCGGCTTCCAAGTGCTTCTCCACACCCGGAGTGTAACCGCATTCGGGAAGCCAGATGCCCCGGGGACGGCGTCCGAAGTGCCGCTCGAACTCCCGACAGCCGATCTCGATCTGGGCACGCACCGCGTCCCAGTTGATGGTCATCAGCGGCAGGAATCCATGCGTCGCCGCACAGGTGATTAACTCCAGCTTGCCTGTGTCGAAGAAACGCCGGAAGCCGTTGATCAGGTTGTTGCCATACTTGCTGACGAACACTTCCCGGCAACGCAGAAAGCGGTCATGGTACATCTGGGCGAGGACGTGAAACTCCGGCTGCCAGCGGGTGCGGTGGAGTTCCTTGTTGGCCAGGGCGATCAGGTTGTCGATGTGGCGGATATAGCGGTATTGCAAGAGCGGATCGGCGAACATGGCCGCCAGCGTCGGCGTGACCGATATGGTCAGCCGCCAATCGACTCCGTCCCGCTCCAGGCCCTCGAACATCTCAAGCAGCGGGATGTAGGTTTCCGTGATCGCTTCGTAAAACCAGTCCTCTTCGAGGAAATCGTCGTACTCGGGATGACGGACGAACGGCAAATGGGCGTGAAGGACGAGACAGAGATAACCTTGGGGCATGGAACCGAATCTCAAGACCTCTGGGACCAGAAACACTGCGATTTAAACACAGTCGGCGTCAGTTTACGAATGCCGCCTCGGATCGCATAGCAAAATGCGTTCCGAATCAGGCAGCCGAAACCGACGCCGAACTAGAATCCCGAATCAGCGGGCACTCTTCAGCGCCGCCGCAGTTCCCGAGCCAGGCGCTCCAACTGCTCTGCGATCTGCTCGGCCCGGCGAGCGGCGTCTTCTCGCGCGTCGGGCCGATCCGGGCGTCGGAAGTCGAACGGTCGAAAGCCGCCCCACGGTCCGGGCATGGCTCCGCCGGGACCGAATTGCCGCCAGCCGCCCCAGGGGCCCATCCGACCCCACGGACCCGGCATGGCTCCGCCCCGAGGACCGAAGCCGGGCCGGCCCCAGCGGTCACGCATCGGAGGACGCCACGGTCCGAATCCCGGACGACCAAAGCCAGGAGGGCCGAATCGCCGATCCGGCGGCCCGCCCTTCTTCGCCTCGGGTTTGGCCTTCTCCTTGTTCTCGGGACGGCCCATGGGCTTCGCCTGGTCCTTTGCCTTGGCATCATCCTTCGCTTTGCGTTCCTTGGCTTCCTTGTCCCGTGCAGCCATCTCTTCAAGCCGCCCGTTCAGCTTCTCCAGCCTCCGGTCGATCTCACGGACCTGCTGATGCAACGATTCCAGGGCACGGCCAAAGTCCGATCCTGCTCCCCCCTCGCGGGGCGGTTGAGCTTCTGCCACGGCACACCAGGTGACAACCATCACACCGACAATCCACGGCACCTGCCAACGCATGACGCACCTCCCCATTCTCTGCTGTCTTGCCACAAGGGTCTGGTTCCCATCCTGTCAACCCTCCTGAACCATCTAACCCCGCGCGTGTCGAAATGTGACCGGCGCTTTCATGCCTTTATCATGAAGCGGATGGCAGGTGCGCTGGACGTAGTTTCAAGGGACGGGAACTCAAGAAGGCAGCAGGTCGCGGACGGCGTCCCGTTCTTCCTCGAGTTCCCGCAAGGTGATCGCAAAGCGTTCCTTGCCGAAGGCATCCAACTGCAAGCCCGCGACGACTCGGAAGGTGCCGTCCCCGGTGTTCCGCACCGGATAGCTAAAGACCAAACCGGGCGGGACGCCGTACTCGCCTTGCGACACCACCCCCGCACTGACCCAGTCATTCAGCGGCGTGGCTGTCAACCAGCTTTTGACGTGATCCAGGGCGGCATGAGCGGCGGACATGGCGGAACTGAGTTTCCTGGCCTTGATGATGGCGGCCCCGCGGGTCTGCACCAGCGGCACGAAAGTTTGTTCCAGCCAGGCACGGTCGCCGATGACCTCCACGGCCGGTTTGCCGTTGATCCGGGCGTTGGTGAAGTCGGGATACTGCGTGTTGCTGTGGTTGCCCCAGATCGTGACGTTGGTGACCGCTTCGTTGGGCACGCCGGCTTTTTTGGCCAAAGCACTGCGTGCCCGGTTGTGGTCGAGGCGGGTCATGGCTGTCCAGCGTTCGGCGGGGATGTCGCGGCCGTTGTTGTAGGCCACCAGGCAGTTCGTGTTGCACGGGTTGCCGACGACCAGAATGCGAACGTCGCTGGCGGCCCTGGCTGCCAGAGCCTTTCCCTGGCCGACGAAAATCTTGCCGTTGATCCCCAGCAATTCCTTGCGTTCCATCCCTTCCTTACGCGGGAACGAGCCGACCAGTAAGGCCCAGCTGACCCCGTCGAAGGCGACGTTTGCGTCGTCGGTCAGGACCAGACCGGCGAGCGTCGGAAAGCTGCAATCCTCCAGTTCCATCGCCACGCCTTCCAGGGCCTGCATGGCTTGCGGGATTTCGAGGAGGTGGAGGATCACCTTGCGATCGGGACCGAAGACCTCCCCCGAGGCCAATTGGGGCAACAGGGCGTAGGCGACTTGTCCAGCGGCACCAGTAACGGCGATGCGGATGGGACTGCTCATGGCGTGTGGATCCTAGGATTCGTTGTCAAACTGCGTGGATCATCATACAAACTGCGATAGCTGCCGCCATGACTCTGCCGGGATGGGTTGGGGTTCGGGCCGTCGGGAGCTTGTCATCGTCTCGGGCAACACCATCGAGACCAGAAAGGAGAATGCCATGCCTATTCGCGTCGGCATCAATGGTTTCGGCCGCATCGGACGCCTGGTCTTTCGCGCCTTGATGGAGAAAGATCCGTCCGGCAAGCAGTTCGACGTCGTCGCCGTCAACGATCTGGTTCCCGCGGACAATCTCGCCTACCTGCTGAAGTACGACACCACCCAGGGAAGGTTTCCCGGCAGCGTTTCAAGCAAGAAATCGTTGGAAGGGATTCCCGAGGACGATGTGATCGTGGTCAACGGCCGGGAGATCCAGTGCCTGGCGGTGAAGGAAGGTCCGGCCGCCTTGCCCTGGAAGAAACTGGGTGTGGATTACGTCATCGAGAGCACGGGAATGTTCACCGACGCCGAAAGGGCCAGGGGACATCTGGTCGCCGGAGCTAAGAAGGTCATCATCACCGCACCCGCCAAAGGCGACGACATCACCATTGTCATGGGCGTGAACCACGAGAGGTACGACCCGGCAAAACACTACATCGTCTCCAACGCCAGTTGCACGACGAACTGTCTCGCCCCCGTGGTGCATGTTCTGCTCAAGGAAGGCTTTGGCGTCGAAGAGGGCCTCATGACCACGGTCCACAGCTACACGGCCACGCAGAAGACCGTGGACGGGCCGTCCAAGAAGGACTGGAAGGGCGGTCGAGCGGCAGCCATGAATATCATCCCTTCCGGTACCGGAGCGGCTAGGGCGGTCGGCCTGGTGATCCCCGAAGTGAAGGGCAAGCTGACGGGTATGGCCTTCCGCGTGCCGACGGCCACCGTGTCGGTCGTCGATCTCACCGTGAGGACGGTCAAAGGGACCTCTTATAACGCGATTTGCGAGGCCATGAAGAACGCCAGTCAAACCTATCTCAAGGGCATTCTGGACTACACCACGGACGAGGTGGTTTCCTCCGACTTCATCCACGATCCGCATTCAAGCATTTACGACGCCGGCAGCGGCATGGGCCTGCAAGGCACCAGCCCCGAGAACGGCCAACCAAGCCGGTTCTTCAAGCTGATTGCCTGGTACGACAACGAATGGGGCTACTCCTACCGCTGCGCCGATCTGCTCGCCTACATGGCCTCCCGGGACGGCCGCTGAGGCGCCGCTTGCAGAAGGAGGAAGCGGCCGATGGGCAAAAGGAGCCTGCGCGATCTGAAAGACCTCGCCAGCAAGCGGGTGTTGATCCGTGTGGATTTCAACGTGCCGCTCAACGAGGACGGCAGCATCAGCAACGACCGACGCATTCGCGCTGCCTTGCCGACGATTCGTTACGTTCTCGACGCCGGGGCCATTGCGATCTGTATGAGCCATCTCGGAAGGCCCAAGGGCGATCCGAAGCAGGACGCGATCTATCGCATGGACCGCGTCGGGCAGCGACTCTCCAAATTGCTGGCAAAGCCGGTGAAAAAGCTTGATCAAGTTGTCGGTCCCGATGTCGTTGCCGCCGTGCATGCCGCTCAGCCCGGTGCGGTCATTTTGTTGGAGAATCTGCGCTTCCATCCGGGAGAGCAGAAAGGAGACGAGGCATTTGCGGCGGAGTTGGCCAAGCTCGGCGATGTCTATGTCAACGATGCCTTCGGCACCTGTCACCGCACCGATGCGTCCATGTACGCCGTGCCCAAGCTCATGACCGGCAAGCCGCGGGTCGTCGGATTTCTGGTGGCGAAGGAGTTGGAGATTCTGGAGCGGCTGCTGACGTCGCCCGCTCGGCCGTTCGTCGGTGTGCTCGGCGGGGCCAAGGTGTCCGACAAGATCGGGTTCATCAAGAGATTATTGGAACGCGTGGACCGCGTGCTGATCGGCGGGGCGATGACCTACACGTTCCTGCGGGCACTGGGACATAATATCGGCAATTCGCGGGTGGAAGCCGACAAGCTCGACGTCGCCAGGGAGCTTTTGAACCTGGGCCAAGGCAAGATCACGCTGCCGATGGACCATTTGATCGCGGATCGTCTAGACGCTTCCGCCACAACTCGCGTCGTCGAGGGACCGATTCCCGATGGGTGGATCGGCGTGGACATCGGACCGAAGACCATCGAGCAGTACGCTGCCGCGGTCGGTCAGGCGGGCATGGTGGTCTGGAACGGGCCGATGGGCAAATTCGAGGACGAGCCGTTCAGCAGAGGGACCCGGGCGATGGCCGAGGCGATGGCCCGTTCGTCCGCCGTGACCGTCGTCGGAGGCGGAGAGACGGCAGAGGCGGTGGAAGCCTTTGGCCTCGACGAGAAAATGACCCATGTTTCCACCGGCGGCGGGGCTTTTCTGGAATATGTCGAAGGCACGCCGTTCAAGGCGTTAAGCATACTTGATGAGGCCAGCGAGCGGTAAGAGTAAGCGTCCCGGGCGCTGGTGAGCGAGAACAAGGAGCGGTTCGCATGGCGGAGCCTGTTGCCCTTGCCACCTGGGTATTCGGCAGGACAGCCGTGACCGTGGCCGATGAAATGCTGCGAAAGGGTGAATCGGCTCTGGACGCGGCCTTGGCCGGAGCGCAGGCGGTCGAAGACGATCCGAACGTCAATTCCGTCGGGTATGCTGGTTTGCCCAACAGCATCGGTACGGTGTCGCTGGATGCCTGCGTCATGGACGGGCAGACGCTCAACTGCGGTGCAGTGGCGGGGGTCGAGAACATCCGCCACGTTGCAGCCTTGGCCCGACGGGTCATGGAGAAGACGCCGCACATTCTGCTCGTCGGCGAAGGAGCGAAGCTCTTCGCCCTCCAACAGGGCTTTCCGCTGGAAAACTTGCTGACTCCCAAGAGCCTGGAGCAGTGGGAAAAGAGCAAACCGGGGCGTGCCCGGCGGGAGAACGTGCAGCCGGCACCTCCCGAAGACGACTATTTCAGTCACGACACCGTTACGGTGCTTTGCTTGGACAGGAAAGGAAACCTTGGCGGCGTCTGCACGACGTCGGGCCTGGCTCACAAGCTGCCGGGTCGAGTCGGCGATTCGCCCCTCATCGGCCACGGCCTGTATGTGGACAATTCGGCAGGCGCGGCCGGCGGAACCGGCGTCGGTGAGGAGATCATCCGCATCGGCGGCAGTCTGACCATCGTGGAGGCGATGCGGGCCGGCCGGTCGCCGCAGGAAGCCTGCGAAATAGCGGTCCGCAAGGTCAACGCCACGGCGGCGCGGCGGGGCGTGCATCCTACCCGGGTCGCTTTCATCGCACTTAACGGGCAGGGTCAGGTCGGGGCCGCTTGCACAGCCCGAACGGACTTCAAATACGCCGTCGCCCGAAACGGTACCATCGAAGTCCTGCAAGGCAAAGAAATCGCTCCTTAAGGCCGATCACGAGCCGAACAGCTGTTCCACCCGTCGCTTCAGCATATCGTCTTGGATCTGTTTCAGCTTGCGGATCTGCTCGTTGCTCAGCCAGGTCTTCTCGGCTTTGCCCTTTTCCAAATAGTCGAGCAGGACCTTGATGCGGTCTGGCGAGCGCAGCAGGGCATCCAGAGCAAGACGGCGATTGTCCTGGGGCAGATGACCGAGGGCCTGGGCGAGCGGCTCGGCGACTTCGGGCGACTGCATGTCGGCAAGGCCGCTGACCGCTCCACTTTGCAGTTCCTCATGGATGCCTTTTTGCAGATACTTGAGCAACTGTTTGCCGCGGCGATCCCACGTCTCCATCGCAATCATCCGCAGCGCGTCGTAGCGGGTGCCGGTCGGAATCTTCTCGTCGTCGGCCATCGCTGATGCCTGGTCCAAGGCCCGTTGCCATCGTGCGGTTAGATCCTCACGGTTTTGCAGCAGTTCGCCGATCCTGTCCTTGGGCCACAGGCCTTCGAGACTGATCCCGTGGACGATGCCGCCGCCGAGCACGACCGCCTGCCAGTCGCGGAGCCGGGCGTCTTTTTCCGGTAACGCCACTTCAAAGAGCCGAATCAAGACGCGGTCATCGTTCTTCCTCCCAGCCTGGACCGCGACGCGCCAGATCCACGGGATGCGGCGATATTCTTCCTTGGCGTCCTCTCCGAGATCAGCCGTCATGGCGGCAATGATTTCAGCGGCCCGGTTCCAGTGCCGGGCGGCCAGGCCCTGTCGTGTGGCGGAGGGAAGGGAATCGTTGAGCAATTGAGCGGCGATGGTTTTCGGATCGGCATCGCTACCGTGATTCGCATTTTGATCGGTCGCCTGCTTGGCGGGCGCGGGAACAGCGCTGACGAGGTAGGCCAGGAGGTCCGACATCGCCTGCGGCGACAGTTCCTTTTCAAAGCCTTCCGGCATCAGGGACCGACCCGTGCCCTGCATTTGTTCGATTTCCGAACGAAGAACAGATTCCTCCCGACCTTCCTGGCCGCGCAGCGTCAAGGTAGTGGCATTTTCGCCTGCTAACAGACCGGACACGATACGGCCGTCTCGCAGAAGCACGCGATAGATCGTGTACCGGCTGTCCACGTTGCGATTGGGATCGAGAATCTCCTGAAGCAGATACTCCGGCGGTTTGGAGGCGACGGCGAACAGATCAGGTCCGACACCATGACCGACGTTCTCCAGACGATGGCAACCGGCGCAGTGTCTGGCGAACAAATCCTTGCCGGTTGGGGAATTCCCTCGCTGCAACAAAGCCAAGCGATATTCGCTGAGTACCCGGGCGCGATCCGCCGAAGTGGGGCCGCTGAAAAGTCGAGTAGCGGTCGAACGCACTTCGGCCTCGGGATGATCGAGCAAGACTTGACGGCGCGTGGCGTCGAGATCGTTGACCGGAACCTTGCCCGAAGCCAAAGCGGACGTCAACTTCTCCGTCCATTTCGGCCGGCTGAGAAGCAGATCGAGAATCGGTCCGTTGACTGCCGGCGTTCGGCTGGACCAGTCGGCGAGGACGATGTCGGCCACACGGTCATCGGCGATGCGGCTCAGAACCCGCAAGGCCGTCTGCTGAAGACTCGGCGACTGATCAGGGCCAAGTAAGCCTGCGAGCAGTTCCAGATCCTTTTGCCGATCAACTTCGCTGCAGCCCACAAATCGCAGGAACCTTAAGCGTTCTTGCTCAGCGATTGACGTATCAGCAGCACGAGCGCGGGCCTGATCCACCATCGCGCAAATGAGTCGGTGAAGCTCATCGCCCTGTTTCCACGGCTGTTTGTGGGGCTGGGAAGCCGTCGTTTCCAGAGTTCCCGCCAGAATCTCCCATTGCCATGAAGCAAAATCCGCTGGTCCGCCCACGGGACGGAGCGATTCTGCCAGGAGCAAATGGACTACGCTCTCGGACTGTGTTCGCAGTACCGTCGCCGTCGTACCGATGAGAACGGTGCGGAGGGCCGACACCTGAGCATCGGCTCGGAGCCTGTGGACAAGGGCCTTCAAAACGGCCGCGCAGTTTTCACGATGCAGACTGCTCAGCCAGGCGTCGGCAAAGATGTCGTCGTGCGGCTGGCAGATCAACTTCACCAGATCTTCAGCCGCCGTGGACCCGGGAACCTCTCCCAAAGTGCAGGCCAGTTGAAGACGAACTTTCGGATCGGGATCGGAAATCCGCTGGGTCAGTGTCTGGAGTTCGTTGGCTGAACGCAGGTAAGCGGGGGCCAGGCGAACCGCATGGCGACGTACCTCGGGATGCGGATCGCTCAGGGCATGACGAATGTCCGCGGGATCCAGAAGCCGGCACTGGTCCAGAGCACACAAGGCCGCTACGCGGCTTTCCGGTCTGCGACTTTCTCGGACCAGCCGGGCCAGGACGGGCTGCACGGGGCGAACGGATTCGGACGGAAGCAGCGTCAGCCGATGCGCGGCCATGTCCCGCTGCCAGCCGTTAGGCGCGTCAAGAGCGTGGGCCAGTTCGGTCGCCGACAACCGGTCCAATTTCGGCACAGGCCGTGGCTTACCGTCCCGGGGCACGATTCGGTAGAGGCGTCCGAACGTGCTCCCGGCTCGTGCGTCGAGGTGCGCGAGATCGGCGGGTGGAATCCAGCGAGGATGTTCGATGAGGAAACGATACATGTCCACGACCCACAAAGCCCCATCGGGTCCGGTTCGCACCTGCACGGGACGGAACCAGGGATCCGTGGAGGCGAGAAACTCGGTCTGGCTTTCCTCTTCCGCTCGGCGACTGCTGAACGTGCTGTCCCGGGGACTGAGAACCTCTCGATGGACCAGATGATTGACCGGCTCGCAGACGAAGGCATTGCCCTGATACCGCGGACCCAGGAGGTCATCGCGGTAGATGCCCAGGCCACAGGCAGCCGTGACGGTCCTGGCCGGTCCGGACAAGGCAAACAACTGCTGCTGCGAGATCGCCGGGAAGAGCCGATACGACCTCTCGTACCCCGGTACATAGACCCGATGCGAGCGGGTTTTCACATGCGGATTGCGACGCAGATAATGATCGTCGAGAGGGTAGTGGACAAGAAGCGTGCTGTTGTCGCAGCCGAACCAGTGGCCCCAGTCGTCGCGAACCCGGCCCTGCTGGGTGCGGCCGCTGGCTGGCTCCAATTCGCCGGGCTCGGGCCGGATGCGGAAGTCGCGGTCGCCCAGAGCCACCGTCCGACGGTGCATGCCGTCCAGCGAGGTGCCGTTGATCGTTCCGCCGTACATGCCGCACGAGCCGTAGATCCAGCCGTCCAGACCGTATTCCAGGCTATTGACCCGGGCCTGATAGTTCTCCGTGCCGAAGCCGCTGTAGAGTTTCAAACGCACGTCGGCCTGTCCGTCTCCGTCAGGATCAGCGAGGTAGAGGATGTCCGGAGCGGCACAGACCAGCACGCCCTCACGATAAGCCAGGACGCCGGTGGGGAATGGGATGTCTTCGGCGAAGACTTTCGCCCGGTCGTAGCGGCCGTCGCCATCGTCGTCGAAGAGGACCCGGACTCTTCCGCCGGGGCGAAAGGCGCCGTCGAGGCCTTCGGGGTAGTCGGTCATCTCGGCGACATAGAGCCGACCGTCCGGTCCCCAGTCGATGGCCACAGGGCTGTGTACGAACGGCTCGGCGGCGGCTAATTCGACGCGAAGATCGGGGTGCGTGGTCAGCGTCCGTGCGGATTGCTGCGGTGCCAGCGGGCGTGTGCCTTGGGTCTTGTTACCGTCGAATCGGGGCAGAAACTCAGGTCCAGCCGCCTCCTTGACGGCATCAATGATGGGCTGCTCCAATCCGGATTTAAGACGGCTCGGCAGACCGTAATAGATCATCGCTCCACCGCCTTCGTAGCCGCCTTCCTTCAGAATGCGTTCGGAAGGAATGTAACACGGGCAATCGTTGCTGTAGGCGTTGATCCATAGCCGGGTGCCGTCCAACTCCTTTTTCAATCGCAGGGCATAATCCACAACCACTTCACCGGGAAGAAACACGCAGGCCAGCTGGTCGCCGAAGGCCCACAACTGGACCGAGTAGGGAATCGCTTTGGGCAACGCTTCGCCGCGACTCAGCTTTTCGAGTTGATAGCGGGCATGGTATCCGGTGTGGTCCTGGCGTTTGGCCCGTTCTTCGAGTTCTGCCTTGGTCGGCGGATCGGCGAGCGGCAGTTCGAAGACTTTGCGAGCGACCCGCAGCTTGCCGGACAGCGGCGTGAGAAATCCCCCCAGCAAGCGTTTGACCTCGTCGGCGATTTCGCGTCCCTGCCGGGCGGCGATCTCGACTTTGTCGCCGGTGACGCCGGAGTTCGGATTGGCATCCGCACCGCAGCCGATGGAAACCATCGCAATCACACCAGGATGGTCGTCTTCGATGGCCTGCTGAGCGTAGCCGGCCCAGTCGCCGGAAATCTTGTTGTTTGACAGGGTCACGCAGTGGCAAGCGTAATTGACCCAGATACCGCGCAGGGCATTGTCATCGGGAGAGCGAACCACGAGGATGGGCAAATCGTGATCGACAGGTCCGCCCTGGATACGACGATTGGCGGCGAAGCCGACCTTGCCAATGCCCCACAACAGCTTCGCTGGGCGGCGAGCCGCCAGAGCGGTTAATGCCGCTTGTTCCATCTTGTCGAGCAGTTCTGCGGAATAGCGGTCGATGCGTTCCTGTTGATCCGGTGGAATCGGCATGCCGAAAAGCGTCGGCACCGTGCCCTTGAGCACCGGAGCGGTGTGGGCATGCGTCGCCGTCACCGCGAGCCGATCCCGTTGGATTCCGGCCTTCCCGGCCAAACGCCGGGCCAATTCCTCGGTCATCCAAAGCGGCACGAAAAGGTTGTCCACAGCGAACACGACGCAGGGTCCGTCCTCGTCGGTGCCGATAGCGAGTGCCTTGACCCAGATCCTCTGCGTGACCCCTTCGGATTCGGTACGGCGAAAGCCGAAGCCGCTGAGCCGCACTGGGTAGCTGGGCGTCGCATCCACGCGGGCAAGGCCGACTGGATACAGAGTTGCCTGATTGGTTGCATTTCTCGGCGAAGCCGACTGGGCCGATCCCGGCACGGTCCAAACTGAGGCGAAGATCAAAGTCGTCAGTGCCAACCAGGGTCGCTGAATCACGCTGAGACTCCTTGCGAGGGTTGCGGCCATTGCTCTACAATTCCGCGATCTGTCCAGATCGACGGGAGGAGGCGGGGGAGAAGTCGCGAGCCATGACTGCCGAACCGTTGCGGTTGTTGATTGTTGGAGCACACCCGGACGATGCCGAGTTTTACTCCGGAGGCTTGGCTGCACTGTACCGCCAAGCCGGTCATCTGGTCAAGATGGTGAGCTTTACCAACGGCGATGCTGGGCATTTCCGCCTGCGAGGACCGGAATTGGCTGCGCGTCGAAAAGCTGAAGCCGAGGCGGCCGCCGCCGTCATCGGGGCTACCTCCGAGATTCACGACCTGCCGGATGGTCAGCTCCAACCGACTTTGGAAAACCGCTGGAGAATGATCCGGCTCCTTCGGGAGTTTCGCCCGGACCTGGTGCTGACGCATCGGCCCTGGGATTATCATCCTGACCATCGGGCGGTCAGCCAATTAGTGCAGGACGCCGCGTACATGGTCACAGTCCCGGCCCTGGTGGCAGACGTGCCCCATCTGCCCCGCGATCCGGTCATCGCCTACCTGCCCGACGACTTCCGCAAGCCCTGCCCGTTTGAACCATCCGTTTTCGTGGCCGTGGACGAAGTGGTGCATCAGATCGTGGACATGCTGCATTGCCATGCGTCGCAGTTCTACGAATGGCTTCCGTTCAATCGGGGCATCCTCGACCAGGTGCCTGCCGAAGAGGAAGAACGCAAGGCGTGGCTGGCCCGACAGGTGCTGGACCGACTCGAGCGCCGAGCCGACCGCTATCGGGACCGTATCGGGCCGCGTGTCCGGTATCTGGAGATGTTCGAGGCCTGCGAATACGGCGCACCGCTGGATGATGTCGCCAAGGCCCGGCTGTTTCCTCCCTTCGCGGCCCTATCGTGAGCTGGCCGATCTGCACCCGACCCAGGCGGGTTGTATCGAAGGAGCCGTTTGGCGGGAAACTGCGGGTCCGACGAACGTGGCGGGATCGGGCAAGTTTCCTTGACAGAGCAAGCCGCTGTAGGGGTTAATGGAAGGAACGATTGCCAAGCGAACAACGCCAGCATCCGAGGCCAGCGACGATGAGCACTGCCGAGACGACGTTCCCCGCTGTCATCCCCTCGCCGCAACGTCTTCCGCCGGAGGTGACAAGCACCCTGACGGCGCTGTGGCTGAGCATCGCCAGCGGCATCCTGGCCCTGGCAGCGCTGTGGCCGATGGCCCTGAACGCATCGGGCAGCTTGTTTCCGGATGTGCCGAAAGCCGACCTGGCCAATCTGGGCTGGATGCTGCTGCTGTCGGTCGCCGGGTTCATCGTGGTGTTCGGCCTGTTTGTCACCTGGCGGGTGGCCTCGCGCAGCCGTTTCGGCCTGCGGACCTTGCAGATGGCTCTGCTGGTGGGACTGGTCGGCGGGGCTGCCCTGCTCGTCGGCATCTTCGTGTTGATTCTGCAAGGCGAGGATCCGCATCCGCTGGGACCGACGCCGATCCTGTCCGGCATCGTCCTGATCCTGACATCGGTTCTGCCGCTGTGCTTTGGTGTTTTTGCCTTGTCGTACTCCGGCACGGCCGCGGTCGAGGAGTTCCTGAAGGCTACCGATGTCATGGAGGAATCCTATACCGGCATCGGCGGAACCGGTGGGGAGGAAGCCGGCGTCGTCACCGAAGCGGTCGAGGAGCAGATCGTCAGCGAAGCGGCGGGGGAGCCGACGGCCCACGTCGCTGTCCAGCCCTACGGTCGAGAGACTCAACTTCATGGAGCACCCGAAGGCGGCAAGTCCACGATGCTGGCCGGACCCGGTGAAATGGCCCAGGAAGCCCTCTCTCCCGAAGATCTCGACCGCATGTTCGAAGGTGAAGGTCAGGCCAGCGCGGCCAAACCGGGTCAGCAGCAAAGCGAGTCGATCTTCGACGAGGACGATTTCGGCCGTCGTACTCCGGGAACTTCGGGCATCAGCCAGTCGGGCATTCTGCGTGAAGCCAATCGTTTGTCCACCGGCGAATCGTCTATCTTCACGGAAATCAATCCGCTCACGCAGGGTTCAGACATCATCTCTGGAGTCCGCAAAAGCAAGGGTGACACCGGTCTGTCATTCACCGGCCCTGGACCGAACAAAGGAGAAGCAGGGGAACAGCCGCCCGAGCCAGAGCATCCCTCCGGTCAACCTGAAGACAAACCGAGCCAATAGGGATTGCACGTTCTCCGCAAAGCGGGGGAATCATGGCCTGATGACTTCCCCTGCCATCTGCTCCAGCGTTCCTGATTCCCGATGAAGGATCGCCTTCGACTCTGATCTCGGCTCGCCCTGAGGAATCCCGTAAACGATCGTGTTCCGATTCAGACACAGCGGTAAGAATCCGTGAATCCCTCCGTACTTGAGCGCGCCTGGCAGCATCATGGCGTCGTCGGGCCGTTTCACCTGATCGAAGTCGAAGCCGTTCAAATCCAGGACCGCCCGGCTGACTCCCTCGCCGGCCAGGATGCGAGCCAATAACGCCCACACGGCTGCGTCTCCGGAAGCCAACATGTCAACAGGCTTCTCGCCGTTTAACCGGCGAGCAAAAGCCAGGGTCGTCAGCGCATCTCGGACACGATTGGCCAGCACTGTGCGATTGTAGCCGTAGGTGTAGCCTGCGAAAGGCACATTGCGGTGGTACTTCTGCTCGAGCGGCGGCAGTTTCGGCTCCTGGCCAGGGGCAAAGAACTCGCCGGTGAGATACACGTCGGGAGCGACCACGGCCTTTCGGGCATCAAGCAGACGCCGAAGAAGCCGCCCGGGACGTCCCGATTCCTCGAACAACATCCCTTTGCCCTTCGCGTCGGTTACGACCACCACGCCGCCCTGCCAGTTCTCCGGTATGACTGCCAAAGCCGGCAGATACTCCTGCGTGCCCTCTCGCGTCAGGAGTACCTGTCGCACCTTGAATCCGTCCCCGACGATTTCGCGTTCCGACACGCTTTTCACCTTCTCCTGCTCCGGAAGGTGATCCACGACCATCGCCCGCAATGCGGCACCGACAATTCGGCGGTATTCCGTCGGTTGTTTAGCCAGATCCCTTAATTGGGCTTCCGAGGTCCGGGTCATGTACTGTCGTAGAGTCGGGGCATCGGCCGCATCGGCGGGAACGGGGTGTTCCGCGTCAAACACGCGAAGATCTTTGGGTGGAACCGGAACGAACGGCTGTTCGCGCACCGGCTCTGAAAAACCCAGGTTGAGATGGCGATTGAACCAGTTGTACATCATCTCTCGGGATGGCTGGTTGTAGTTGTGCGGGAATGGGAGGTATTTCGCTTCCACCCGATCCGCAGCCCCGTACAGCCCATAGATGTGTTTTAACTCTGGCAGCCCCTTGCGTTCGATGTCCTTCGTCCAATCGTCGGCCCCGGTCATCGCCTGGGGTTTGGGAGCGAAGAGAGCGGCCAGTTCAATGTTGTTGGTGCCGATGCGAAGCAGGGAGCAATTCTCGCAGATGCAGCCGCCCTGCATGGCCGTCGAAACCATGACGGCGGGAAAGGACACGGCGGGCCGAGGATCGACGGCACACAGGATGAACGTCTGCGTTCCACCCCCGCTGGCTCCGGTGACGCCGATCCGCTGAGCGTCCACGTCCTCAAGGCTGGTCAGAAAGTCCAGCGCTCGGATGCTGTTCCAGGTCTGCAAGCCCATGAAGCTCTGGAGACGCAGATCGGCCTCGGCGTCAGAAAATCCCTGCGTATGCGGGATTTTTGTGCTGTCGGCATAGCCGACCATGTCGTACATGAAAACGACGCAACCCATGCGAGCCAGCATCGCGCATCGAGCCTGGAGGGGATAACGTGCCCCTTCCAGGGTCGATTCCGCGCCAAATTCGATTTCCTTTTTAGCCTCTGCCTCGCTGCGTTCGAAGAGTCGGCCGTTGGCCCAGTGTCCATGAGGGCACAACACCCCTGGCCGCTTCCCGGGCATTCCCTTGGGCCGATAAAGGTTTCCCGTCACGTAATGCCCCGGAAGACTGGCAAAGTAGACCTTTTCAACGGTGTACCCGTCGCGGTCGATCTTGCCGTGAATGACCGGGTTCAGCGGTGTCCTGGGGGGCATGGGCCACAGGCCGTTGGCGACGAGCACCTGCGTCCGAAGCTCCTCCGCACGCCGTTCCCAGGCCAGGCGGTCCGGGAAGCGTGGCTCGAAAGGGTACGGATTGTCAACGTGGAATGGCTTCTTGATTCGGATGTCATCGAGTTCGGCAGGGGGACGTAGAACGCGAGTGATGTCTTCGACGGCCAAGGCCAGGCCGACAAAAAACGACACGGCCGCAAACGCAGTTGCGTAACGTCGCATGGCGGTTTCTCCCAATCCGGCTGCCAGTTCGGCGACGTGGAACAGCGTAAGCGACTGGTCCCACGCGGTCAATCGGGCACCCGGGAAGCCGGGGGAAAACAGGCCGGGTCAGGTCAAGGACGAGAAATGCCAAGCCGCTCTGCCAGCAGGTTCAGATCGTACACGCAGCCGCCCCAGATCCCGCCGCTGGCCTGCTGGAGCAAGGCCCACAGGCGCGTGTCGTTGGGCAGATCAGGATCGGGGGCCAGATCAGGCCTCGGGGCCCGCTCCGCCAGCACGCGCGTTCCCTCCTCGGTCCCAAAGACTTTGTCGCCGTGTCCCACCAGATCGACGCTGCCTTCAAGGCGGTTTCGGTCGATGATGATTTGGATCAGGTCGCCGTCCAGGACCTTGCCGATCGGTCCCCCGGCCAGGGCTTCCGGGGCGACGTGCCCGATGCAGGCTCCGGTCGAGACTCCGGAGAACCGGGCGTCGGTGACGACGGCGATGTGTTTGCCGAAGCTCAGATGCCGCAAGGCGCTGGTAACTTGATACACCTCTTCCATGCCGGCACCGAGGGGACCACGGCAGATCAGAACGATCACGGAGCCGGGCCGGACGCGATCCGGACCTCGGCTTTTGATGGCCGCCACGGCAGCCCGTTCGGTGGTAAAGACCCGGGCCGGACCGATCTTGCGATACACGCCATCGGCATCCACCACACTCGCATCAATGGCCGTGCTCTTGATGACCGAGCCGTGCGGGGCCAGATTGCCGCGGGGAAACGTCACCGTGCTGGTCAATCCGCGCTGCCGGGCACGGGCCGGGGGCATGATCACGTCGTCCGGATTAACACCGTCCGCCTCAAACAGGCGTTCCCGCACTCGTTTGCGGCGTTCGCTGGTTTGCCAGCAGTCGAGAACTTTGCCCAGGGGTTCGCCGGTCACGGTCAGGCAGGATTCGTCGAGCAATCCCAGTTCGCGCAGGTGCAGCATGACCTCGGGCACTCCCCCGGCCAGGAAGACCCGGATGGTCGGATGGCCGACCGGACCATTGGGCAAGGCGTCCACCAGCCGCGGCGTCCTGCGATTGACTTCGACCCACTCCTCCACCGTGGGTCGGGGCAGACCGGCAGCGTGGGCGATGGCCGGTATGTGCAGTAATAGATTCGTCGAACCGCCGAAGGCGGCATGAACCGTCATGGCGTTGCGGATGGCCTGCAGAGTCAGGATCGCACGGCCGGCCAGTTTGCGTTCATGCAGCCTGAGCAGAGCACGAGCGGAGCGACGAGCCATATCCAGCCAAATTGGTTGCCCCGACGGTGCCAGGGCAGCGTGCGGCAACGTCAGCCCGAGAGCCTCGCCGACGACCTGCGAAGTCGCTGCCGTGCCGAGGAACTGACAGCCTCCGCCCGGCGTGGCGCAGGCCCGGCAGCCGAGTTCCGCCGCCTCCTCAAGCGTGATTTCGCCGTGAGCGAAACGGGCACCGATGGTCTGGACCTTGCCCGCGTCCTCGCCCTGCGCAGGAGGCAAGGTCACGCCTCCGGGAACCAACACGACCGGCAAGCGGCTGCTGCCTGCCAGGGCCATCATCATCGCGGGCAAGCCCTTGTCGCAGGTGGCAATGCCGAGCACCCCCTTGGCCGTGGGCAGGGAGCGGATCAGCCGCCGCAGCACGATGGCGGCATCGTTGCGGTACGGAAGGCTGTCGAACATGCCGGTGGTGCCCTGGGTCCGGCCGTCGCAAGGATCGGTGACGCAGCCGGCGAAGGGAATGGCACCCTCGGCTCGGAAGGCCTCCGCGGCAGCCCGCATGAGCAAACCAACTTCCCAATGCCCGGTGTGATAGCCCAGAGCGAGAGGCCGTCCGTCTGGTTCTTGAATGCCCCCCTGGGTGCTGAGGATCACGAACTCGGGTCCCAGAAGTTCGCTGGAGTCCCAGCCCATGCCGACGTTCTGACTCCAGGCGAACAGATTTCCGCTGGGCGAGTGGAGCAGAAGTTCCGGCGTGAAGGGGAGCTTCCCGGAAGGCCCCGGGGCCGAGGTCGCAATGTCGTAGATGAACTCGGATTCAAGGAGATCGGCCAGAAAAGTCATGCCGCTTCTCCGGCAAGACGGGAAATCCTCTGCAAGGGATTTCTGGTCGAGTAGACCCTGTTCGCTCACAGACGGTTGGCGCGAGCGAAACGTACCTGGATCCGTTCGATCAACTCCGGCGGGGTGGGTTGCACGGCCAGTCTTCGGCTCAGCGAGATGGTCATCGAGTACGAATGAACGAAGGCCACGCACGTCGGGCAGGCACTGAGGTGTTGATCCACTGCGTTTCTGGACTCCTGGCTCAATTCGCCGGACAAGTAGTCCAGAAGCCACTCGTTGACATCTTGACAGGTGATCATGGATTCAACTCCTCGAAATAGGGCTGCAACTTTTGTCGCATCATGAGTCGGGCACGATGTAATCGGCTTTTGACCGCGGGGATGTTCAACTCCAGGATGTCGGCGATTTCCGCGTTAGACAACCCTTCCACGTCGGCCAAAACGTAAACCACTCGATAGTTCTCCGGCAACTCGGCGATGGCTTTTTCGATCAGTTGCTGGGCCTCGTGAGAGAGCACATCGCCTTCCGGTCTGCCGGCACCGAGGCTGGGACGCTTCCCATGACCGCTTTGCTCAGGAAACTCTTCCAGCGGTTCCTTGTGTGCTGTGGATTCCGTTTCCTCCTGTCTTGCCCGTTTCTTGCGATAAGCCAGGGCGGCGTTGACCGTGATGCGGTGCAGCCACGTTCCCAGGGCCGCTTCGCCGCGAAACTGGTGCAGCGATTCGATCACTTTCAAAAGAACATCCTGGGTGACATCCTCGGCGTCGGTCTCGCTACCCAGGATACGTCTTGCCAAATTATACACTTTCGGCCCGTAAACTCGAACGATTTCTTCCGGGGTGGGCACAGGAGGCGAGGTGCCGGACTCAGGCGGCGAAGCGGGGCTTCCTGAGTCGCCTTTCTCGATCGCTTTGTCCTCGCTGCGGGGTTCCATGATCTCCAGGCAGGTTACTTCGGCCTCTCGGGTCGTCGCTTGCTCAGGTCCGCGGATTCGAGTTCCTTGATCAGCCCGGCCAGCAGTTGCGGATCCTGACGCTGGAGCAGGTGGGTGATGCGGGATTCCGGCACCTGCAAGGCCCGAAGAATCTCGGCCGCGCGCTTCCACAAGCGCGGTTTCTTGTTCTCACCGGCGAGGAACAACTCTCCGACCAGCTCGGCCAGCCGCTGCCGAAGCAGGGTCGGCTGGTTGCGATAGTAGCGCTGGATGATTTGAAGCTGATAAGGAGTGTATTCGCGTTGGGCCATGTGCCGGTTCTCGCCCTACAGCAGCACGCGCAGTCCTTGGACAACTTGCAAGGCCCGATAGACTCGAAGGACCTCGTCGGCATCGACGACCTGGAGGTCGAGCGTGACAGCGACGTGCAGACCATTAGGAGTGGACCGCACGGAAAAGCGGACGGCTGCCGCGCGTTGCAGGACAGCTTGGGCTGCTTGCACCACCCGGCCCACGAAATCATCGCTGGTCAAGCCGATGGCCTTGATGGTGTACGGACCGGGGAACAAATGCGTGCGGTTCAACAGATCACGGGCACTGGCGTGGGTCACTCTGCGACTCGTTCCGCCGGCTGTCACCGGCCATTGGCGGCCTGCTTGCGTCGAGCAGCCTTGAGCTTTCGGAGCTTGGCGCGACGGCGGGCCTCGCTGGGTTTCTCGTAATATTCGTGCTTCCGCAGTTCCTTGGGAATCCCGCTGCGTTCCAGCAGCTTCTTGAAGCGGCGGACCGCTTGTTCGATGTTCTCACCGGCTCGCAGTCGCATTTTCAGTGCCATTCGTCCCTCCGCACGGGTAACGATAAACCAAGCGCCGCTCAACTCGGCGCTACTCCTGGTTCAGGCAAGGGGAATCGCCAATAGGGCTGCAAACCCCAAGGCTTCCCTATTATACAGGCAGGAGGACCAGGAATAAGGGGGATTCACCGATTTTGGACCCGATCTTGTCCTTGGAATCGCCCTGGATGGGAACTTTTTCCTGATTCTCTCAAAGGGCAGAAACTGCCGAGTTCCGCCCAGTGGCTTGAGGGGAAGGCAGGGCAGTAATGATTCCCCACGACCGATCGCCGAACGGGGTATGCGCGGTTCTGGTCAGCGGCGGTCTGGACAGCGCCGTACTCCTGGCCGAACTGGCCGGACAATTCGGCCGTGTCCATCCGCTCTACACACGTTCCGGACTGGCCTGGGAGGCAGCGGAATTGGCCCATCTTCGCCATTTTCTGCGACTTTGCCCAACCTCCAGCCTGGGCGAGTTGGTTGTTCTGGATATGCCGGTAGCCGACCTGTACGGCGCGCACTGGAGCCTGACCGGGCACGGGGTTCCCGATGCGAATTCCGAGGATGCCGCAGTATATCTTCCGGGACGCAATCTGTTGCTGCTCCTCAAGGCCATGCTGTGGTGTCGAATGCACCAGGCCGGTACGCTGGCACTGGGCATTCTCAAAGGGAATCCTTTTCCCGACGCCACACCAGCTTTTTTCGAGAGTTTCCAAAACGCGGTCAATCGGGGCATCAGCGGCGAGGTTCGCATCGTGACCCCGTTCCGGATGCTGGACAAACCGGAAGTGATACGCCGCGGAACCGCCTTGCCGTTGGAATGGACCTTCTCTTGCATTCAGCCCCAAGACGGGCTTCACTGCGGGCGATGCAACAAGTGCGCGGAGCGGCAGCGGGCCTTCGCCGCCGCCGGCGTTCCCGACCCGACCCGCTACGCATGAAGGGAGAACCGGCAATGTATCGTGTCAGCAAGGAAGTGCATTTCTGCTACGGTCATCGCTTGCTGAACTACGACGGCAAGTGCCGCTTCCTGCACGGTCACAATGGGCGGGCCCTCATCACCCTCGAAGCCGAGAAGCTGGACGACCTGGGCATGGTCATGGACTTCACCCGCATTAAGGAAGTGATCCAGACCTGGGTGGACGCGACCCTCGACCACAAGATGCTGCTGCATCGGGAGGATCCCGTGATCCCCTATCTGCAAGCGATGGGAGAGCCGTTCTACCTCATGGACAGGAATCCTACGGCGGAGAATATCGCCCGACTGATCTACGACTACGCCAAGGTCCAGGGCTTTCCGGTGGTCGAAGTCAGCCTGTGGGAATCCGACTCCTCGTGCGCAACCTATCGCGGTCCCGGGCAGCGATAGAATAGGGGATGAGCAACCCTTATTCGGAAGCGACTCCCGACGGGCCGATGGGCAAATCGTACAGCGTCAAGGAAATGATCTGGACCTTGCAGGGCGAAGGTGCCAACAGCGGCCGACCTGCGGTCCTGGTCCGCTTCGCCGGCTGCAATTTGTGGTCCGGGTTGGAAAAGAACCGGGCCAATGCTTTGTGCAAGTTTTGCGACACGGACTTCGTCGGCACCGATGGTCCGGGCGGCGGCGTGTTCCCCGATCCTGAATCCCTGGCCGATGCCGTGGCCGCTTTGTGGCCCGGCTCCACCGGCGGCAAGCGTTTTATGTTCTGCACCGGCGGGGAACCGCTCTTGCAGGTGGATCCGCCCCTGGTGGCAGCCTTGCATCGCCGGGGTTTCGAGGTGGCCGTCGAAACCAACGGCACCATCGCCGCCCCAGAGGGAATCGACTGGCTGACGGTTTCGCCCAAGGCTGGAGTGCCGTTGGTTCAGAGACACGGCCACGAATTAAAGCTGGTTTACCCTCAGGAGGGTGCTGAGCCGGAACTGTACGAGCATTTGCCGTTCCAGCACTTTTTCCTGCAACCGCTGGCAGGGCCGCAATTGGCGGAGAACATGCAAAAGGCCGTCCGCTATTGTCTGGAACATCCGCGCTGGCGGCTCTCGCTCCAGATTCACAAGATCGTCGGCATCCCCTGACCGAATCGAACTGCGCCGTGGAAGGGATCACTTGCCGCTGGATACTGAGGCCTGCGGTGTCGGCGAGGCGGCAGCGGTCCATTTGTCCAATTCTGCCTTGGCGGCAGTCATGACAGCTACCGCCTGATCCAGGGCGGCTTTAGCGGCATTCGCCTGTTGCTCGGCTGCCTTGACCGCGGCCTGTTTGGCTTCGACGACTTTGGGAGCCTGTGCCGCCTCTTCCGAGGCTTTGGCAGCCGCGGCCTGAGCAGCGGCGTAACCATCGGCAGCGGCTTTGGCTTGGCCTTGCAGATCAGAGACCGCTTTCTGAGCAGCGGTCAGGGCCTCCGCGGCCTTCGCTGCCTGCGCTTGGGCGGCAGCCGCGAAGTCAGCCAGATCCTTGGAGTCAGGCATCTTCGCCGATGCTTCCTTGGCCTTCGCCGCCGACTCTGCCAACAGTTTCGCCACGGCGTCCTTGACTGGCAACGCTGCTTGGGCCGCTGATAGCGTCGCGTTGACCTGGTCTAATTTCATCTTGGCGGGGGGAACCGCATCGGCGGCGGTCTTGGCAGCAGCTTGGAGATCGGTTACGGCTTTCTGGGCCGACGCCAATTCCGCTTGGGCTTTTTGCAGGGCCTCGGACGCAGCGGCGTAAGCAGACTGGGCTTGGTCCGCTTTGGCCTTGGCAAGCTCAAAAGACTGCCGGGACTTTTCGATCCGCTCCGCCACGGTCGGCGGATTCGCATCCAGAGTGCCGATCAGTTTGCCATCGGCCGAGTTGTACACGCGGACGGCTCCCGTCCAGTCAGAGGCGATGACCCGCCCGCCGTCGTGAGCGAAGACACTGCGGAGTCCGACATCGGCAAAGGCTTCGAAAGCCCGCTGCTGAGCGCCGTTCTGGTCCCAAATCTTGACGATGCGATCCCGTCCGTTGGAAACCAGGCGGCTGTCATGGCCGAAACGGACTGACTGAACCCCGCCGCCGTGAGCGTTCCAACTCTTGATCTGATTGCCGTTTTCCATTTCCCACAGGCGAATAGTGCCGTCCTCGCTGGCCGTGGCGAGCACGTTCGAATCGGGTCGCCAGCTCAGTTCGTTGACGGCGGCACTATGTCCCCGCAGGACGACGTATTCCCGCCCAGTGCTGGTTTCCCACACCGCCACGCCACCGTTGCGGTCCGCAGTCGCCAGCAAGACGCTGTCCGGACTGAACTCGATGCTGTAGATCCAGTCCGTGTGCTTCTTCATCTCATAAAGCAACGAGCCGTCCTTGGTCGAATAGACGCGAACCACCTTGCTCGGTCCACCCAGGGCAATCTGGGTCTGGTCAGAACTGATGTCGGCGGCCAATACGGTGTCGTACTCATCGCCGACCTGGAAGATCCGTTCACCCGTGACGACACTCCAGACCACAACCTTGCCCGATTTGCCCCCGTAACCTCCTCCGGCCAAGAGCAGGCTGCCGTTGCGGCTAAACCTAAGCACCTGCGGATGGCCTTCGGGGAAGGGCAGAACACCGAGCAGTTCCAGCGTCTCGCTGTGGTAAAGCAGAACCTGCTTCTGCCCGCCGACGGCCACCAGCGGCGCCCAGGGACTCGCTGCCAAGGCCACCACCGCATTGGCCCGCGGCGTGCGCACCACGGGATCGAGGGGCAGCTTGCCAGGCATCGGCGGCGGACCTTCGGGCTTACCCACCGCAGCCGATGACAGACTGATGTCAAACTTCGGCTTGTTGACGACGACTGCCTTGCTGCCCGCGTTTTCCAGGCAGCCCTCAGCGATCCATTTGCGAATCAATTCCAATGAGTCATCGGCCAGCTTGTCGCCCTTGGGCGGCATGAACGGCTCTTGCTTGCGAGCTACAGTCAAGTAAAGCGAACTAGCGTCGGGATCGCCGGGCGATACGATCTTGCCCGAGCTTCCCCCTTCCATGAGCGACGTGTAAGTCGTCAGGACCAGACCTCCGCTTTTCTTGTCTGGGTTGTGACAGGTAAAACACTTGTCCCGAAGGATCGGAACCAGATGCTCGTCGTAGGTGATTTTCTTGGCCTTGGCTTCTTCGGCGTCCGACGGGGAGCCGAAGACAAGACCAGCTGCGACGACGAAAAGCATGAGGCGAATCGGACGATTCATGCCGCTTCGCATGGAATTCTCCCTCCCACTCGCACGTCCCCGTAGGCCCGCCGGTCACTTCGTCAGTGGTTGAACATGAACTCCCGGGAGTTCAGCAGCGCCCAGAAGACATCTTCCAGGGCCTGCTTTTGGTCCGGCTGCTCGGCCACCAATGCGGAGAGTTTGACCAGTTCCTCGTTGGTCGGTTTGCGGGTCAGGGTGCGGACGTAAAGCTCTTCGATGATCTCGGACGGCATCTTCTTCTCGGCCAGCATCCGGCCCACGACGTTCCCCTCCTGCACCTTGCGATTCACAGTGTCGCCGTTCAACAGATGCAACGACTGGGAAAGCGTCGGTTCCATCTTGACTTCGCAGGAGCAGACCGTCTCTCGGGTGGCGCGGCCGAAAGTGGTCAGGAAGTAGGTCGAAGCCGCGCCGTCAGCGATCTGGACGGCACGCGCTCCGAGGGGCAATCCGCGGAACTTGTTCTTGGTCTCAGTGCCCTGCGTGATGCAGTCCAGCAGGACCTCGGCACGGATCCGACGCACATAGGCGTGGGAAAAGTTCGTCAGGTCTTCCGCATTGGTTTCATTCGTCTCGGTGGAAAGCTGATAGGTCCGCGAGGTGCAGATGTCCCGCACCAGCTTCTTGAAATCGTACTTGTACTCCGTGAATCGCTTGCCCAGTTCCGCCAAAAGTTCGGGATTGGACGGCGGATTGCTGACCCGGACGTCGTCCACCGGCTCGACGATGCCGCGGCCGAAGAAGTGTGCCCACACGATGTTGGCCAGATTGGTCGCGAAGTACGGGTTCTCCGGCGAAGCGAGCCATCTGGCCAGAACTTCCCGGCGATCCTTGCCGGTCACGTCCGGCGTCTCTCCGCCAAGAAACTTGGGCTTCATGACGCGGTTGCCGACCAGGTGGCGCACCTCACCTCCGCCGCTGTTGAATACGATGGTTTCCCGCGGATCATCGCCATTCTTGCGGCCGATCTGCGAGAAGAACGCCGCGAAGCCGTAGTAGTCATCCATGGTCCAGCGGTCGAACGGGTGATTATGGCATTGCGCGCACTGAATCCGCATGCCCATGAAGACTTGGGCCACATTCTCGGCGATCTTCAGGATGTCCCGCTCCTGCTGGTAGTAGTTCGTGGCCGGGTTGCGGAACGTGCCGCCCTTGCAGGCCAGAAGCTCCTGGACCATCTCATCCATCGGCACGTTGCGGGCGATCTTGTCCTGAAGCCAGTTGTAATACAGGAGCATGGCCTTGTAGCTGACCTGCTGCGAGGTGCGGATCTGGAGCAGCTCGGCCCATTTCATGACCCAGATTTCGACGAACTCCTTTCGGCCCAGCAGTTCGTCCACTAGCTTTTCCCGCTTGTTCGGGTCCGTGCTGCTCATGAACCGTTCGTACTCTTCCCGCGTCGGCAGCAGGCCGCAGATGTCGAGATAGGCCCGTCGCAGGAAGACCTCGTCGGAGCACAGCGGCGAGGGAATGATCCGCAGTTTCATCAACTTGGCATTGACCAGGGTGTCGATGTAATTGTTTTCCGGGACCTGGGGGAACTCGAACTGAAGCCCCTTGGGAAGCACGATGAATGGCGAGCCGACCGTAAAGGCGTCGAAGCGGGCCATGATGAACGCCTCGCCGCGATCGCCGGCCGTAACGATCCCTTCCTGGGACACCGCGGCGCTCTGCTCGTTAGAGGTCATAAAGTAGGCCAAGCCGGTCACGTCGCGATCCCTGCCGTCGGAGTATTTGGCCCGAACCGTTAGCCGCTGCGTCGTGCCCTTGCCATCGAGCACGGCGTTGCGGGGATAGATTTCGATGCCGATGGGCCGGGCGATCTCGGCCGGGTCCATCGGCGCGCCAGCCTCCAGCCATCGGACGATGGTCTGGTAAAGTTCGCTCTTGTCGTCGAAGCGGGTGCCGCCGGTGTGGGGAACTCGCCCCGCCCCCTTGTCGAGAATCAGACTCTCGTGAACGAGCGCCAGGTTGATCCGTCGGCCGTTGATTTCGCGTGTCAGGCGATGGTAGTCGCCTTCCGGATCGAACCCGAACAAGGACAGCCGGAAGCCGTCCTTGCCCCGTGCCGCACCGTGACACGAACCCGTATTGCAGCCCGCCTTCGAGAAGACCGGCATGACGTCGAGCTTGAAGCTGATCGGCGGATCGACCGCCGCGTCCTTGACCGTGACCGGCACAACTACCTTGTGCCCGCCGTACTCGACCGTCAGTTCCGTAGCGCCATCGGTTGTCGGATGCAGAACCGATCCTTCGAGTCGGACCAGGTTGGCATTACCCAGGGTCAGCCTGGCTTCCGTCGTGACGTCTTGTGTCAAGCCGTTGTCAAGGAAAGCCTGAACTACCAGCGATTGTCGGTCCCGTTTGGTGGTCAGGTGTACGTCGGGCGGGAAGACTTCGATGCGGACGACGTTGGCCGCGTCGGCGGCCAAGGTGCTCGCCAAGGTCAGACTCAGAGCCAGCAGAGCAGCATGTCGCATGGTCAACCTCGTCATTCCTGTACGCGGGCGGCGTAAGCCGCTTAATGGATTCGGTTCACTTCGTCTCAGCAGGCTTGTTCTCTGGGGCCGGTTCCGTGGTTTTCTGCTTAGCCGCTTTCTCCCGCTCGGCCTGTTCGAGCCGAAGTTTTTCCAGGCGGCTGAGCGGCTTGGGCGGTGGAGCGGCCGGAGCCTGGGCCATCGGTTGCGGCTGCGGAGGCGGAGGGGCGGCCGCGGTCATCGGCTTGGGCGGGGGCGGTGGGTCGATCCGCAGCGCCGAGTTGCCCAGGTTGTGCAGCACCAACTCGCCATTTACCGGCACCAGGACCTGGCAGAACAGGTTCTGGTAGTTGCCGACCGGGCTGGCCTTGTCCGTACTGATCTTGAAGGTGAACTGTTGCGTGTCTTTAGTAATCTCGACCTCAGGGGCCGTCACCAGGTGGGGCAGGCCGATCAGCTTCACTTTGGCCGCACCTTCGAACGGCGTCACGGGTGTGACTTTGCACAGCATTTCGGTGCTTTGGCCCTGCTCGACGGCAGAGCGGTCGATGGCCAGTTGAAGGAAGGGCTGAGCGACTTCCAACGTGGCCAATTGCGACGACACCCAGACCGGTCCCGTGGGCAGGTTGGCCTGCGCAATGACGGCGATCTTCCACTTGCCGACCGCGGCTCCGCCGTTGGCGTTGATCGGGTAGTCCACCTCGTTCTGGCCTTCGGGGATTGTCACGTTCGCCGCTGAGCCGACGCCGGGCGGATTGAAGAGCATCTGCACTGTGATCGGGGCCTTGAAATCGCCGACACGCTCAGCCACCACCTTCAGGTTCATCGAGCCATTCTGGACCAGGGGCGCTTTCGGCTCGATGATGTGGATTTTGAACGGCACCTCTTGCGTGACGGCGACGGCGGCTCGGTCCACGTCATGCTTCCAGAACACGCCGACGTTGCCGACCCCGACCAGGATCACACTCTGGAGAAAGCCGCCGGCTATGTTCGTGTTCGGATCAGCATGGCGGACCTGGAAGTGGCTCAGTTTGCCGTACAGCGGCGCGTCCGCGGCGGTCTCGAAAACCACCGGAACACGGTCCACGTTGGCGGCGATAGTGTCGGTGTGCATGGTGATGCCGGGCGGCAGGTCGTCGCTGCTGAGGGTCAACGGGCCGCCGAAGTCGCCCCGTGACGCGACCATCAAGCACGCATAGCGGTTACCTCGCGGCACGGGAATCGTTTGCCGTTCCTGCGAATAGCCGAAGATGTCCACCTTGGGAATGGTCACACTGACCCGCGGCGTCACTGGAGTGAACTCGATGCGGTAGTGATAGTTCGGTCCGCCGCTGCCGAGATGATCCCAGACGGCGATGACGTACTCCTTGTCGTCGGGGAAGGTGACGCGGAAATAGCTGTCCGGTCCGCCGGAGTCGTCGTTGCTGGCGATGGCTCCGCCGCCGAAATGGTACAGGGCCATCACGGGATCAAGTGCAGACCGCAGGCTTCTGGCGTGGCAACGGATGTCGAAAGTCTGCCCCTTTTTCGCGGTGAACCGGAAGTAGTCCACGTCTCCGGGTTTGGAAATCACGCCGTTAAAAGCCAGAGGCAGCTCACCCTTCGTAGCCTGCTCGTGAGTGTCGTTGGGTTCCACTTCGAGCACGTTGCTCACGTCGCTGAGGCGGAACAGGTTGGGCGAAGGAGACACGCCGCCTTCGTCCTCGGCGAAGAGACCGAAGGCCCCGACGCCCCGGTCGTTCGGCTCCGCGTCCGGCAGTTTGACTTTGCGTTTGATCTCGCCGCTGGGATCGCCGAGGAACGTCACCTCGACTTCCTCGCCCTTCTTGCCGCCGGCAGGGAAGATGCCGGTCGGACGCGGGAACGTGCCGACGTGCAACCGATACCGGCAATTGCCATTGCCGGCATACGACGTTTCCCGCACCTGGATGATATAAGTGCCGTCCTCGGGCACGATCACTGAGGCGGTGCAATCCTGGGCCAGAAGCGGGGCGTCGTCGGAAGTGGCCAGCTCGAAGCGCCGGGAGTCCAGGATCGCTACGAAAGGATCGAACACCGTCGTGCCCAACCGCATGGCCTCGACTTCGACGGAGAGCCGCTGCCCTTTCTTGGCTTCCACAGCGTAGTAATCCACGTCCTCATTCTCGGCGATGCCCTCAACAGTGGTGTTGAGGTCAATCTTCTGCGGGGCGGCGAAGTCGTTATTCGGCTCTTTCTCCTCTACCAAGGGAAAAGGGCCGACGTAGAGCGTCTGCATCTCCGAGATGCCGCTGGCGGTGCGGATGCGGAAGGCGTGTTCGCCGAGTCGGCAATCGCCGGCGATTCGCACCGTCGCTTTCACTTGAGTGTCGTTGACCACTTCCAAGTTCGTGACCGCAATGCCCGGATAGTAGGCCATCACTTCCTGGGCGTCGCTGAGCCGTGCGCCCTGGAACGTGAGAACGGCCTCGGTTCCCCGTTGCACGCCCCGAGGCAGAATGATGTTGAGTTGCGGCGAAGCAGCTCGCAGCGTCATCGGGGCGACCAAGGTCAGCAATACGAAACCGACGAGTCGGGTCGGCCAAGACGACAATCCGATGCGAGCAGTCCAGGTCATGCAGTCTTCTCCTCAGGCAGCGGAGCTGTTCGGAGAAAGCTCCGAACAGCTCCCGAGTCGGACAGCCCAGTGGTGTCTGCTTACGCAAGCAGTTCGTGCCGCACCTTGCCCCCGTCCACGATCTCGATGGGCCGATTGCCTGGGGCCATCAGTTCCTTGTCGGCATTGATGCCGAGCAGGTGGTACACGGTGGTGGCCCAGTCCTCGACGGTGAGCGGATCGTCCTGCGGCTCGGAAGCAGTGGCGTCGGAGGAACCGAAGATGTGTCCCTTCTTGATGCCGCCGCCCGCCAGCACAATGCTGAAGACCTTCGGCCAGTGATCACGGCCCGCGGTGCCGTTGATCTTGGGTGTGCGGCCAAATTCCGACGTGACCATAACCAGCGTGGAGTCGAGCAGGCCACGGCGGTCGAGGTCGCGGATGAGGGCGGCGAAGGCCTGGTCGAACGCGGGCAACTGGCCGCTCATGCCGGCCTTGATGCTGGTGTGCATGTCCCAGCCACCGTAGGTCAGCGACACGAACCGGACGCCGGCTTCGACCAGCCGACGCGCCAGAAGCATCCGCTGCCCGGCGGCGTTGCGGCCGTACTCGTCCCGCAAAGCGGCCGGTTCGGCGTTGATGTCGAATGCTTCCCGGGCCTTCTGCGAGCTGATGAGGCTGTAGGCCCGTTCGTAGAACGTGTCCATCGCCGCCACATTGTCCGACTTCTCCTTCTTGGCGAAGTGCTCATTGACGGCTTCGAGCATGGTCCGGCGGGTAGTGAAGCGCTTGTCGTCCACGCCGCCCGGCAAGTTGAGGTCCTGCACCTTGAAGTTGCCGTTGGCCGGGTCAGCTCCGAGGCTGAACGGAGCGTAAGACGAACTCAGATAGCCGGTGCCGGCGTAGTTCGTGGGCATGTTCGGGATGCAGACGTAAGGCGGCAGGTTGTTGCGCGGGCCGAACTCGTGGCTGACCACGCTGCCCATGCTCGGATACTCGATGGCCGGGCTGGGCCGATAGCCGGTGAACATGTTGTGCGTGCCCCGCTCATGGGCCGCCTCCCCGTGCGTCATTGAACGGACGACCGTGATCTTGTCCGCGATCTGGGCCGTCTGCACCAGCTTCTCGTTGAAAAAGACGCCGGGCAGCTTGGTCGGGATGCTCCCCATCTCTCCGCGGTACTCGACCGGAGCATAGGGCTTGGGATCGAACGACTCCTGATGAGCGATGCCGCCGGGCAGGAAAATCTGAATCACCGATTTGGCTTTGCCTTCCTTGCTCTCGTAAAACTTTTGCTCGGCCCGGGCCTGCAAGCGGAAGAAGTTTTCCAGGGTCAGACCCAGACCTCCCACGAAGCCGACATACAGGAATGCCCTTCGCGTCGGTCGGCGAAAGTGGGCTGGATCATCGTGCCAGGTTCCGGTGATCTTGGTCGGTCGCTGCATTGTCGAACTCCTTCACAGGCCGCGACAACGGCTGCCTTCGGTTAGTCAGAAGTTTTTCGATCACGCCATGCGTCGTGTCGGTTGCTGCAACCAGGGCCGCTTTGTTCGCTCGGCGGCGGGTAGGCGATCTTTAGGTGAGATCAGACCGATTCCTTTTTGAATCAGTCTGTGGGAGTTCTCAATGGCAGGCACTCCTGCGCTGGGTGAGTTTTCATTCCAAGGAAATACTTATACCTTCCTGTTCCGGCCCCGTCAATCGCTTTGGCCGTTTATCCGCTCAGACGTGCTACAACCCGAAAAAGTTCCCGATTCTGCCGACCTTTTTGCTGGTAGGGCGCCTTCGGTCAGCGCGCTCGCCTCTTCGCCTCGGGCAGGTGCGGATCGCGGTTCGGCCAACACTGCCTCCTGCAAGGCCAGCCCGCCTGACCAAAGCCAGACTCCCAGCAGAAGGAGAGTTTCAAACGGAATCCGCACGCTGCCGTGCCCCAGGCTCAGGTCCATGTGGCAATAGACCAGCCCGACGTTGACCGCGATCAACAAGCCGCCAGCGAGTCGGCTCATCCGGCCGAGATGCGCCAAAAGCAGACACATCGGCAGGGCCATCGGTTGCAAGTCGTAGTGCATGAAGTGATAAGTCGTCAGCAGTGCTCCGAACAGGAGAAACGCTGGACGCGGACCGAAGACCTCAGCCTCACTCGAGATTTTGTGGACCAAATCTTGACGAAGCAGGAAGAACCAGAAGCCGATGGTGATGACGATGACGCTCAGCCACAACCCCACCCCGAAGGCGGTCTGCCACGGTCCGTTCTGCACCTGCTGCATGGCATCGAAATCGAACGGTCGTTGAGCCGTAATCAACTCCAAGTGCGGTCGCAAGTGTTCCCAGTCCCACAGCTGCCGCCGGGGCAGTCCGATCAGATCGCGGCTCATCCAGACCCAATTGGCGTCCCGCTCGTAAAGCTCAGCGGCATGTCGGCCGACCTCGAACCACCGCAGCCAGGCAGCGAAGCCGGTGAAAGGCAACGTGGCGGCCACGAAGGCGGCTCCTGAAGCGATCATGCCCGCAAAAAACCGGACGCTGAGCAACACTGCCGGCAACCACAGCAGGGCTACGGCAAAGACCGGCTTGTACGCGAGAAGTCCCCAGACGAGGCCGGCAAGCCCGGGCTGACGTCGTGACCACAGCCACCAGCCAGCCGTGACGATGGTCAGCGTCAGCGAGGAGTTCTGTCCGAGGACGATGCCCCCGGCAAAGTTCGGAAAAACCATGCAGACCAGGGCCGCTTCCCCGGCCTGGACCCTTCCTTGGGTAATGTCCCGGATCATCAATCCGCAAAGAAATACCAGCGCCACATAGATCAATGTCAGGACGGCATGAGCGGCTCGCGGTTCCAGCATGGAGAAAGGCATCATCACCAGACCATGTGTCGGCGGATAGAGCGGGCCTTCGACTTCGTCGTCCGCAATTTCACGTCGGCCTTTTTGCAGGATGTCCCGAACCATCTTCGCAAGGTCGCCATCGCGATAGCCCTGGGACAGCACCTCTTTTTGCGGAAGCACGAGATAAAGATCGTGGGCACGGCCGACGAAGAACATCCTACCCATCAGCCACTGGCTGGCGAAGTCGCAGGTCACGTGTCCGGTCGAGTTCCAGGCGGCGTCGAGATAGGTCAGGCCGACCAGCGCGGTCAGAATCCAGGCGACGACGTTGCGAGGTCTGCGCCGGAACAGAAACCACGGATCGCGGCAGACAACTTGCCCTAGAACCAGCGAGGCTGCCAGCACGACCAGAGTCGTGATTAACAAGGCAGCGACGAAGACAGGAGCCACGTCAACCCTTCGTTGCTAAAGCGGGTGTGGTGCGGGAATGGCCATCCGCCTCCCTCAAGTACTGCGGTCACCATTATGCTAGAATATTGCATCAGAAACCGTGACTGAACGTAACCATGTACTCCGGGCTTCTGACTCGGCTGCCGGTAAATGGCACTGACACGCCCGCGGCCAGGACCGTGGCGTCGCCCAGGAGGAGCTTGAAGCCGGCGGTCACGTCATAAACGTGTCGTGGCTCCTCGTACACGAAGGGATTGAAGGGGGCAGGCGTCGTCTCACTGCCGACGTTGAGCGGTCCCAGCCCGAAGGGATCGGTGATCGTGGCGTCGCCGACAACGTGCTTGCCATAAACCTCAACCTGCGGCACCAATCCCAGAATCCACGGCCGACGTCCCCAGCCGGTCCCATCGGCGTCCACAGCGTCAAGACTTGGATGCCGCCACAGCCAGTAGCCGACGCTGAGGACATAGTCGAACGTCGTTACGTTGTTGCTCTCCAGTGGGATGCGGAACTGGAAGCCGCCCTGGTAGAAGAGGTGGGGATGATGTTCGTCTTGAAGCAGAAACAGCATGCCCGGGGTAAGTGAGTGGCAGCGGTCGTTGAACTCCAGAAAACCGCTGCTGAAGTGCGGTTGATACCCCAGCACTCCGGACAGCACGAAACCCGGTTTTGTGTATACCACCTGTTTCAAGAGTACCTGAGGATTGGTGAAAAAATCCGTGCCTAACTGGCTGTCCATGAAGGCGTACTGGCCCTGGACCGTGAGGCTCGTGTCGGCGTCCAGAGCCACTTCCCCAGCCAGTCGCAACAAGGTGATGTGCTGACGAGCGATGATGTCCGGGGACAGGCCGGCCCGATGCAGAGCGTCCCGGATGTTGTTCTCGTCGAGAAAAAACGGGGCGGGTGGCGGCCGCAGGCCAGTCTTGTATTGCTCCAGCCTGCGCATGCTGAACCAAGCTCGGTTGCTGGGCAATGGCGTGTGATTGTCGAAAACATTGAGCCGATTGTTCTGGTCGGCCCGGCCCAGGAGGGCTAGAGAACTCGCGTCCCGTGTTGGCTCGAAGAAGAAATTCCAGGGGGATTCGAGAACGCACTCGGAACAGGGTTCGGTCGAGGCTTCCGAAATTGGTTTTTTGGGCGGCATCTGAATGCTCGCCTCCACAAGGAAGCTGAACAGGGTTGTAGTCTGCGGCGAACTTGGAGGCGTGGACGGATTCTCGGGCTGAGGATCGGCAGCGTAGCCACCGCTGATGTACCACCACAAGGCGACGCACAAGGCAGCAGTGCTCGGCAACTTACTTCGTTTTGCCATCTTGACGACTCCTCGGCCCCGGCAAGGATGTCCCGATTTGCCGGCGTGCGTAAGTTTCGTCCGGGCGCAATCCCGCCCTTGTGAAGCATCGGCAAAGTCGCTACGTCCGCTTGAGTCAACCGGACCCTCCGCTTCGCCAAACTCGATTTCGTCGGGAGATGGAAAGCGGCCAAAAAACTCTTGGACCCGGGCAGCCGGATCGGTTACGATTCAGCGTCCTTTCTTGTCTTCAACCCATCGGAGGCGTTATGGCGTCGGAGGTCAACAGCAAAAAGATCGTAGCGGGTATCCTGGCCATCCTGCTGGGAGGGCTGGGCATCCACAAGTTCTATCTGGGTTACAACACGGCGGGCATTATCATGCTGCTTGTGACTGTGCTTACATGTGGTGCGGGCGGGCTAGTCATGAGCGTCATCGGCATCGTCGAGGGTATCCTCTATCTGACCAAGAGCGACGACGAGTTCGAACGCATTTATCTTGAAGGCCGCAAGGAGTGGTTCTGACCGTCACGGCGCATCAGCACGAAGCGCGGGAGAAAGCTTTCTCGCACCTCAAATGAACACCCGCCGACGAAGCCGTTCGCCGACGGGTGTCTGTGGTGTGTGACTCTCACTCGCTTGGCTTCATGCCACCAGCTCTTTCCAGAAAGATTCGTCCAGCTTGACCTTCTTGAGTTTGCTGGACTGGCCAATGCCAGCATTTCCGCTGCCGAAGAGAATGTCCACAGTTTCACGATCGCGGCGGTCCTGGAGCTTGGCAGTGGCCGCCTGCTTCTTGGCTTCCTTTCCGCGTTGCGGCACTCCCTGGCCGCCTGAGACCGGAGCAACCGGAACAGCCGGACCGTTGACCATCGTGTACACCAGGGCGTCTCCGTCCTCGGACCCAGGGAAGTTCGCCGAACCGGAAGGCGGGGTAGAGCCGCCCAGAACCGCTCCCTCGGCGTACAAACTGCTCACGGCGGCCAGATCAGAGTTGCCCAGACTGCGGCGAATCTGACCCGAGGCCAGCGATTCGAACATCGCCGAGGTCGAATCCACGGCGTTGTCATGCAGGCCGAGCGTGTGACCCAACTCGTGCAGGACCACCGACTGGAGATCGTACTGATCCGCTGCGATGCCCGACGAATCAGCGCCGACGTACCAGTTCCAACCGTGGACCAGGGTGATCTCGCTCATCCGGCCGAATTCGTGGCCGAGGAGACGGCGGAACGGTTCGCCATTGGCCAGCGTGCCCGAGGGCCGGAAGTCGTAGGCCAACTGCGTCGTGGCGAGAACGCCGGAGCCAGGTCCGCCGAGCGTACTGCCGGGCTGCATGGTGATGCGAACGTCGGCCAGCGATGCGTCGGTCACTTCGACCAGACTAGGTCCCCCACTGGCAATCGAAACCGTGCTGAGGTAGGTCAAGGCGTCTCGGATGCGCTCCGCGTCCGCTCCGCTTAGCAGACCGCCGCTGAAGTCGATCCAGACGTTGATCTGGCCGTCCGCCTCGAACCAGCGGAGGTTGCCGACGTTGCTTTCTGGCAGGGTGGCGTGTCCCAGGGCGTGGACCGGGAACGAACCTGGAGCGACACCCAGCCACATCCCCGTGATGGCCATGGTGGTCATCATGCCGTAGCTGCCACCCTGCAACGTCAGGCTCGGGAGGTAGGTGCCCGAAGTGCTTGGTCCAAGACTGCTCGGCACGAAGCCGAAGATGTCCCGTCTCTGGCCACTCAAGCCGGGCACGGCGAAGTTGCCGTTCGTGGACAGATAAACTGTCGGCAAGGCCGCCGCCGGGTCGCTCAAGGCAATAGCCGTCACGTTCTCAGCCGACCCGCTCAAGAACGCATTCGACCCTCGGAAGTACAAAGACCACGTGCCGTTGGCCGGGTTAAAGGCCATGATGTCCTGCGGCTGGACGTTAGCCAATCCCGGCACCGTAGCGACGCCCTTGGTCGAGATCAAGATGCGACCATCGGCCAAGGCCCCCAGAGCGTCCACATTCTCCGCCGAGCCGCTCAGACCGAACCGGCTGCCGCGGAAGAACAAGCCGGTGCTGGTGCCAGACGCATCGAGATAGGAACCCGCCGTGATCCGACCGTTGGCGTCCGCCCCGGTCGGACGGAACCGCAGGATGTCCTCACCATTGCCCGTGATCTTGCTGCCGCTGCCTTGCTTGGGGGCCGTGTATGTTCGCTTGACGCTGAACGCCCCCTTGATGGACAACAGGATGTCGCCGTCCGGCAGGAACGTGAAGGCGTCGATGCTCTCTGTGCCGGGCGACAGGCCGAAGTCGCTGCCGCGGAAGTACAGGCTGTAGGTCCACGAGCCGTCCGTCGCCACCACCAGCCGAACGATGTCCGTGTCCGTGACGTTCAGCCGGGATCCGTCGCTGTTGGTCAGCGTGTTGCCGCCCTTGAGCGTCAAGTAGAACACGCCGCCCGGCGTGCCCGGAGGCAGCAAGAAGCCGAAGTCCACATTCGACCGCACTTCGTCCGTCGCCAACGTGACGGTGACGTCGGGCGGGTTCGGAATCGTCGGCGTGGTGCCTCCGGGCAGCGTGCTGGTGTCCACGATCACCCGATAGGTGCCGGCCAAAAGGCCGGTGAATTGATAGAAACCAAAGGCGTTGGTGATCCTCTCCACGTCCGTGCCTACGTCGAAGATGCCGTTGTTGTTGAGGTCCAGGAATACCCGCACCCCGGCGATACCGATCTCACCCGCCTGCTGGACGCCGTCGCCACTGAGGTCATTGAACACTCGGTCGCCGATGGCTCCATTGGCGGACACCCAGCCGAAGTCGGCATTTGTGACCGAATCGCCTGGCGATCCGCCCGCAAGAGAGATGAGCAACGGATTGGGAGTCGTCGGTCCCTTGCCGGCCAGCGGCGGACTGTTGGGATCGACCGTGACCCGATACAGACCTGCTCCCAGTCCGGCGAATGTATAGTTGCCATCACCCGAAGTAGTGATCGGACCGAAGAGGACGTCGTCTGAAGTGTCCAGAATACCGTCCGGACCTGCATACCGAAGGCGGACGAAGACGCCGTTGAGGCCCGGTTCGCCCGGGTCTTGGTTGCCGTCGAGATCCAAGTCGTGCCACACCCGGTCGCCGATGCTGGCCTGACGCTGCTGGAAGCCGAAGTCCACATCCGTCTTGACCTGACTGATGCCCAGCGTGACCGTTTGCGGATTGCCGCCCGGCGTCGTCTGCACATGACCCGCCGGCGGATTCTGCACCAGCACCCGGTACGTGCCCGAAGGCAGGCTAGCCGGGCTGGTCCAAGAGCCGCCAGCACCCGTCGTGTACGGTCCGAAGTTCTGATCGTCGGCCGTTCCGAAAATGCCGTCCAAGCCCGCCCAAGTCAGCAGAATGTTGATGCCGGTCAGGCCCGTATCGGGGCCGTCAAACACGCCGTTGCCAAACACGTCCGAGAAGACCAACCCGCCCAGCTGGGCATTCTGCGGATCGAGGCGGAAGCCAAAGTCCACGTCGGTCCGGTTGTCGTTCGGTCCCAGGTTCACCGTGAGCGGATGGGTGGTGGTCGGCACATAGCCGGGGGGCAGCGTGCTGAAGTCCACCCTCACCCTGTAGGTGCCAGGAGCCAGGCTAGGGATGGTGTAGTTGCCGGTGGCATCCGTCGTCGCCGCCGGTTCCCCGGTGTCCAGGGTGCCATTATTGTTCAGATCAATGAACACGGTGACCGACGGGATGCCTGGTTCGCCACTATCGAAAACGCCATTGCCATTGAGGTCGTCCCACACCAGATCGCCGATGCTCGAATTCTTGAGCACAAAGCCGAAGTCCGCGGCGGTGAAGGCCTGTCCCGGATTAAGCGTGACAACCAGTGGGTTGTTGCCCGTGGTCAGACCAAACCCAGCCAAGGGCGGCGAGGTAATGTCCACCGTCACGCGATAGGTCCAGGCCGGCAGGTTGATGAAGTTGTAGGCCCCGACGGCATTGGTGAATTGCGGCGGGAAGGTAACGTCGTCGGCTGTTCCAAGAGTCAGGTCCGGGCCGGAACCCACCAGGTCAATCCTGACCCCGCCGATACCCGGCTCGCCCGGCTGGCGGATGCCGTCGCCGTTGAGGTCGTTCCACACCAGATCGCCGATACTGGCGTTTTGGAGATCGAGGCGGAAGCCGAAGTCCACATCCATCCGCGCTTCGCCCACGCCGAGGTTGACGATCTTGGGTCGCGGCGGGTTGGTGTTGGCGAAGTTGGGCGGCAACGTGCTGTTGAGCACATCCACGATGTAGATGCCCGGCGTCAGGTTGGTGAACCCGTAATTGCCGCTGGCGTTCGTCACTGTCGAGGCGATCAGCACGTCGTCGGCTGTGCCCGGTATGCCGTCCGGCCCTGGTGTCCGAAGTTGCACGGTGACATTGCTCAGTCCCGGCTCCGCGGCCTGCTTGATGCCGTCGCCGTTGACGTCGTTCCACACCAAGTCGCCAATGCTCGAGACCACCACCGTGAAGGCGTAGTTGAAGTCGCCGCCCGGCACATTGTTGCCCGAAGGGAACGAGAAGTTCGGGGCCGTTGCCGGCGGCGGGAACTCCCCGTCGAGCAACTGTCCCGCAATGTCTCGGATCGCAGGATCCGTGGCACTTGTGGAAGTTCCGTCCATCAAGATCGTGTAGTTGCCCGCCCCCAGCGGATTGGTGAACGTGAACGTAAAGGTGTGGATGTCCCGCACCGGATCGTAGCTGTTGCTGATAGTCCCGATCGGTTGATTGACCGTGCCCAAACGCACGCGCACCGTCTGGCTGTTCACCGTCGTCGGATCGACCCGACCGGCAAACTGCACGGTAAAGCCGGACACCGGACCGGGCACGATCCCATTGGCCGTGAACAGACTGAGCGACAGCACCCGCAATGGCTCTTCGTTGGTTTCATAGGCTCCGATGTCGTAGAAGGGGAACTGACCGGCGCCGGTGTTGGAACGCACCGGGTTGTCATTGCGGCGACGATTGCGGAAGTCGTCGTTGGGTGCGCGCGTCGGTACGTCCGGGTGGCGCATGGCGAACAGCCGGTCGGCCAAGTTCGACAACGCCGCATCCACCGCAGGAGACGTGCCCGAGGCACTCGGCCGGGCATACACCCGCAGGTCGAGCCGATCCGGATCCACATAGAGCGGATCCAGGTTCAGCAGGTTATTGGCCCCGTTGGTCGGGCCCTGGATGTTGACCGAGTTCTGGTGGAAGAGGTTATAGTTGACCACCGTGGTAGCGCCAGGGTACCCGAGGTCCTGGACCCGGACGCCGATGTTGTTCTTGGTAATGATGTTGTTGAGGACGTTGGGTCCGCCCTTGGTGATAAGGTCGATGCCGTTGCCAGCGTTGTTGTGAATCGTGTTGTTGATGATCTGGTGATAACCTGTTGCCGCGGGGATGGCTGGATTCAGCGGATTGTTTTCCACCAGCTGAATACCGTGCCCGGCATTGTTGGCGATGACGTTGTTGTACACGTTCGCCCCGGGCAGGTAATTATTCGGATTGGTCCGCTGCGACCCCGTGCCGGTATCTACGTCCCGATTTGGATAGAAGTAGCGGCCCGACTGCGTGACGAGTGTCTGTCCCACGAAAGGAATGTCTACGGTGTGGTCGCGGAGCCGAATACCGGCCGTCGCGCTGTTGGTGATAAGATTGTTGCGATACACCATGCCCCCGGTCGGGAAGTACTGCACCGGCACGCCATTCTCGATGATCGTGACCGGATCCCCCGTCAGCCGGATGGCGTCAGCCGCTTGGCCAAAGTGAACGTCCGTGTTCGCCGAATTCCGTAACGGCAAGCGAAACTCCACTTCGTAGCCTTCGTTACCGAAGTAGCTTCCGCCCGGCAGGGACATGAAGTCACTGAATTCCGGCGTGTCGATAAACCCGTTCTGATCGGCGAATCTGACGAGGAAGCCTTCACCCCCAGGGATTTCTTCACGGACAAACGTTTGGCCCTGGGCAAGTCGCCCGCCGATGGTGTCGGGGACGAGAACCCGCGGGACCACCCCAACTGGAGTAATGACCACATACTCCGCGTCCCAGTCCGCCAGCGGATCATTGGCAAAGTCCGCTGTGACATCGCCGGGCATTTCCAGGATCGGTCCGAGAAAGTTGGTCGGATTGCCGAAGTTCGGACCGTTGAGGTAGACCAATTGATTGAACGCGTTGAAGACAAAAATGTTGTATTGGCGCGGAGGATTGGGTATGACGCCGGTACGGTCGATGTCCACGTGGATCGGAATGGGATCCGTGGTGTTGGGGTTCCCCGTCGCCAAATCGCGGGTATTGATCAGCCGGAAGAAGTCGAGGTCGTAGTTGTTGTCATCCAGCCGGAACGAACGCGCTCCGTAGCGTGTCGCCATGTGGTCGGTAAGGTAATATGGCAGCACGATGTTCGCGCTGGCCTCATTGTCGTTGGTTTCGACCTCTTGTCCTTCGATGACCAGCTTTCCTGCCGGGTAATTGATCGAGTCGATGCCCACGGTGGCGTAGCGGATGTGGGCATGTTCGATGAGCGTGCCATCTTGGACGTTCTGAAGCGGCGGGCTGACGCCATCGAGCCGCCGGGTTAAGGTGTCAGGAATCGAGCTGAGAGCGGGATTGAGGTCGGTCTCGTCGCCGATGGTGTACGGATTGCGATCGCTGTGCCTCCGGACGATGGTTCCGTCGCCGCGTTGAGCCACATATTCGACGGTCGCTGTATTGGCACCCGGCTCGATGCGGATGCCAGTCCACCCCCCGGCCGAAGGATTGGAAGCGTTGCCGTCGCCGGTCACGTCGAAGACCACGGCGCCGACCGGCCCAGCCCCGGCCGTGTCGTCCTCCGGTACCGTCAGAATCACGGGGGCATCGGGCTGGCCGAGAACCCGGAGCGTGCCGCCCACCTGGAGTTGCCCTGTGTCTGGGTCCACGTCGATGCCGTCAAAACCTCCGGCCTGAATGGTTCCAGTCAAATTCTGAATCGGATCAATGACCATCTTGACGACCAGGCTTTCACTGGCATCGACGAAGTAGAGGTTGTCGAGGCCCATGAGGTCGCCGTCACTGGCATTCTCGCGGATGACGATGCGGTGGATAGGTGCCTTACTGATGCGGCCGACGAACACCGGGCCGCCAGAGGTGGAAGGAAGCGGGATGGTTTCAAGCAGTTGACCTTGATCACCGTAAAACTCGATGGTTTCCGCCGCCGACGAGTTCGGATTGTTCACGACCCAGAAACCGACCGCCGAGACCATGTTCGGGAAGGTCAGGGTCATGCTGGAGTCGTCGGTGCTGGTGTCGGCCGTCGTGATGATATTGGTAGCGGAGATGGCACCGGCCCCGACGTTGAGCGTCTTGAGGGGGAACAGGCCGCCGACGGTGTTGGCGGTGAAGTTCACGCCAAAGTCGCGCCATTCGTCGCCGCGGAGATTGCCGGGCGACGGGGGAGCGACGCCGGGGACGGCCACGCCTCGGGATGTGGTCTCAAAGTTGATGAATCGGAAGAACAGGCCATTGTCACCGGGGAAGGCGGTGAACGGTCCCTGGTTGATCCCCTGACCCTGGAGCTGGGCAATGAAGTTGGTGAAGCCGGCGTTGCCAAGGCCTTGGCCCTGGAAGCGCCGCAGATAATCCCGCGCGTCACCCGAGGACGGGTTGGTGATGTCCACATAAGGAATCGCTTCGCGTCGGCTTTGGATTTGCCGAACATCCCCGGCGCCGACCACGATGTCGCCTATCACATGGGTGATGTCGGTGTCATCCAGGTAGCCGGTTCCGCCAATGGTCGTGGTGAATACGCCATTGATGGCGTTTCGTTCCAGCCGGTTGCGGCGGTAGTGAATGCCATAGCCGCCCAGTGGGTGATAAATCGTTCCGTAGGTAGAAGAGTGGCCGCGGATCGCCGCTCCCTGGTTGTCGTGGATCCAGTTGTCGATGACGGTGATCAACCCGTTGCCGTAGATGTCCACCGTGGGCAACGCGCCTATTGGAGTGTTGATACCGCGGTTGCGGGTGATCTCGGTGTTGGAGAGCCGGAATGTCTGGAGCGGGCCAAAAGGCCGCAGGTCCAAGCTCTGAATGGCAAGTGCGACCTGATCGCGGAAAAAGCCGGTGTCGTCGGGCACTTCACCGCCGCCATAGCGGATGATGCCGTAGTCGATGTTGCCGTGGCGGACGGTGAGTCCGCCCCAGTCGCCCGGCTGAGGCGTGCCCGGACCGTCGTTGTTGGTGTCGGCCGAGCCGTTGTTGTAAAACGGGGCCAGGATGCCCATGTCGTCGTCGGTCAAGGCGGTGAACAGGACCGGCTTCTCCGGGGTGCCATTGGCCTGGAACTGATTACTGCCAGTAACAGCGACGTCCTCGATGGCATTGTTCTGCACCTTGATGACCATGCCGGGTTCGATGGTCAGATTGGCGTTGAGCTTGAGACGTTGGGTCAACACGTAGGGCGTGCCGATGTCATCCCAGGTGCTGTCCACGTCGTAATCGGGGATGACGGGAACAAAGGGGATGTTGACGAACAGGCCATTGATCGAGTTGTCGATGAACGTAAGCGGATGCGCAGCCCCTTGACCGGGACCGGCTCCTCCGCCCGCTCCGATGTCGGGACCAGTACCGGCGAGGGCCTTGAAGTGGACATCGAGGGCCTTGCCGCCGTGACGGAAGGTGGTGTCCCACACACGGACAGCCACAGCGTTGGTGCCGTCGTATTCCATGCGGATGCTGGCGAATTCAATGTTCTGGCCCGAAACCGAATCAAACAGCGTGGCTCCGGTGTAGCGGATGTCGGCGAAGCCGAAGAACGACCCGCTTGCTTGGGTCGGACCTTGTGGGACGGCCCCCCCGCGGAAGCGGATGCCGCCCCAGTCGAGGCGTTGCGGCTGGCTGATGTTGCCGTCGCCGTTGGTGTCGCCGCCGGCGGCGTCGTCTTGCAAGGAGGTGAAAATGACCGGAGCGACCGCCGAGCCTTCCACCCGAAGGGTGGCGTTGTTACTGACGTCGATGAAGTTATTCGCCAGCTTGACAATGACCGGAGCCGGAGACCCAACGGGAGCCTGGAGCAGCGTCTGGGCCCGGAAAATGAGGCGGTCATTGGGAGCGATGACTAGGTTGCCGTCCTGGATGCCATCGCCGTTGCGGTCGCCATCGCGGGTCCAGACGTACACGTGCTGCGGATTGCCGGACGAATTCCCGTACACGATGATGTCGTCCGATCCGGGATTGAGCGTGGCTGCCCGGATGGCATCCTGAAGATGCTTAAAGGGATTGGCCAAGGTGCCGGTGCCGATGTTCGGATTGGTTACATCCACGAAGAAGGTAGCGGGAACAACGCGATCCTCCAAGGGTTCGACGCTAGGTCGTCGGCGAACCTTCCTCTTCGACCCATCAGCCGGGGATCGGTTCTTTCGCTTTTCACGAAACGATTCGGGAAGAATGGACCAGGGCAGAAACATGAACGAACTCCTTGGAGCGTTAATACCGTCACCTTGCGAAGGCCATCGTAGCGGAGGCCGTTCTGGGGCCACAAGATAGCCTGGTTCCCCTCAACCTTGCGGATGCCGTCCACTTTGCCGATGGCATCGGATGGGCGGATTGTGCATGTGCTTTTAGGACGATAAACCCCGTAAACCGGTTCCGGTTCCTGAGAGGGCGGGCGGGGCGCTGCCCAGCTGTCCAAGCCAAAACCAGCGGGCAACGCCCACGACCCATCAAAGGCCTCCCCTCTTCCAGACTCCAGCCGATGCACACAGGCATTTCGTCCAGACAATTCTTACTTGCTTTCCTGCTTTCTCAGGGCTTTTAGCAGCCTCTGCAAATCCTGCGAGAGGCTTTCCTGTTCCGTCTGGATCAGGTAGTCCCGAGCTAGCGATTCCGGATCGTTTAACGATTGGGCGTAGGTTGCTTTGATCGCGGAAGGTTCCATGTCCCGCATCTTGCGATGCAACAGAAGAAACGCCACTGCTCCACCCCCGGCGTTTGGCTGCTGTTGGGGGTCAATCATGATGATCGGGGTGGAACCGGATGCCTCGGGAACCTGCTGTCTCCCCTTTGCCCACGAGGCCAGATCAAGCTGCATCCGTTCCAGCCTCCGCCGAGCCACTTCTGGATAGCGATCGCGGCAGAATTCGTAGGCCAGGATCTCCGCCATGGCGCTGCGTACACTGAGCACTTGCGGTGAAGGCGCGCTCAAGGCGTCCGGAGTCAGCGACGCCATCGCCCAGCGATGCAGCACCAGCCACTGGGCCGTCTCTGCCGGTTGCTCCAGACCCTCCTTGCCGAGACTGCCAGCAGGAGCAAGCAGTTGTAACCTCCCGGCCGAAGCAGGGGCCGCTTGCCCGGTTTCCAAGAGCACCAGACGACACGGCCTTCGCAAATCCAACCCGGCAAACTCTCGGGCGAAGCGGAGCATGGCTTCCAGATCGTCCAGAGCCTGTTGGCCCTCCCGGACCCGACCTGGGCTAAAAACCACTTCCAGGTCGCCGCGTTGGCGGCTGAGCATGGCAGCGCTGGTCGCTGATTTGGTCGGAGACGGAATCGGCCCGGTCAACCTCACCGTTTCGCCACGGGCCCCGACCAGCTGGAAGCAGGGCTGCAACTGCGGGGAAACGGCCAACGTTAAGCCGTCGAGCATTTCCCGGCGTAAGGGAAACTGAAGCATGCCGTCGTCATCGGCTCGAAGCGTCTCCTCGCCTGTTCGCCAGCGGAACAGGACGACGGCTCCTGCAGCCGGTTGACCGTCGCTTCGAGTCAATCCCGTCCGTATCCACAGGGGACCTCCCATGCCTCGTTCCAGCGCTTCCACCAGGCCCGGAGCGAATCCTGCTGGTCCGGCCAGTTCGGCCAGCACATCGACTTCGACGAGTCGATCCGTCCCGAGGTTTTGCTGCTCGGGCAGGCGAGACGTCCGGGCTTCCTGGTCCCTCTGAACCGAGGCCTGCTGAAGACTTGGGTCGTCGGGGCTTCCTGTGCCCAATCCGAGGAAAACGGCCAGACCCGTCAGACCAACCAGGCCGGTCGAGGCGGCGGCCATGAGCGGGACTTTAAACTGATCCCAAAACAGCCCGCGGAGGGCGTGCTGGGCCAGGGCCGCCGTGGCAGCCGAGACGCCAGCCACCGCCCCCTGGCTCTTGGCGAACAGCACCCCGGCTCGAACCGTGGCTTCGAGTAATGCGGGCGGAATCGCAGCACCGGCGGATTCCGTCAAAGTATGGGTCAGAGACACCGCGGTAACGGCCGCGAATCCGCGCCGGGCCAGGCGATGGCGAAGCATGTCGCGTCCGCGGAAAAGTCGTCCGCGGACCATTCCCTGAGTCCAGCCCAGCTCCCGGGCCGCCTCTTCGTTGGACTTGCCTTCCAGGTAGCACAGCACCAGGGGAGCACGATACTTTTCCGGGAGGTTGCGGAGTTCCTGGTCGAGGATCTCCTCCAGGTCCGTCTGCTCCCGCGGCAATTCCCTTTCTGGTTGGCGCATAGCCATCACTCGCCTTTCCAGCGCACTTCGCCGGTAGGCACTGGTGCGGGCCTTTCCCGCCACGCGGAGAGCGACCCCGTGCAACCAGCTGGCCACCGACTCCTGCTTGCGAATCGAGCCGGCCTTACGAGCCAGCACCAGGAACGTGGCTTGGAAGGCGTCCTCCGCCTGATGTGCATCCCGCAATATCCGACGGCAGACACCCAAGACCATGGGGCCGTGACGACGTACCAAAGCCGCAAACGCTGATTCTTCCTGACTGGCCGCGAAGCGTTGCAGCAGTTGATGGTCTGCGAGTTCCTCCACACCGGGCGTACCGACCGCCTGGCGGATCTGCTGCAAAACGGTTTCCAGCTTCTTCTCGGCCATCCGCGCGTTCCCTACCTCACGCCGCGGCACCCTGTAGGAATAGTGCCCACTGACCCGGCGGTGCGCACAAATTTCGTTCACTGCCGCGGCTTGGCTGTATGAACTGGTCCTCGGACAGAATTCACTTTTTCCAAGCCGGTGTTTTACGGGTCCGGCTTCTGATAGACTGGCCGCCCTTCCGTGTCGTAAAGGGCAAAATTAGGACCGTTTTCCTCTACGATCAGCCGCACTCGGGGTTCCCCGATCTCGTCCAACAGTCCGATCAGCGGCATGTTCCGCTGCACGACCACCTTTAACCTCTGTTGATTGTTGTCATCCCAGACTGCGAATCCAGAGGCTTCCCGGTCCACCGACATAGCGGCCCGCGGTTTACCTGATTCATCGGCGAAGGTCAGCCCCGGTCCGCTTCGGTCCAGCACGAATTCCGCCCGCAGCCGACCCTGGGCATCCCGAAACAGCAGAGCCGGCTCACCCTTGCTGACCTGAACCTGGGCGCGCTGCGTACCCTCGGCGTCCGCAAGGTAAAGACCAGCTTCATTGCCCGCCACGCCAAGCCGTGCGCGAGGCTGCTCCTGGGCGTCCCGCACCGCCAGTTCGGCCAGTCCGCCGTTGACTTGGGCAAGGACACGGGCCTTCCCTTCCGAATCGTGAAGCATCATTCGCGGACCCTGGGTAACGATCTCCCAGGTCAGCCGAGATTTGCCTGCCTCGTCCAGCGCCGTGACGCCGACCCGGTCTTTGCTGACCGAGAAAGCCAAGCGGGGTTGCTCTTGCCCGTCCATCAGGCGGAAAGCGGGAGCGTCGTCTTCGACCAACCGCAGGTCCATCCGTCGCTTGCCCCGCTGGTCGAACAGCGTCAGACCCTCGGCTTCGAGAACGGCCCGCACCTGGTCATTGCCATCGCGGATCTGGAGAGCTTCCAGGGTCAGCCGGGTCGGCAACTCGGGCGGCGGTGGGACCGACCCTGTGCAGCCATGCAACAGGACTCCAGCCAACAACAGCCCGGCCATGCCAAGTCCCCAGCGTAACCGGCGATTGCTGCGTTCCAAGGCAGCGACTCTGTCTGTCAATTCCTGCAACAAACGCTCCGAAGCGGACATGATCGAACTCCTTCGAGATCGTCTCCCAAACCAGGGTCCGACGTTAACCGCCAACCAGGCGGAGCCGCCGGCGCGCTGGCCAGTCATCGAAGAACTGCCGTCCCCCGCCCGCCGCTGTCGGCACGGTAGGAATGGCCGTCTGCCAGCGTCTCGACAACGTGCGGCAACCCGTGCTCGTCTAGCCGAAACAGGATCAAGTCGGCCGGGGCGCCGGGCCGCAAGGCAGGCAGCGGCAACCCGAGCAATTCTCGCGGACGTATGGCGGCCATGTCGACGGCTTCAGCCAGGGTAGCCCCGCCGAGGCTCATGGCCGACCGAACGCAAGCATCCGTGAAGACCCAAGAACCGGCCAGATAGGGCGTCCCCGCCACGACGATCTTTCCTTCGGGCACGATCTCCAACTCCTGTTCCCAGAGCCGATATCGCCCCGGAGGCAGGCCCGCCAGAGGACTGGCGTCGCAAGTCAACAGCGTGCGGGACGGCGTCTTGCAGCGCAGCAGACACCGCAGAACCGACGCCGGAAGATGCTGTCCGTCGCTGATCAGGCTCGCCCACAGACGATCCTCGGCCGCTTGCTCCCAGATCGGATTGGCGTGCCGGTGCAGCATCGCCGAGCAGCCGTTGCCCAGGTGTGTGCTTAGTCTTGCCCCGGCTGACACCGCATCCTGAATCTGCGAGGCGTTCGCCGCTGTATGGCCCAGGGCCACGATTACGCCCGACGCCGTTAGCTTTTCAATGAATGGGAGGGCGCCGTCCAGTTCCGGAGCCAGTGTCAGAAGCCGAATTCGCCCCTCCGCCGCTTCTTGCATTCGCTGAAACTCGTCCCAATCAGGATTCCGGACGTGCTGGCGGGGATGTGCTCCGCGCGGTCCATCCAACGGCGAGATGTACGGTCCTTCCAGATGAATGCCGGGCAGAGCGGTTTGCAGAGCCGGAACCCCGGCGACGGCCCGAACGATGCGCCGCAGGGCTGCCGTCAGGTGCTCTTCGCTGTCGGTGATCAGCGTCGGAAACAGTCCTGAGATGCCGTGCCGTCGGCAGACGGCGACGATTTCGGCGATGTCGTCGAGGCTGGCCTCCGGCGAGCCGAAGGACCTTCCCAGGGCACCGTTAATCTGCACGTCGAAGAATGCGGGAGCTACCCACGAATCCAGGACCGGGAGACGCTGGTCCTCCAGTATTCCGCTCACCGAGACGATACGGCCTTCCGTCACGACCACAGCGACCGGCTCTCCCGTGTCGTAACGCAAGGCATGTATTGTGAAGGACTGCCCGCTCACCCGGTACGTCCCCCCAATAGCAAAACCAGAAGCCACACGAGAAACACGACGAACAGCACGGTGAACGCCCCGCCTAATGCACCGCAGACGACGAGAAACACGTCACGCGACATCGGCAGGCCGAACGGCGCGGGAGGCGGCGGTGGAATCAGAGAGGACGGATCAACAAGTTCGACGTTCACCACCGGTATCGCCCTGAGAGGCGCGGATGCCGAATCAGTAGTCGAGGCTTTTTTGACTCCCAATCCGGTCCTTCCAGTTTTCTTTTTCTTGACAACCGCAGCCACGGAGGGAGGCGGCTTGGCGGAGCGTACGTCCGCAGTCGGCGGAACGGGAAACTGGCCAGTGCCGGCAGATGCCGTCACTGGGCCGGTTAGAGAGGGCTTTCCCCGTCGTAACGACTCCAGGTACCCGGCCATCTCCTGAGATTCGGGCCGAAAGCGGGCTGCTTCCGCTTCAGTTCCAAGAAGCCGCTTCAAAGCCTCGCACATCTGGGCCGGCGTCTGAAAGCGTTGTGCGGGATCCTTGGCCAGTAGCTTGTTTACTAGCTGGTTCAGTTCCGCTATCGCCTCGATGCCCAGGTCTTTGAGCGGGGACGGTGGCTCGGTGGCGTGGAGGACGGCCAGACGGACCGGGTGAGCGTCGCTAAAGGGCGGCTTGCCCGCCAGCATTTGGTAGAGCACACAGCCGAGGCTGTACAGGTCGGACCGGATGTCCGCCTTGCTCGAATCGCGGGCCTGCTCCGGGGCCATGTACTCGGGATTACCGATGATCTCGCCGGGCCTGGACAGACTTTCGTAAGAGGTTTTTCGCTTGGTTTCGAAAAGCGACCGTCCTAAGCCGATGTCCAGGAGCTTGACCGCGCATTTCCGCGTGGATTCCTCCGCCGACGGGGCCGGACACAGCATGATGTTTTCCGGACAAAGTTCGCGGTGGACAAGCCCCTTTTCGTGAAGATGCTGCAAACCTTGTCCCAGATAGTAGGCGATTCGCAACGCTTCCACCGGGGGCAGCCGCTGTCGGGTCTTGAGGATGCTCTTGAGCGTTTCGCCTTCCAGATACTCCATCACGATGTAATGCAGGCCGTTGCTTTCCCCGTGATGAAAAGTGCGGACGACGTTGGGATGTTCCAACTGTTCCGCCAAATGTACTTCACGTTCGAAGCGTTTGAGGATTTGCGAATCGGCAGCCTTAGAGGGCGGCAGCACCTTGATCGCGACGACCTGTCCCGAAGCGTGGACGGCCTTGTACACCCCGGCCAGACGGCCCTTGCCGATGCGGTCCAGAATCTTGTAATCCCCGAGAAAGAAGTTGTCGGCATACCCGTTGCTTAAAAGAGTCGCCTGATACTCTGTGACCAGACCGTTCTCCACCAGCCAGCGGGCGAAGGTCTGCGTGTTCTTCTTGTCCCCTGCCTGTTTCTGCCACTTCTCGTAGCACTCCTTGACCTTCTCCACGGGCTGGAGTCGGCTGCGAATCAACAGGCCGCAGAGGTTCTCGACGCTCAAAGCCATAGCAGCTTCTCGTGAAAGTTCAGCAAGCGGTCACCCTCGGCCGACCGGCTGGGCAGGCGGCAGATATTGGTGAGTATAAATGCCCCTGAGCGAACTTGCACGACCGAGGAAACCGCCGATGGACCCTAACTTCCGTCGTCCAGTGCGACGCGCCGAACGACTCCTGGAAAGCGACGTGCCGGAAGATCCCTTCGTCATGTTTGACACTTGGCTCCAGGAAGCTCTTCAGGCCGACTTGTACGAACCCTACGCCATGACGCTGGCCACGGTCGGCAGCGACGGCGCTCCCTCGGCCCGGATCGTCCTTCTGCGGGGGTTCGACCGTAACGGTTTCACCTTCTTCACCAGCTATGAGGGCCGCAAGGCTGGGGAGCTGGCGGTCAATCCCCGGGCAGCCTTGGTACTCTACTGGCCGGAACTGGAGCGACAGATTCGTATCGAGGGCCGGGTTGAGAAGACCACCGAGGCCGAGTCCGACGCCTACTTCGCCAGCCGTCCGGTCGAAAGCCGCTGGGCGGCCTGGGCGGCTCGGCAAAGCTCTGTGTTACCGGATCGGGCCACTCTCGAACGGGCGTGGGAGGCGATCAAAGCCCGCTATCCTGATGGCAACGTTCCCCGTCCTGCCAACTGGGGCGGCTACCGCGTCATCCCGCGCAGGATCGAGTTCTGGCAGGCTGGGCCGCATCGTCTCCACGACCGCTTCCGCTTCACCTGCACGGAAAACGGCTGGATCCGCGAACGCCTTGCGCCGTGATCTCAGTCCTCAGCTCCGAATTGGCGGGCAAAAAGCGTCGGCATCCCAGGTTGAGTCTCGCAAGAGCCATTGCCATCGGTCCTGCCCCTGGTTACCATGAAGTTCCCAGCTCCGATCATCCCGTCCGGGAGGCAGCTTCGCCGCCGTGTCCGGATTCGTAGCCGAATTTCAACAGGTTTCCAAACGCTACACGACCGGCGTTTTGGGCCGGTTCGGCGTGTTGGCCGTGGACGACGTGTCGTTCGCCATCCAAGCCGGAGAAATCTTCGGGTTGCTGGGACCGAACCGCGCCGGCAAGACCACGTTGGTCAAGATTCTGCTTTCGCTGTGCCGACCGACCCAGGGGCAAGTCCTCCGTCTGGGCGAACCGACCAGCGATGCCCGGACCCTGGCCCGGGTCGGGTACATGCACGAGAATCAGGCTTTCCCCCGGTATCTGACTGCCTTTGGCCTGCTAGAGTTCTACGGAGCCTTGAGCTTCGTTCCGCAGGCCGAGTTGCGTCGCCGAATCCCCCGGCTGCTGGAGCGCGTCGGACTGGCCGACCGTTGCCGGGAACCCATCTCCCGCTTCAGCAAGGGCATGGTCCAACGCCTTGCTCTGGCTCAAGCCCTCATCAATGACCCTGATCTGCTGGTGCTCGATGAACCGAGCGAAGGACTGGACCTGAACGGCCGACAACTAGTGCGTGAAGTCGCCCGTGAGATGCGGGACGCCGGCAAAAGCGTCTTGCTGGTTTCCCATGTCGTTCCCGAGGCGGAGCGGTTGTGCGACCGCCTGGCCGTGTTGGTCGGCGGGCGTATCGCCTATCTCGGCCCGATCGCCGACTTGCTCCGCGATCCCAACACCGGAAATGCTCGACCTCTGGAACAAGCCCTGCGGGAGTTGTACGCATTTTCGCCATGAATCGCGTCGCGCTGCTGTCTGCGATCCGCTGTCTGCTTCTGGACACGTTCCGGCAGGCCCGGGCGTCCGGCATTTTCTGGCTGATGCTGGCAGTCAGCGGGGTGTGCATCGCCGTTTGCCTGAGCATGAGGGTCGAGGGAGCGGAAGATCTCGGCGGCGAGGACGCCTCCGGCTTCGTGCCTCGGACGATGCCAGTGGATCCGACCCAGGCCCAGATGTCCGGCGTAACGCAGGTCCGAGGCCAGCTGCTCATCGGCTTCGGAGCCGTGCGGGTTGATCTGGGACGCGATGCCCATGATGCCGTGCGGCATGTGCAGCTCATCCTCGCCGGTGTCGTCGCCGACACTGCTGGCATTCTGCTCATGCTCGTCTGGACGGCGGGCTTCCTGCCATCGTTTCTGGAACCGTCCGCTGCCTCGGTGCTGCTGGCCAAGCCATTCCCCCGCTGGGCACTGCTTCTGGGAAAATACCTGGGCGTGTTGGTGTTCGTGCTCTTTCAGGCGATGGTGTTCGTGATCGGCACCTGGGCCGCCCTCGGAATGGGCACCGGCATCTGGGACCCGATCTATCTGATGTGCGTGCCGTTGCTGCTGGTCCACTTCGCCATCTTCTTCAGCCTCTCGACCCTGCTGGCCGTCACCACCCGCAGCACCATCGTCTGCGTCTTTGGCTCGATCCTGTTCTGGCTGTTGTGCTGGGGCATGAACTACGGACGGCACATGGTGGTCGGCCTGCCTGATCTGCACGAAGCGGCCAGCGGCATGCGTTTCCTGGTAGAATTGGGCTACTGGATTCTGCCCAAGCCGGCCGACCTTGGCCTGCTCCTGTTCGATGCCTTGCAGGCCCACAACTACTTCAGCACGGCCGTCGAGTTCGAGGCGGTCAAGACCCAGGGAGCGTTTTCGCCGGTGCTTTCGGTGGCCGCCTCGCTCGGCTTCACCGTGGCGGTGCTGGCTCTGGCCTGCTACGAGTTCCAGACGACGGACTATTAGTTTCCCCCATGAGCCGCTGCACGGCCCGCCATGCCATTGCCGCCACCTGCACGCCGTTGATCTTCCACAACGTCGGGTTGAGCACCTCCACGGACACCCAGCCGTCATACCCGATTCGCTTCAACTGCTCGAAAACCGGGCCAAGCAGAAAATCGCCGTCCCCGGGCAGAATCCGGTCGGCATCCTGGGCGAATTCCCGCAACGTCCCGGACAGGTCGCAGACCTGCACATGGAAAAGGAGCTTTGGACTCAACATGCCGAGGTCGTGCAACTTGCTTGGTCCGGTGTGGAAGTGAAACACGTCCAGACAGATGCCGAGATTGGGCTGCCGACACGCTTCGACGAGGGCGATCGCGGTTTCCAGCGAGGAGCACCAGCGGGCCTTGGTGTGGAACTCCAGGGCGAGGCGGATGTCGTAGGCCGCGGCCAACGGGGCGATCTGCTGGAGTGCTTTGCACGCCTGGTCCAGGTAGGCGAGGTCTGCTTTGTCGCAGTAATCAGCCGCGATAATCAGCGTGGGAATGCCGAGTTCCTGACACAAGCCGAGCCGCCGCTGGAACTGGTCCAGATGTTCCCGCCGCTGTTCGCCCTCGGAAAGCAGCAAACCGCCCTGGCAGGCTGCTGCAACAGGTCGGACGGCGAATTCCTCCAGCAATTTCCGCGTCTGCTCAGCGCTGAATTGACGGCGATGGTCTTCCAGCTTGGTAAGCCAGACTTCGATGGCGTTGCAGCCGGCCTCGGCGTAGGCGGCGATGTCGGCGGCGAAGTGGGCGGGCAGGGTCAGGGTCTGGCTAAGGCACGGCTTCATCGAGTCCTCGGGGCATGGGGTTGAGCGAAGCAGCGGGCACGGCTCCTCCGTTGCCGTTCGGCTCCCGCTCCGCCTCCACCATCATTCTTCGCACCGTGGACCGCAAAGGCAGGTAGAAAATCAGACCGAGCAAGGCGATGGCGTAAGCGACGGTTCTCTCGGCCAGCCGCGCCAAGGCCCCACGAGCCTCCAGCATCGGATCGCCCCCGACCAGCGTGTACAGCTTGCCGAACAGAAACTCCCCGACGCCGAGGTTTCCAGGGGTGAGGGGAACAGACTCGGCGACCATGCCCACCGGCACGATCAGCCATTGTTGGTACAAAACCGGGACCGGCGGTGGCACCGCCAGTGAAGCGAAGTAGAAGCTGAGCACGAAGCCGACGTGTCCGATCATCGCCAGAAAGAACGCTCCTCCCACGGCAGGCAGCTTGTCCCGGTACATCCGCGCGGCCCGCAGCAGTTCGGCAAGTATCCGCCCGACCCAGGGCAGATGTTCCAGCCTGTCGCTGAGCCGGTGCATCCACGGCAGCACGAGGAACATCAGGCCGCCGCCCACCAGCGACGCCACACACACGCCCCACACGAAGATCACAATCCACCGCAGCGGCTTCTGGCCGTTGGCATCCGTAACAAGTCCGGTTTCGTTCCAAAAGAGCAGACCAGCGATCCCGGCGAGAAACAACAGTCCGATCAGACCGATGACCCGATCCACGACGATCGTGCTGACGGCCACGGTCCGCCGCGACTGTTCCCGGGCCAGCAGGCCGGCCTTGACCAGATCGCCGCCCACGGAGCCGGGCAAAAAGGCATTGAAGAATTGCCCGATGAAGCCAAGCCGAGCGGCATCCAGGAGAGTGAATGGCAGTTCCTGAGCACGGACCAGGACGAACCAGCGGAGGAAGGTCAGCAACAGACCAGCGAAGAAACACAGGGCGGCGACGAGCATCGGCCAGAGCTTGAAACGGCCGCCTTCCGCGATCATCTCCTGGATCTTGGGCCAGTTGACATACAGCAGCAGGATCAGGATGGCGAAACCGAGCAGCCATTTGGCTGCCCGCCAGGCGATGCGTTTCATGGCGTCATTGTCACAGGATTGTCATTGTCCGTCCACTGGTATGCCATACAGAGCGCCCATATGTTGAACCGTAATCTACGCGCGGAGGAACTATCCCCATGAGTTCAATCCGAGCCTTGCCTTCCTTTGCTATCCTGATCGCCGCGGCCGCAAGCGTTACCCTCAGCGGCGCTCAGGCCCCTCCCAGGCCGAAGTTAGAATACGTCAAAAAACCGACCCGGCACGAAACCATTGTCGCCACCTTCCAGGCATCCGGGCTGCCCGACTTCTCCGGCAAGTGGTACATCCTCGGCCCATTCGACAATGCTGGAGGCACCGGCTTCCATACCGTCTATCCCCCCGAACGTCAGGTGGACCTGTCGGCCCGCTACGCGGACAAGAATGGCAAGCCGATCCGCTGGCAGGAGTTCCGCCAGTTCCGCCTCGACCAGGTCGTGAATCTGGCCGTCTTCGACGAACGGGAGCACGTCTGCTGTTACCTCTACACCGAGATCACCGCCAAGGAGCCGACCACGCTGACATTGTCGCTGGGCAGCGATGACGGCGTGATCCTGTGGAGCAATGGGCAGAAGGTGCATGAGAACAACGTCCACCGGGCAGCCGCCCCCGATCAGGACCGGGTACAAGTGGTCTTGCAGCCGGGAAGGAACACGCTGTTGGTCAAGATCTGCAATGACGACGGGTTATGGAGCTTTTACTTGCGGCCGGAGTTTCCGGGCGGATTGGAATCGGCCTTCCGAGCCAGACTCGATCGCGACTTCGCCGGGAAACCAGCTAATCCGCTGCTTGCCGCTGAGGCTCGGCACTACCGTATTTTCACCCAGTTTATCCCGGCGGAGATCGTGCTTGAAGTCGGCGGGCTGGCCATTCGTCCGGACGGCAAGATGCTCTGCTGCACCCGCCGCGGCGAGATCTGGCTCATCAGCGGCCACGATTCCGATGATCCGTCGCAGATCGACTTCAAGCGGTTCGCCTCGGGCCTCCATGAACCGTTGGGACTGTGCGTCGAGGGGCGGGATGTGTATGTCGTGCAGCGGCCGGAGTTGACCCGCATCGTGGACCGGGACGGCGACGACGCGGCGGACGAGTTCATCACAGTTTGCGATGCCTGGGGCGTGTCGGGGGATTATCACGAATTCGCGTTCGGACCGGCGCGTGATCGGCAAGGCAATTTCTACGTCACGCTCAACGTCGGCTTCGGCGGCGGGCATCAGGCCAAGGCCCCGTGGCGGGGCTGGTGCGTGAAAATCACGCCGAAAGGCGAACTGATTCCGTATGCCGCCGGGCTGCGCTCCCCCAACGGCGTCAACTTCAGCCCGGAAGGCGACTTGTTCTACTGCGACAATCAGGGGGAATGGGTGGCGACGTGCAAGATGCATCACGTCCGTCCCGGCGACTACTACGGCCATCCCGCTGGACTGCGGTATGCCCGTTTCTCTCCGTTCGCCGACCGCCTGCCTCCCGAGAATCATCCCAGCGGCATGCTCTACGACGGTCAACCCGGATCCAATGGCGTCCGCGGCATGCCTCCGGTCACGCCTCCTGCGATCTGGTTCCCCTACGGCCGCATGGGCAAATCGGCCAGCGAGCCGGTCTGGGACACGACCCAGGGCAAGTTCGGGCCGTTCGCCGGACAGTGCTTCGTCGGCGATCAAACCCAGGCGATGATTATGCGGGTGTTTCTGGAAAAAGTGGACGGAACCTATCAGGGAGCGTGCTTCCCGTTCCGCAGCGGCTTCGAGTGCGGCATCAACCGCATGGTCTTCGGACCCGACGGCAGTCTCCATGTCGGCATGACCAACCGCGGGTGGGGTTCAGTCGGCGGTCGGCCGTATGGCCTGCAACGGGTCGTGTACACCGGTGTGCTGCCGTTCGAGATTCACAGCATGAGCCTGACGCCGACCGGCTTCGAGTTGACGTTCACCAAGCCGCTCGGACCCGACGCCGAGAAGGCCCGTTTCAACCTCCAGTCGCACACCTACCACTACTGGAGCACCTACGGTTCGCCGGAGGAGGACCGCCGACCGGAGCGAATCACACGGACGAGCATTTGCGAAGACCGAACGAAGGTCCGGCTCGACGTGGCCCGATTGACCATCGGACGGGTGTATGAGTTGCACGTCGAAGGGTTGAAGGCTGCCGACGGCGACGCTTTGCTGCACCCCGAGGCGTACTACACGCTCAACCGCCTGCGAAACTAGCACAGGCACATCCGTCAGCGCCCATTGGGCACATACGGCGTCGGCTTGGCATACTGCTGTTGCTGAGCCGTCGGAGGTCGTTCGACAACCCCCGGAGGCGGGGTGGTGCCGTTGGGAGCGGCCATGACCGGGCCGGGCACGCTGCCATTGGGAACGTTGAGAATCGGCGCGTTAGCGACGACGCTGCTGCCGGCCGTCACGCTGCCGCACCCGTTGCACGAGGGACACGGGGCACAGCAAGGAATCGGTTCGTAATAGGTCGGCCGGAAGGAGGACCAATCGAACCAACCGCTAAACCAAGGATGCGAGCAGCAGTCGTAACCGCAACCGCTCAGCCCCGAAGCCAGTGCCAGACCTACCAACCAACCTCGCCAGCGGAACATGGAAGTGCTCCTGTTGAGTAACAATTCACCTCTAGCATGACGTGAAGAACTTTTGAGTCAAACCAGCTTGAATCCTTCCTCCGCAGATTGCCGGGATGGCCGCAGGCGCTCTCGGCAAACTCGTCTTGCTGCGATTGGGCCGCACCGTTAGCATTTTCACGGCCTTTGGCGGACCTCGGCTTACTTTCAAGGAAGAAAGGACTTCAGCCGTGCCCTACACCGTGCGGGAATTGGCCGACCTCGTCCAGGGACGGATCGTCGGGGACGACCGCCTCGTAATTCACGCCGCTCGTCCTGTGACCGAAGCCGGACCCGACGACATCACTTTCATTGCCGACGACAGGAACGCCAAACACCTGACGATGTGTCGAGCCGCGGCTGTGGTAGTACAGCGCGGCCTGATCTGCAATGGCCGAACAGTCATCGAGGTTGAGGATCCGCTGACTGCATTTTTGACCATCTTCGAGCATCTACATGGAAAAAGCCGAGCACGCATGAGCGGCATCGACCCTCGGGCCTGCATCGCGCCGTCGGTTCGGCTCGGGGACGGCGTGACAGTCTGGGCCGGATCTGTCATTGGCGAAAACACCGTCATCGGTCCCCGTTGCCGGATCCATGCCAACGTCGTCATCGGCAACCATTGCGTCCTTGGTGAGGACGTCACGATCTATCCCAATGCGGTCATCTATGACGGCTGCTCCCTGGGCAATCGTGTCGTCATCCACGCCGGGGCAGTGATCGGGAAGGACGGCTTCGGCTTCCGACAAGTCCAGGGCCGCCATGTCCGCGTGCCGCAGCTCGGCTCGGTTGTCATCGAGGACGACGTGGAAATCGGAGCCGGGACGACCATCGACCGCGGGACGTTTCAAGCTACCCGCATTGGAGCGGGCACCAAGATCGACAACCAGGTCCAGATTGGCCACAATTGCCGCATCGGAAAGCACAACCTGATCATCAGCCAGGTCGGCATCGCCGGTTCGACGACGACGGGGGATTATGTCGTGATCGCGGGACAGGCGGGCATCGCCGACCATCTGAGCATTGGAAACGGCGTGATCGTCGGCGCTCAGGCTGGCGTCATGAGCGACATCCCGGACGGACAAAGGTGGCTGGGCACCCCGGCCCGACCAGAACGTGAAGCCAAGGTCCGGCACCTCCACACCGAACGGCTTCCGCAGATGTATCAGGACCTCAAACGGATCAAGGAAATGCTGGGACTGAAACAGGCATGACTGCGACCCGAGCCGAGCCGGTCGGTCTGCTGGCCGGAAGCGGACGTTTTCCGGTCGTCTTCGCCGCCAAGGCTCGCAGCCTGGGCATCCCAGTAGTCTGCGTCGGTATCCGCCATGAAGCCGAACCGGAACTGGCAAACTTGAGCCATCGCTTCTACTGGGCCGGCATCGCCAGGCTGGGCCGCATGATCCGCTGCTTCAAGCGGGAAGGGGTCAAGCGGATCGTGATGGCTGGCAAGGTCCACAAGGCCCGCTACCTCTACGCCCCGTGGCGAACCGTGCATCTGTTGCCCGACCTCCGCTCTGCCTGGTTCTGGCTCAAGCGGATGCTGACTTACGCCCGTAATCGGGACGACGATCTGCTCTTGGCCGTGATCGAAGAGTTTGGGAAGGACGGCATGCATTTCGATTCCGCTTTGAACATCTGTCCAGAACTGCTGGCTGCTCCCGGCGTGCTGACTCGACGCAAGCCGACTCGGGCCGAAGAGGCTGACATCGTCTTCGGCTGGCATTTGGCGAAGGAAATGGGCCGTCTTGACGTCGGCCAGAGCGTCGCAGTCAAGGAACGCGCGGTGCTCGCTGTCGAAGCCATCGAAGGCACCGACAGGGCCATTCTCCGCGCCGGCGAACTGTGTCCGGCCGGCGGCTTCGTCGTCGTCAAGGTCGCCAAACCGCAGCAGGACATGCGCTTCGACGTGCCGACCATCGGTCCGACTACCGTCGAAAACCTGCGCCGCGCCGGCGGACGTGTCCTGGCCATCGAAGCCGGGAAAACCATCGTGCTCGATCAAGAGCAGACCGTAGCCCTGGCCGACCGCTATGGTCTGACGATCACGGCTATCAAGAATCCCCTCGGCGACTGAAGTCGTCACTTCCGGAAGCGACTCACCTCACTGACGCTTGTGGCGTGCTTGCCGTTTTGAAACAGTCCGTCCATAGAATTGCGACAGCTTCAAATCCCTGACGCTTCGGAGACGACTCTATGGACTGGGTGCTCGCGCTGGTCCTCGGCATTGCCATAGGAACTTTGGACGGCATTTTGATCGGCTACATTCTGGTCCGGCAGGGGGTCTGGTCGGTGGCAGCACCGAAGCCCTCGGAAGAGACCAAGCCGCCCGTCGAAGCCCTGCGGTTTCTGGCCCTGATGCAGCAAGAAGGACGGCTGGTGGATTTTCTGTTGGAAGACCTGGAAGGCATTTCCGACGAGCAGCTCGGTGCAGGCGTCCGCGAGATTCACCGACAGTGTCGCAAGGTGCTGCTCGACCATCTGCGGCTGGAACCGATTTTGAATCAGAACGAAGGCGAGCGGGTGACGATTCCCACCGGCTTCGATCCTTCGACGGTGCGATTGACCGGCAACGTCACTGGCCAGCCGCCGTTCACGGGCATCTTGCAGCATCGTGGCTGGCGGGTGAAGGAAATCCGCTTGGCCAAGCCGCCTTCCGGCCAGGATGAAATGGTCCTCATGCCCGCCGAGGTCGAATTGCCTTGAAACAAAAACCGGGCAGGGAGGTCGGCCCCGGCTCGGCTCTTCAGCTGGGACTGTGGCGTACCGGGATCAGTTCCAGGCAAGGCTATCCAGGATGTCTGCCAGAGTTTTTTGATTGCAATAGAAGTGGGCAAGCGTTTACAATCAATGAAGATCGCCCTACGAGAGACCGAGCGGCCTCTCCAATCGCCTGAAAGTATTGGCAGCCCAGTTTTGAACTCAGGAGTTCCGGCAGGTCCCAGTCGAGGATCGCGCTGCACATTTTCCGATAGGGAGCGTCTAACTCATGAAACTGAGCCTGGTGGTCTTGCAGGGCAAGCCGGAGGGGAAGGAAATCCCCATTCGACTCAGCCAGTTCCTGATCGGTCGAGACCCGGAATGCCACCTGCGGCCGAGTAGCCCGCTGGTCAGTAAACGCCATGCGGCGTTGTTGATCCGAGAAGGCAAGGCGTTTGTTCGCGACTTCGGCAGCACCAACGGGACTTTCGTCAACAAGCAGCCGGTCAAGGGCGAAGCGGAACTCAAGGACGGGGATGAACTGACCATCGGTCCTCTGAGCTTTCGGGTCAAGCTCAGCACCACAGCTCAGGACACGCCCAAGCCCGCCGCTGTCGCTTCCGCTGAGAAGGCAGCCGCCGCCGCGAAACCGACACCGGCCATCGCCAAGAAAACGGAAGCAAAGCCAAGCGGCAAGAGCACGGCAGTGGATGATGAAGACAGCGTGCTCGAGCTGCTGCTGAATCTGGAGGGTGACTCGAGCGGCGGAGTCGGTTCTGGATCCGATCCGATTCCCGGAGGCAGCACCATCATGCAAATGACGGCTGCCGAACAACCTGAGGAAACCCCAGCCGAAGCCGGCGAGGAAACCAAGGCACCGGAGAAGCGAGAGAAGTACAAGCCCAAGGTTCCGGATCCGCAGGCCACCGCCAACGCTGCCAAAGCCATTCTTGAAAAGTACATGCGTCGTCCGCGTACATGAGCCGCCGACGGCCTCGCCGAAATGTCCCGTCCGACGGTCCGTTCACGGTTGACCGCCGGTTCCAATCGACGCTATGTACTTGGTTCCGCCGGGTCCGCCGGCCGCTACCCTGGCGACAAAGCCGCGACCCCTATCGCATCTGGGTCAGCGAAGTCATGCTTCAGCAGACGCAGGTTGCCACGGTCATTCCGTACTTCCAGCGTTTTCTCCAGACCTTTCCCACGCTAGCCGACCTGGCAGCAGCTCCCGAAGAAGAGGTTCTCCGTCAATGGGAAGGCCTCGGGTATTATCGTCGTGCCCGCAGTCTCCACCGGGCGGCAAAGATCATCGCGGCGGAGTACAACGGTGAAATGCCTCGGGAGGCCGAAGCCCTGGCTCGTTTGCCCGGCATCGGCCGCTACACGCTGGGGGCCATTCTTTCGCAAGCCTTCGATCAACGCTATCCAGCGGTCGATGCCAACGCTGCCCGGGTATTATGCCGTCTGGCTGCGTGGGACCAGCCCCTGGGAACCTCCGCGACCCAGAGTTGGTTGCAAGCAACCGCTGAAGCAGTCCTGCCCGCACAGGGCGTCGGCGAGTTCAATCAGGCCCTCATGGAGCTAGGCTCCCTGGTCTGCAAACCCCGAAACCCCGAATGTCTTTTGTGCCCGGTGCGGAAATGGTGTCAGGCAGCTCGTCGGGGAATCCAGGAACAGTTGCCGATCAAGGCGAGACAGAAGCAGCCGTGTACGATTGTCGAAGCCGGAGTCATCATCCGTCATCGCCGTCGCCTGTTGCTTGTCAAACGCTGTGCTGACGCCGCTCGCTGGGCCAGCCTGTGGGAGTTCCCGCACTCTCCCCTCCAGGACCATGAAGACCTTCCGACAGCGGTCCGCCACCTAGCCGGAAACGACCTCGGGCTGAACATCGAACTTGGCAGATTTCTGGGCGTCATCGCCTACGGAGTAACGCGGTTCCGCTATCAATTGCACGTCGTCGAGGCCAGACGGATTTGCGGTCGTCTCCGCCTCCGCAATCACGAGGAGGCACGCTGGACCAAGCCGGACGAATTGGCCAATCTACCCATGCCCTCGCCGCAGCGCCGAGTGGTTCGTCTGTTAGGTGCGCAGCCGCTAAAATGCCGTTCGTAATTGAATGGCCAGGCGGGTTCAGAGTCTCCAGAAAAAAATCCAAGGAGCACAGGGAATGACGGAGAAGGTGGTCATCATCGGATCGGGACCGGCGGGCTGGACGGCGGCGATTTACACAGCCCGGGCGAATCTGAATCCGCTGGTATTCGAGGGGGCGATCACCGAAGAAAACAGACTCAAAGGCACGACGCCGCTGGGCCAGTTGAACCTGACCACCGAGGTCGAAAACTTCCCGACCTGGCCGCACGTCGAAACCGCCGTGCTGCAAGCCTTCGCCAGATCGGCCCTGCCTCCGGAGCGCTACAACAATCTGGTCGGGTTTTACGAGGGGAAACAGGCCCACCACGGCAAACGGGCAGCGTTCGGCCCGGAACTGATGGAGTTCGCCCGGCAGCAGGCAGCCAACTTCGGCACGCGCATCGTGACCGAGGACATCGTCCGGGTCGACTTCACTCGCCGGCCATTCAAGCTCTGGTCGTCTGGCGGACAGGAGATCGAAAGCCATGCCGTCATCATCGCCACCGGAGCACGGGCCAATTACCTCGGTCTGCCTTCCGAGGAGCGCTTCAAGAACAACGGCGTGTCAGCCTGTGCCGTCTGCGACGGAGCTTTGCCCCGCTTCCGCAAGCGTCCGCTGATCGTGGTCGGGGGCGGAGATTCCGCCGTGGAGGAAGCGACTTATCTGACCAAATTCGCCTCTGTCGTGTATCTGGTGCATCGCCGCGACTCCCTGCGGGCCAGCAAGATCATGCAGCAGCGGGCCTTCAACAATCCCAAGATCACCATCAAGTGGAATCGCATCCTGGATGAGGTGCTGGGCAACGACGAGGAAGGCGTCACCGGAGCGCGGCTGAAAAGCACCGTGGATAATCAGACCGAAGAGTTGCAGGTCAGCGGCGTCTTCCTCGCCATCGGGCACACGCCCAACACCGACTTCCTCAAAGGTCAGGTGCAGTGCGACGAGAAGGGTTACATCGTCTGGACCAAACCGCAGCGCACCTACACCAGCGTCGAAGGCGTGTTCGCCGCCGGCGACGTGGCCGACAGCCACTACCGCCAAGCCGTCACCGCCGCCGGCACCGGCTGCATGGCCGCTCTCGACGCCGAACGCTGGCTCGCCGAACACGGTCTGGCCTGATCCGTTTCCTTCGGTCAATCGCTGCCAGCTGACAACCCCCCGCCCGAAGCTCCGTTCCGCGCTCCTATAATGGACAAACGAACACTATGGAGCGCGTACGCAGTCATTACTCCCTGTTGGAAGGCGTGAACAGTCCGGAGCAGCTCATCGAACGGGCTGTGCGGACCGGACACGACGTGCTCGCTCTGACCGACGTGAACAACCTCTACGGGGCGGTGAACTTCGTGGAAGCGGCGCGGCACCACGGCGTCCGGCCGATTCTTGGTTGTCAGCTCCGGGATGAGGCGAACCGCCAGCAGGCGTCGGTACTGATCGCCGAGCCGAGTGGCTACACGAGCCTGTGCCGCATCCTGAGCCGGTTGCATCTGCGACAGCGGCCGGTGCTGCTTGATCTGCTGCTGGAAAACGCCGAGGGGCTGCATGTGCTCGTGGATCGGGTGGACATGCTGCCGCCGCTGCGGGAGCGGTTCGGCAAGCGGCTGTGGGTGGAGATCGTGCGGCCGACGTTGCACCTGGATCGGCCTGTCTCCGCCGAGCGGGAGTTGCTGGAACTGGCTGAGCGGTGGAACGTGCCCGTCGTGGCCGGCGGCGCGGTCCACTTCGCCGAGCCGCACGGGTACATCGTCCACCGTCTGTTGACAGCCATACGTCACAGCGTGCTGCTCGACCAGTTGCCGCAGCGCTTGCCGGTCAGCGCCGAGCATTATCTGACCGATACCGAGACGCTTCGCCAGCGGTTCCGCGATCTGCCCGCCGCTCTTGTCAACCTCCGCCGTCTGGCCGAGCAGTGCCGCTCCGACGTGCTGCCCCGGGGCGTCACGGTTCCCCCGGCCAAGGTGCCGCGCGGCTGGACGGCGTTCGGCTTCCTGCGGGCCTTGTGCGAACGCGGGCTGCGGCGCATCGCCGATGAAACGCTCCTTTCTGCCGCGGAAGAAACCTACCGTAACCGTCTGGCCGAGGAACTGCATCTGGTCCAACTTCGCGACCTGGCCGACTACTTCCTCGTCGTGCGGGACATCGCCTTGTATGCCCGACGCCGAGGCTTGAGCATGGCCCTGCGGGGTTCGGCAGGCAATTCGCTGATCTGTTTTCTGCTGGGCATCACCGACGTCGATCCGCTCCGCTTCGGCCTGCCGCTGGAACGCTTCCTGCACGCCGGCCGGCCCGATCTGCCCGACATCGACCTCGACTTCGATTGGCGGGTCCGCGATCAGGTCATCGCCTGGGTGTTCCGCCGCTACGGGGCCGAACACACGGCCATGATCAGTTCGCACCTGTTTTTCCGACCGGCCCTGGCCTTCCGGGAAGCGGCCAAGGTGCATGGCTTGTCCAACGAGCAGATCAGCCATTTGCTCGAGGAGTGGGAACGGCGGATCACGGAAGATGCTTCCACGGATGACCTGCTCCACTCCGCCCCGCCGCGGACATTCCCGCTGGAGGCTGAACGCTGGACGCGCCTGCTCGAAGATACCCGACGATTGCTCGGCAAACCGCATCATCTGTCCATCCATCCCGGCGGCGTGGTCATCACGCCCGGACCGATCGAAGACCACGTCCCGCTTCAGCGGGCCGCCAAGGGCGTCGTCATCACCCAGTTGGACAAGGACCCCATCGAGCGGATCGGGCTGGTCAAAATCGACCTGCTGGGCAATCGCGCCTTGTCCACGGTGGACGAGGCCCGCCGCATCCTGGCCGAGTGCAAGGCCCCAGTGGCCGAACCTGCCCCTTCGCTGCCGCGGCTCGGAAGCGAACAGGACGCGGTCACGCAGCGGGTCGTGGACCTGCTTCGCCGCGGCGAGACGCTCGGCGTCAATCAACTGGAATCGCCGGCCATGCGGCATCTGCTGGTGCAGATGCAGCCGAGAGGCCTGGAGGACGTGATTCAGGCCCTGGCCCTGATCCGCCCCGGAGCGGCTTCGATAGGAGCCAAGGAACGCTTCATCCGTCGCCGCCGTGGTCTGGAGCCGACCGTCTTCGACCATCCGCTTCTGGAACCGCTCCTGGCCGCCACCCACGGCCTGATGCTTTACGAGGACGACGCTCTGGGTGTGGTCCAGATCCTGACCGGCCTTTCGCCGTCCGAAGCCGACCACTTCCGCAAACGGGTGACGAAGACCCGCGATCCCCAGGAAGCGGCGACGTTGTCCCGTGCCTTTCTGGAGGCCTGTCGGCGTCATGGCGTGGATCAGCAGTCGGCGGCGCAGGTCTGGGTGCAGTTGGCGAAGTTCAACAGCTATTCGTTCTGCAAGAGCCACGCCGTCAGCTACGGCCTGATCGCCTGGCAGGCGGCTCGACTCAAGGTCGTGCATCCGGCGGCGTTCTGGTGTGCCGCCCTGAACAACAACGAAGGGATGTATCCGCGGCGGGTGTATGTCGAGGCGATCAAGCGGGCTGGCATCCCGGTGCGGCTGCCCTGTGTCAATCGTTCCGGGAGAGTGTTTTCCGTCGAACCTCGGGAGGCTCAAGACGGCGGCGACGCCTGGGCGATCCGCACCGGCCTGGGACTGGTTCACGGTCTGGAAGAGGCAGCCGTCGAAGCGATCCTGGAAGACCGGCAGCGGCGTGGACCGTTCGCCGATCTGGAGGATTTTTGCCGGCGTGTTCCGATTGGCCCGGAGGCCCTGTCGCTGCTCGTCCACGCGGGAGCGTTCGATTTCACCGGCCGCAGCCGCCCGGAGCTGTTCCTCGAAATCGAGATGCTGACGAACGGAGGGCGTCGAACTTCTGGTCTGCCCTTCCCGGCTTGGATGCCGTGGTCTCCGGACGACTACTCCCCCCTGCGCCGCTGGCAGGGCGAATGGCACTGTCTGGGTTTTTTGACCGGCCCGCATCTCATGGCGTTGTTGCGTCCTCGTCTCCCCAGGGGAATCACCCCCAGCCGCGATCTGCACCTGCACATCGGCCGCAAGGTCTGCGTCGCCGGTTTGGTCGCCACCGCCCGCCTGACGGAAACCAAGCACGGCGAGACGATGCAGTTCATGACCCTGGAAGACGAATGGGGCTTCGTCGATGTCACGTTCTTCCCTGGCACGTTCCCTACCGCCACCTATCTCGGTCTGGGACCGTATCTGGTCTGGGGCACGGTCGAGGAGCAGTACGACGTCGTCACCGTGACCGCCAGCCGCTTCGCCAGGCAGCCGATCTCACCCTGGCCCGACGACGCCTGACGACATTCCCACTCTTGCCGGTTGTCCCCGTCGCCTTCGACACGGACAATGAAGTACAACGAGCGAAGCCAACGGATGGCCGAGAGGACTTTCTCCCTGCGAGCGACGAGGCCGACATGCTCCGACCTTGCAAGATCGCGGCTGTGCAGATGGACTGCAAGCTCGGCGACATTCCGTTCAATCTGCACCAGATGACCGCTCGGCTGAACGAGGCCGCTCGACACGGGGCACGGCTGGTCGTGTTTCCGGAGTGCATCCTGTGCGGCTACTGCTTCGAGAGCCGGGACGAGGCTTTCGCTCAGGCCGAGCCGGTCCCGGGTCCGAGCGTCGAAGTGCTGATGCTGACCTGCCGGGAGCTGGAAATCTATACCGTGTACGGCCTGTTGGAGCGGGACGGCGAGCAGCTTTTCAACACGCTGGCTCTGGTCGGACCCCAGGGGTTGATCGCCTCATACCGCAAGATTCACCTGCCGTTCCTGGGCGCGGACCGCTTCACCACGCCGGGGGATCGGCCGTTCGCTGTGCATGATGTCAACGGACTCAAGCTCGGCATGAACATCTGCTACGACGGCAGTTTTCCCGAATCGGCCCGCGTCCTGACGCTGCTGGGGGCCGATCTCATCGTGCTCCCGACCAACTGGCCGCCGGAGGCCCGTGTCAATCCCCTGCACGTCGTGCCGACCCGGGCCTTCGAGAACCGCGTCTATTACGCCGCGGTCAATCGCGTCGGCGAGGAGCGCGGCGTCCGCTTCGTCGGCCTGAGCCGCATCGTTGCCCCCGACGGGTCTTCGCTGGCGGCCTCTGAATCGGATCGGGAAGAGATTTTGTATGCGGAGATCGACCCAGCCCAGGCTCGACGGAAACGGATCGTCCATGCCTCGGGCAAGTACGAACTGGACCGGATCGCCGACCGTCGGCCGGAAATGTACGGCCCGCTTGTCCAGAAGAAGGAAAAGACATGAACGCACGGGTCGTACTCAGTCTGGTCATGATGGTGGTGTGGCTGGGCCTGTTCGCCTATTTTCTGGTGCGCTACGAGCACTTCCGTGATCCGCTCTCCGGCGAGCCGATGGTCCTGCTCCTGTGGCTGCTGGTGCCGGCGGCCTTGATCTGGAACGCCCTGCGAGCCTACTACAGTTGGAAACCGAGTCGCCCTCCGATTCGACGACCCGATGAGTGAAACGGACCTCAAGACGCTGATTCTGGAAACTTCCGGCCGCAGCGGGACGGTGGCCGTCGCCGAGGGCGGGACCGTTCTGGCCGAGCGACGCTTGGACGAACGGCGGCGACATACCCGCGATCTGGCCCCGGCAGTCCGTGATCTGCTCCACCAGTGCGGCTGGAAGCCGACGGACGTCGCAGCGGTCATCGTCGATCTCGGACCGGGGAGTTACACGGGACTGCGGGTCGGCATCATGTCGGCCAAGATCTGGGCGTATGCGACGGGCTGTCGGCTCATCGGCGTCCCGGCGTTCGCTGCGGTCGCCTGGCAGACTCTGGAGTCCTTGCCGACGCGATCCGGACCGCTGCCAGTCTGGGTCGTCAACGACGCTCAGCAGAACCGGGTCTATTGCCAGCGCTTCGACGTCGGGGGAACGGCGACGGGGAACGCGGCTTCGCTGGCCGCTTTGACCAGCCTGGCTGTCAGGCCCGTGGAGCAGTGGATCGCGGAGTTGACGGCGGAGGATTGCGTCAGCGGTCCGGGACTGCGGCTGCATCGGGACAAGTTGCCGTCGCAGGTGCAGGTGGTCCCCGAGTCGGCATGGGATCCGCAGCCGAAGGCATTGCTGCGTCTGGGACTCGATCGCCTGGCCCGGGGCGAAAGCGACAATGTCATCGCCGTGGAACCGCTTTACGCCCGCCGCAGTTCTGCCGAGGAGATGTGGGAAAAACGCCACGGAGTTTGACGGCTCGGCCAATTGTCAGGAAGCAGACAACTCAAGCAGACAGACGGAAAGTGACGATGATACCGGAAAACGTGGGACCAGCAGGCTTGCCAAGCTTTACGCCGGAACGGAAGACATGGCTTCGGTGGCGGAGCGCAGCGACGATCTGATCACCCGCCTGGGCGGGGCCGTCTTCGAATTTGTCGAAGCCTGGGGCGATGTGGCCTCGTTCGCCGGCTCCGCTCTGTGGCTGATGTTCACGAGCCGACCCAGCCGCGGCACGTTGACGCCGAACTTCTATCAGATCGGCGTGCGTTCGGTGCCGGTCATCGGCATCACGGGGCTGTTCATCGGCATGGTCCTGGCCGTCCAGAGCTACGCCGACTTTATGAAACTACCCGGCATGAGGGGTTGGCTGGGGGTGGCAGTCAACGGCAGCGTGATCCGGGAGCTAGGACCGGTGCTGGCCGCGACCATGCTCGCCGGACGCATCGGCAGTGCCATCGCCGCCGAACTGGGCACCATGCGTGTCACCGAACAGATCGATGCCCTCATCTGCCTGGGGGCCAATCCGATCCGCTATCTGGTGGTGCCTCGTTTTCTGGCCTGCGTCTTCCTCATCCCGCTGCTGACCATTCTGGCCGACTTCATGGGCGTCATGGGCGGCGCGTTCATCGCTACCCAGTATTTCGGCATCGAACCGTATGAATACTGGACCCGCTCGCAGCAGGAAGTCGGGTTGTGGGACATCGGCACGGGACTGTTCAAGAGCATGGTCTTCGGAGCGGCCATTGCCATCATCAGTTGTCATCGCGGGTTCCACAGCAGTGGCGGAGCGGAGGGCGTGGGCCGAGCGGCGACCAACGCCTTCGTCATGTCTTTCGTCGCCATCCTGATCCTCGATTTCTTCCTGGCCATGTTCTTCAACACGGTTTATGCGCGCTTGTGGGGTTGATCGGTCATGAGTGGCGAGCCGCTAGTTCGTCTGGAGCACGTCGGCATGCGTTTCGGAGGACAGCAAGTCCTCCGCGATCTGACTTTGAACATCCACCGCGGCCAGACCGTGGCGGTCATTGGGGAAAGCGGTTGCGGCAAGACGGTGTTTCTCAAGCTCATCATCGGCCTGCTGCGGCCGAGCACGGGTCGAATCCTGTTCGACAATCAGTCTTTGTTCGAGCTCAGCGAAGCGGAACTGACCCGGCAACGGCTTCGCTTCGGCTTCGTGTTCCAGATGGCGGCATTGTTCGACTCGCTGAGCGTGTTCGACAATATCGCCTTTCCGCTTCGGGAACACACCCAGCGGAGCGAGGCGGAAATTGCCGCCGAGGTCCGGCAACGGCTTCTGGAAGTCGGCCTCTCTCCCGGCGTGGAAACGAAAAAACCGGCGGAACTCTCAGGTGGCATGCGGAAGCGCGTCGGTCTGGCCCGGGCCTTGGTCATGAACCCGGAGATCATCCTGTACGACGAGCCGACGACCGGCCTCGACCCGGTCATGAGCGACGTCATCAACGAGCTGATCCTCCAGACGCATCGGCGGCGCGGGGTCACCAGCGTGGTCGTGACCCATGACATGAGGACGGTCGAGAAGACGGCGCAGCGCGTGATCATGCTGGCCCCGCTCAGCAGCCTCAAGCCGGATGAGCCGCAGATTCTCTTCGACGGCGACTTGACCGCCCTGCGCGCCTGCACCGATGAGCGCGTCAGCCGCTTCGTCCGCGGCGAAGCAGGGCTGCTGAGCGTGGCGGGATGAGTCCAGGGAACCTGGCGAGGGATGCCATGAACGAACAAGCCATTAAGTTCCGCATCGGGGTCTTCGTCCTGTCGGCGGCGATCCTGCTGGCGATTCTGATCATTCTGTTCGGCCGACTGCCGACGGTGTTCACCCGGCAGATCGAATACACGGTGCGCTTCCAACAGGCCCCTGGCGTGGAGCCGGGCACCCCGGTCCGCAAGTCGGGCATCAAGATCGGCGAGGTGGTCTCCGTGGATCTGGATCCGGCGACCGGCATCGTCACCGTCCGGCTGGTCGTCGATCCGAAGTACCAACTGCTGCAAAGCGACGAAGCGACCCTGGGCCGCGGACTGCTTGGCGATACCACGGTCAATTTCGAGCCGAAACCACAAAGACCCGATCAGGAACCTGCTCCCACGGGGCACGTTTTCGAGGGGCAGATTTCTCCCGACCTGGCGGCGGCCCTGCGACGCGCGTCCGATCTGATCCCGGTTACGGAAGGCACTTTGCAGGAGATTCGCGGAGCAGTGCGGGCCATCAGCGAGGCCATTCCCGAAGTCCGGCGAACCAACACGGAGATTCAGATCGCGGCCAGCAACTTTGGCAGGGCGGCGGAAGGCATTGACAATCTGATCCGCGGCAATCAGGACCGGCTCATCCGGGCCGTGGACGCCTTCGTCGAGGCAGCTGGCCGGACCGCCGATCTCCTCAACGAGGAGAACCGCCGCAACTTCACCTTCGCCCTGCAAAACGTCCGCAACGCCAGCAACCGCTTGGAGAACCTGGTCCACGAAACCGAGCAACTTCTCGCCGAGAGCCGCAAAACGGTCAAGACGGTCAACGATCAGGTCGAGACCGTGGGCAAGAACACGGATGCGTTCCTGACCGAGGCTCGTGCTTTCGTGAAAAACACCAACGACCGCATCGACGCCACGGCCAAACAGGCCGAGGTCCTCATGACCGAGTCGCAGAAGACGGTCAAGCAGGTTGGCGACCGGGTCGAGAATGTCGGCCGGAACGCCGAAGCGTTGATCGGCGAGAGCCGCCAGACGGTCCGGCTGATCGGCGACCGCGTGGACAGCACCTCCCGCCAGGCCGACGAACTCCTCAAGGAAAGCCGCGTCGTGGTCAAACAAGTCAGCGACACGCTGACCCGCACCGATGAGGTGCTGACCAATCTCCAAGCCGCCACCAAGCCGCTGGCCGAACGTGCTCCGTCGGTCATGCGGAACCTGGACGAAAGTTCGGTGCGAATCAACCAGATCAGCTACAATCTGGCCGAGTTTACCAAGCTGCTCAACCAGCCCAACGGCACCGTGCAAAAACTGGTCGCTGACCCGGCCTTGTACAACAACGTCAACAGCGTCGCCATCGGCCTGAGCAAATCCATGAGCCGACTCGACGCCATCCTCCGCGACCTGGAGTTATTTGCCGACAAGGTCGCCCGGCACCCGGAGTTGCTCGGAGTCAGCGGCGCGGTCAACCCCAGCTCCGGCTTGAAGCGGTGAAGCGAGGCCGCATCCGTGGTTATGGACTGGCTGCGCTCGTGGTTGTCCCGCCCAAAACCGCCGCCGGAATATGTCTTGCTCACCCGTGTCGGCTGCCACCTGTGCGATGACGCCAAACGACTTCTGGAGCGGCTTCAGACCGAGTTTGAATTCACGCTGCGGGTCGTCGATGTGGATGGCCATGCCGATCTCGTGCGGCAGTACGGCGACAAGGTGCCGTTGATCCTGATGCAAGGCCGCCCCCGACTGTGGGGACGGGTCAACCCCGTGCTTTTGCGGCGGATGGTCGAGAAGGCGTGTCCTCGCCGTCGGCCTGATAGCGCCTGAGCGACTCTCCCAGCCGCAAAAAAACCCCGCTGATCTCCCTGGTGACAGGTCGAACAGCGGGGCCGGAACAGAGAAGAGGCCGAAACCGAATCTAGGCCGTATCCTAAATCCACCAAATCCTTTGTCAAGAAAAAAATGAAAAAATTGCATAAACCGATTCAATGCTACGATCTGCCCCAACTAAACGTTTGAATAGAGGGGATCGTCGCCCCGACTTTCAGGGGTTTTCGCTGTCCAGCCATCAGCGAGATTGCATCTGCCGGGCGGTCGCTTCCGCCTTCCGCAGGACCCGCAGCAGGTTCCCGCCGAGGACCTTGAGGATTTCTTCCCGGGAGTGGCCCCGGTTGAGCAATTCCTGCGTGATGTAAGGGAAGCAACTCACGTCTTCCAGCTGCTGCGGCGTCAGGTTGATGCCGTCGAAATCCGAGCCGAGACCGACGTGATCCACGCCAGCCACCTTGATGATGTGCTCGATGTGGTCCACGACGTGATGCACGCTGCCGGTCGGGATCGGGTGTTCCTTCCGCCACGCCTCGAAAGCCTCCCTAACCTTGGCTTCGTCCTTGTACTGCCGTCTCAGTTGCTTCCAGACGCGGAACGCCTCGTTCGAGGCCCGGACGCCTTCCGGCAGCAGAAACCCGGGAAAGAAATTGACCATGATGACGCCATCCTTTTCTCGCAGCAGTCGCAACACGTCGTCCGGCACGTTACGCGGATGCTCGGCCAGGGCATAGGCCGACGAATGGGACGCGATCACCGGAGCCTGGCTGACGCGGATGGCGTGCCGCATCGTCTCCGCCGAGACGTGGCTGATGTCCACCAGCATTCCCAGCCGATTCATCTCCTGCACCACCTCCTCGCCGAACGGCGTCAGTCCGCCGTGCCGCCGTTCATCGGTGGCCGAGTCCGCCCAATCCAGCGTCACCGAATGCGTCAGCGTCATGTAACGGACGCCGAGTTGGTGATACAGCCGCAAGACGGCCAGCGAGTTGTCGATGGAATGGCCGCCTTCGACGCCGATCAGGGACGCGATCTTGCCGGCTCGGCGGATGCGGAGGATGTCGTCGGCGGTGTCGGCCATCTCGAACACGTCTGGATAGGTCCGGACGATGCGATGAATGATGTCGATCTGTTCCAGCGTGGCCTTGACCGCCGCCGGTCTGGTGTATTCCTCCGCCTCGACATAGGCCGACCAGAACTGGGCGCCGAGGCCGCCGCGCCGCAGGCGAGGGATGTCGGTGTGCATCTTCGGCTGATAGCGACGCAGATCCAGGATGCGGAACGCACCGTCGCCTTCCTTGCGGAACTGGTAGGGCAAATCGTTGTGCCCGTCGATGACGAGGGCCTCGGCGTGAAGGGCCAGCGCTTCTTCGGACAGTTCAATCCGGCCCCGCTCTTCCCCGGCCCGGATCGGATCGAGAGATGCCGCGAAAATCATGGCAACGACCGAAAGCACCTGAGCCAGCCGGGACATGCATCCTTCCTCCGAGGGGCAAAAGGCATGGGATAAGACTATTGATCCCGACGGAAAACGGCTTATTGTGGAAAGAGAAGTGGTTGAACCCGAAGCAGCCGGGGTTCGACGGACCTGCCCGAACCATCCCTCCTGAGACGAAGCCGTATGATCCGAAGCCTCGTCATCGTCCTGCTTGGCCTTGGCTGGAGTCAGCTCCTGCTCTACGCCGATCCTCCTGCTCCGTCGGCGAAGGAACCGCTCGATCCAGAACATGCCGTCAAGATGGCCCGGGGACTGGACGTGTTCAAGAAGCACGTCCGGCCCGTGCTGGTGCAGCGATGTTTGCGGTGCCACGGCGGCGAGGTGACGGAATCGGAGTTCGACCTCACCGACCGGACGCATCTGCTCAAGGGTGGCTTGGCCGGTCCAGCCATCGTGCCCGGAAACAGCCAGGCGAGTCTGCTCTTTCACGTCGTCAATCATTCCAAGAAGCCGCGGATGCCGCACAAGGAGGACAAACTGCCGCAGGAAGCGATCCAGCACATCGCCTTGTGGATCGACCTGGGCGCTCCGTTCGATAAGCCGCTGGTGGAGCGGGAAGAGGCTGTCGCCTGGACGAAACGGGTCGTGCCGCCGGAAGCTCGGCAGCACTGGTCGCTTCAGCCGTTGCGAGACGTGCAGCCGCCCAAGAACGTCGCCAACCACCCGTGGGTTCGTAACCCCATCGACCAATTCATTCTCGATCGCCTCCAGCAAGCCGGCATCGAGCCGAATCCCCTGGCCGACCGACGTCGGCTCATCCGCCAGGCCTATTTCGGCCTGCTCGGTCTGCCGCCGAGTCCGGAGGACGTCGAAGCCTTCGTCAACGATCCCGCTCCCGATGCCTACGAGAGACTGCTGGACCGCCTGCTGGCCAGTCAACATTATGGCGAGCGCTGGGCGAGGCATTGGCTGGACGTGGCCCGCTTCGCCGAGAGCCACGGCTTCGAGCACGACTACGACCGGCCGACGGCGTATCACTACCGCGATTTCGTCATTCAGGCGCTCAACGACGATTTGCCCTACGACGTGTTCGTGCGCTGGCAAATTGCCGGGGACGAACTGGCCCCCAACAACAAGCTCGCCCTCATGGCCACCGGATTTCTCGCCGCCGGGGTCCACAGCACGCAGATCACCAAGAACGAGGTCGAGAAGCATCGTTACGACGAACTGGACGACATGCTGGCGACGACCGGCTCGGCCATGCTCGGCCTGACCCTCGGCTGCGCTCGCTGCCACGACCACAAGTACGATCCCATCCCCCAGCGGGATTACTATCAGATGCTTTCGGCTTTCACGACGACGGTGCGCAGCGAGATTGATCTCGACCTGGATCCGGAGGGCTATCGGCAGGCCAGGGCGAAATTCGATGCCGAGCACGCTCCGTATCAAGCCGCCGTGGATGCGTTTGTCCGCGATCACTTGCCGAGCCGGTTGGCGGCATGGGAAACCTCGTCGGCGAGCGCGGCATACCGCGAAGGGCAGGTCTGGGTAGTCCTGGAACCCACGGACCTGAAGTCGGAAGGCGGGGCCAAGCTGACGCTGCGGCCGGATGGTTCGGTCTTCGCCGAGGGCAACAACGCTCAGTTCGACACCTATTCCGTGACCGCCAAGGCGACGTTGAACGAGATTCGCGGCTTCCGGCTGGAGGTCCTGGCCGATCCAAAACTGCCCAAGGGAGGACCAGGTCGGGCCGGCAACGGCAATTTCGCTTTGTCCGATCTCCGCGTCGAGGTCCTGTCCGAGATCAGCGGCAACAACGAGAGCAGGCCGGTTGTTCTGACCCGACCACGGGCCAGCTTCGAGCAGAAGGGGCTGCCGGTGGCTCACATCGTTGACGGGGATGCGAAATCGGCTTGGGCGGTCGATCCGCTGTTCGGCAAGGACAACGCGGCCGCGGTCGAATGTGGCGAGCCGATCACGGACGCCATCGGCAAGGGCATTCGTTTCACGCTCCATTTCAACAACAACACCGGACACAATCTCGGGCGGTTCCGATTGGCCGTCACCTCGGCGGAATACCTCGACCTCAGGGCCGACAGCATTCCCGCGGATGTTCGTCGCATTCTGCTGACCGCTTCCGAGCAACGGAACGACGCTGAACGACAGAAACTTCTCGCTTGGTACGGGGACCGGGATGCGGAACTGCAACGGCTTCGACAGGCGGCTGCCGAGCATCTGAAAAAAGCCCCCAAGCCGAAGATCGTCAAAGCGCTGATCTCGACCGAAGGCCTGCCCGCCGTTCGGCTGCATACGCAGGGCGAGGATTTCTTCCCGGAAACGTACTTTCTCCGCCGGGGCGATCCGGCCCAGAAGGAGGGCGTCGCTCCGCTGGGCTTTTTGCAGGTGCTGACCCGGACGGACAAACCGGAGGAGCGCTGGCCCGTGCAGCCGCCCCCGGGTTCGCGCACGTCGTTCCGTCGCAAGGCCCTGGCCGATTGGCTCACCGACGTCGAATGCGGTGCGGGACACCTTCTGGCGAGGGTCATCGTCAACCGCCTCTGGCAGCACCACATGGGCCGCGGCATCGTCGCCACGGTCAACGACTTCGGCACTCGCGGCGACCCGCCCACGCATCCCGAACTGCTCGACTGGCTGGCCGCCGAACTGATCCGCAACGGTTGGAAACTCAAGCCGATGCACAAACTCATCATGTCCAGCGCGACCTACATGCAGAGCACGGCCCATGATCCGGCCAAGGCGGCCAGGGACCCGGACAATCGGCTGTTGTGGCGGCGGCCCATGCGTCGCCTCGAAGGCGAGATCATCCGTGACGCCATGCTCGCCCTCAGTGGTCAGATGGATACTCGCCTGTTTGGTCCGGGAACGCTCGATCCCAACAGCAGACGCCGCAGCATCTATTTCACGGTCAAACGCAGCCAGCTGATGCCGATGATGGTCGTCTTCGACGCCCCAGAAGCCCTCGTGAGCATCGGTGAGAGGCCGACCACGACCATCGCTCCGCAAGCGCTTCTGTTGATGAACAATCCGCAGGTGCGGAATTACGCCCACGGCTTCGCCAGGCGTCTGCTGGCAACCGAGCAAGCCACCTGGAGTGAAGTAGTGCGACAGGGCTACCGTGCCGCTCTGGGACGAGAGCCGGAGGCCGAAGAGCAGCAAGCGTCCGAAGCCTTCCTGCAACGGCAACTGGAAAGCTATCTGGCTGAGGGTAAGACCCAAGCCCGACATCTGGCGGTCACGGACTTTTGCCAGGTTCTGTTCTGCATGAATGAGTTCGTGTATGCGGACTGATTCGAGGTCGGTCACGGCCTTGATTGGCATGAGGGGAAAACGCATATGCCCGACCGTATTCCCGCGTTCTTCGCGCCGCCGTCGCCTGCCTACCCGAGCCGCCGCCAGTTCCTGGCCCGGGCCGGCAACGGCTTCGGCCTGATCGCTTTGGCCAGCTTGTTGGAGCAACAAGGGCTTCTGGCGTCGGGAGGCTATCGCAATCCGCTGGCCCCCAAGCCCGGCCATTTCCCCGCCAAGGCCAAGGCGGTCATCTGGCTGTTCATGAACGGCGGACCAAGCCAGGTCGATACCTGGGATTACAAGCCCGAACTCGCCAAGGTGGACGGCAAGGACCTGCCCGGCTTCGACAAGCACACTGGCTTTTTCGCCGATCAGGTCGGTCCGCTGATGAAGTCGCCGTTCAAGTTCGAGCGGCACGGGCAGAGCGGGACCTGGGTGTCAGAACTGTTCCCGCACATGGCCCGGCACGTGGACAAGATGGCCTTCATCTACTCGTGCTGGACCGATTCCAACAACCATTCCCCGGCCCTGTTCAAGATCAACACCGGCATGAGCCGCATGGGCTTCCCCTGCCTGGGTTCCTGGGTCACCTACGGTCTGGGTACCGAGAGCCAGAACTTGCCCGCGTTCGTGGTCATGTATGACACTCTGGGCCGCGGCATTCCCAAGGGACACTCGCAGAACTGGGGTGCGGGCTTCCTACCCAGCATTTATCAGGGCACGGCCTTGAAGCCGCAGGGACAGCCCATTGAAGACCTGGTCCGGCCAGCCGAGATGTCTCCCGTCCAGCAGCGGGCACAATTGGACCTGCTCAATCAGCTCAACCGCCGTCATGCCGAGCAGAATCCAGCAGAGGCCGACCTGGCCGCCCGCATAGAGTCGTTTGAACTGGCCTACCGCATGCAGATGGCCGCGCCGGAAGCCCTCGACGTGGACCGCGAACCGCAACTGGTGCAGCGGCTGTACGGCCTCGACAATCCCAAGTGCAGCCACTTCGCCCGGCAGTGTCTGATTGCCCGCCGGCTGGTTGAGCGCGGCGTCCGGTTCGTGCAGATCTATAGCGGCGGCATGGAGAATCAGTTGAGTTGGGACGGGCACATCGACATCAAGGGCAATCACAGCGGCTTCGCTCTGGAAACCGATCAGCCCATCGCCGGCCTGCTCCAGGACCTCGAAACCCGCGGGCTGCTCGATTCGACGCTGGTGATCTGGGGCGGCGAGTTCGGCCGCCTGCCGGTGTCGCAGAAAGGCGACAAGCCGGGACGCGATCATAACCCGCACGCTTTCACCGTCTGGCTGGCGGGCGGCGGGGTCAAGGGCGGCGTCCAGCACGGAGCCACTGATGAGATCGGCTTCAAGGCCGCCGTGGACCGCGTCAGCGTCCACGACTTGCACGCTACGATTCTGCATCTGCTCGGCCTGGATCACAAACGCCTGACTTATCGCTACAGCGGCCGCGATTTCCGGCTCACCGACGTGCATGGAAACGTGGTAACGAGCATCCTGGCGTAAGCGACTCAGCGTTGGCTGAGCAATCCGCCTCCGGCGGTGCCGAGGCCCAACCCGCTGCGCTTGCCCAGGCCGCTGCCGGCCAGCGACGGAATGATCTCGAAGATCACCCCGAAGTTCTTCTGAAGCGGCTGATAGGTGAAGCCGAAGCTGACCTGGATGTCCGAACCGACCCGCGTCAGCACCAGGGCGTTGCCCAGGTTCTGATTGTCACCAAAGTCGTAAGTCGTGGTGAAGGCCCCAAACCACTTGTCGTTGAAAGCATAGCGGCTGCTGAGCACCACCGCCGCGGTGCCCACCGGCTCGATGCCCACGAAACCGAAATAGAACTGCACCCGTTCCGGTCGGTCGAGGAAAACGCCGAGGTTGAAGTAGCGTGCTCCATCCTCGAACGGATCGACCCAGCCGGTGCTCGTGATGGCCGTCCGGTCGCCGATGTTCCAGACGTAATCGTAACGCAGGAACGCGAACGGATGGCCGAAGTTGTCCCGATCCGCCTCCGGAAACCAGGTCGCTTCCACGTTGAGCGTCATCCAGTCAAGGATGTGCTCGCGGCCGGGAAAGCCCCGCTTCGTCTGCCACCGCTGCTGCACGCCGAAACGGAGCGAGTGCAGATCGTCGAGGTTTTCCACGTTCCAGATCAGCCCCCGGCGTAAGGCGTACAGCTGCGGATCGAAGATCGGCGACGAAGCCAACAGCCGTTGGGGGCTTCCGTCGGGAGCGGTCAGCAGCCGCAAGGCACGCAGATCGCGCCGTGCCTGATCAGTGGCGTCATCGTCCAGCCGATCCAGCGGCACCAGTTCCCGAAAGGCCACGTCGGACACGAAGTAGCCGTAGTCGGCATGAAACAGGATCTTGTGGGCAATGCCGTTGACATTGAACAAGGCGCTGGCGATGTCCGGATAAACGGCCGTAAAGGGAATGCCGGCCCGCACGCCGCCGCCTCCGTACAGCCGGGCCGTGCCGTTGTCCTCCGCCAGCGTTTCCGACCAGTAAGAGACATCGAACACGCCATAGGGGACGACACTGAACGGTCCCAGTTGCAGCGGCAGATCGAGTTCCTGCCATAGATCGAGCCGGGCCAGGTCGATCCGCGGGTTGAGCGGATAGTCGGTCGAAGGCGGCAGCAGGCGGAAGCGGGCGAATTCATCCGGCACAGGCTGATTGAAAAAGATCGGGTTGATGTCGCTGGTCGGATGGAAGTTGGCCCATCCGGCGCTGGCATGGACGAAGTACGTCAAGCGGTCGAAGAACGAATGCCCGATCAGGTAGCCGTTCAGTCTCGGCAACCAGGCCGTCTCCGTGACCCACGGCCGGATGTGCGGCTGGACGTTGATCGTCCACGCCCAGTCGTCCACCTGCTGTTGCACCCACAGGTAGGTTTCCTGATTCGGATCGTTGTCGAACTCACGCTTGTAATACTGCTCGAGGAAGTTGCGGTCGCTCAGGTACGAGACCTGGGCCAAGACGGTGAAATCCTCACCGAGTTCCTGGCGATGCCGGGCGAGGAACCGGCCGCGCCACGGATCGAGAATGTCGAACGTCCGCGGGCCGCCGAGGATGTCCGTCTCGGCGTTGTCGTAAAGGCCGTAGCCGCGGATCTCGGTGCTGTACGCCCCCGGAATGCCGAAGAGGCCGACGCCCTTGGTCAGGAACTGCGAGCCGAGGGCCGGTCCGCGTCGGCTGAAATAGTCGGTTTCCAGCGTCCACTTCGTGTTGGGTGGAGCGGAAGCGCCAACCAGCTGAAAGATGTCCCAGTCGAGCATCAGCCCCACGCCGAAGACGCGGTCGGTGCGGAAGCGGACCTGTTCCAGGGGGCCGAGCGGATCACGGAGGTCGCCTTCCAGATGCGGCACATAGAAGAACGGCACATCGAAGGCCCGCAGCGTCACGTCGTCGGCGGTGGCCCACAGCTGCGTCAGCATCGCCGGTTGGCCGGTGATCGGATCCACCAGCGGACGGCCGAACCATCCTCGGGCCGGTACCTTGCGTTCCTCGACCGTCGCCCGTTCCGCCTTGACGGTCAGATCGGGATCGGAAGGCAGCCGGCTGGCGTAGAGCAAAGCGTGGTCGGCCTCGAAACGGCCTTCGGCCATCTGACGGATTTCCTTGGCCCGGACGTGGATCGTCTCCGGCAGCTTGGGAACGCGGACGGCGATCTCGGCATTGACGAGCAGCGCAACATTGCGCTGCACGTCGTAGAAGACCTCGTCGGCTTTGAGCATGCGGGTGATCCCGGCGTCGGGACCTTTCAGAGTCGCCTGCCGAATCTCGACATGGCCTTCGAGGTAGATTTCGACCTGCTCCCGCGTCGGCTCGCCCCGGTCGATGCCCTGCAACAGCCTTTGGCCGTCCAGGCCGCGCGTCCAGATCACCGCCCGATCCGTGCTGATGTCCACCAGGCCGATGCCGAGGATGTCCTCGATGGTGATCGTCACTCCGCCGGTGACGATGGCCGCCTGTTCGCCGTCGATCTGTCGGAACTCGGTGCGATAGCCGGTCGAAAAACGCGGCGTGATCAGGATGCGCCTCGGCCGGTCGGTCGAAAATGGCGTCGGGCCTGGCAGTTCGGAATCGGGTACCGGCTCGGGCCGCTCGAGCTGGGTCGGAATGACTTCGACGACGCGCATCTTGCCCGGAGCCGGCAGCGCAACATTCTCTGAAACCGTGGAGGCGGCTTCCATGCGCTGCCGAAGCAGGCTTTGCCGCTCCCTGACCGCAGCCAGGTACAGTGGGTCGTCGGCTGCCGGAGCAGTGATCCGACGCCGATCCTTCAGTCGAACTTCTTCTGCGGTCAGGAGTTCCAGAAAGGTTCTGTCTTCCCGGCGACGTCGTCCCAGATCGTCCGTCTGTACGACGTTTTCGCCGTAAAGCATCACCCGGACAGGCTTTTCGCGGCTGGCTTCGCCCAGTTCGACCCAAGCCGCAGCCCGGTCCATGCTCCAGCGCAACAAACCTTGTTTCACCGTGACCGGACCACGCAACAAAATCACCTGATAGTTGCCCTCGGTCCAGACCACCGACTCGGAGCCGCCCAGCATGATCGGCCGGGTTGGATCGGAGGAAACAACTGCTTGTTGAGCTTGAAGTTGCGCTGCGACAAGGAAGCCGAGCAGCAGGCCCACGGCCCTGAGCATCGCCAGTCCGCAGTTGACCAAACGGCGTAGACCCACCGCCAAACCCCGGCTGAAGCGCAACCTCTTTCGCCATTAACGCCGACTTCCAAGGGCGGCGGATGATACGGGGCGAACCTGACCTGTCAAGCCGAGGTCGCAGCAGCGCACGTTCCGCAAGCTGCCTTGTCATAAAGACTTCCTCACCGCTCCACGACCGGCTAAGCCGAGGCGAGCTTGCCGCGCAACATTTTCTCACAGCATCCCCTTGAGTTTTTCCACGCAAATCCCAAGGGAAGCGGTCCAGGCGGCGCAACATCTTCGCCCCGCTCCGTTCTTCCCACGGCGGGGGCCGGTTCTGGCTCCGCGCACCGCATCTGCATCCGGAGACGGCCCGGTACCGAGGGGCAAAAGAGGGTATTGCATGGCTTATTGTGCATATGTGCATGAACCAGCCGGAAGGTCGGTCGCGAAGCAGCGGGAAGCAGACGGCCCAATCTGCTCAGTCCGCAGATTCAGCCCAGGCGATACAACCGTTCCTGTCGGAGCAAACTTCTCGTCGGTTCAGACGGGCTGGACCGTTTCCTTCCGCCGAGTATAACCTACGCTTCTTTCCGAACCCATCGGTCGCCCGTGTGTACGGTCGGCAGCGGCGGTGCTCTCGGGAGGAGCGACACGAAAGGCATGGAGGGGTGGTCATGAAGAATCTGCTGGCACTTCTGGCCCTGGTCGTGATCGTCGTCCTGGTCGTCGGCTACTTTCTGAACTGGTACAGCGTTGTCGGCATCGAGAACCAGAGCGGGGGGCACCGCCTCCAGATCGACGTCAACACGGACAAGATCAAGGCCGACCTGCGGCGGGGCAAAGAGAAGCTCAAGGAGACCTTCGAGGACTTCCAGGACCTCTCCGAACACGCCAAGACACCGGCCGAGATGCCCGCCTGGCCCAAGACCAACGGCGAGAAGTCGGCCCCCAAAAGCGAGGCACCACCGGATAACACTTCCGATCCCGCCAAGCTCAAGATTCCGCCAATTCCGTTCTGAGACTCACTGAATCCGCGACCAATACACGACCGGAGCGGGCAGCCTCTCCTTCGGTCCGTTGGGTTGGCTTGGATCTAACGGGATCTCGTTATCTCGACGCGGATCGAGGCGCGGTGCCTCTTGCCGCAAACTGCGGCCGACGTTGGGTTGCGTCGGAGAAGCCACGGCACTGAGCCAGCGCATCGTCGCCCTCAGCATCCACTGTTCGAACACCGAGCGGTCAATGACGGCGAAGTAGCGGTGCCGTAGCTCCGTCCCGTCCTCCCGGCCGATCTCCCTGGCCCGGCCGTTGGCGTCTGAAACGAACCTTCCATTGGAATCCACCTCGAAGTAGCCGATGGTGACCCAGACGGCGAAGCAGTTGCTACGCACCGTCACGTTGTTGAAAACCTTGTTGAGTGCTTCCGACTTGACCCACGGATGAGCGTCATTCACCAGGGCCGTCGGCGGCTCGAAGAGCAGGCCGTCGTTGGTGTCGTTGTTGGGCCGCAAGATCGTATCCTGCACGCCAGCTCCGATTTCATACTGGTAGTCGCCGTTGGGGACGTTTCCGGTCGCCAGGCTGCGGAACGGATTGCGGCTGCGCGAGGCCAGCATGGACTGGTACATGACCCAGACGTCGTCAGGCGTGAAGAAGTTGCTGGCCTGCGGGTCGAACAAGGCTTGGAACACCTCGAAGTCGTTGACCGTGTTCAGGTTGATCTTGCCGGGCACTCTTCCGGTCATGAACGGCACGACGACCGCAGCGTTGCTGCCGTGGGGCCGTTGGAAGTAGGCCACGATCGTGTTCGGCGGCACGACATTCCGGACACGGATCACTTCTTCCTGGTCGGGCGTCCCGGGATCGATGACGAGCGTGCTGCCGACGGTGATGCCCCAGACGCCTCCATTGTCGGCATAACCCCACAGCACGGGGTAGGACCGGGCGGGGTTATCCGGATCGGGAACCATGAATACGCCTTGAATGCCCTTGTCGGGGGAGCCATCAATGACTTGGACCGAAAACGGTCGCTCGCCGGGGGTGATGTTTCCCCGGAGAGCGAGCGTGAACGTGCCCGCTCCGGCGACTCGGCTGCGGGTGTCGAGATACTCCAAGGCCCGATACAGGCGGGAAAGGTTGGAGACCCAAGGTGCCAGATGCTGGGAAGGCCGTCCTCCGAGCACGAAGTCCTGGAGGATCTCGAACGGCTTCAGCCCGGAGGCCTGCACCAGGTCAATGGTGCTGACGAACTCGCGGTCGAAGTGGGCGAGCCAGTCGAAGGGCAGTTTGAGCGTCTGATCGGGAGTACCGTCGCTGTCCCGATCGAGGGTCGGATTGATGCGGTTGTCGGGCGGATTGGCGCCGTCGCCGAAGTTGAGCGGCGTTCCGGGCGCCAGCGTCTGGTTGTAATAGAGTTCCTCGGCGGCGTTGTGGCGATAGAAGGTGTGGCGCGGCTGATTGCGCGGGTTCTGCGTCGGGAAGACGTGCGGCGCCTGCGGGATGTACTGGGAGTTCGCCAAGTTGGCCGGGTCATGGCGTGATGCATACGGCTGGCGCTTGCCGATGGAGAAGGTGTTTTCGGCGTTGTAGGGCTGGCCGACTGGAGCGTCGCCGTTGTGCAGGATGATGTTGTCCACATAGTCCACGGTGACGTAGTCGTTGTAATCGGGACGGGTGGGATCGGGCTGGTAGGGCAGGTTCGGACACATCAGCCGCTGGAGGACCAAAGTCGGCCGGCGGTTCTGGTCGTTGGGCGACTGACCGCCGGGCAGGTTTGCCAGCTCGTAGCACATGCCGTCGTGTCGGTAGAGCGGCTCCGGGCGGTCGGGGTCGGTTTCCTGGTCGTTGCCCAGCAGGTCGCGGGAGACGGGGAAGCGCTTGATCCCGCTGCCCGGATTGGCCGGATCGACCAGGTTCGGCCCGACCACGTACCAGCCGTGCTGCCAGGCTTGCGTGAAGTCGGGGACGATGCGGTCTTCGTTGTTGCCGCTGTTGGGATCGGTCACCGTCTTCATGCCCTGGACCCGGACGCCGTGGTAGTTGTCGCCGCCGGGCCGGATTTCGCCGCCGGCCGGAGCACCGTCGAAGGGCACGATGCAATCGGTCAGACCCGCGTTGGCGCGGTACTGGTGGTATTCGCCGAGCTGGGCCGAGCCGAGCGTGTTGTTGCGGTTCCGCAAGTTCTGTCCACCCTGGTTTGTGAGGATGGCCAGACGATAGGCCTGGATGGCATTTCCCGCGCCCGGAGCGGTTTCGGGCAGGTAGAGCCGTTCCGAGCCGCCATAGCGCAGGGCCGTGTCCGCATGGAGCGGATTGTACAGCTCGGCCCAGAGATAGACGCGGTAATCGTTCTGCATGGGAATGATCGAGGGAACGCGGGTGTATTGCCCGTACACCTCGTTGATGACGACGCGGGGCAGTTCGAAGCCATAGACCCAGCCTTCGCGCGGGTTGGCGATTTGCCCGGGGTCCCAGTTGTATGCGGTGATGTAATCGTCGGTGTCGCGGAGATCCACGATGTTGACGGCCAACTGAGCGAGCCAGCGGTCGGCGTCGCGCTCCGCCGGAGGGCGGTTGGCGGGGTCGATGGCGGGGTCGATGCCGACGGCGAACTGGAGCGCGCGGTGGATATCCCGGCACAGATCGCGGCGGGCCCGCATGGCGGCATTGAAGGCGTTCGGGTCCGTGATGCGGCCGTTTGCCTCGATGGGCGGATAGTCCGGCAGCGGGCGATTGAGATCCACGCGCGGGATGTCGAAGACGTTGGCCCGCCAGGTGCCGGGCAGGAACTCGCCCCCGCCGGGCGGCGTCATCGGCGTCGAGAGTTCCGGCCCGGACGGATCGCGGGCGCCGGCGGCCAGGGAATAACCCGAACGACCGGACCACCACGGCGTCACGCCGGGACGCACCACGTCGAAGCTGTGGGTGGTCAGCAGACGGCGGAGCTTCATGCCATCGACGTCACCTGGAAAGATAGCCGCTCGATTGCCCAGATTGGTCCGCAGCAAGAATCGCAGCTCGCTGTGTAAGGCGTCCGTTCCAGTGTCGCCACCACGCAGCAAGGCTTCCATCTCCGAAGCGGCAAAGACGCGGTCATCGCCGGCCGGTCGGAACGGGTTGAAGTGGGCGGGATGCCAGACGTCCTGCTCGTTGAAGGTGGAGCCGGAGCGGGTTTCGTAGCCCAGGGCCGCATCGAAGTCCGGGAAGCGGCGGAGCTGCTCTCCCACGTTGGGGGAGACCGGGTTGGCCGCGATCGGCTGGCCGGACGGTTGTCGAGACGTCGGACCGGGCCGCAGGGCGTCGAAGTCCAGCCCGGAGTAGTACGGAGCCGGAGGGATCGGAACCCAGCGGTAGGTGCTTGCAGCAGCGTGAGGCCCAGGCACCGTGTTTGCCCCCGTAAACGGTGCGCCGAAGCGGCCGCGGATCGGCGGGGTCAGAAGGCCGAAGAAGAACCGCCGATGGTCTACTACGTCCGATACAAACGCAGAGGACCCCTGCCTGGGCAAAAGACGCCGCAGATCGACTTCCCAGGGACCGAACCCTTGATGCGAGGCATGGCCGAGTCCGCTTCCTAAAAGCGGGTTGCCGTGCACGTTGACGTTGAGCAGACCGCCAAGGTCCATGACGAAGAAGGCGGCCAGCGGCTTGTAACGGCGGCCTGTCGGATCGGTTTGGATCGGGAAGCCGATGTCCACCCAGTAGCTGTCATTGCCGTAGTGATAGACGGGCTGGCCGGTGTTTGGATCGTCCTTGATCTTGACCACCCAGCCGGGCGGCAGGTTGCGGACGTCGCCGCCCCGGTCCCCGGGCGGATGGAAGTTGTCCCATCTGCCTGGACGGGCCACGAGCAGCCTTCGTTCGTCGGACGTGGGGTTGGCATTATGAGCCGTGAGGGGTTGGTCCATCCAGAAGTTGACATAATCCGGGTCGAACGGGTCGTAGGGATCGAAGTCGATCTCGTTGCCATGCACATCGCGGATCTTCACCGGCCGGACGAAGGAGCGTTCGAGGACGACGGTGGGGTACGGATCGCTGGGATTGTCGTCGCCGACGGCCCCCAGGATCGGCATATTGTGATCGGGATAGGTGTAAGGGGGATTGAAGGCCCCGAAACTCGCTTCGTCGAAAGGCTCATTCAGTTTGCCCAGAGCCACGGCGGTGTCAGTCCGGATTTGGCCTCGCCAATAGGCCCGTCGGCCCAGACCGTTGAAGGGCACGTTACCGTCCGGCGAGACGCCGTACATGTTGCTGAGCAGATCATTCCAACGCAGGGCGGAAGCGGAGTTGTCCGTTCCGAAAACCAACTGATTGAGGACGTAGGCCAGCACCAGATCAGGATCGGGCCGGGAGCGGTTCTCGGTCTCCTTGAACAGGTGGGCGGATACCGCCTCCTGCTCGGAGTAGAAGACGAAGGTGACGGCGACGACGGCGAACAGAGTCAACAGGGCGAGGACCACCAGCAGCACGACGCCGCGGCGGGCATGACAGGGATGATTCCGAAAGGCTCGCATGGCTTCAACTCCTCGACGGGAGACGGTTCATTTTGCCAAAGCTCGACGACGAACTCCGTCACAGGTCCTGAATGATGGTGATTTCCCGCGTTTGCCGGGTCTTTTCGTCCCACAATCGAATGCGTATCTGAATCGCCCGGGGAGATTGTTTGATGGAACTTTGACGCTGTCTCAGGTCGCCGAACACCGGATCGCTGCGGTTGCCCAGGGTGTCGAAAGTATAAGACAGATTGTTCAGGAACTGCGACGCCGGATTGCGTGTCCAGCCAGGAGGGGGCTGAAGTGGATTCTGACCGAAATCCACGAACTCTGGACGGAACGGCCCCCCGGGACCGGCGGTGAAGGCCTGCGGGTCGTACACCTTGATGTCCCAGCTCAACACGTTGACCGCCAGCAGATCGACACCGGCCCGGGCGATTCGTCGGGCAGCCCAGTTTTGTGGATTGAAGAAGAAGCGTTTTTGTGGGAACTGCACGTCGGCTGGCGAGTTGTAGCGGTAGCGCCAGCGGCTGTTGGGTTGCTGCTCCGGCGTGGCGGAGACATCGTGCCGATACTCCGTCCGCTGACCGACGTTGCCAGCATAGTAGTTCTGCCAGCGAACCGCGTCTTCGATCTCTGTGATCAGGCTGCCATCGTCCCAGGCGGCGTAGGGTTCGGGAGGCTCCAGGGTGCGTTGGAAGCTGCGGGGGTCCTGAAACAGGGGCAGCGTGGCGGCATCGGGAGCAAGCAGCAGTTGCACGCGGTAGAGTTTGAACAGCGGCAAAGCGGTGTTGGTGGTCTCGTCGTAGGCGATGCGAACCGAGCCGTCGGGGCGCAGGTCGGGTTCGATGAAGTAGGCGATCTCGGCCCACTGGCTGGAGTACACGCCGTTGCTTATTTGATCGAAGCGTGACGGTGGATAACCCCAGTTGTCCAGGGGCAGGTGAGTCGGATTTAGGGGATCGTTGACAACCCGCCGCAGCGGTACGGCCCCGAAGAAAAAGTTCTCGGGCCGATTGCCGCTCAGCCGCACGGTGAAGGCCAGGCGGTCGCCGGGGTTGTTGGCGGCGGGGTTGGGGTCGGCCGTGTCCCGCCAGCTGGGCCGACCCACCGAATCGGTCCCTTCCAGAACGCTGGTCAGTCCGTTCGAATGTCCTTCGGCGATGAAGAAGTAGCCCAGTTCCGGTCGGTCGTACAGGCCGTCGCTGATGTAGCCCGGTTCCGGTGGGTCGTACAGGCCGTCGCTGCGGCGAGCGTTGATCTGATAGGTGCTGAGTCGGCGACCGCCCTCGAAGTGGTCCGCCTGGAGATCGCGGCGGAGGATGTTGCTGACGGTTCGCAATTGCTGGTCCATGTCGCCGACCGCCTTGAGCCGCCGGAACGCCTTCAGCCCGGTGACGAAGGCCTCCGACAGAATGGCCATCAGGAAGATGGTCAGGGCCAGGGCGACCAGCATTTCCACCAGTGTCAGGCCCTTGCGGTGCATGGTCGGTTTCCTCGCGTGTCTGGTGGGGGCGGGAGCGGTCGGCCCGTCCGGCCCCGCATGAGCGAATGAATGCACGAATGACTCAAAACGGCCAGCGGCCGTCGCTTTTCTCGATCACGTCCACGATGCCCAGCGGAAAGACAGCCACGTAGCCGTCAGCCCGGGCCGGGCGGTCCAGTTCGATCAGTTGAATGCCGTTGGCGTCCGGCTCCGAAAGCACATTGACGACCCGGTAGAAAAAGCCGTTGGTGATCCAGACCGGCGGATTGTTGGAAATCGGCATCACGGTCGCGTCCAGCACCCAGTAGCCGGGCCGCACTGCCTGGGCGTTAGCTGGATTGCCCCAGTTGAGCGACGCGATCCGTGAGCCAGCCACGAAGCAGCGATGGTTGTACGGTGCTGCCGCCGGTCCGCCGCAGCGGAACTCCTGGGTCGCCGAGCCGCCGGGCAAGGGCGCGCCCGCCAACTGCCGACCGGAGTACACGACCACCGACACTTCCGCCACCGCGGGATCGCGCCACACCGGCCGACGCCACAGAAACGCCCACGAGATCCGCCGCTGCCGTTCGACCGGATTGTTGACCGGCAGACCGCTGGGAACAAACGTGATTTCGTCCTCCAGCGTGAACCAGCGGTACAGCAGCTCCCGGCTGGAGCCGGGCGGGGTCGCCGAGCAGTAGGATCGGGGGATGCCCAGGTTCATACCGACCGGAGTCCCCATCCGTCCGACCGGATCGCCGCTGCTCAGGGGAGCGGTGGGATTGGGCCACAGCGAACACCCGATCGGGTCGATGAGCACCGGGCAAGTTGCCGGTACCTGGCTGCTGAGAAACATGTAGTTCAGCGGCGTTGTGGGGTTATTGTCGTGGTCGCCGTACAGTCCCGGGGTGTCCCGGATCGCCTGCTCTATCTCCGGATTCTTGCGCGGATTCGGATCCCGCAAGGAGTACAGTTCGATCAGGCTTTGGGCGTTGGCTGCCGCCTGGCCGATGCGATTGGCCCGGATCGAGTCGGCCATCCGCAACATGCCGATGGGGAACAACGCCAGCAGCGAAATCATGCCAATCGCCATGAGGAAGATGGCGATCAGTACCTCGGTGATGGACAAGCCGCGACGATGCATGGATGAAGCCCTCGATAAACGGAGCCGCGCCTCACTCCAGATTGGCCGAGCGGCCGGTACGAATGAACGAATGCGGATCCATACTTCGCCGGTCCACCGGGAAGGTCAGCACCGCTCCGCTCTTGGGATAAACCGCGACGAACGTTTCCAGATCCGGGTCCGGCTCCGGCGAGCCGCGATGATAACGAACCCACAAGGCGATCAGTCCCTCGACGTGCGCCGACGGAGGATAGACCACCGTTCCCTGGGGACTGAAGACCACTTCCAGCGGGCGATTATCGTTGCCTTGGAGGGGCAGCCCCAGGGTCATGCCGGGCCGGATTTCCAACTGCGCACCGCTGGGCAATTGCACCGGCTTCTCCCCAGCGATCAGTTGCGGCCGACGGATGATGCGGTAGCGGAATTGGAGGTTCGTCGCCTGCGGCACATCCACCGGCCGGTCCAGCTCGATCGTGTTGCTCGGTCCTGAAGGATCGAAGGCAAGATTCGTGATCTGAAACGTCTGCCCCAGGTCGAGCAGTTCCAGCGAGTCGCCGACTTGCACGAAGCGGGCAAGAGGCTGGAGATTCAACTGCGGCTGCGAACGATTGAGCAGAAGGACTTGGCCCCGCGGCAGATTAGTGGGGGGCGAATCCACGATCTGGACGGTGCCGTCCACGAAGTCGCCGGGATCGCGGACGAAAGCCAACGTGTCGCAGATGACCAGGTCATCCACCCAGCCGTTACCGTCCTCGTCCACGTTGTTGGCCAACGCCCAGACGTCCGGCCAATCCGGCGAGTTGTTGCTGTTAGCGTCCGGGATCTGGCTCCAGTCGGTGCGGCCCCCGGTCTCGGCGGGGTTGAAGCGATAGACGAAACGGACGCCGATGTTGACCCGCTCGGCGGCGGCCCGGGCCTTGGCCTGCGAGAGCATCCCTTGCACCAGCGTGGCGGCCCGTGGGACCTGATCCCGGTCCTGCATCCGCAGGGTCACTGCCACGGCAATCGTCGTCACCAGGGCCACGATGCCCAGCACGACGATCAATTCGATAAGCGTGAATGCGGCCGTGCTGCGTCTTGGGTTCGCCTTCATGATGCACCTCGTCATTCGGTCGGTCCACGTCGAACCGGCCGAGGGTTCGCTGACATCAAGGGGATGTGCGTCGGCCAGCCCTGGCCTCATTGTCCGCTCAGGCGGATCCGCGAGCGGAAGCTGTACAGGTTGTCGCCCTCACGGGTTGGGTTGCTGACGCTCATGAAGTAGTCGTTGGGCGTCAACCCGAGGTCGTTGGTTCCGCCGCCCATGTCCGGCCCGTGGGAGACCAGCGTCATCGGGGCGAAGATGGGCCGCTGCGGCAGCGGATGCACGTTCGCTTGAAACCACTGGCCGCAGGTCATTCCGGCAGTCGGCATGGGGATGTCGGCCCAGCCAGCGATGTTTTCCGGTCGGGTCAGGTCGAGCAGGTGTTCCGGGTCTTCCGGATCGGTGCCCCAAAGCGCGTTGGGGAAGGCGCGCTCGACCAGGTTCGGTCCCGCCGCCGTGGGATAGTGCAAGGGCCAACGGTAGTAGCGCATCGGCATGCCGAAGCCGTCCAGCAGCACCGGGAAGACGGCAGCGGCGAAGGTCTGCGTGGACCGTTCCGCGCCGCTGAGGTCGTCCAGGCCGCCGAGCCGTTCGTAGATCAACGCCGCACAGATGCTGTTGGTCGCCTCCAGGTTGCCTGTAAGGGAACCGATCTGAGTTCGGAAATAGTTCGCCGCCGGATGGCCTTCGCTGACGAAAATGGCTTGAGCCAGCAGGGTGTTGGCCTGGATCTCGTCGAAGCTCATCGGGAAGGACCACTTCAGGAGCAATTTGTGGAGGATGACCCTGGCCCGGCGGCGGTCGCCGGCTGCGGCTTCCAGGAGCAGCGGAGGCGGTTCGAGGTTGCGGACCTCGTCGGCGATCCGCTGGGCCTCTTTGCCGAAGCGCTCGTGGACCTTGAGCATGGTCCGCTCGGTGTTGGCCTTGCGGACCAGGACCATGCTCTTGACCACGATGCCCAGGGTCAGGCCGGCGAGGATCAAGAGGATGCTGACGGCGATGAGCAACTCCACCAGGGTGAAGCCGTCGCGTCGGGAAGCAGGCTTGCGTCGCAACATGGAAATCCCTCCGGAACGGGCCTCATGGAACCATCTTGCCTTCGGTGAAGTTGGTGATGTTGTCGTAGTCGTCCTGGACGCGGTCGGGGCTGCTTGGATTGCCGGGTCGGCCGACGTCGGCGAAAGGCAGGACTGCGGGCACGTTCAACTGCCACTGACTGTTCTGCGGGTTGGACGGGTCATATTGCCCGCCGATGCCGAAGAGCCGATCCCGACCCGCGGAGATCAACTGGAACTTGTCAGCCCGATGGTACTTGATGACCAGATTCGGACCCGTGCCTGTGGCGGTGGTGAAATACGGGACGAAATGGTTTCCAACTAAGCTCGGACAATCGTTGCTGTAGTTGTTGAAACTGGTGTCGCGGGCCAGGAAGTAGGCGTAGGGCGTGCCATACGGATCGGCATAGCCGCCCCACAGATGCTTGGCGGGGTTCCAGCCCACCAGTTTGCCGACGTTGAATTCGTAGAACGGACCGAGGCGGGTCGCGTTTCCGGTCGGAGCACGGGTCGGATTGGTCTTGTCCGTGTGCCAGCCGCCGGGCACCCGGTTGAGACCGGCATAGGGCGGTCCCCCGAGGAACAGGACCAGGGCCTCGTGGCCTTCGAGAAGGTACGGCCCGTCGAGCTGGCCATTGCCATTCCAGTCGTGGCCTGACGTCAAATCGATTCCTGGAAACATCCGTTCCAGGTAGCTGGCCGAGTAGGCCTGTGCCGCATCGCTGCGGTCGTAAGCCCCGTTCTCGATGAGGATGATGGCGCTGGGCGGATACAGGCCGAACTCGAGCCGGAAGGCTTCCAGGGCCTGAGACAGTTGGCCGATCTCGGAGACGGTGCGCACCTCGTCGGTGTAGATGAGCACCTTGGTGACGGCGGACAGGAGCATCCCCGCCAGCAGCACCACGATGAGAATGACGACCATCAATTCCAGCAGGGTGAAGGCCGGCCTGGGCCGTCGGGATGATGACAGACGCATGAAGACCTCCTCGCTTGCAGCATGGCCGCGCCCTGCGACGCGGCGGCCCGGATGATTCCGCTATTTGGCTCCGCCGGAGAGCTTCTCCAGAATGGCCAGCATCGGGTAGAACAAGGCGATGACGATGAAGCCGACCGCCCCGCCCAAAAACACGATCATGATCGGTTCCAACAGGCTGACCAGGCTTTCAACCAGCACGTCCACCTCTTCCTCATAGACCTCGGCGATCTTGTAGAGCATGCGGTCGAGATCGCCGGTCTCCTCGCCGACGTCCACCATGTTGACGACCATGTCATCCACGAGTCGGCTTTCTTTAAGCGGGACGGCGATGGTCTCGCCTTCGCGGATCGACTCCCAGACCCGCTGATACATGGCCTCGTACACGGCGTTGTTGCACGTTTCCTTGGTGATGCTGAGGGCTTCGAGGATGGGCACGCCGGAACTGACCAGCGTCCCCAGCGTCCGCGTGGTTCGGGCAATGATGGTCTTGGAAATAATCAGGCCGATGATGGGAATGTGGAGCTTAACCCAGTCCACAATGTAGCGGCCGATGCGGTGCAGTTTAATCAGCTTGATGAACAGCCAGAAGGCGAGCACGACCAGCGGCGCGACCCAGAAGTACGCCTTGGCGAAGTCGGAGACATCGAGCAGGACCTGGGTGATGGTCGGCAGCTTCATGTCGAAGTCTTTGAAGATCTGTTTGAACTTCGGGATGATGTAGATGAGGATGAAACTGAGGATGCCGATGGCCACCAGGATGACGACCACGGGATAGACCATCGCGCCGATGATCTTGCGCTTGAGGCTCTGGGCCTTTTCCTTGAAGTCGGCCAGGCGCTGGAGGATGACTTCCAGGGCGCCACCGGCCTCGCCGGCGCGGACCATGTTGACGTAGAGGCGGTCGAAGCACTTGGGATGCTTGGCGAAGGCCTCGCTCAAGGTGGCCCCGGACTCGACGTCGTCCACCACGTCGATGAGGGCGTTTTTGAGCACGCCGGGCTTCATCTGGCCTTCGAGGATCTTCAGACTGCGGAGCACGGGCAGACCGGCGTCCTGAAGCGTGGAGAACTGCCGGGTGAAGGTGCACAGTTGCTTGGAAGAGACGCCGCCGATGGTCCAGGTCTGGCCTTTCTTGCGGCGTTTGACGGCCTTGGCGGCCTTGCCCTTCTTGGTGCCGCCCACCTCCTGGATGCGGGTGACGAAGTAGCCCATCTGGCGGATCTTCTGTTGGGCTTCTTCTTCGGAGGCGGCGTCGATGGAGTCTTTGACCTCCTCGCCGGTGGTGCTCATCGCTTCGAACTTGTAGGTCGGCATGGAACGCTCCCAAACGGATCGGATCAATCGTCTTCGACGACGGTTTCCCGGACGACCTCTTCGATGGTGGTAATGCCGTTGAAAATGGCCCGCAGGCCGGACTCGCGGAGGGTGGACATGCCCTTCTTGCGAGCGGCCACGCGGAGTTCGTCGGTCGAGGCGTTGTTGACGATCATGTCGCGGATCTCGTCGTCCACGACGAGCAGTTCAAAGATGCCGGTGCGTCCGCGGTGGCCGGTGTTGTTGCAGCGGTCGCAGCCTCGGCCGTAGTAGAACTTCTTGCCCTTGACGTCCTGCGGGCGGAGGTTGAGTTCCATGAGCAGTTCCGGGCTGGGTTCGTACTCGGTGCGGCAGTCCACGCAGATCTTGCGGACGAGCCGCTGGGCCAGCACGCCTTCGAGCGTGGCGGTGATCAGGTACGGCTCCAGGCCCATGTCCCGCAATCGGGTGATGCTCGACGGCGCGTCGTTGGTGTGCAGCGTGCTGAAGACGATGTGCCCGGTCAGCGACGCCTGCACGGCGATCTGAGCGGTTTCCAGGTCGCGGATCTCGCCGACGAGGATCTTGTCCGGGTCGTGCCGCAGGATGGCCCGCAGGCAGTTGGCGAAGGTGACGTCGATGTCCGGGTTGATCGGGATCTGCACGATGCCGTCGATGTCGTACTCGATCGGGTCTTCCGTGGTGATGATCTTCTCGCTGACGTCGTTAAGTTCGTTGAGGGCGGAGTACAGTGTCGTGGTCTTGCCCGCGCCGGTCGGCCCGGTGATGAGGAGAATTCCGTTGGGCTTGCGAATCAATTCGCGGAAGCGGGCCAGCATGCTCGGCTCCATGCCGACCTTGTCCAGGTCGAGCTGGACGACGGTGCGGTCCAGCACGCGGATGACCACGCTCTCGCCGAACATCGTCGGCAGCACGGAGACGCGCATGTCCACCGGGTTGCCGCCGACGTTCAGTTCGATGCGGCCGTCCTGGGGCAGACGCCGCTCGGCGATGTCGAGGTTGGCCATGACCTTGATGCGGCTGGAGATGGCCATCGACAGGTGCCGTGGCGGCGGGACCATCTCGTAGAGCACGCCGTCGCAGCGGTAGCGCATCTTGTACTCATCCTCGAACGGCTCGAAGTGGATGTCGCTGGCCCGGTCCTTGATGGCCAGCAGCATCACCATGTTGAGCAGCTTGCGGACGGGAGCGGAGTCTTGGAGTTCCTGGAGGCTTTCCAGGTCGATGCTGGTTTCCTTCTCCAGGCGGCCGAGGTTCGGGTCTTCTTCGAGCTTCTGGATGATCTCGACAATGCTTTCTTCCTTGCCAGCGTAGAAGCGCGGGATGGCCTCCGTGACGGCCTTGAGGGAAGCGACGACAGCCCGCACTTCCTTGACGCCGATGAGATTGCGGAGGTCGTCGAGGGCCAGCAGGTTGCTCGGGTCGGCCATGGCGACGGTCAGGACGTTGTCCTTGACCGACAGGGGCACGATCTTGTACACGCTGGCCATCGCCTCGGGGACCAGGGCCAGGGCTTCCGCCTGCGGCTTGACCTCGTTGAGGTTGACCAGCTTCAGACCATACTGCTCCGCCAGGGCCTGGAGCAGTTGATCTTCGGTGATCAGTCCGCGGGCCATGGCCACCTGGCCGAACAGTTGGCCCGTTTCCCGCGATTCCTGAAGGATGTCCCACAGCTGGTCCTCGTCGATGAAGCCGAGGTCCACCATGACCTGCCCGAGCTTCTTCGTGGCTCCGCCGCGAAGCGATTCCATCGCGTCGGTGCGGCCAGCCACCCGCTTGGGCGCCGGTTTGATGGTCTTGGCGGGGGCAGGCTTGGCTGCTCCAGCCGCGGGCTTGGCTGCGGGCTTTTTGTCGCCGTTACGAGGTGGTGGAGGCATGGTGCGTTCGCCTGTGTCTCAAGTCAACGAGCCGACGACCCGGCAGCCTTTCTGCCGGACGTCGCAACCCGAATCTATCTGCCGAAGGAGAGGAAAAGCTGGGAGAATCGCCGAGGCGCAGCGGAGCCGGGATCAGCGACGACCGAAGCGACGGGGACCTTCGTCCTCATCCTCGTCTTCGTCCTCGTACTCCTCATCGTCCTCGTCGTATTCCTCGTCTTCTTCCTCTTCCTCCTCTTCCTCTTCCAGGAGTCCGCGTTCGGCCTGGGCGATCTTGGCTGCCAGTTCGGCCGGACGGGAAGAGCGCATCAGCACCTCTTCCTTTTCCACCAGCCCTTCCTTCCAGAGCCGGAACAGGCTCTCGTCCAGAAGGAACATGCCGTGCTTGCGTCCGGTCTGGATGCTGGAGTCGATGCGGTACACCTTGTTTTCGCGGATGAGGTTCTGGATGGCCGGAGTGACCACCATCATCTCGTAGGCCGCAACCAGCCCTTCCGGCTTACGGGGCAGCAGCGCCTGGGAGAGCACCCCGATAAGAGCGGTGGATAACTGAGTGCGGATCTGATCCTGCTGCTCCTTGGGAAACACGTCCACGATGCGGTTGATGGTGCTGGCGGCACCGCTGGTGTGGAGCGTGGCAAAGACGACGTGGCCGGTCTCGGCGGCCTCCAGGGCGGCATGGATGGTTTCCAGGTCGCGCATTTCGCCGACGAGAATCACGTCGGGATCCATCCGCAGAGCGCGGCGCAGGGCCTCGGCAAAGCTGGGCACGTCCACACCGATTTCCCGCTGATTGACCGTGCTCTTTTTGTGCGTGTGGTAATACTCGATCGGGTCTTCGATAGTGATGATGTGCTTGTCGTAGTTTTCGTTGAGCCAGTTGATCATCGAGGCCAGACTGGTCGTCTTGCCGGAGCCGGTCGGCCCCGTGACCAGCAGCAGCCCGCGCGGCCGGGTGATGAGCCGGCGGATGGCGTCTGGCATGCGGATCTGCTCGAAGGTCAGAAACTGGCTCGGGATGCGGCGGCAGACGATGGAGACGTTGCCCTTCTGCTTGAAGATGGCGACGCGGAAGCGGCACTTGTCGCTGTAGGCGAAGCCGAAGTCCGCCCCGCCGCGTTCCTGAAGCTCCTGTTGGCAGCGGTCGGGCGTAATGCTCTTCATGAGGGCCATGGTGTCGTCGGGTTCGAGCACCTTGGCATCCAGTCGTCGGAGCCGCCCATGCAGCCGGATGACCGGCGGTTGACCGACCGAGATGTGGAGATCGCTGGCCTTGAGCGTGTAAACCGTCTCCAGCAGTTTCTCCATCAAGACCGTGCCAGCAGCCACAGTCGCTCCCTTTCCACTTTGCTCCTGGAATCGACGGCTCGAGGTCTGTCAGAAATCCAGGTGTCCGCGCGCACGTCCTGCTCTGGACGTACCTTGGACAAAGCCATTATCCCCAGTCCCAGTGACCAATTCAACCTTCCATGAGAAAAATGGTAGCTCATTCTCCGATTTCAGGTCACACCAGAGCGCTCTCGTGGTGGCAGGTGGACAGGACTTCTTCCAGCGTCGTGATGCCCCGCAACGCCTTGTTGACGCCGTCTTCCAGCAGCGTCCTCATGCCGAGCAGCCGAGCCTGGCGGCGAATGGCCTGGGTCGGCTCCCGCCGGAAGGTCATCTCGCGGATCGTGGAGTTCATCTTCATCATCTCAAAGATGCCCGTCCGTCCGCGATAACCTGTATGGTGGCAATGACTACAGCCACGGCCACGCATGAAGGTAGCGTTGGCCAGGCGATCCGGGGTCAGACCGGCGGCGCGGATCTCCGCCATGCTCGGCTGGTCCGGCTCCTTGCACTTCGGACAGACGATGCGGACCAGTCGCTGGGCCATGATGGCGATCAAGCTCGAAGCCACCAGGAACGGCTGAATGCCGATGTCGATCAGACGGGTGATCGCGCTTGGCGCATCGTTCGTGTGTAGCGTACTGAAAACCAAGTGTCCTGTCAAAGAAGCCTGGATAGCGATCTCCGCCGTCTCGCAGTCGCGGATTTCGCCCACCAGAATGATGTTCGGCGCCTGCCGAAGCATGGCTCGGATGATCCGGGCGAAGTCCAGTCCGATGCTGTGTTTGACCTCGACTTGATTCACACCCGGGAGGTAATACTCGACCGGATCCTCGGCCGTGATGATCTTGCGGTCAGGCCGGTTCAACTCGTTTAAGGCCGCATACAAAGTTGTGGTCTTGCCTGAACCCGTCGGTCCCGTCACTAGGAAGATGCCGTTGGGCCGTTTAATGATCTGCTGGAAGCGTTGATAGTCGTCGTCCGCAAAGCCCAGGTCACGGATGTTCACCTGGATGCTGCTACGGTCGAGGATGCGCATGCAACACGCCTGACCATGGTTGGTCGGGAGGATGCTGACCCGCAGGTCGAAGTGCCGACCGTTGACGACCATTTTGATGCGTCCGTCCTGAGGACGCCTCTTTTCGGCAATATCAATGTTGCCCATGATCTTGATGCGGGACAGGATCGCCGGCAGCAGGCGCTTGGGCGGGCTGTCGCGTTCCACCAACACGCCGTCGATGCGGTAGCGGACGCGGATGCGGTCGGCGAACGGCTCAATGTGGATGTCGCTGGCCCGCAGGCTGATCGCTTCCTGGATGATGAGGTTGACCAGCTTCACGACCGGAGCGTCGCTGTCATCCATCTCGGCCATGCGCTGGGCCGATTCGGTCTCGGTCGTGTCGATGGCCGTGTCCGTGAACTCCTGAAGCATCGAGTCCACCGACTCGGTTTCGCTCTGGCCGTAATAGCGGTTGATCGCTTCGATGATCTGCTCGCGGGGAGCGAGGACAGGCTGAATGTCCTTATTGAGGATGAACTGGAGTTTTTGAATGGTGTCCAGGTCCATTGGGTCGCTCATGATGATCTTGAGCGTGCCGTTGTCCTGGGCCAATGGCAGGATGACGTTTTCGCGGGCCACCGACTCGGGAACCAGTTCCACGACCGCCGCCGGGATGGTCATTTCCGTGAGGTCCACGAACTGGAGGTTGTGGAACTCCGCGATGGCAGTCATGACATCCTGGGCAGAGCAATAGCCGAGTTTGACCAAGGCATCGGCAAGTTTCGCGCCGGTGGATTTCTGAACGGCGGTGGCTTCCTGGAGTTGGTCCCGACTGATGACGCCCTTCTTAATAAGGATGTCGGTGAAGTCGCCTCGACCTTTGCCCATGCTCATGATTGTGATCTCCCGAAGACTCGGCCGGAACAGCCCAAGCGCGGCCCACACTGGGACCGAGCCGTCGTGGCGGCATCCCTGGCGATGCGATCCGAAGCTGAAGCGCCAACGGCCCCCCGGCCGCGGGTTGCCGCCTTTTTCCTGTGACTGGTAGCATCTTCAGGCTACATTAGGTCGAAGCGGGGTTCAAGAGAAAACCTTTCCAGATGGTGCAACCATGCAGATTTACCTCATTCGCCATGCCGACGCGGAACCCCTGGGAGCGGGCGGCGCGGACAACGACGAAGAGCGAGCGTTGACCGGCAAGGGCCTGGGGCAGACCGAGGAGTTGGCCCGCTTCTTCAAGCGGCTCGGCGTCGATCCCGGTGCGGTCCTGACCAGTCCGCTGGTGCGGTCGCGGCAAACGGCAGAACGGCTTTTGGAGAAAATGGGACTGGGCGAAGGCAAGTGCGAACTGATCCTCGAAGATGAGCTGGCTCCCGGAGGCTCATGCAAAGGTCTGGCCAAGCGGTTGTCCAAGCTCAGCAGCCCGGTCGTGTTTCTGGTCGGGCATGAACCGGACCTGGGCCGATTCACGGCTTGGCTGATTGGCAGCAAGCGCGCTCAGGTCGAGCTGGCCAAGGCCGGTGTCGCTTACGTTGACGCCAACGCTCCGCTTGGAAAAGCTTGTGGCTCGCTGGTCTGGCTGGTGACGCCCACTCTGCTGGTCCGGTGAGGATTGGTCTTGCCTGCCGGTTCACAAAGGATATAGTCGGCCCCGCCAATGGGTGCGTCGGCAGCCGGCTTGCACGGCAAGCCGCCGACGTGCCGCGACCTTCGACGTGGCTTCCGTGTCCGAGCCTGCCTCGCCGCTGCACATCCCGGTCCTGCCGCTCGAGGTGTTGACCTGGCTCGATCCGCAACCGGGTCAGATCATCGTGGATGCCACGGTCGGCGGCGGCGGACACGCCTGGCGAATCGCCCAACGGCTCGCGCCCAACGGCCTTCTGATCGGCATCGACCAGGACGAGGCCATGCTGGACCTGGCGCGGGCCACGTTGAAGGAGACTGCGGTACCGGTCACGCTGGTCCACGGCAATTTCGCCCAATTGCGGCAACTGCTGGACGCCTTGAAAGTGGAGCGGGTGGACGGCGTGCTGGCGGACCTGGGGTTCGCTTCGGATCAATTGGCCGATCCGCAGCGCGGCCTGAGCTTCCAGAGCGAGGGGCCGTTGGACATGCGGCTCGATCCGTTGCGGGGCGAACCGGCGAGTCGGCTCGTGAATCGGCTCAGCGAGCGGGAGCTGGCGGACATCTTCTGGCGGTACGGCGAGGAGCGCTTCCGCCGCCGGGTAGCCCGCCGCATCGTCGAGGCGCGGCGTCGGCAGCCGATTACGACCACGACGCAGCTGGCTGAGCTGGTCCGCCGCTGCGTGCCCCGGGGCCGAGGCGGCATCGACCCGGCGACGCGGATTTTCCAAGCCCTGCGCATCGCGGTCAACGACGAGCTGGGAGCCTTGGAACAATTGCTGAAGCAATTGCCGGAATGCCTCAAACCGAAAGGCCGGGCAGTGATCATCAGTTTTCATTCGCTGGAGGACCGGCTGGTGAAAAACGCCTTTCGATCGGGGCCGTGGGAAGTGCTGACCCGCAAGCCGGTGACCGCCAGCGAAGCGGAAATCACGACCAATCCACGCAGCCGCAGCGCCAAGCTGCGGGCAGCGCGCCTGCGTTGCGTTGCCTGAACCGGGTAGCGTGCACGACGGAACAGCGACTCACGGAGGAGACCAGACCCATGTCCCGTGAAACCAAGGTCGGAATGACGGTAGCCGCCCTCTTTCTCTCGCTGGTGGGCGGCGTGCTTCTGTACAAGCTGTATTTCACGCAGGATCCCCTGCTCGGCGGGACGGAGGAGATCCAGACCGCCCAGGCAGTCAGTGACACCGATGCGTCAACAGAACCGAAGCCTCCGCAAAACCAGGAGGCTTCCGACACCGGACCGAAGCAGCCGGAAGCGGCTCCGCCTCCGCCGGACGAACCCCCGGTGCTTTCGGGACCGCAAGTGGCCCAGGGCGGACCGCTCCCAAGACAGCCAGAACCTCCCGGCCCGCCGCCGACCGACGACCCGCCCGCGCTGAACCGGCCTCCCGTCCTGACGCCGCCAGAGCCCCCGCCTCCTCCGGAAGAACCGGCCGGCCCCCCAGCGCTGATGCCGCCCATGCCCCCTGGCTCGCGCCCCACTGACACCCCCATGGCACATACTGATGATCCGCCGCGATTTCCGAAGTCGTCCAATCCGCCGGTGCTGGAACCGCCGCCCCCGTCCAGATTGCCGCCGACAGATGCTCCGCGTCTGGAACCTCCGCCGCCGGAACGGCCCGCCGCCGACCCAGCCCGGGAACAGGCGGAGCCGCGTCCTTCGCTTTCGCGGGACCCGGCCGAGCCGCGTCCGCTGCCGGGTAGTGACAGGCCGATGTCACCGCAAGAAGTCCGTCCGGAGGTTCCGCGACTCGATCCCGAACTGCCTCCTCCCGCTCTACCGCAGTCCGAACCGAGTTTCGGATCTTCGCCCAAGCCCGCTCCCGCCTCCGTTCCGCCGCCGCCTCCTCCGACCGCCTTCGACCGCAAATACGAAGTGCCAGTGCTGGGCCGTCCTGTCGTCGATTCCCAGAATCGCGGGGCGACGGGTGCGGTTCCCCAGGCCAGTCCCGCCTCGCAGCGCTCAGACAGTTCCGGCATCCCGCTGACGGTGCGCCCCCAGCCGGGCAACGTCCGCACCGACGCCGGCATCCCCGTGATCGTGCAACCGCCCGTGTGGAACACGCCGGACGGCAGACCTCCGGCGCACGTCGAATCGTTCGACCTGGAAGTGTACCTCTGGAAGCCGGGCGACACCTACGGCACCGTCAGCCAGCACCGCTATCGCAGCGATCGCTACCAGGAAGCGCTGGCCCGCTTCAATCGAGAGCGCGATCCGCGCCTGGCCAATCCGCAGCCGGGCATGACCGTCTTCCTGCCCCCGGCGGGCTATCTGGAACGCCGCTACGGGGTATCCGCTCCAGGCGGTGGGACTTCTCCCCGCCCCACGACGCCCCCCGCACCAAGCAACATCCCCGATCTGCCCGGCAATCCGGCCTCCGAGGGCAGCTCAATCCAGCAGGTGGCCGATTTCCGGCCCGCGGCTTCTCCGTCGTCCTCGGCATCGCCTGGGGGAAAGCGTTACCGGGTCCGGCCCAACGACACGATCTGGACCATTGCCAAGCGGACCCTGGGCAGCGGCGAACGCTGGCCGGAAATCCTGCGGCTCAACCGCGACGTGCTCAGCGACGTCAACCGCCTCGAAGTCGGCATGGTGCTCCGCCTGCCCGACGACGCCCGGCTGGACGGGATCGATTCCTCCCCGTAAAACAGTCGCCGGAAAGGAATCACGGGAAGAATCCTCCGTGCAGGCGCCCGGGAGCTTCCGCTCCCTGCCTGTCCTTTCATCGTGATCGAGCTAAGCCCAGGCAGGGAAAGGCAGCAACATGGCCGTTCCGAAGCGTCGCGTCTCCAAGTCCCGTCAAGGCATGAGACGGAGCCATCTGCACGTCACCGCCCCGCAGATCCAATATTGTCCCAATTGCAAAGAGCCGGTGCTGCCCCATCGGGTCTGTGAAAATTGCGGCTACTACCGCGGTGCGCAAGTGGTGGTTATCAAGGAAAAGAAGAAGTAAGGACGGAAACCGATGCGGTTGGCACTGGACGCCTTTGCCGCCTCGACGCCCCTCGATGTCCTGGCCGACGCCGCCGCTGCCGTTGTCGCCGCCGCCAGGGATGTTCGCCTGACTCTGGTCGGCGAACCTCAGGCCCTGGAAGCTGCTCTGAGTAAAGTCCCGGACCGTGCCCGAGATCGCATCGTCGTTTTCCCAGCTTCCCAGAAGGTTGCTGAGGACGAAGATCCCGAGACCGCTCTGCGTCTGCGGCCGGATGCGTCCATCGCCCGGTGCTGGCAACTGCTCGCTGAGCGCAAGGTGGAGGGTCTGATCTCTCTGGCTCCGTTGCCGGTCATGGTCGCGGCGGGACTGCGACTGCGACGCCTCTTGCCGTTTGTCCGCCGACCCGCCGCGGCCGCTACCATCCAGACGGCACGGGGTTCCTGGCTGATTCTCGATGCTGGAGCTTTTCTCGACGCCAAGCCTGCTCATCTGTACCAATATGGGGTCGAGGGGCTGGTTCTGCATCGTTTGCTGACCGGGCACGAGAGAGGCTGCTGCGCCTTGCTTCGTTGTCCAGATGCAGAGATCACACGGGAGGCGGACCGGCTTCTGGAAGCGGGCCTGTCGCCGCAGCAGTACGCCGGCATCGTCGAGCCAGCCGATGCCTTCCGCAGCAGCGGCGATGTGCTGGTTTGTCCCGGCAAGCTGGGCGCGCTGCTGATGCGGACTGGCGGCAGCGTCGCCCGTCTGCTGCAAGAAGCGGAACTGCCCGGTCCCCGCGTGTCGGCCGCTCTGCCCCTGCTGGGTTTTGCCGGTTATGCGGTCCACCTGAGCAACCCCGCGGGGCTGTCGGAAGCCGTTGGTCTGGCCCAGCGGATGGAGTCGGCCCGGATCAACGACGAAATCGCCAGCCAGTTGCAGTTCGGTCCGCTGGTCGGAGCGGCCGAGGAAGACGGGTGACAATTTCCGAAGGCGTGCAAGCGACGCCAGTCTCGCGGGTGGTCAAGGCAAGGAGACCCTCGTGGCCAAAATCGCCTTTTTGTTTCCCGGCCAAGGCGCCCAGTACGTCGGCATGGGCAAGGCCCTGTGCGAGAGCGAACCGGCGGCGCGGGCGCTGTTCGATCAAGCCTCGGAAGTGCTTGGCTACGATCTGCTTGGCCTGTGTCTGGCAGGGCCGGAGGAACGGCTGAGCGCGACGGTGATCAGTCAACCGGCCATCTTCACGGCCAGTCTGGCGGCGTTGGAATCGCTCAGAAAAAGCGAACCGGACGCGGTGGCGGAGTGCCAGGCCGCGGCGGGCTTGAGCCTGGGAGAATACACGGCCCTGACCTTCGCCGGGGCTTTGTCGTTCGCCGACGGGCTGCGCGTGGTGCAGCGGCGCGGGGAAGCAATGCAGGCGGCCTCCGAAGCCACGCCCAGCGGCATGGTCAGCATTCTCGGGTTGGAAACCGCTCAAGTGGAAGAACTGTGCAAGAAAGCAGCCGAGAGCGGTCCAATTAGAATTGCCAATTATCTGTGTCCGGGCAACGTCGTGGTTTCGGGAGCGAAGGCGGCGTGCGAGCGGATCGAACAGTTGGCGGCGGAGGCCGGGGCGATGAAGACGGTGCGTCTGGCCGTGGCCGGGGCTTTCCACACCGACTTGATGCGTCCCGCGGACCAGCGCCTGCGGGAGGCCCTGGATCAGGTCGAAGTCCATCGTCCCCGGATTCCGGTCTGGTCAAACGTGGACGCTCAGTCGCACACCGACCCGGCGGAGATCCGGGATCTGCTGGTGCGGCAGGTGCTGGAGCCGGTGCAATGGGAGCCGACGGTGCGGAACCTGTTGGCGGCAGGTTTCGACCGCTTCTATGAGATCGGTCCCGGCCGGGTGCTGGCGGGACTGCTCAAACGAATCCAGCGCAAGGCCGATTGCCGCAACGTCGCCGCCTAGCCCCCCGGCGTTCGGACCGATCCCGACGAACGAAACCTCGGCTCGCCCCCGGCCAGGTGGTCGCCGCCGCGCTCCGCTTCCGTATATTTGCCGATTGAGCCGGAATTCCGCAGCGGAAAGGGACTTGGAGTGGACAAGGTAGAGGAGTTGGGTTATATCAAGGGCCGGACGAGGGAGGATGCCTCCCCTGGACCGGTCGGGATTTGGCGGGAGACGGCAAACCTGCCTGCACACTTCGGAGGAGTGGTATCGTGAATTCGATTGAAGAACGCGTGATCGACATCATCAGCGATAAGCTCGGCGTGGCCAAGGATCAGATCACTCGCGAAACGTCCCTGATCAAAGACCTCCAGACCGACTCGCTCGACATCGTCGAACTGGTCATGGATCTGGAAGAGGAATTCGATCTCCAGATTCCGGACCAGGCCCAGCAGAACATCCACACCGTGGGACAGATCATCGACTACATCGAACGGGAAGTGAAGCAGAAGAAAAGCGGTAGCTGGGAAGGTCAGGGAACCGGGGCCGTCACGAAAGACTGAAGCCTGCCCACCAGCGGCGATTCGGCACCGGGGTCAGACTCTTCGCCTTCTCGGGTGTCCGGGTCTGTCCCGCCCTGTCCCTTGCGGGAGGAGTGGGAACCAGGCAGGCCCGTGCCGAGGAAGGGGAAAGTACGGAAGCGGCAGGCAGAAGTCATGGTCCGACGTGTTGTCATAACGGGAATGGGGACGGTCAATCCGCTGGCCAGCGACCTGGAAGCGTTCTGGAAAGGGTTGCTGGAAGGGCGAAGCGGCATCGGTCCGATTGACCTGTTCGACGCCAGCCCGTTCCGCGTCCGCTTCGCGGGTCAGGTGCGGCACTTCGAGCCGGAAAAGATCATCGACGCCCGCACGGCCCGCCGCCTGGACCGCTTCGCCCAATTCGCCATCGTGGCCGCCATCGCCGCCATCAAGGATGCCGGACTGGACTTCGCCAAGGAAGACGTCAACCGCTGCGGTTCGATCCTCGGCAGCGGCATCGGCGGTCTCAACGAGTACGAGGAGCAGCACACCCGGCTGCTCCAGCAAGGCCCCCACCGCATCAGCCCGTTCGTCATCCCCAAGCTGATGCCCAACGCCGCTCCGGCCCAGGTGTCGCTGCACTACGGGTTGCGGGGTCCGAATATGTCGGTGTCCACGGCGTGTGCGTCGGCGGCCAATGCCGTCGGCGAGGCGATGCGGACCATCCAGCGGGGCGACGCCGACATCATTGTCAGCGGGGGCACCGAAGCGACCATCACCCCGATGGGCATCGGCGGATTCGTGGCCGCCCGCGCCCTGTCCGAACGCAACGACGCCCCCACTAAAGCCAGCCGACCTTTCGACAAGGACCGCGACGGCTTCGTCCTTAGCGAAGGGGCCGGGATCCTCGTTCTCGAAGAAATGGAACACGCGGTTCGCCGCAAGGCCCGCATCTACGCGGAACTGCTGGGCTATGGCGTGTCGGCGGATGCCTACAACATCACCGCTCCCTGTCCGGACGGCAGCGGGGCGGCGCTGGCGATGCAACTGGCCCTCCGCGACGCCCGCACCAATCCTGATGAGATCCAGTACGTCAACGCCCACGGCACCAGCACTCCGCTGGGCGACGAGGCGGAAACCAAGGCGATCAAGCTGGTCTTCGGCAATCACGCCTACAAGCTGGCGATCAGCAGTACCAAGAGCATGATCGGGCACCTGCTCGGGGCCAGCGGCGGCGTGGAATTGATTGCCACCGTCATGTCAATCCACACCAACTGGGTCCATCCGACCATCAACTACGAAACGCCCGATCCCGCCTGCGATCTCGACTACGTTCCCAACCAGGCCCGCCAGATGACCGTGCGCCGGGCCATCTCCAACAGCTTCGGCTTCGGCGGACACAACGCCTGCCTCGTGGTCGGCAAATTCGAACCTTAAAACTTGATGAGAAGACGGGCCGCTCCTTGCAAAGCTGCCCGGCCCTCGCTACTTTGATGCCGAATTCCCTTCCCAGCACAGATACGGCATTGCGGAGACGGTCATGGGAGTGCCACGCGGCGGCGTTGCGGCTCTGCTCGTCCTCGGAACTCTCATCGCACTCCACGCCGCCGACCAGGCGGATGAAAAGCCTCTCGCTCTAGTGGGCGGGTTGATCCGGACCCAGACGGAAGCGGGTGATTTCGTCGGCTGTGTGGTCGTGGATCGGGGCCGCATTGCCGCGCTGGGACCGGACGTGCAACCGCCTCCCGGCGCTCGGGTCCTCAACATCAGCGGCTGCGTCGTGACGCCGGGATTGATCGACGCTCGCAGTCTGGTGGGCCTGAATGCCTCGGCCGCTTCGGAAAGTGGTCGGGACGGCAGCCTCGACATCCTTGATGCCGTCGATCCGTACTCGGATGCCTGGCGAGATGCCGCTCGACATGGCGTGACCGCCGTGGCCGTACAACCGGCCGGTTCGGGCAACCTGGGCGGCAGCGGGGCCATTTTGCGGGCTGCTCCCGGAGAAATGCCGGCCGATCTGGTGATCCGATCCCCCGCGGCCTTACAGGCCTGTCTGGGCATCGCGCCCCGGGCCGAGACCCCGGCCGCAAGTCCCCTGCTCGATCTGCTCCGCAGCCGCGGTTTTCAGATTCCTACGCAACCGCAACAACCGGCCGCTCCGCCTCCGGCCACAACCTTGACCCGATACGCCCAATACGAGCAACTCCGCAGCCAGTTCGAGGCCGCCAAACGCTATGGCGACAACCCCCCGGCCCGCAAAGACCGTGCGCGGGAACTGCTCGCCGAGGCTGTTCGAGGGCGCATCCCTGTCCGCATGGAGGTTCACTACGAGGACGACGTCCGCAACGCCCTTCGTCTGGCAGCCGACTTCAACCTGCGGATGATTTTCGAGCGGGTGGAGCGCTGCCGAGTCATTCCCGAAGAATTGAAACGATCCCGCTGCGGGCTGGTGATCGGGCCGTTGTGGCCGGAGCGGCCTTCGGATGCGGTGCGAAGTCTGGCTCTGGACGGCCGCAAGTGCGCGGTGGGAACCTTCGGCTCCGGGGCCTTGGCCACGGCTGCCTTGCGTTACCACGCCGCCGCTGCCGTCGCTGCGGGATTTCCGCGCAACCGCGTCTTGGCTGTTCTGACCAGCGACGCCGCCGATCTGCTTGGCGTCGGCGACAAGCTCGGCCGGCTGGCCGTTGGAAGGACCGCCGATCTGACCGTCTTCGCCGGCGATCCGCTCGACCCGTCCGCTCCGGTCCGCCTGACCATCAGTCAGGGCACGATCACTTACGAGAACTGGGAAGCTGAAGCCGTTGAGCTTCCGCGCTCCGTCGCCGTCGCCATTCCCGAGAAACTGCCGAGCCGCTTGACGCTCCGTACCCGCCGACTCCTCGCCCCCGACGGGACGTGGAAAGAAGGTAGCTTGCACCTCAGCGACGGCCGATTCGTGGCCGAGTCGCAATTCGCTGGCGATTCCGCCGTGCTGACCGTGGACCTGGGCGACGCTCCGATCACGCCCGGTCTGGTGTCTGCCCATTTTCCGTTGAATGTGGAGCAGACGCCCGATGCCGACGCCTCGCATCTCCGTGCCGGCGATCTGCTCTTCGATCAGCAGGGCCGGTTGCATTCCCAGCTGGAAAGCGGAATGCTCTGGATCGTCGCGGCACCGGGTTCGGCCAATGTGCTGGCCGGGACGGCAACGCTGCTGCCGACCTCCGATCGGGGAACCTCGGCTTCCCGATCCGACGTGGCCCTCAAAGGCGTGCTGACCGCTGCCGCCCGCAGCCGGGACCGCTATCCGGTGAGTCTGGCGGGGCAATACGCCCTGGTCGCCGACCGACTTCGCGGGGCGTCCAGCGACACGGCGTTGTATCTCCCCGATCCGATCCGGCGGGCTTTGCTCGCCCAGCGAGAGCGAACTTTGGAAGCCGTTCGCTCTCGATCCTGGCCGATGCTCCTGGAAGCTCAGACGCGAGCCGAGATCGAAGCGGCGGTTCGACTCGTCGAGGAATGCAGGGTCCGCGGCATCCTCGTCCATCCGCGTGAAACGGAGGGCACAGAGGAACTGCTTCGATCCGCGAACCTGGCGGTCGTGATCGGTCCGACGCGGCCGACCGACGCCGAACGCACCGTGACAGGCTTGGTACGTCTGATTCAACAGGGCGTTCCCGCAGCAGTGGGTGGCGACGCCGCGGATATGCGCACCACGGCGGCGATGCTGGCCGCAGCGGGACTGCCCCGGGCCGCGGCACGCAAAACCCTGATCGCCGCCGACCTCGACTCCCTGGCTCCGGCCCCGGCAGCGTCCCGTTTCGCCCCGGGCAGTCCGGCGGACCTGGTGATCTGGTCCGGTGATCCGCTCGACCTGACGGCTCGGCCGCTTGCGGTGATCGTGGAGGGCAAACGCGTCGCGGGAACCGCGCCATGAAACCGTGGACCGACACCATGACGGACAACAAGAATCTGTGGACGCAGCCTTGGCGAAGTTTGCTGCTGACGGCGCTGGTCCTGGTTCCGATCACCGCCCAGGCCGAGGAATTGTTCATCAAGGCCGGCCGGATTTACACGCTGGACGGACCGCCGTTGTCGCCCGGTGTCGTCCATGTGCGGGACGGCAAGATCGTCGCCGTCGGACCCGATCTCCCCATCGCCTCGGGCAGCCGTTTCCGCGACCTGGGTTCCGGAGTGCTGCTGCCGGGCTTCATTGACGCCGCCAGTTCCGCGGGTCTGGAAGGCGGACGGGCTGAATCCACGGTCGAAGTCAGTCCCCGTCTCCGCGCCCTCGATGCCGTCGATCCGTCCAGTTCCGCCCTTCGTCGGCTGTGTCATGAGGGTGTCACGACGGTGCACATTCTGCCCGGCACGGACAACGTCATCAGCGGCTTGTCCTGCATCCTGAAGACCCTGACCGACCGCCGACGACAACCGCTGCGAGCCGACTATGGATTGGCCATCACCACGTCCTCCGATCCCGTCGAAGGCAATTCCTCGCGCAACCGTCCGGACTCGATCTACAACCGTCAGCCGACCAACCGCATGGGCGTCGTCTGGCTGTTGCGGAGCGAGTTCGGATTGGCGACCCGGACCTCGACCCCCGACCGGGCCGTACTCCGCGAAGTGCTCGCCGGAACCAGGCCCGTGTTCTGCACCAGCCGGCTCGACACCGACCTGCTGGCGGCCCTGCGACTGCGGGAGGAATACCCGATGCGGCTGGTCCTGGTCGGTGGCCAGGAGGCGTATCGTGTGCGCGAGCAGATCGCCGCGGCCGGGGTGCCGCTGCTGTTGGCCCGCGTCAGCAGCCAAGCTGGCATCGGACCGGAAAGCACGGAGACGATCCTGAATCTGCCGGGGGTTTTACAGCAAGCGGGCATTCCGATCTGCCTGACCGGCGGCGATCTGCTGGAACAGGCCCGCTGGGCCGTCCGCTTCGGGCTGCCCCGGGATGCCGCCCTGGAAGCGATCACCGTGCAACCGGCCCGCGTACTGCAACTGGAACAGCGCGTCGGCCGCATCAAGCCCGGTCTGGACGCCGATCTGGTCGCCCTCAGCGGCGATCCGTTCGATTGCTCGACGCGAATCCTTTGGACCATGATCGACGGCATCATCCGCGCCGAGGAGCCGTGACTATGCGTTGTCACTCCTTTGTCGTTCTGCTTGTGCTGACCTCGCTATCCGGGGCGTGGGGCGAAGAGGTCCTGGCGATCAAGGGCGGCAAAATCTTGCCGGTGTCGGGTCCGCCCATCGAAAGCGGCGTGGTGGTGATCCGAAACGGAAAGATCGAAGCCGTCGGCAAGGACTTGGCCATTCCGCCTGATGCCCGGGTCCTCGACGCCACGGGCAAGGTCGTCATGCCCGGTCTGATCGAAGTCCACTCCTCCCGCGGCATGGACCAGACCAACGAAACCAACCCGATCGTGCCGTTTTTGTCCGTGGTGGACGCGATTGATCCAAGCCAGGATTACTTCGAGGAGTGTCGGCGGCAGGGGATCACGACAGCGGCCATCGTCCCGGGAAACAACACGATCTTCGGCGGGCAGGCGGCCATCGTGCGGACCGCCGGCCAGTTCCTCAACGAAATGCTCCTCAAGCGGGACATCGGCATGAAGATTTCCCTGCGGCCGACTGGGGACCGCAATCGCATGGGTCAGGTGGCGGCCATTCGTCGGGAACTCGATGCCGCCCGGGAGGCGATGACCGAGCGCAGCCGAACCTCGCAGGCCCAGCCGCAGCCGACGCCGGACGCCAAAGGCGGCAACGGCTCCGGCCCGGGACCGCTGGCCGAAAGCGACGACGAGGACACGCAGCAGCGTCGGCCGCGTCCCGGCGGCGGCGACCAGGCCGGCCAGGAGACCAATCCTGACGCCGCCCTCGTGCGGGCGGCATTGGCCAAGCTGCTCAAGGGCGAACAGATCGCCTTCATCTACTGCGAACTGCCGATGGACGTGCCCCAGGCGGTCCGGCTGGTCAAGGAATACAAACTGCGGGGCGTGCTCGTGCTTGCTCCGGCTTGTCACAGGGCTGTCAAACAGGTTGCCGCCTCGGGCTTGCCGGTGGTTCTCGAACCGACGCTGGTGCTGTGGGAGAGCGATCCGCGAACCGGAGAGGAGAAGCAGATCGTACTGCCGAAGCTGTACCGGGACGCCGGGGTGCCGGTGACCTTCACGGTGACGCCGACCCAGCCGGCGGGAGCGGGGCGGGGCAGCGGCAGCCAGCCGCCGATTCTGGGCACGAATTTCCTCTGGTTCCAGGCGGCCACGGCCCTGAAATACGGCACGCCTTACGACGAAGCCCTGCGGTCGATCACGCTGCGGCCCGCGGAAGTGCTCGGTATCGCCGACAGCCGTGGTTCGCTGGAACCGGGAAAGGCCGCAGATGTCGTGATCCTCAGCGGCGATCCGCTCAAGCTCGATACCTGGGTCGAGACCACGATCATTGACGGGCGGGTGGTGTACGAACGGCACAACGACCGCAAGATCAAGGCCTTGTTGAAACCGGATGCGGAGTGAGTCGTGATACGCTTCTCTCCGCCATGAGTTCGGGTGCATATGCGAGTTGCTTGTACATTCGCGGCCTTGTTGAGCTTTGCCGCTTCCCTCCTTGCGGGGGAGGTGCGCGTCTATCACGCGGCCCAGATCTGGCCGGGCAATGGTCCGCCTCTTACGGATGCCGTGCTGGTCGTCGAGGACGGCAAGATCATTGCTGTCGGCAAAGCGAGCGAGGTGTCGATCCCCGAAACAGCGCTGCGGCACAACCTGGGCAAAGCGGTCATCATCCCGGGTTTGATCGCCGGAGAAACCGGACTGGCCGAGGGCGGACGCGATGATGCCGTGGCCTTCACGCCGCATCATCGGGCCGTGGATGGCTTCGACTGGTACGGCGACTACGCAGCGGTCCTGGCCGGAGGCGTGACCACGGTGCAGGTGTCGCCGGGTTCCCGGCGTCTGGTCCCCGGACAGGGGGCCGTGGTCAAGCTGCACGGTGCGGACCTGGACCGCCGCACGCTCAAAGCTCCCGAGAGCCTCCGTATCGTCCTCGGCGAGGCGTACAAAAATCCGCCCCGCATCTACGAGCCGCCTGTCGGCGCGGTTTCCGTCGAGCGACCGCTTCTGCCATCGCAACCGCAATTGGCCGGCAGCCTCGCGGCCGCCGTCGCCGGACTTCGCAGCGCCTTCGTCGCCGCCAAAAGTCGCCGTCCTCAATCGGATCCGATCCTGGACCCCCTGGCCTTGCCGATGACCGAGAAGTTGCGAGTTCGCGTCAGTGCTTCCGGGCCTGGAGATGTTCCGGCGATGTTGACCGTGGCGAAAGAGTTCGACCTGCGGCTGACGCTTGTGGAGCCGAACCTGAGCGGCACCAAAGTCGCCGAGTGGAAGCCCCACGTGGAGGGGGTGGTCCTGAGCATCGGCATCCGTCCGGGCATGATCGGGGACGGACTGCCGCCGCGTCCCCCGGCGGACCTCGCCCGGCAACTCCTGGTCGCCGGTCTTCCAGTCGCCCTCAAGCCGGTGCAGGATGCCGATCTAAAGGACCTGCTCTATCTGGCCGGGCAGTTCCGACCGCAACTGAGCGAAGTCGAGGCCTTGCGGCTGGTCACGGCTGATGCCGCTGCAGTGCTCGGCGTCGCTAACCGCGTTGGTACCCTGGCCGCAGGCAGAGACGCCGATTTCGTCGTCCTCAGCGGGCCGCCCTTCGCTGTGCCGACACGGGTCCGCCAGGTGTATGTCGATGGGGAGCCGGTCATCTCGGCCGGGGAGAGCAAACGGCGGCTGCTGCGGGCAGGGCGGATCTTCACCGGCACCGGCGAAGCGCTGAGCGATGCCGCGGTTCTCATCGACCACGGCAAGATTCGTGCCGTCGGCCGGGAGGTCGCCCTGCCGCCCGATGCGGTCGTGCAGGAATTTCCCGACGCCGTCATCGTCCCGGGCTTCATTGACCTGGGGGTGACGTTCGGCGTCGGCGGTTCGCTGTCGTCGGCGGTGCCATTGCAGACCCGACTCGGCGAACGGCTGGTGATCGGCGACCCAGCGTACAAGCCGGTACGACAGGCCGGTGTCACCACCGTGCTGCTTTCCGGTCCTGCTCCGGCCGCCGTCGTCGCCTACAAGCCGACCGATAAACCGCGGGTGGTTCAGGATCCCGTGGCCTTGCGTTTCGCCTTGCGGGGCAATTTGTCTTCGGCCTCGGCATCGCTGCGGGAAACGCTCCGGGCCGGCAAAGCCTACGCCGACGCCTGGGACCGCTACGAGAAGGAATTGCCGCTCTACGAACAGAAAAAGAAGGAGTACAACGCTCAGATCGCCGCTCAACAACAGGCTCGACAAGCATCGGGCGACCAGGAACAGAAGGCTGGAGAACAAAAGGCGGACGAAAAAAAGGACGAGAAGAAGCCGGAACCGCCTCGGCCCCCGGAACGTCCGCAGGCCAACCCGGCGCTGGAACCGTACCGGGCGCTGTTCTCCCGGCGGATTCCCGCGCTGGTCGAGGTCCAGCGGGAGGACGCGATCCGCCTGGCCATCGCCATCTGCCGCGAGGAGTTCGATCTGAAGTTGGTCCTCGTCGGAGCGGAGGACGCGCCCCGAGTCGGGAAGCTGCTGGCGGAAAAGGCCGTGGGCGTGGTCCTCCGGCCGCAGCTGGTCCGCGCTTCCGAGCGAGACGAAATCAATGTGCCGATGGAACTGTCCCTCAGCGGAGTCGCTTTTGGCTTTCAGTCCCAGGCTGGTCTCGGCTCCCGGCTGCTTCCGGGGGCGGTCGGCTACGCCGTGCATCGGGGCCTGGCTCCGCAGGACGGCCTGCACGGTCTGTCCGTCCAGGCGGCCCGGCTCCTGGGGCTGGATCAGGTCGGCACGCTGACGGCGGGCAAGGATGCCGATCTGGTCGTGCTCTCCGGATCGCCTTTCGACCCGGCGACGCGCGTTCTGGCCGTGATGATTGACGGCGAATGGGTTCACGAGTGACATGGGGTTGACAATCCCTCTGACGCATCAGGAAAGCCTTCCATGTTGGCAGGAAGATTTTTGCCCGGCATCGTTGTGACTTGTGCGGCCGCCCTGCTACTGCCGGCGCTGGTGGGGGCCGGCGAGAAGCCGAAACTGGCCATCCACGTCGCCAGGGCGATCCCTTGCGCCGGCGAGCCGATCGAAAACGCCACGATCCTTGTCGCGGACGGCAAGATCAAGGCGGTGGGCAAGCGTGGCGAATTGGCCGTGCCCGAAGGCTACCAGGTCATCGACCACGGCACCCGTTGGGCCATGCCGGGCATGATTGACGCCCACAGCCACATCGGCGGGGCGATGGGCGACATCAACGAGATGGTCTATCAGACCAATCCCGAGTTGCGGGTGCTGGACGTGATTCGGCCGCACAACGAGCAGCTGAAAAACGCCGTGGCCGGAGGCGTGACCACGATCACCTTCATCCCCGGTTCGGGCACCAACATGGGCGGTTGGGGGGCGCTGATGAAGACCGGCCCAGGCAAGCTCGAAGACGTGCTCCTCCGCTTCCCCGGCGTGCTGAAGATCGCTCAGGCGGGCAATCCGGAGCGACGCGGCGGCGAGGTCGGCAGCGGCCGCATGGGCATGAACCACATCATCCGGGAGCAGCTCCGCGAGGGCATGGGCTACGTCAAGGACTGGGACGATTACGAAGCAGGCCGCCGTCCGGACAAACCCGCCGTCAATCTCCGCCTGGAATACTTCAAGCCGCTGTTCCGCCGACAGATTCCCGTGCTCGTCCACACGCAGGGTTACCAGGTCATCATGAGTACCTTGCGGATTCTGCACGACGAGATGAACCTGAAGGTCATCATCGGCCACGGCTGCTTTGACAGCAACTTGCTCTCGGAGGAGATCCTGAAGCGGGGCATCCCGGTGATGGCAGGGCCGCGCGGCTTCCGGTATGATCCGGCTGACGGCCAGGTGAAAGGGCAGGTGGCTGGCTTCGCGGATCGGGGCGTCAAGGCCCTGGGCGTCAACACCGATTCGCCAGTCGTGCCGCAGGAGGAACTGGCCTTCCAGGCGACCATGGCGGTGCGGCTCGGTTGGAATGACGAGGACGCCATCCGCGGACTGACCATCGAACCGGCCAAGGCCCTGATGATCGAGGACCGCGTCGGTTCCCTCGAAGTCGGCAAGGATGCGGACATCGTGATTACGACCGGCTCCATCCTCGACCCTCGCCATTATGTCGTGGAAGTGTTCATTGACGGGCGTTCGGTGTACGACGTGAAAAAAGACCGACGACGGTTTTAAGCCATGCGCTTGCTAGCCCTGTCATGTTTGTTGGCCCTGCCGGCGTTGGCGACGAGCCAGCAGATCGTGGTCATTCACAATGCCGTGGTCGAGACGCTGGGACCGGCGGGCCGTCTGGAGAACGCCACGGTAGTCATCCGCGACGGCAAGATCGCCGCCGTGGGCAAAGATCTGCCCGTGCCTGAGTTCGCCGAGGTGATCGACGCCCAGGGCGGAACGCTCATGCCGGGGATCGTTGATCCGTACTTCCAGGTCGCCATCACCCCGGCCACCGCCGACAGCGGGGAACGAACCACCGTCGTTCGGGGGCGGACCTTTCCGTTCGGCGGATTCGGCGGAAGGCCAGCGTCGGGCTTCACCCGCATCGCCGACAACTTCTATCCCTACGACCCCGGCCTCAAGCCGCTGCCTCGGGTCGGCATTTGTCGGGCGAACGTCGTCTCCAGCGGCGTCGGCCAGGCGGCGATGATCCGCTGCACGCCTGATCAGCCGGAAACGATGCTGGTGCAGCCGGACGGTCCGATCTTCGCCACTGTCACCAACAGCACGGAAAGTCTCGACCCGATTCGTTCGCGCCTGGGGCGGAGCGCTCGTCCCTCGGGCGGGTCGGGTACAGGTTCGGCGTCGTCATCCGCAACGGTCAACGATCCGTGGAAGGACGTAATGGAAGGGAAGAAGCCGCTCATCATCGAGGCCAATACCGCCGCGGCGGTCGTCCACGTCGTGCGGATGTTGCAGGACCACCCGAACGTCAGGCTGGTCCTGTTCGTGGCCGGCGACGCCGTTCCGGAAAACCTGCCGCTGCTGAAGGAACGCAAAGTATGCGTGGTGCTGCGGCCTCGCTTTGACTTCCTGCCGGCCTCGCGCGACCGCTTCAGCGCCCCGCGAATGCTGCACGAAAACGGTGTGGAGGTGCTTTTCAGTCTGACGGCCCGTCCACCGCGTCCGCCAGCGGCCACGCCGCCGACCCAGCAACAACAGCAACAACAGGAAGAAGAGCAGCAGACCGTGCCGGGCGTGGAGCGGGATTTTCCGCTGTTTCCCGTGGCCATGCAGGTGAAAGCTGGACTGCCCCGACAGACCGCCCTGGAAGCCCTGACGAAAAAACCCGCTGCCTTGCTCGGCTGGGAGAAGACGCACGGCAGCATCGAACCGGGAAAGGTTGCCGATCTGCTCTTGTTCACCAGCGATCCGCTCGACCCCGCCAGCCGACTGCGGCTCACGCTCATCGATGGGAGGATAACCCATGCGCACTAATCGCTCGATCCTCTGCTTTGTTGTGACAGGGATACTGGGATCGGTTCTCATCGCCGAAGAGAATAAAGATTCGCAATCGGCCAAGCCGGCTGCTCCGCCGCTGGCCATCGTCGGCGGGGATGTTTACACGGTTTCGCACGGGGTCATCCCGCGGGGCACGGTCTTGATTCAGGAGGGCAAGATCGCGGCCGTCGGAGCGGATGTCGCCATTCCTGAAAACGCCCTTCGTATCGACGCCTCCGGCAAGAGCGTGACGCCGGGCTTCGTCGCCATCAGTGCGTCCAACGTCGGCATCCGCACGGGCACCGGAGCACGGGGCCGAACCGGCGAACCGGCGCCGCCGCAGGGGGTCACGGGCCGGGTCGTGGACGCCATCAATCCCTACGACCGCAACATCCTCTTCTGTCTGGCCTCGGGCATCACCACGGCATGTGTCGAAGTGTCCGGAGGCGGGGCCGGTCGCTTCGGTCGGGACGCCCTCGACCCAGAAGAACTGGACGAAACCAATGTCTGCCCCTGCTGCGGCATGACCTATCTACCCTTGGAACCGATCACGGCTCCCAATCCGACGGAGCGGACGCCGCGGCGTCATGCCGTACTGCGGATGACCTTCGGCGAGCTGGAGCGGATGCTGGTCAAGGAGTCGCCGTTCTACCATCTTCCCGCCGGAGCCATTGCTGGCGCGTTCAACAAGCATCAGTGGCGTGAGACGATCAAGCGGGCCAGGGAACAAGTGCGGGATCGTAACGAGACGGAAGACGAAGGCGGCTTCGGCGGTTTCGGGTTCGGCGGCGGCTTCGGACGCCGGGTGCCGGAAGAGGTCGTGCAACTGGTCGAGAAGAAGATTCCGCTGCGGACCGACGCCGCTTCGGTCGAGCAGATCCGCACTGCCTTGAGCCTGGCCAAGGAACTCGGATACTCGGTGATTCTCGAAGGAGTCCATGAAGCCTGGCTGATTCCCGAAGAACTCAAAGAAGCTCAGGCGCAGGTCATCCTTACGCCACGGAGCCGACGTCGGCCGCAACTCGGCAAGGAGGACTCGACCGGCAGTTCCATCGAAACCGCTGGCATTCTGGAGCGATCCGGCGTGCCATTCGCCGTGGCTACGTTAGGCAATTCGGTGAACCTCGACGGCATTCCAGGTCGGGACCTGACCAGCCTCATGCTCGAAGCGGCCTTTGCCGTCCGCGGCGCATGCAGCGACGACACGGCTTTAGCGGCCATCACGATCCATCCTGCGCGGATGCTCGGTCTCGACAAGCGGATCGGCACCATCGAGGTCGGCAAGGACGCGGACCTGGTCATCCTCACGGGGCCGCCGCTGGATTACCGATCGCATGTGGACAAGGCCCTGGTCGGCGGCAAGGTCTATTACGACCGGCTGCGGGAGAACATCTACCCCGATCTCCCGAACCGTCCCCGCAGCGCCGCCCAGACGAAGCGGTAGAGCGTTCCTCGTTCCCGTCCATCCGATGCCCCGGACCCGATGCCAGCGCTGGATTTTCTGGCATGTTGCTATGCCCAAGCTATAATTTCGGCATAACCTGAACTCCCTGGGGTCAAGCCGAGTCATGAAGACGACGAAGTGGACGGGGCATCTGGCCGCTTGCTTGGTTTTTCTCTGGGCAACTCCGGCATGGGCAGACGGCCCACCGGCGGGCAAAGTGGCGGCCGTTTCCGGAGCCTTGTTGCAACAGAGCGGCAACGGTCCGTCCTGGAAGCCGGCCAAACCCGGCGTGTCTGTTGCAGCTGACACCTTGCTGCTCGCCCTGCCGGAAGCGGAGATCGACTCGCTCAACGGCAACGTCCGCCTGCACCTGATGGCCGACCTGTCCCACCGCTTACCGGAGCCGATCTACGAGGGCGCCGTTGTCCTGAATCAGCCCAAGGGAGTCGATCTGGACTTCACGCTGGACCGGGGACTGGTTCTCGTCAGCCATCGCCGTCCGCGTGGTGAAGCGACGGTGCGCGTCCGCTTCGACAGGCATGTGTGGGACATCGTTCTGGAAAAGCCGGGAACCCGCATCGCTCTCGCGAAGGTGGGCCGTCATGCGGGAGGCATGCGGCCATCCTTTGAAGACACCGCCAAGCCGTTCAAGCCCGATCAGCCGACCTTGCACGTTTACCTGCTCGTCCTCAGCGGCGACATCGAGCTGACCACGGGCGGCCTGTGCTTCGCCCTGGATGCTCCGCCCGGACCGGCCATATTTCACTGGAGCAACGTGGACGGCGACGAACCCGCTCCGCGACACCTCGAGCAACTTCCGAGTTTCGCTCAACCGCTCACCGCCGAAGAACGCCAATTGGCCGAGACCGTCAATCAGCGAGCCAAGAAACTCAACGAGTCGCCCCCCGCCAAGGTCGCCGCCGAATGCCTGGAAGACGCCGACCCGCGCTTTCGCAGGATGGGCGTTACCCTTCTGGGGGCAATCGATGACCTGGAGGGGCTTCTGAACGCACTCCAGAATCCCAAGCATCCCGAAGTGCGGGAACAGGCCGTGGTCATTCTCCGTCACTGGCTGGGCCGCAAGGCGGGACACGATGCGTTACTTTACCAGTATCTGACGAGCAAACGGCACCTGACCCCGGCTCAAGCGGCGGGATTCTTGCAACTTCTGTACGGCTTCAGTGAAGAGGACGCCGAATCGCCGGAACTGTACTCGACTCTGCTGGCGTACCTCAACCACGATTCGATCGCGGTGCGGGAACTGGTGCGTTATCATTTGTACCGTCTGGTCCCGGCCGGCAGCGACATTCCCTTCGACGCTGCTGATCCGCCGGCGAAGAGGGCCGAGGCGTTGAAGCGGTGGAAAGCCCTGATTCCTCCGGGCGAGTTGCCACCCAGGGCCATTCCCAAGTCAGGCGGGTTACCGTAGCAGGGCGTCGTTGAGCCAACAAAACTCTGAGGAGATGCTTGCTATGTCGTCGTGCGGTCGCGGGCGACTCTGGATCGTGACTTGTGGATGGAGTATTGGACTGATGCTGGTACTGTTGGGCGCGCCCCAGCCGCTTGAAGCCCAACGGTTCGGCGGGCCGCGCTCCTGGTTCCCACCGAGCTACTACCAGCAGACCGGCTACACGCCCTGGCAGGTGCGCAACACTTACGCCGCGATGGGTTATCGGCCCGGAGGCTTCTTGCTGCCGGGCTACGGCTTCGGCATCAATTCGTCCTATTGGTGGAACATGTACCGCCCCTGGTGGCCGTGGTGGGGCTGGTACACGCCGCCAGTATGGTGGTGTTGGCCGCCGGTCACTTACAACTTCACGTACAATCCCAGCGAATACCTGCAAGGAGCGGCTGCCGTTTACAACGCCCAGGGCGCGTTTCTGGTGAAGCAGGCCGAAGCCCAACGCATCCAGGCGGAGGCCGAGAGCATACGCCAGGAGAATCGCCGACGTGCTCTGGAACAGGCCATGCTCGAAAAGCAGAATCGGCCTACTCCCGAACAGCTCCGAGCCCGGGAGATGGAACTGGCCTACCGTCGCAGCATCGCCGATCCTCCGCTCTCGCAGATCACTTCCGGTCAGGCCCTCAACGATCTGCTCGTCGGTCTGAATCAACGCCTGGCCCAGTCGCCCAACGCCCCGGAAGTGCCGCTCAATCAAAGCGAGCTTCGTCAGGTCGCTGTTGCCTCGGCTGCCGACCGCGTCAACATCGGCCTGCTGCTTGCCGACAAGCTGCCCTGGCCGGACTTGCTCCGCGGTCCCTCGCAACAGAAGCTCGACATGCTCATTCCTCAAGCGGTGCAACAGGTGCGATCCAGGGGAGCCGTCGATTCCGGGCTGCTCAGCGCCATCCAGGACGAATTGGACAGGATGAACGAGGAGCTGGGAAGTCAGGTCAACAGCGGCGAGATCACTCCCAACCAGCATGTGCAGGCTAACCGCTTCCTGAACAATCTGCGCCGTGCCGTCCGGGTCTTTCACCGACCCAACGTTTCCGACTATTTCAACGGCAAGATCGCGGCCCGTGGCGAAACCGTGCCGCAGCTGGTCCGCTTCATGATGACCAACAACCTGCGGTTCGCTCCGGCCCTGCCGGGCCAGGAGACAGCCTACGTGGACCTCCATCGTGCTCTGGTCGCTCAGGCGATGCAGATGGAAATCTCGTCCGCGCCCGGCACCGCCTCCGGCTTCCGGGTGCGGCTTGGTCCCAACTTGCCAAGCCCGGCCCCGGACCAGTCCCGCAGGTGAACCGGAGATCGCTCTGGTTCCGTGTGCGATAGCGTGAACAATCCCCAGTTTCTTGCGAGGTGCAGAGAATCATGTGGACCGCTCCAGTCGTGGCGTTGATTCTGGCCGCATCGGCGACGCAAAACGCGGGTTTGGACATCGTGAACGTCAATTTTGTCCACGGTCCGAACGGTCCGGTGCGAACGGCCAATCGCTATCTGCCCGGTGACGTGCTGTTCCTCGACTTCCATATTGCCGGGTTGCGCTCCGACGCCAACGGCAAAGCCAATTACGGCATCGGCATGCTGGTTACAGACTCCAAAGGCGAAACGGTGCTGAAGCAGGAACCCAGGCCGCAGGAAGCGCTGAATTATCTGGGCGGCAATATCCTACCCGGTTCGGCCCATTTGCAGATCGGCACGGAGCAGGCGGCGGGAACGTACACCGTCAAGATCACCGTGAACGACGAGTCAGCCAAGGCAACCAAGACCATTGAACGGAAGTTCGAGGTGCTTCCCCCCGGCTTTGGGCTGGTGCAACTCGGGCTATCCGCCGACCCTGACGCCCTGGTTCCCGAAACGCCGCACGGCGTTCTCGGCGAAACCGTCTTTCTCAACTTCGCCGCTGTCGGCTTCGAGCGGGACCGGACTTCCAAGCAGCCCCGCGTCAGCGTCTCCCTTCGCATCCTTGACGAGAACGGGCAACCGACCCTCAAGAACCCGCTCACCGGCGAAGCCAACAGCAATATTCCCGAAAACCTCAAGCTGATTCCGATGCAGTTCCCAATCACGCTCAACCGCGTCGGAAAATTCACCATCGAACTGTCGGCCCAGGACCAGTTGAGCAACAAATCCGCCATCGTCACCCTTCCGCTGACCGTCTCAGCAGGAGGTAAATGATCGGGTGCCCAGACCAGGTCCGGGCCTGCCTCGGCTCAAAGGGAGGGTGCATCGTGAGTCTTGATCCGTGGACGACATCTGCAGACTCGGTCCGCGGAGGCTGGCGGTTCTTCCTCTTGCTGGGTCTGCTGCTCGTGCTGTTGGGGCTGCTGGCGATCGCGGCCCCGCTCGTTGTCACCCAGGCGGTGATCCTCATTCTCGGCGTTCTGGTCCTGCTGGCCGGGGTGTTTCAGACGGCGCATGCGATGCTGGCCCTGCGCTGGAACGGCTTTCTGCTGGAGTTGTTGTTGGGCATCTTGGACATCGTCTTTGGTCTCTTCATGATCGTCTGGCCGGTGGAGGCTGCGAAAGTCATCACGTTCCTGCTGGCTGCGTGGTTCATTGTCAGCGGTGCGTTCCGCATCGGAGCGGCGGTCGCCATCCGTTTTCCGAACTGGGGCTGGACGCTGCTGGGCGGTGCCGTGGCGGCGCTGCTGGGCATCCTGGTTTTGAGCGGCTGGCCGGAAACGGGGGAAATCTTTCTCGGACTGTGCATCGGCATCGCCTTGCTCTTCCAGGGATGGTCCTGGATCATGCTGTCGCTGTCGCTGCGCAGGCTCCTGACGACCTTCGAATGACGCAAAAACCACATCCGGCGGACGCGGGAAGCTCCGCTGTCTCCGCCGTTGACCAGGAAAAACCTTCCCTGTGGGAACCGGCGACGCGGTTCTACCGACGGCTTCACGTCGCCGCCCTGGGCTTGCTCATCGTCGTCCTGACCATCTACCTGCTGCGGGAATTTGCCGTCATTCTCCAACAGGTCGCCATTGCCGGGTTTCTGGTCTATCTCATCCTCCCGGTGCAGCGCTGGCTGCTGCGGCGCGGCATGCCGCTGTTGCCGGCCTATGTGGTCATCCTGTTGATGGCGTCGGGCCTGGCCTTCGGTCTGGGGTTCCTGATCTACTCCAACTTCCAGGACCTTCTCCAGAAAGCACCGACCTACCGAGCCAATTTCGAGGACATGACCCAGGAACTCGAAGCCCAGATTCCCGACTGGCTGTATCAGGCGATCTTTCGCACGGTCATCGAACAGGCCCGGGACGCCGAGCAGAACGTGGAGCGGCTCGGCGCGATGGTCGGCCGCGTGCTGGGCATCGTCCCCTATCTGCTTCTGGTGGCGATCTATCTGGTCTTTCTGTTGTGGGAACTGTCGGGGACCAACGAGCGGATCGAGCGCGCTTTCGGTCCGGAGCGTTCCCACGCCGTGCAGGCGGTCATCCGCAACGCCAGCGATCTGATCGAACGCTACATCTCCGTCAAAACCCTCGTCAGCCTTCTGATCGGGGCCTTGACGACGATCGCCTTGTTCCTTTTCGGGGTCGATTATCCCGTGCTCTGGGGGATTCTGACCTTCCTCCTGAACTTCATCCCGTACCTGGGCAGCTTCATTGCCGTGGCCTTACCGACGCTGCTGGCCCTGGTGCAGATGCGGTCGCTGGCCACCGCTCTGGCCGTGGTGGTGGTGTTGACCATCTTGCAGAACATCGTCGCTCTGATCGTCGAACCGCTGGTCGCCGGGCACCGGCTCAACCTCAGCCCGCTGTTGATTCTGGTCGCTCTGGCGTTCTGGTTCAGCATCTGGGGCATCATCGGCATGATCTTGGCGGTGCCGTTGCTGGTCGTGGTCAAATCGGTGCTGGCCAGCATCGAGGAAACCCGTTGGCTGGCCCTGCTCATGTCCAAGAACAACGAGTAGCCGGGACCTCGGGGGGTCGGTCGTGCCGTCGCCGTGATCTTCCGCTCCAGGCAGCGAATAGCAAATAGGATAGGAACGTGCAGGCTGGCAGTTGCCGCGAGGGCCGCGTCGCTGCGGCAACTGTTTTTTGGAAGCCGTATCCGCCGATGGTGAGGATCCGTTTGATGGCCGTAACCAACGTCGCCTACATGGAACTGCTGCTGACCAGCCGCCGAAGCAGCCACTTCATCTGGCGATACCTGTATGGCGGATGGCTAGTCCTGCAATTCGGCTGGATCTGGTTCATGTACTGGTTCACGGCGTATGTGATGAGAGGATCCGCCGGGGCGCCGGCGGGGATAGGTGCCAGCTCCGACGAAACCTTCCGGTTTGTGGCGGGGTTTCTGAGTGTGTTTCTGTGGCAGCAGATGGTCTTGATCGTGCTTGTGGCTCCGGCCATCGCCGCCGGTGCCATCACCGACGAGAAGGAACGCGGCACACTGCAATACCTCCTGACTGCCGACCTGTCTTCCACCGAGATTATCCTGGGCAAGGTTCTTGGCCGTTTGATCGTCATTGCCAGCGTCTTCCTGGCAGGTCTGCCATTTTTGTTCGTCGTCAGCAGTTTCATGGGGCTGAGCCTGGCCTTCCTTCTGGGAGTGCTCGTCCATACAGCGGCTCTGTCCTTCGCCGCGACGTCAGCCAGCATCCTGTCTTCGGTCTGGGCGAAACGAAGCCGCGATGCGATCGTGCATCTTTATCTGGTTCTGGCTCTGATCCTGGTGGCCCTGGTGCTGGCTTTCCAGATCGCACCTCTGGTCGGGGCCGGTGAACCAAGCCCCGCGACGACATTGGAGCGCCTGGCAGAGACGATGGTCACACTGATGCACTACCTGGACCCGACTTCGTTGCTGGAACCGGAAATAGCGGGAGCCTCTGGTTCGGCGGTGATGGGTCGAGCACTCGTCAGCAGTGGTGGATGGGTCGCTCTCGGTCTGGCCTGTCTGGCCGTCGCGGCCTGGCGGCTTCGTCCCGCTTACTTGCGGCAGCTGCAAGGTCCGGGGAAGCGGCGTGCGGCTTTGCTGTGGTGGTCCCGGCCCCCAGTCACCGGCGAGCCGGTGCGCTGGAAGGAGCGCTACGTCACCGGGCTGGCTCCGCTGCCTGCGTTACGCTACCTTCCCCAGAAGGTCGTCATGCTCCTCATTTTTCTGGCTACCAGCGCCGCAGTGATTGTCGTCACCGCTATGTGCACCAGCGATCGTGGCTCTTCGGAGACGCTCCTCGACCTTGGGCTTTTTCCAGTGGATCAAGCCGCCGTGAATGCCTTCATCTCCGGAGTATCCGTGTTGGTGCTGCTGGCGGCCAGTCTGATCGTCGGCATCCGCGCATCCGGTGCGATCACCGGAGAACGGGAAAAGCAAACATGGGAATCGCTGCTGATGACGCCTCTGGAAACTCCCTCGCTGGTGCAGGCCAAGCTGTGGGGGATTATCGCAGCGACATACCCTTATTTAGCGATGTACGCCATTCCGATGTTTTTCTTCAGTTTGCTGGGAGGCGTGGTCGGGATTCTCAATTTTGTTATCTCGCTGGCGGTGACGTGGCTGGCGATGTTTTACACCGGGGCGACGGGCCTGTGGTGTTCGGCTCGGTCGAGTAGCTCGTGGCGAAGTCTGGTCGGTACTCTGGCATGGGCTTATCTGGGAGGATTTCTGGCCTTCATTGCGTTGACTCCGATCTTGTTCACGGTCTGGATGTTCATTGCCCTGTTTCTGGAACTGGTGGAATGGATCTTTCTCGGCAAGGCGAGCGGAACCTGGGTGGCCGGATGGACTACGTTCGTTCTGGCGGGATACGTCGTGATGGCCCTGGCCTTTTTCCTCGCCTCCTTGTTTTTCCTGCGGGAGGCGGAAAAGCGCGTCGCAGACTACGACCGTGCCCGCCACTGGAAGTTGGAGAAGAAGCGACGGCCCAAGGTGCAGCCCCGCCAAGTCGTGGAATACGAGCAGAGCCACTACGATTAAGCGGTCCGCTGGCATCCCAAGTCACTTCGGATACTGGACAAATGAACCTCCACCTGGAAAAGCGGCTGGCTTTCCCCTTTTTTCTTGCTTTTCCCAATTTGACAGGCTAGCATCCGGCCCTAGCGTTTCCACAACCGCCAGAAATGGCAGGGTTTACCTGATTGGCTCGATCCAGGTCCGGTTTCGCTCGAAGTCCGGCTTCGCCGCGGATGCAACAGCCGGACCAGGCTCAGAGAGGAAGGCATGAGCAAAAAGCGAACGATGCCATCGCCCAGTACCAAAGCCGTGACTGTGGAACGTGCTGCACGGCTTTATCGCCTGCTGAACCTTCTAGGGACCGAACCCCGCACGCGGAGTGTAATTTTGCAACGCCTTCGCATCGACATTCGCACGTTCTACCGGGACTTGGAACTTCTGCGGGACTGCGGCATCGAAGTCGAACTGATCGGCCGGAAATATACCTTGGTCAGCAAGGCCAAGCAGCTCGTGGACGCCCTGCCGCTGCCCGATCCTGGCTTGACCCTGGGGGAGGCCAAAATCGTGAGTAAGGGCCGCACTGCCGCTCACACCAAGCTCCGCAAACTCGTCAAGCAGATCACCGGCTGAGCCGTTCCGCGGCCAAATCCGCGCTGGCCTCTCACGCTGTAAAATGAGTGCATGCCGCCGGTTGATCCGCTTTCCCTGTTCCTGCCCCCCGTGGCTGCGTGGTTCCGGGAAGCGCTGGGAACGCCGACCCCGGCTCAGCTGCAGGGCTGGCCAGCCATCGCCTCGGGACAGAACACGCTGATCCTGGCCCCGACCGGCTCCGGCAAAACGCTGGCTGCGTTCCTGGCCTGCCTGGACCAGCTTTGGCGACAGGAACAGCCCCCTTGGGGCGTGCAACTGCTGTACGTCTCGCCGCTGAAGGCCCTCAACAACGACATCCATCGCAACCTGCAAGTTCCCCTGGAAGGCGTCACCGGCCATGCTCGGGCCACGAATTTCGCTCTGCCCGAAATCCGCACCGCCGTGCGCACCGGCGACACGCCATCCCGCGAACGGGTCAGTTTTCTCCGCCACCCGCCGCAAGTCCTCATCACCACGCCGGAATCGCTGCATCTCCTGCTGACTTCCCAGGGACGAGACGCCCTGCGTTCGGTGCGCTGGTGCATCGTGGACGAAATCCACGCCCTGTGCCCCAACAAACGGGGCGTATTTTTGGCCCTCCTTTTGGAACGCCTGGAGGAACTGACTCCCCGCAGCTTCGTTCGCATCGGGCTTTCCGCGACGCAAAGGCCGTTGGATGAGGTGGCCCGCTTTCTGGGAGGGCAGCGTCTTTCAGCCGACGGGCGGTCCTGGCAGCCTCGCCCGGTCACGATCATTGATGCCGGGTTACGGAAAAACCTGGATTTGCAAGTGCTTTCTCCGGTCGAGCAATTCGGGCCGCTGCCGGAACGATCCGTCTGGCCGTCCATCGACCGCCTACTGCTCGATCTGATTCGCCGGCACCGCTCCACGATCATCTTCGGCAACAATCGCCGCACCGTGGAGCGAATCACGACGCAACTGAACGACCTCGTCGCCGAGCAGCAGGCGGAAGGCGAAGCCGTGCCCATAGCCCGGGCTCACCACGGCAGCATCGCCCTCGAAGTCCGGCAGCAGACCGAGGTGGCGCTCAAGGAAGGCCGCTTGTCTGCCGTGGTAGCCACCGCCTCGCTCGAACTTGGCATCGACATGGGGTCCGTGGATCTGGTCTGTCAGGTCGAGTCGCCGGGCAACATCGCCCGAGCCTTGCAGCGGGTCGGACGAGCCGGACATCTGGTGGGCCAGACCAGCAAGGGCCGACTCATTCCCAAAACGCTGCCCGACCTTCTGGAACAAGCCGTCCTGGCCCGGGAAATGGCAGCGGGCCGGGTCGAAGCGGTGCGGACGCCGACCAATTGCCTCGACCTCCTCGCTCAGCAGGTCGTGGCGATGGTGGCCGTGGACGATTGGAAACCCGCGGACCTGTACGCCGTGATTCGCCGGGCCTATCCGTTCCGCGACCTCTCCCCGGGACTGTTTGAAACTGTGCTCGAAATGGTCAGCGGCCGGTATCCTTCTGAAGCCTTCCGCAATCTCCGTGCCCGGGTCGTCTGGGACCGCGTTCACGACACTCTGCGTCCGTTACCGGGGACGAAGCAACTGGCCCTGGTCAATGGCGGCACCATTCCCGACACCGGCCAGTTCGCCGCCGTGTTGGCCGGCCAGGAAACCCGCATCGGCGAACTGGACGAAGAGTTCGTGTATGAGCGGCGCATCGGAGACGTGTTCGTGCTGGGCACGTCGGCCTGGCGGATCGAGGACATCGGCGACGACCGGGTATTCGTCAGTCCCGCCGAGGGTCTGCCGGCCATGACGCCGTTTTGGCGGGGTGAGGGCACCGGACGCAGCCGAGATCTCGGTCTGGCCGTCGGCCACTTCCTGCGGGAATTGGGAGAGCGCCTGCGGACCGGCGAGGTCCAGCCCTGGCTCGAACGGGAATGCCATCTGACTCCAGATGCCGCGCGCAATGTGCTCGACTTCGTCCGGCGACAGATCGAGCAAAGCGGCTGTCTGCCGGACGATCGCACGATCCAGATCGAAGGATTTCGCGATCCCCTGGGCGACTGGTACGTTGCCGTGCTGACGCCGTTCGGCAGTCGGTTTCATCTCGCTCTGCGCCTGGCGGTCGAGGCCCGGTTGCGGCAGCGCTTCGGCTACCCGCCGCAATGCCTGCACCAGGACGACGGCTTGCTCATCCGCGTGGCTGACATGGACGAGCCGCCGCTCGACCTGCTCGACGGCATCACTGCGGAGAACGTCGAAAACTTGGTGGTTGGCGAACTGGACGACAGCCCGCTTTTCGCCATCCGCTTCCGCCAAAACGCGGCCCGGGCCTTGCTCATGCCGCGAACCCGACCCGACCGGCGCGCCCCTTTGTGGCTCCAGCGGCTCAAAGGCCGGTCGCTGCTGCAACTGGCTCGCCAGCACCCGTCGTTCCCGATCTTCCTGGAAACTTATCGGGAATGCCTGCACGATCATCTGGACGTGGACCACCTCAAAGAAGTGCTGGCCGAAGTCGCTGCGGGACGCATCAAGGTCGTCCGCCGCCGTGCCGAAGCTCCGTCGCCGTTCGCCAGCAGTCTGGTGTTCAGCTTCAACGCGGCATTTCAGTATGAAAGCGATCGGGTGGATCCGAGCGGAATGGAGGCGAACCGAATCGACCCCGCCGCCCTGGATCAGCTTCTCCGTCCGGATCGCTGCGAACATCTTCTGGATCCGCGGGCGGTTCAGACGGTCGAACGGCGACTTCGCGGCCTGCATCGTTTGCCGCGCTCGGCCGAGGAGGCCGCTGAATGGCTGCGCCAACTGGGCGACGTTACCCCTGACGAACTCGAACCTTCCGTGGCGGAGTTTCTTGAAACTCTTCAGGTTCAGGGACGGGTCCGCCGTGTTCGCCTCGAAGGCGTCGAGTCGGCAGAGCGATGGATTCTCGAAGAGGAAGCCGACTTGTACGCAGCGGCTTTTGGCACGGCTCCCGCTCGCACAACCGGGGCCGATCGGGAAAAAGCCGTGCGTACCGTCCTTTGGCGTTTTCTGCGGACTCACGCCCTGGTTTCGCTCAGCGACGTTCTGGCCCGATACCCCGTCGAGCGGAGGTTGGCCGAAGCCCTGCTGGAACAATGGGTCCGCGAAGGCTCCGCTGTCGCCGTGATGCAGGACGAAGCTGGGAGGGCTCGATTCGCTCACCCTGACAATCTTCAGTTGATTCACCGTGGCAGCCTGGCTCTGCACCGCAGCGAAATCCTCAGTTGTCCTCCGCGACGGTTCGCCCAGTTTGTTTTGAGGTGGCAGCATCTCGAACCGGCTGACCGGCTTGAAGGACCGGAGGGTCTGGCCGAGGTGCTGGCCCAGCTGGAGGGACTGTGGCTCCCCGCCGAACTCTGGGAACAGGCGGTGCTCCCGGCTCGACTCCGCGAATACCAGCGACGATGGCTGGATGATTTGTTTCAGGGCGGCGGATGGCTGTGGATCGGCCAATCAGACGATCCCAGGGGACTGGCAGATCTGTCCTTCGTGCAGCGGGACAGTCTCATGCACTTTCCCCCCCGAAGACCCGACGCAGTGCATGATCTCGATCCCCAGGCCCAGGCCGTTTATGACCAGCTCCGAGGGCAGGGGGCGTCATTTGTCGTCGAACTGGCCCAGGCAACGGGCTTGTCGCCGCAGCGGGTCCGCAAAGCCCTGTGGAGTCTGGTCCGGGCTTCGCTGGCCACCAATGACCGCTTCGAGGTGGTGCGGCGAGGCGAGGGATCTCCTTCCGAGGGTGGATCAGAAGGCCCGACCAGGCTGCGAACTCGTCCGCGAAGGGCGGGACTTCATCCCGAAGGCCGCTGGTCGCTGATCCATTACGGCATGCCGGAAACCGAGCAGCGAGCCATCGAGGAAGCCCGTCGCCTTCTCGACCGCTACGGCGTGATCACGCGGGAGTTGGCCGACCTGGACAGATGCTTGATTTCATGGCGGATTCTGTACGAAGTGCTCAGCCGCATGGAGTGGGCCGGACAGGTGCGCAGAGGCTATTTCATCGAAGGCTGGTCGGGAGCGCAGTTTGCCTGGCCTGACGCCGCACAACAGCTTTCCGCGAGTGGGACCAGGACCGGACTTGAATCTTCCTGCATCCTGATCCACAGCATGGACCCGGCGAACGTCTTCGGCCTGGTTGAAGCCTTGCCCTCGCCGGTGGCCCGACGGCCCGGCAACTGGCTGGTGGTGCGCGGCGGTCAGGTAGTCCTGGGCGTGGAAGCCCACGGAAGGCGTCTGCTGCCTGCCCAAGATGCGTCGGGCGAGGACTTGGTGGAAGCGGCCAAAAGTCTGCGGGGCCTGCTCCGCGTCGGCGACACGATGCAGCCGCGCGGCAAAGTCACGGTCGAGATGTGGGACGGTCAGCCAATCACGAACAGTCCCGGCCGGGCCGTCCTCCAAGCTGCCGGCTTCGTCCGCGATTACCAGGCCATGACGTTGTACGCCGGCTGGTAACCCTTCCCTCTGTTTCTTCTTCTGGCGGCGGAAGAGACTGCCGAGGTGAGGCCGTCGATCGCCGAAGAACTTCGCGCCTTGCGATTCAGCCACCGACGGCCTAACGTAACCTAAGTTCCCGGCGTCCGTCGCTACGGCAGGCCCGGAATCGGCTGATTCTCCCGGAGAGCCTGACATGCATCCTGATCCCCAATCCAGCGGGTACGAACTCGCCGTCCACAGGGCCGTATTGTTCGATGTTTCCAATCGCACGCAAGTGGAAGTCCGCGGCGGCGACCGAGCCTCCTTCCTGCACAACTTCTGCACGCAGGACATCCTCAATCTTCCGGTCGGCAGAGGCTGCGAGGGCCTGCTTCTCGACATCCACGGGAAGATCGTGGCCTACGTCCGCATTCTCGCCCGTCAGGAAAGTCTGTGGATCGACAGCGAACCCGGTCTCGGACCGAAGATCGTCCAGCATCTGGATCGCTATCTGATCATGGAGCAGGTTTCGCTGTTCGACTCGACGCGCGAGCTGACCCAGTTTCATGTCGCCGGTCCCCAAGCCGCCGCTCTGTTGTCGGAGTCGGCCGGCGTCGATCTTGGCGGCTGGGTGCATTTGCAACATGCGGACTTGGAGCTTTTCGGCGTCCGCTGCCAAGTCCGCCGCAACGAGATGCTCAGCGTGCCTGGCTACGATCTGCTGTTCGCCGCCACGCGGAACCGCACCGTGCTGGAGGGACTGGCCCCGCTGGGCATTTCTCAAGCCGACATGGCGACCTATCATGTGCTTCGTCTGGAAGCCGGGACGCCGCTTTACGGCGCGGATGTGGACGACAGCAACTTTCCGCAGGAACTCAACCGCGACGACCGGCTCCTGTGCTACACCAAGGGCTGCTATCTCGGTCAGGAAACGGTGGTCCGCATCCGGGATCGCGGACATGTCAACCGTTTTCTGGTCGGCCTGCGAATCGAGACCGGACCGGAGGCCGTCCCGCCGGCGGGAGCGACGGTCCTTCAGGACGGCAAGGAGATCGGGCGGATCACGTCGTCGGCCTGGTCCCCCCGGCTCGGTGCCGGCATCGCTCTGGGATACGTCCGGCGCGGCTCGCATCAACCGGGAACGATGGTGACAACGGACGGCAAAGCGGCTCGGGTCTCGACCTTGCCGTTTCTGCATTGAAGCAAGCACTCAATCCAGGAGCCGGGCACTGTACAGTTCCGCGATCGTCGTCAAATTGAAGAGGCTGTGGACGACCAGGGGCCCCAGCAGCGATTGCGTCCGGTAGCCGAGGTAGCCCAGACCCAGAGACAGGAAAAACAGAGGGATCGGCGTCGGCCATTGGGAGCTGTGGACCAAAGCGAACAAGACCGACGTGGCATAGATGGCTCGAGCCGCCCCAGGCCGGGGCAGCCAACGCTGCATCAGCCGCTCGAAGCCGAGATACCCCGCTCCGGTGCCGATCAGGAGCACAATCGGCCAGCCGCTCCGCAGGCTGCCTTCCTCCCAGACCTGCGTCGTGCCGCTGACGATGATACCGATGAGCACCGCCAGCAGGGTCAGGTCAGCGACTTCCGGCGAGTTGACCATGATCTGCTGAGCGAAGCCGCGGAACAGCAGTTCCTCCAGAAGTGGAGCACTGATCAGGACCGTGAACAGGACGAGGAACCAGCTGTCCAGGGTATCAGAAAAACGTAGCAGCGTGTCCACGGGATGGTCCTTGGGCGTTTCGATCTGAAGCAACAGCCAGAAGACGACCTTGGCCAACGGCGTTATCACGAGCCAGACCAGGTAGGCAGCCAACAGCACCCGCGGCCAGCGCCGCAAAGTCAGGCTGAGTTGATATGACCGACCGCCGGCGACCACGGTGAAGAGCAGCAGCAGGGCGACGAACTGAATCGGTCGGGTGACGGCCACCGCCCAGACCTGACGCCGGGCCTGATCGGCGGCTTCCAGGGCGTAGGTGGCAGCGGAGCGCAGCAGAGGCAAGATGGGACCGAACCCGCCTCCCGGCATTCCAGCCGCTGCTTCGCATTGTGTCTCGCCACGCAGACTCGCTGCCAGCACCCGTTCCTGGGAGCGTACCCCGAAGAGGGTCGCGCCCACATAGTCCAGGCCGACGAAAACGACGGCAGCCAGGGCGGCATCCATGAGCCGCCAGGGAGCGGCCCGTACTCGCTGCGGACCCCAGAGCGAATCGCCCGGTTTTCGTGGTGCGCAAGCGTTGACGGTTCCGGCCAGGACGCCGACGAGGACGGCCAACAGGCACCAGACCAGCAGGAAGTTAATCAGTTCGTCCATTCCTTCCTCTGTGCCTGTGCCGCGGCCTCGCTCCTCCGGAGAGAGGGCATGGGCGATGACGGGAAACCGACAGCTTCAACCGGCCCAACCTCAGACCGGTTGCCTGGTTTGCTTACTCTAGTGCTTGGAGGTCCTGGTGCAAGTCAGGCCGGTGCGTTGCCTTGGGTGTGGGACGCGGTTACATTAGTAGAGCCGTTGGCCTCCACAGCTACGACGGCACCTTGACTCCACAACCTGTGAACGGCTGGCAGACATGACGGCGCGGCTGGACAAGCGAGCAGCCCGACTGGCGATCACGCGCTTCGGCGCGGAGGTGACTCGCGTCCGCGCCGTGCTGCTTGAAGCCCTTCGCCGAGTCCGTCAGGGCCAGGAGGTCGATCTCGTCGCTTGTCTGGTGCAGGCCCAGGTCATCACCGCAGAACAGGCGGCGGTACTGCGCGAGGAGTTGGACCGCACGCAAATCGACCCGCACAGTCTGCTCCGCTCGGGGAAAGACGGCAAAACCGGGGATGGTGAAGCGGTTTCTGCGAAGCCCACTGTCAATGGTCCGACTTCGCATCCAGCCCCGTCCGTTGAAGCCCGTCCTCGCCCCTACCGCCGGCTCCGCGATCTGGGAAAAGGCGGCATGGGAGAGGTGTATCTGGCTTACGACGAAAAGGGCGAACGCCTGGTCGCCATCAAGCTGCTCTGGCCGCACCTGGCTGGGAATCCCAATCTGGTCGAACGTTTCAAACGCGAAGCGGAACACAGCATCAAGATGAAGCACCCCAACATCGTGCGGGGCTTCGATTGGGGTCAGATGCCGGACACCCAACGGTGGTATCTGGCTATGGAGTACGTGGACGGACCCAGTGTGCAGACCTTGCTCGATCGCCGGAGCCGGCTCGACATCGGCGACGCCGTCCGAATCACCCTCGACATCGCCCACGCCCTGGAATACGCCCACAGCCACAACATCGTCCACCGGGACATCAAGCCCGAAAACATCCTCGTGACCCGCAGCGGCGTGGCCAAGCTCGCCGACATGGGCTTGTCCAAAGCGACCGATCAGGTCAGCAATCTGACGCACACCCGCCAAGGCTTCGGCACGCCGTACTACATGCCCTATGAACAGGCGATGAACGCCAAGTCGGCCGATGGACGGAGCGACATTTACGCTCTCGGGGCCACGCTCTACCACATGGTCACGGGCCAGCCGCCTTTCCAGGGCAAGGATCCCGTCGAGATTCTGGAGAAGAAGGAGGCGGGCATCTATCCTCCGGCCTGCGTGCTCAACCCCGAAGTCCCCGAGGAACTGGAACGCATTCTGGAAAAGATGTTGGCCCGGGACCGCCGTGACCGCTATCAGACGGCCAGTGAACTGATCGTGGATCTGCAACGCTCGAACCTGGCTGCTCCGGTGCTGTCGTTTGTCGATCCGGAGCTGGCGATGCAGGATCCCATCGTCCGCAAACGAGCCGCGACGGAAAACCAAGCCACCGTTCCTGACCTCAGCGCCCAGCGCAAGGCCGCTCAACCCACTAGGCGAATCGCCGTTTCGGATGTCTGGATCGTTCGCGAGCCGGACGGCCGGGGCGGTTATCGTCAGTTCAAGGCCGGCACCGCGCAGATCCTCAGCCGCATCCGCCAAGGCACCTTGTCCTCAGAAGCCCAGATCAGCAGTTCGCCGGAAAGCGATTTCTGCTCTCTTTGGGACGTGGCCGTGTTCCGGGAAGCGTTGGCTTCGGCAAAGAAGGCCGCGCCGGCGGTCCACGAGGGATCGGGCGAAGCGACTGTCAGCACGGATTCCTCGGCCCTGTGGAAACGAATCCTGCTAGTGGCAGCCGGGACCGTTGTGGTCGCTGCCGTGGTCCTGAGCGTTCTTCTGCTGGTGGCCCGATGAGCGGGGCGACAACGGGCCGGTGGCCAGGCCGATTGCTGGTGTTGTCGGCAGCGGTGCTGTGGAGCCTCAGCGGGGCCTTCACCAAAATCCTCACGGGTGCTGAAGGCTGGGCCGCCGAACTGGGACTGAACGATCCGCCTCCCCCGCCTCTGCTGATCGCCTTTTTCCGCACCTTCTTTGCCGCCCTGTTCTTCCTCCCCTGGCTGGGAAAGGTCCGTCTTCGCTTCCGCTGGCCGATGCTGTGGATGGTCCTGTCCTTCGCGGCCATGAACGCGACCTTCGTGACGGCGATGGTCATCGGCACGGCAGCCAATGCCATCGTCCTTCAGTACACCGCGCCCGTGTGGCTCTACTTGGCCGGCATCTGGTGGTTGAACGAGAGGCCGGAAAGCCGCAGCACGACGGCACTGATCCTGGCCATGTCCGGGGTGGCGGTGATCGTACTCGATGCCTGTCTGCACGCGGCTTCAGAAATCCTGGAAGGAATCGTCCTGGGTCTGGCCAGCGGATTGGCCTACGCGGGCGTCGTCTTCTTCCTGCGCATGTTGCGGGACGAACCGGGTCAGTGGCTCACCGTGCAGAACCACCTGTGCGCCGCACTCGTCCTCAGCCCGCTGCTGTTGTGGCTGCCGTGGCCGGCCTGGAACCAGATCGCTTTTCTGGCCCTGTACGGCGTCGTGCAGATGGGCATTCCTTACATGCTGTTGTCCCGCGGACTGCGAAGTGTTTCCGCTTCGGAGGCCGGGACGCTCACCTTGGTGGAACCGATTCTCAATCCGTTGTGGACCTATCTGGCGGTCGGAGAAGTACCGGCGGCAGCCACGTTCCTGGGCGGCGCGCTGATCCTGTCCGGGCTGGCCTGGCGGTATCTGCCCGCGCTCAGGCAGACGCTGCGGGAAACGTCCGCGGAATCAGGTCAGTCGAGTTAGCGCCCATCGAAGGATCAGTTCTTGTTGAGCCGATGGCGCAGGAAATTGGCCCGGGCGGCGTTTCGCTCCTCCGGCTCCATGACGACTCCCTGCAATTTCTGGAGATGGGCCGGTTGCGTCAGCAGGAAAAGTTCGTTGACGGCGGGGATGGTCAAATCTTCGATCAAATGCAGATTGATACCCAGCCGGACGCACGAAAGCAGGTCAATGGTCTCGTCGCTGGTCATGAGCGTGGCCGACCGCAGCGTGCCATAGGCACGATAGACCCGGTCAAGGATCGTCGGCCGGCTCTCCCGGAGCAGGGCGGCCCGGGCCTTGCGTTCGTAGTCGATGATCTGGGGAATGACCTCGCGGATTTCGCGGAGGATGTCGGCTTCGCTCTTGCCCAGCGTGACCTGGTTGGAGATCTGATAGAAGTCTCCGGAAGCCCGGGTGCCTTCGCCGTACAGACCGCGGACGGCCAGATTGATCTTCTGCAAGGCGCGGAAGACCTTTTCCAATTGCCGCGTCATCTGCAAGGCGGGCAGATGCAGCATTACGCTGGCCCGCATGCCGGTGCCGACGTTGGTTGGGCAGGCGGTCAGGTAGCCGAACTCTTCGCTGAAGGCGTAGTTGACGCGCTGTTCGATCAGATCGTCGAGGCGGTCGATCTCCTGCCACGCTTCTTCCAGGGCCAGACCGCTACGGAGGACCTGAAGGCGGAGATGGTCCTCCTCGTTAATCATGACGCTGCGAGACTCCTGGGGTTCGATGGCGACGCCGCGTTGTCCCTCCGAGGCGGCATGTTCCCGGCTGATGAGTTGCCGTTCGACGAGGAACTGGCGATCGAGGTGATTCAGCGAATGCACCTGGACATACGAAAACCGGGTGCCGTTGTCGATGCGGAGCAGGCGTTCGCGGAGGAGGCTTTCGATCTCGCCCTTCTGAAGCGGCGACGCCCGGTTGCTGAAGGGAAAGTCAGCCAGATTGCGAGCCAGACGGATGCGCGTGGACACGACGACATCGGAATCCGGCCCGCTGCCCCGCAGCCATTCCCCCGTGTTTTTGAGCAGATCGTCCAGCTTCATTCCGCAGCTTCCTTCGAGCGGATCAGGTCGCGGAGGCGGGCCGCTTCCTCGTAGGCTTCCCGTTCCACCGCTTCCTGGAGCCGCCGCCGCAACTCGAGGACTTCCCGTTGGACATCGGGTCGGACCGCGCGTCCGAATCGGCTGGGCTTCTTGCCGATGTGGCGGACCGCCCTGTGGACCCGGTCCAGAAGCGGCCGCAACCCGGCTCGGAACACCTCGTAATCATGCGGACAGCCCAGACGTCCCTCCGCGCGGAACTCCATGAACTTGATGCCGCACACCGGACAGGCCAACCGGGCCAGATCATCGGTCTCGGGACCGACATGCTGCCCGATCAAGGCTTGCAGGATCGACGATAGATTCAGCTCCTGCTTCTGAAGGACTTTCTTCTGTTCGGCACACGCCTCGCACAGGTGGACCTCCTTGCGACGGCCTCCTTTCTCAATGTGCGTCAGATGCACCGTGGCCGGTTGACCGCAGGAGTCACAGGAGATCGCTTTTTTCAAGGTCGTCCCCTTTGACCGCAGAGACACGTTCCCTGTGCCGAGGGCCTGGCCGGACCAACGGATCGGGCCGCGCTGTTCAGACCTCTTCGAGACGACGGATCTGGTCGCGGATGCGGGCTGCCTCCTCGTAGTTTTCCCGCGATACCGCCGTCTGCAACTGCTTGCGCAGGGCCAGCAGTTCGGCCCGGATCTGTTGGGCTCGAGGCTGCCGCCGGGGCGTCTTGCCAATGTGCCGGGTCTCGCCGTGAATGTTTTCCAGCAGAGGCAGCAGTTCCGCACGGAAGGCCTCGTAGTCGTGCGGACAACCCAGACGGCCGCTGCTGCGGAACTCGGCAAACTTGATGCCGCACTGCGGACACTGACGCTGGTTGAGCACCGCCAACTCGTCCGGTTCGCTTTCCGCTTCGGGGCCTTTGGGGCTGCCGGTCTGGGGCTGGAGGTATTTCTGGGCGCACTCCTCACACAGATGCAGCTCCTCGAACGACTGATCGTCCAGGATCTCCGTGATGTGAAGAGTCGCCTGCCGGGAGCAGCGCTGGCATTTCATGGGTCCCGTCTCGACACGATCCGATCGGCAATCCTCTGTCCGGTTTGGGCCTCGTCTTCCGGCCCAACCGTCATTCTAAACCGAGGGGGTAGGCTGTCAAGCAGAGCCGAACCAAGCCAGGCTGAGCGAGCCACAGCCGGTCCGTCGCATTGCTTTGACCCGCGTCCGTCGTACTCGACGGGCTGACTGGGTTTCCTTGCTGAGAGCGTTCTCGTCTGTGGCTGGGTTCCCGCGGAAGGAAAACCGACCCAGGCAGGAGTCCGGCAGCGGCCTACTTCTTCCCCCGCAGGTCGCGGTACTTCTTCGCTTCGTCCGGCTTATTGAGGACCGTGTACAACTCGATGAGCCGGTCGAGGGCTTCCGCGAGGCGGGTCGCGCCTTGTGGCGGGATCGTCTTCTCGCGGGCCTTCATCCCCTC
>CALFAY010000014.1 GCA_937944855.1 uncultured Planctomycetota bacterium
GGAGCGAGGGGTACCTCGGGAGGCATCATGAAGCTGCGAGCGTTGGTGATTGGTTTGTTGCTGGTGGGACTGGGCTTGGGATGTGGTTCGAGTCGTCAGGCGGAGGCGCCGAAGGACACGAAGGCGTATGAGGGCAAGGCCACCATGCCCGAGCCGCCCAAGCTCCCCGATCCGCCGAAGTAGTCCCCCTGGCTCGTCGCCCGGCCTCACAGTCCCCAAGGCTGTGAGGCCGATCTTTATCTCGCCTGGAATTCTGTAAAATAGCGCCCGCATCGAGGCAGCTGGGAAATGCGATGGTGCGGGGCCATTTCATTTTCGTTCCAGTCATCCTGGGGACGCTTGGGGCGGTCTATCCCGCTCAAGCGGGCTTGTACGATCCCACGCGGCCGTTGCATCCCGTCGCCGACTCGCAGGAGTTCCTTATTCGCCAACTGGCGGAACTCCGGGCCTACGGTCCACCGCATGCTCTTCTCGGCGGCCAGACCAGTGCGATGCGGGACGAGGCGCTGGCTCGCATTCAACAATTGCGGGGACAAGGCGAAGGCCTCTCAGCGACCGACACCGCCGCTCTCGGTGCCCTTCTTCTCCGCGTCCGCCGGACCCAATCCAGCGGTCAGGACTTCGAGGAAGCCCTGCAAGTCCTTGAAACGGGTCGCCGACGCTATCCGCGGGATTTCTATATCCTGACCAACTTGGCAACAGCCTACCAACTGACTGGCCGACTCGATGCCGCTGCCAGTCTGCTTCAAGAATCCCTCGATTACGCCCCGACAGAACTACGCACCCTGGAACGCTATCACTTGCTCCTGGTACGGGAACGCTCTCGGGAACAGGTCACGCTCGGCCTGGCCCCGCTGGACCGGCTGTTTGTCGGGCCGGATCGGGTGCCGGTTCGCTACGTCGGACCGAAAGGCCATTGGCAAGTGGGCATATTGGCCGAGTCGGAACGGAACAAATTGCCCAACGGTTCGGTGGAAGAGGCGATGCGGATCGTCCAGCACCTCCTGTTGTGGTTCCCGGACGACGCTCGGCTGATGTGGCAGTTCGGCGAGTTAGCCAACGCTGCCGGCGACATCAAGACTGCCGCTTTGGCCCTCAATCAGGCCGTGTACAACTTCCGGCTTTCCACACCGGAACTCAAGGAGCGGCGTTTCATCCTTCAGGAAGCCGTCGCCTGGCGGGACGTACTGGCCAGAGCAGGCAACGAAGACCGGCAATTGACCTGGATGCTTCAGATCATGGCGGCTGCCGTCCCTGGTTCGCCCCAGCCGGACGTCACAGAGTATCTGATCGCTCAGGGCGTCGCTCTGCCCCGACCGAAAGACCTTTTCGGCGGCGGCTTGCTCATCGGTGGGGGAGGCCCAACGGGCGGCGACCCCGCCGAAGAACCGCCCGTCAACTGGTTTGCTACCATCAGTTGGCAGGGCTGGACGGCCATCAGCTTAGGGGCCGCGGTCATGCTCGTCCTCTTTCTTCTTCAATTGAGAGAATGGCTCAGGAAATGGTCATGAACGAGCTTTCCCACCAGTTTCTCAAGGATCTGCTTCTGACCCCCAGCCCTTCCGGCTACGAGCAACCGATTCAGAACGTCGTCCGGTCCTGGGCCGGTCGCTATGCCGACGAGGTCCGCACCGACCGGCACGGGAACGTCATTGCCGTTCGCAATCCTTCCGGCAAGCCGCGGATCATGTTGGCCGGACACTGCGACCAACTCGGGCTGATGGTCCAGTACATCGACGAAAAAGGCTTCCTGTACGTCCAGCCCATCGGCGGCTGGGACATGCAGATCCTTCTCGGCCAGCGGCTGACGGTCTGGACGCGGACCGGCGGCATTCCCGGCGTGGTCGCCCGCCGTGCTCCACATCTGCTCACCAGCGAAGACAAGAACAAGGTCCCGCAGTTTCAGGACATCTGGGTGGACATCGGCGCCAAGGATGGCGAAGAAGCTCGCCAGGTCGTCCGCATCGGCGATCCGATCACTTGCACCCTGCATTACGGCGAACTGCGGAACAACCTCGCCTTCGGCGCCGGCATGGATGACAAGGTCGGCCTGTGGACAGTTATGGAAACTTTGCGTCTGCTTCATGATCGCCGCCTCGAAGCCACCGTTTATTGCGTTTCCACCGTTCAGGAGGAGATCGGACTGCGGGGCGCCACCACCAGTGCCTACGGCATTCAGCCGACCGTCGGCATCGCCGTGGACGTTACCCACGCCACCGATACGCCGAACAACGACAAAAAACAGGTCGGCGAATGCGCCGTGGGCAAAGGCCCAGCCCTGACCCGCGGACCGAACATCAATCCCAAGGTCTTCGAACGCTTGGAACAGGCGGCCCAGAACCTCGGCATTCCGTATCAGATCAAGGGCTATCCCCGCGGCACCGGTACCGATGCCAACGTGATGCAGCTTTCGCGCGACGGCGTGGCCACAGGTCTGATCGGTATTCCGAACCGCTATATGCACAGCCCGGTCGAAGTGGTCAGTCTCGACGATCTCGACGCCGCCGCCCGCTTGCTCGCCGAGTTCTGTACGTCCGTCCGTTCCGACATGGACTGGACGCCGTGATGTTCAGGTTCGCTTGAACTGCCGATCCAGTTCCTCCTTGCTCAGCAGGAGCGCCGTCGGTCGGCCATGCGGGCAGTGATGCGTGTCGTCGGCCAGATGCCGCTGTGCCGCCAGGGCCTCGACTTCTTCGGGAGCCAGCGGATCCCCGGCCTTGACGGCGGCTTTGCAGGCCATCACTTTGAGCAGATCGTCGAGCAGGAGTTCTGGACTGGGCGGAACACCGTGGGTGGCCAAATGTTCCACGGCCGACCGCAGCAACTCTTCCGGCGGCGTCCGCCGCACCATCGCCGGATAGCTCCGCAACAGCACCGTGCTACCGCCGAACTCTTCGATCCGCAGTCCCAACTGTTCCAAGGTCCGTTGATGTTCCAGGGCGCATCCGGCCAGTTCTGGCGTCAGGTCGATCGGTTCCGGCACGAGAAGTTGCTGCACCTCGAGATCGCCCCGGCGAATCCGTTCCTTCCACGCTTCGTAGAGAATCCGTTCATGCAAGGCGTGCTGGTCGATGACGAGCATGCCTTCTGCCGTCTCGACAACCAGGTAGGCATTGTGCATTTGGATCACCCGCGGAGAGCGGAAGACGCTCTCAGTCAACAGACGGGATGCCGTTTCGCCGCTGGTTGCGGGGGGAGATGTGGACAAAGGCCTGTCAACCGCCGTCGGGTCCGGCCTCGGCTCGGGCAGCGCGTTTGCTTGCTGTGCGTCGGAGCGAGGAGCCGGGGACGGCCACGGCGCGGGCGGGCCGGCGGACGGTCTCAAAGCGGGACGGGTCAGGAGGGACATGGGGGGCGTTCGCAGTGTCGGCGTCAGCTCGGCTTGTCGCAGCCGATCCCGCACTGCTCCGCAGACCAGATGATAAACCGCCTGGGCGTCGCGGAAGCGGACCTCGCTCTTGGTCGGATGCACGTTGACATCGACCAAGTCCGGAGGCAATTCGAGGAACAGAAAGGCGACCGGATAACGGCCGACCATCAACAAGCCGTGGTAGGCTTCCAGCAGAGCGTGGGCCAAGGCTCGGTCGCGGACCCAGCGGCGATTGACGAAGAGATACTGCATCCGCGGATGGCCGCGATCCTGACTCGGATCGGCGACATAGCCGGTCAGCCGGGCCGGTCCCGCTTCCGCCTGCACTTCGAGCAGCGCCGAGCGGATTTCGTTGCCGAAGAACAGACCGATGCGGTCCATAAGCCCCGCGGAACGAGGCACTTCGTACACGAGGCGTTCGTTGTGCGTCAGTTTCAGGTGCAGGTCGGGACAGGCCAGCGCCAGCCGAACGACAGCCACTGAGATGTGGCCGATTTCGGTCGCCGCGGAGCGGAGGAAGCGACGACGAACGGGGGTGTTGAAGAACAGATTGCGGACTTCGACGCGCGTGCCGGGGCGGCCATTCCACGGTCTAACGGTTCCGAGCTGGCCGCCTTCGCAGGTAATCTCAGCCCCGACTTCGGATCCCTCGGGCCGGGATTGGAGCCGGACCCGGGCCACATTGCCGATGGAGGCCAGCGCTTCGCCCCGGAAACCCAGCGTCCGGACGCGGAAGAGGTCATCGGGTTCGGAGAGCTTGCTGGTCGCATGAGGGGCGAACGCCAGGGGCAAGTCTTCGGGGACGATCCCGCAGCCATCGTCCACGACCAGAATGCGCTCCAGACCGCCTTTGTCCACGGCGACCTCGATCCGTCCAGCCCCGGCGTCGATGGCGTTCTCCAGAAGCTCCTTGATCACGCTGGCCGGACGCTCCACCACTTCGCCGGCAGCGATGCGGGTGAATACGTCCGGACTCAGTACACGGATTCGCGGAGGAGACGCTGTCAACGATGTCGGTCCTCTTTCCGTTCCGGGAAGCGTTGTCACCAGGATGTCATTCAAGATGCTGGTTGCTTGGCAGCGCTGTGGCGTTTGCTTTCGAGACCCCACTGCTTGATCTTGCGGTACAAGGTCCGCTCGCCGATGCCCAGCATGCGGGCCGCTTCTTCCCGATTGCCGTGGGTCAGCTCCAGCGCTTGCTCGATGTAGTAGCGCTCCACCGCTTCGAGCGGCTGACCGATCAGGCTCGGCGTCCCGGCCGCGACGCTGCGAGCGAAGGGCACCTGGGTGATCGGTTCGCCCTCGGGCAGGTCGTCCAGGCCGAGAATGCCGTCCCGGTCGAGAACCACCATGCTGTCGATGAGGTTCTTCAACTGGCGGATGTTTCCCGGCCAGTCGTAGGCGACCAAGGCCCGCCGCACCTCGGCGGCGATGCCCGTGACCGTCTTGCCATGTTTCTGGCTGCATTCCTTGAGGAAATGAGCGGCCAGAAGCGGAATGTCCTCCTTGCGTTCCCGCAGCGGCGGCAGCTTGACGGTGACGACCTTGAGGCGGTAGTACAGGTCGCGGCGGAACGCGCCCTGGGCGACGGCCTGCTCCAGATCGCGGTTGGTCGCGGACAGGACGCGGACGTTGACCTTGATCGCCTCGTTGCCGCCGATGCGGAAGACCTGGCCATCCTCCAGCACCCGCAGCAGCTTGGCCTGAAGTGTCAAGGGCATGTCACCGACTTCGTCGAGAAACAGCGTCCCGCCGTTGGCGTACTCGAACTTGCCTTTGCGAAGCCGGTCCGCTCCGGTGAACGCCCCCGGCTCGTGGCCGAACAGTTCATCCTCCATCAGGTTCTCGTTCAGCGCCGTGCAATTGAGCGGCACGAATGGCTTGTTCTTGCGAGGGCTGTTGGTGTGGATGGCCTTGGCGACCAGTTCCTTGCCCGTGCCGGTTTCGCCCTGGATGAGGACTGTCGCGTTGGTCGGAGCGATCTGCTTGAGCTTCTCGATGATCTGATGAATGGCCGGACTGGAGCCAATGATGCCCTCGAAGCCGAACTTCTCATCCAGCTGCCGATGCAGTTCGAGATTGGTCTTGGCCAAGCGTTTGCGGTCGGCGGCTTTGTCCACGACGGCCCGCAGTTCGTTGATGTCGAGCGGCTTGGTCAGGTAATTGGCCGCCCCCTGCTGCATGGCCAGCACCGTGGATTTGATGTCTCCGTGGCCGGTCACGACCACGACCTCGGCCTCCGGCAACTCCATCTTCGCCTTGCGCAACAATGCGAGGCCGTCGACCGTGTCCATCTTCAGGTCGGTGATGATGACGTCGTAATCCTCGTTCTCGATCTTGCGGGCGCCCTCCGGGCCGCTGGTCGCGATGTCGCACTCGTAGCCGATCCGCTCCAGGCTCTCGGCCACGGCCTGGGCGTGGGCTTCCTCGTCGTCGATGACCAAAACGCGAATCTGATCGGAGTTCATCTTGGCAGCTTCGTGGTGAAGGAACCGTCGTTTTGGAGAATTGTACGGACTGCCAAGGCGGCAGCCAACTTGCTACACCCTTCCGACCCTGGTCGCGCAACATTTTGCAGAAGCGTCTCCGAACCGTCCGGCTGGTCGATCTCGGACTTGGCAAGGAGTGAATAAGGCTGCAAAACGTGTCGCAAGTCGCTATTATGCAATAACTTGTGATCCATATTGGTCCGATTGGGATCGTTGCTCGGCATGACTAGGAACGAAACAAGCTCGGCATCTTTCGCGCAACATTTTTCCAGGCGGCATTTCGCCGGTTCCTTACGCTCTGGCAGAAATGGGTCGGGAGGTGTTATCGCGCAACATGCTGGGTTCTGTCATATCGGCAGCCTCTCTGAAAAGGGGGAACCCTGCAAGGATGTTCGGCCGGGGCGTCTGCCGTTAACCTCCATTGCAGTGTACCGGATCGGTAAAGCAGATCGAAGGTCCGTAGGGTGAGGCGGCAGATGGCCGCCACGACCTCCCAACTGCGGAAACTGAAAAGCCGCTCCTCATGCGACGGGGAGCGGCTTTTCGGAAGATTCTTGTGCTCGGCGATCCGTCTCTGGGCTTCAGCCGAGGATGCCGTGAACGATCTCGCCCTTGACCAGTTCGCGCGGCTGGTTGAGGTGGTTGTACACGATCGTGGCCGGGTCGATGCCCAGGCTGTAGTAGATCGTCGCCAGCAGGTCGCAGGGGTGGACCGGATTCTCGATCGGGGCGGAAGCGGTCTTGTCCGATTTGCCCCACACGAACCCGCGCTTCACTCCTGCACCGGCGATGACGGCGGTGTAGCAGTAGGGCCAGTGGTCGCGGCCATCGTCCTGGTTCTCGTTACCCGAGGTGCTGACGCCCCGCTGAGGAGCACGGCCGAACTCGCCGACTGCCACCACCAGCGTTTCCGATAGCAGGCCACGCTCATCGAGGTCCTCAAGCAGCGTCGAAAGCCCCGCATCCAGCAACGGAGCGGCCTGATTCTTGATGCGGTACGACAGCCCGGCGTGGGTGTCCCAGGAGTGGTTATCGGAGTTAGCGACCTTGGGCCAGTTCACCTCGACGAAGCGGGTTCCCGCCTCGACCAGCCGCCGAGCCAGCAGGCAGCACTGGCCGAAGGTGTTGCGGCCATATCGCTCGCGGAGCTTTTCCGGTTCCCTGGTCAGATCGAAGGCTTCCCGAGCACGGCCCGAGACGACGAGGCTGAGGGCCTTCTGGTAATACTCATCGAGGTCGTACTTCTTGACGGCCTGATCGATTTCCGGCATCCCGGCACTGATCAGGTCGCGGAGCTTGCCGCGGTTGGACAGCCGCAGGCCGGAGGTCTCCGGCCGGAGCTGGAGATCGTCCACCTTGATGCGGTCCATCTTGTTCATGTCCATGTCGTCGCCGGGCGGGAAGAGGTAGTACGGGTCATAGGCCCGACCGAGGAAGCCGGCCGTGCCGCCCTTGTTGACGACGTTGCTCTCCTGAAGCGGACGGGGCATCATGACGAACGGCAGCATGGGCACGTCCGGCGGCTTCAGACGGGCGACGTTGCTGCCGATGTTCGGGAAATCCTTGGGTGTCGGCGGTTCCAGCTGGCCGGACGGGCTGACCTTATCGGTCGTGTAGCCGGTCAGCATCTGGTACATGGCTGCCGTGTGGTTGAACAGGCCGACCGGCGTATAGCTCATCGAGCGGATGAAGGTCAGCTTGTCGGTCACCTGGGCCAGGCGTGGCAGCACTTCGGTGACGCGGACCCCTGGTAACTTGGTCGGAATGGCCTTGAAGACGCTGCGGACGTTATCCGGCACGTTGTCCTTGGGGTCCCACAGGTCGAGGTGGCTGGGGCCGCCTTGGAGGTACAGCAGGATGACGCTTTTGGCCTTGTTCCAGCCGGGGCCTCCGCTGACTTGTGAGCTGGCGGAGGCTTTCTGCCAGGCGAGCAGGTCGGCCAGCGTCACGCCGATCATGGCCGATCCGCCGACGCGGAGCAGATCACGGCGCGTCCAGCCGTCGCAGGTATCGCGGCTTACATGACCGGGAATCACCAACATGGCACGCCTCCTGGGAGGGTCGAAACAATGGGTGGGGACGAACCGCAGCGGAGCCGAGCCGCCGCCTTCGGCCCGGGCAGTGCCTTGTCCGCTCGGTCGCTGCTGGGGTTTAATATACCTCTTCATCGGCTGGGTGGTCAATCAGGTTCCAGGGAATTTCAAGCCCTGGGCCATGTCGGCTGTCGGTGCTCCTTATCCGACGCCGTCGTGCAGCAGGACTCGCCGTACCAGTTCCTCGACGCCGCGGACGTTGCGGATTCCATAAAAACCCCGGCGGCCCGTCGTGGTCCTTCGGATGGAACCATTCGCGTTTGTCTCCGACTCTTCCTCAAAAATCAGATCCCCGCTGCCATCGGCGCTTTCGGTGCGGTGCATCCTGCTCAGGGCTTCCGGACCATATGAGCGGATCGTTACCTTCCCAAACATCCCCGGTTCCCAGATGAGGACGCGCTGATCCGTCACGGCGTAGCAGGTCTGCTTCGCCTTCCGCCATGCCCAGTAGGGCGCACTCAGCATCCCCAGCCCGATGAGGACGAAGGGCAGGCCCCACAAGGGAAACAAGCGGAAGACCAGCGGGAAGCCTCCGCCGCCGGGGTGGCCCCCGAACACGATCCACGAGGCCATTACCATCCAGAACACCGAGAACGCGGTCCAGGGAATGCCGAACAGCACGATCGGAATGGTGGGCAGCAGGAAGGGTCCCGGTCGCGGCTGACCGACCCACAGCAGCATTTCGCCGGGACGCAATTCCGAGCGGACACGCTCTTCCAACTCCGGCGGCAGACTGCTGTTGTCGAACAATGGCTCGGTCATCTGCCGATTCTCAACGGGGCGGCGGGGACACTCGCCAGGCTCGGCCTAATCCCGGCCGCGGACGGGTAGTTACAATCCGCTACCGTCGGATCGGCGGCAACTCCGTATTCTCGTGAGGCCTCTTCGGAGGATCAAGGGCAGAGCAATCAGCGACGACGACAATCCACCACCCCGGAACGCGACCCATCAGCGACCCACGGCGTGACGTGCCAGAACGAAATGGCTCTCGTGGTACACTGGTCCCCCTGAAGGGACAGAAGCAACTGATTTGAGCGGCGGGAGACGCCTGAGTTGCCGCCTTCCAAAACGGTAGCTGGCTCTACCCTCTGTTGGGGTGCTTGTGCGTAAAGCCCGAACTATTTCTTCTTGGTCCTGAACACCAGCAGGTACGGAATTGCCGAGCGGCCTTCGGCGTCCTTGAAGTTGCCGAACTCCTCGCTGTTCACCCAGATAGCATAGGTCTTGCCTGGCTCGAGCCTGACCGACAAGACGCAGGTTCGCTTGTCCGCGAGATACTTCGCCTTGCCGTCCACCTTTGGGAAACTCTCGGGGGAGAGTATGGCCCAAGACCAGGACCCGTCGAGCATTTCTTTGCTGAAGGTAACGCGGATCTCCGTCAGCTTGGGATCCACCTCAGCTGCTCCCGCTTCAGGGATCGTTTTCACGACCACCGGGGGAACCGTTTCGAGGGTGACTTCGTCGTCCCCGACAGAAGTGCCGACGAAGCCGCTGGCCAGAACCACGAAAGCGATTGTCGCATACTTCATGACATTCCTCCTGGAGTGCGCTGAAGAAGGATAAAGCTCAGCTGCCGTACGGTCACGGAGTGTTGTCAAGCTTGAGCTATACACAACTTCGTCAAACCGTCGTTTGCTTCCAAAGCGAGTATTTTCGACCAAAAAAATGCGACTGCCAGACCCATCTCTGGCAGCCGCGCGCCGGGCCTTGCCGCGATCCCACAACTTGCTGGCCTTTCAGGCGGATGGTCGCCTGGTCGGTTACCCGACAGCCCGGCCTGTGGTTATCCCCGCTGTTCCTGGGGTGTTTGGGCAGGAAGTCAAAATGGCTTTCATGAGCCACCTCCTTCCTAAAGTGCCTACTTTTTGTGAAGGAAGATTCGTCAGTCTGGCCCGTCCGCGACGTCCGTCCCACAAGAAGCGGCACCTCAGTTGTCTATTCGCTTCAGCAGGGCTGATATATTGGACGAATCTAAGAAACCTCGCTCTGCCGGAGCTGCGGCGGATCGCCGCATACCTATCAACTGCCAAAAAGCTCATTCACGGCCGGGCCACCTGCGAGACTTTTTTTGGCCGCTCTGACTTCGGAGTCATCCACGTCCTCAATCCAAATACTACTAGAGTATGGGCTGCATGAACCGTCAGTCTCGCATGGCGGGGGAGTATCTTGTAGGAGCGCCGTTCCCTGCCGTGCGCATTGCCTTCGTGGGTGCGAAGGGAAGCGACACCGTCCACTATGGAGGAAAGAACCGGCAGCACACTCTTTATCGCTGGATCGGTAACCAGCTTAGCGTGCATCTCAATCGCCCGCTGCGCGGTGGACGAGGAGTCGGTTTCAAGGCATGAGCACGAAATTCGCCCCCCCTTTGACAAATACGAATTCTTAGGCGGTTACACCAAGCCAATGCTTCCACACTACACCAATGAAACCTATCATGATCAGAAGCAAATAGAATGCTGTACCGCTCATTTCCGCAACAACGTAAGGGAGCGATTTTGCCGAGACTACCGCCAGTTGCCATGTGTATTGCGCTCTGCCTAACGCGGTCGTCTCCCCAGGTTCAGGCGCCTTTGGGAGCGGGATCTCAGCTACGGTTACCCACCTGGAAACAACAAGGTAGCCCGAGAAAAGAGAGATCAAAGTTGCCGCGATAACTGCAAACCCTGCTGGAATTTCAGCCTGTACAAGTAGAAACCCGTTAAAGCTAACTGTCGAGGCCGTGAACCAAAACTGCTCGTCTCGCAGGTTGTTGTGTTTCTCCAATTCCAGTTTGCAATTTTCAATTTCAAGTAGTTTCTTATCTGGGGCCATATCTTGACTCCCGCAACCTACATTTGTGTGAGTTTGACTAATAGAGCTATTCCGTTTAGTAATTGTCACTTCTGCCGTCTAGCGTGCTTTCCCCTCCTTAGAGGCTTCGGTTTCCGTGTTCAGCCAGGCTTGCAATTCCCGTTCGAGTTGTTGCAGGACCTGTGGATGAGCACCATGAACCGAGCGTCGCTCGGCGGGGTCATTCATGACATCAAATAACTCAGGGCGGTTGTTGCCGATGCGCACCAGCTTCAGATTGCCGCGCATGGCCGCTAATTGATGGTAGCCTTCGGAACGCCACTCCCAAAACAGCGTCCGCTCGGGGGCCGGAGCCAGTCCCATCCAGCAGGGCAGCAGGTTGACGCCGTCCACGTTCCAGGCCGGGTCGGGCTTTCCTCCCGCTGCGGCCAGGAGCGTCGGGAACACGTCGGTCATGTGGACGATCTCATCGGAAACCTTTCCGGCGGGGACGCGTCCCGGCCAGCGGACCACGCCGGGCACCCGGATGCCGCCTTCCCAGAGATTGCGTTTATGTCCGCGAAACGGCCCATTGCTGTCATGAAACCAGGCCGCTCCCTGGTTGCCCGCTTCGAAGGTCGCGCCGTGGTCGCTGGTAAAGATCACGATGGTATTGTCGGCGAGTTGCAAATCATCTAAGGCTTTTAAGAGACGACCTGCTTCGCGATCCAGACAACTAATCATGGCGGCATAGGTGGCATTAAAGGGCCGGGTCGGATCGCGTTCCGGGAATTTGCCGCGAAACAAGGCCACGTCTTCTTGCGGTGCTTCGATGTATAAATGCGGGATGATATGAGCCAAATACAGGAAGAACGGCCGATCCCGATTCCGGGTCACGAAGTCGATGGCGCGGTCGGTCAGCAGCGTGGCGGCGTAACCGGAAACCGGCTTCATCTGCCGACCGTCCCACAGTTGCTTCGGAAAATGTTCCCAGGCATGGCGGGCATTGGTGTAGCCGAAGAACTCGTCGAAACCCTGATCCATCGGGTGGACGTAATCCGTCTCGCCTGGACGGGGCCTTCCGTGATGCCATTTGCCGATCAGTGCGGTGGTGTAGCCCAGCGGTTTGAGTGCCTCGGCGATGGTGACTTCACTGCGAGGCAAATCGTCGTTGTTGGCCGTGACGCCGCAGTGGATCGTGTACTTGCCGGTAAGCAGAGCGGCCCGGCTGGGGGCGCAGACGACAGCGGCGGTGTACCAGCGACGAAAGACCGTGCCTTGCCGGGCCAGGCGGTCGAGGTGCGGCGTGGACCATTCGGTGCGGCCATTGAACCCGACGTCACCCCAGCCCAGATCGTCGGCGAAGATGAAGACCATGTTGGGCGGTCGCGCGTCGGCGGCCCATCCGACCGAGCATGCCCCGAAGAGCACACAGGCCAAGGCCGCCAGTTTGATCCCCAACCCGCTCAAATCGCGCTTTGCTCGCATGGCTCGTTTTCCTGTTTCCTTGCTTGAAGCTCGAAGGGAATCGCGTAAACTCCCGCCTGGAATGCAGACGGAGCCTCGACCCCGCCGAATGTACACGAACTGAAGCGGGGGCGGAAGAATCCTTCGAGAATCTGTGCATCATTCCAAATCGTGGGGAGGAACATGATCGCTGTCAACCTGCTGCTTGCCGCCTTCTCTGCGATGCCCGTCGAGGAGCAAGTCGTCTTCCGCTCGGGCGCCTCGGGGTATCACACCTTCCGCATCCCCAGTGTGCTCGTGACGCCGAAAGGCACTTTGCTCGCCTTCGCCGAAGGCCGGAAAAACAGCGTGGACGATCACGGCGACATCGACCTGGTACTTCGTCGCAGCTTCGACGGCGGAAAAACCTGGCAACCTCTCCAGGTAGTTTGGGACGACGGACCGAATACCTGCGGCAATCCATGTGCCGTCGTGGACCGGACCACGGGCACGATCTGGCTGTTGATGACGCACAACCTGGGCGGCGCTACCGAATCCCGCATCGAGGCCGGGACCGCCCAGGGCAGCCGCACCGTCTGGGTCGCTTCGAGCCGCGACGACGGCCAGACGTGGAGCAAGCCCCGGGAAATCACGGCTCAAGTCAAAAAAGCGGATTGGACCTGGTACGCCACGGGACCGGGTATCGGCATCCAGACTCGCCGCGGACGGCTGGTCATCCCCTGCGATCACAAGGCCCGTCCGGGTCGTCGGTTCTTCTCCCACGTCATTTACAGCGACGACCACGGGGAGACGTGGCACATCGGCGGCATCGTGGGTCCGCAGTGCAATGAGTGCCAGATCGCTGAACTGTCCGACGGACGACTGCTGCTCAACATCCGCTCCTATCGCGGTACGGGGCAACGGCTGATCGCCTTCAGCGAAGATGGCGGAAAGAGCTTTTCCGAGCCAGTCGAGGATGCGGTCCTCATCGAGCCGGTCTGTCAGGCCAGTCTGATCCGCTACGATCCGCTTCCCCGGTCGTTGCTGTTCAGCAATCCGGCCAGCACCAAGCGGGAAAAGATGACCGTGCGGCTGAGCATCGACGACGGTCGCACCTGGAACCATGCCCGGATCCTGCACGACGGCCCGTCGGCCTATTCGTGTCTGGCGGTGCTGGCGGATGGCAGTATCGGGTGCCTGTTCGAGAAGGGTGAAAAATCGCCCTACGAAACGATCACCTGGGCACGGTTTCCGCTGGAGTGGTTGCGCCAGCCGTGAACGCAATGGGCCGGCGCGGGTCTGCGTCACTCCCCTTGGGCGCGGCGGCGCATGGCGTCGCGGATGCGGGCAGCGGTTTCGTACTCTTCCTTGGCGACGGCCTCGGCGAGCTGTTCCCGCAGCGTGGCCCGAATCCCGTGCAGGGTCCGGATCTGCTGGTCGATCTTGCGCAGCTGCTGCACCATCGCGTCTTCTTCGAAGCGGTCTTCCAGGCCATGTTCCGCGAAGAAGGCCCGGATTTTTTCGAGGCCCTCGTAGATTTCCTCCAGGGCCAGTTCCGGGTCGTTGCGTTCGACGGCCAATGCGGCAGCCGCCTGGGTGCGGTGGAACAGGACGAAGCCGCGGTACTGCTCGTGGGAGAGGGTGTATTCTTCGCTGGGGGAGTGCTCGCGGATGAAGTCCATGAAGCGGAGGTTGTGGTCGGCATCGGCGATGGCGCGGTCGTAGTTGCGCAGGGCCAGCCAGCAGATACGTCGATGATAGAACTGGAGGAACTCGCGATCGGCCTCGCCGCATTGCTCCTCGCTCATGCGGAAGGTCCGTTCGCTCCGTCGAGCCTGGGCGGCCTGATGCTTCAAGTAGTCGAAGTAGGTGGGAAAGCCGTGCGGCCGGGTGCCGTCGGGTCGGCCGCTCAACTCCATCTGCAAAATGCCGAGATCAACCCGCATCTGAAGGACCTGTCGGCCATCAGCGGCATCCACCAGGCGGGCCTGGACGACCGACGCTTTGAATTCCCAACCGCGAAGGGCGTGGTCGATGTCCTGGCCCATGAGAATTCTCCTCTCTTCCGTGTCGGCAGGCGGAGAGCCGATCATACCCGGGCAGAGTAATCTGAAACAAGCCCGTTCGGATTGTCAGCCTGCTATTCTTCCTTATCCTACGCAGCTTGAACCGAGAAGCGTTCACGATCCCGGAAAGTCGTCAATGCGTGTTCAGGTCGGCCGGAGCAGGTGGTGCTGAAGCCGTCAGAAGTCGGAACGGATGCCCAGGCCGGACACATTGAGCCGCGCCGGTTCGGTTTCTGCTTGCCCTCCAGCGTTGGGCGTGGGGGGGCCGGGCGGCGGCGGTGGCGGGGGCGTCGTGCCGTTTGCCGGAACCAGGGACTCGATCGGTGGGAGTTCGCCGGGACGACACCACTCGCTGGGGGCGGTGTTGGAGGTCATCTGCATGGGCGAGGGTCCTGGACTCCAGAAAGGCAAAGTTTCGTTCCAGATGGCCGGGCGATCCACGCGCACCACTGGGGGCCGTTCTTCGCCGTCGCTGCCCAACAGCGGCAGACCAAGCGGTGCTCCGGCGAATTCGGTGTTGTCGCGGATCGTGCCCCGCATAATCGGCCCGATGCCGAGGAACCAGGTGTCCTTAGCTGTGCTAGTCGAAGTCACCACGCCGGATTGGAACACGGGCAGTCCCGTGATCCGGTTGTAAGCGAAAACCGCCACCTTGGCGACCCCTTTCTGATCTGTCTTTTTGGCGATGGGGATCTCGGGGATGAACGACGGCTGGCCGGGCACGATGGTCGGCACGTTCATTTGCGGCACGCCGATCAGCAACGAATGGCGGTCCGTGCCTACCGCTCCGGATCGTGCTTCGACAACGTAGGTCGCTTTGGAGCGATCTTCTTGCAAAATGCAGCCACATGCCAACAGATGCTGCCGCAGCGAACTGATGAGGTAGCCGCGGTCGATGGTGTTATCGAGATACTGATAGTCGAAATAGACTGGCTTGCCCGCCAGGCAGCGGAAATCGAGCTGCGAGACGGCCTGATCGACGGCTTGCGAGACCAACAGTTGTTCCGTGGCGGTGCGCTGGGTGTCGGTGACGCGAGTGGTTCCGCAACCGCACACCAGAGAGATCAGGCAAACTGCATAAACAACCTTCCCGGATTGCATACCTGGGCCGGTCCCTCAAAACGGCAGTGTTTCGCTGGCGAGAGCCTAGCTTCATGTCAGAGAAGCACTTTCGGGTCAAGGTCAAGATGCGGCCAAGCGGGGACGTTCCGGGAAGATCAGCAGGTTTCGCGGCTTGTGGGAATCGCTCGGGGCCGTCATGGACAGACCACCTGAACGCCAGGCGGTGGTTCAGCCAGAAGGAGCTTGACGGCCCGTTCCAGGTCGCCGTTGACCAGGTCGGCGACGCGGAGTTTGCCCGAGCGGTCGATCAGGTAGTAGTCCGGGTAGGAGTCCACCAGGAAGGCCCGCACGGTCTTGCCATCGACGTCAGCGGCGACGGGCCAGTCGATGTTCTGCTCGGCGACAAACTCGGCCATCTTGTCCGCCTGACGGGCGGTATGGATGCCGATGATTACCAGTCCGTCGTCGCGGTGCTTGTGGTACAGTTCCTTGAGCTTCGGGACGGCAGCCCGGCACGGCGGACACCATACGCCCCAGAAATCGAGGACCACGACTTTGCCCTTGAGGTCGTCCCAGCGGAGCGGCTTGCCGTCGGTGTTGTGCCAATCGGTCGCCTCGAGTGCAGGCGGGGCTTTGTTCTCCAGGGCGTTCTTTTGCTGGCGAAGGGAGCCGCTGCCTTCGCGGAGGAAGTCATCGGCAAATACTCCGCAGGTCGCTGCCGCCGCCAACGCTGCGGTCCAGATCAGCCGCATGGGAATCTCCTCGAAATGGGCCGAACCTCAAAACCTGAGCCTAGCCGATCCGCACGGGCGCAACAAGGGCCTTGGTGCCCATTGGCTTGGTTGGGCATACAAATCCGTTACGGACACCTGATCGGGAATCGACCTGGAGGCCAAGGAGCCGCTCATGTGCTTGCTCGCCATTCTGTCTCGGGTGGCGGTGGATTCTCCATTGATCGTGGCGGCCAACCGGGAAGAAGAGTACGAACGGGGTGGGACGCCGCCGCAGCTGGTCGAGGGATCAGTGCGGGCTGTAGCGGGTCTCGACCCCCGGGCTGGCGGCACATGGTTCGGCGTCAACGAGGCGGGTCTGGTCGTGGCCGTGGTCAACCGTCCGGATCGCCCCGAGACCTCGCCCCAACGCAGCCGGGGTCGGCTCGCCCGGGACGTGCTGACCTGCCGCACCGCTGCCGAGGCCGTCCGTCACGCTGTCGAGGAATTACAAAAAGTCCGTTACGCGGCCTGCTTCCTGGTGGCGGCAGATTTGTCAAACGTCTTCGTCATTCAGCACGGCGCGTGGGTCCAGGTCTTCCCGCTGCCGATCGGCATCCACGTCGTGACCCGGCAAGGAATCAACGCGACTTCGGACCCTCGGGCCGCCCGGGCCTTGGCATGGCTGGAAAGTCGGCGGCTGGCGACGGCGCGAATGTGGCTGGACCTGGCGCAGGAGATGTGCGGCGACCCCGGCACAGCGGAGCAGCCGGGCATCTGCTGGCGGGGCGAACGGGCGGGAACGGTCAGCAGCACTCTGCTGGCGCTGCGCCAGCCTGTGGACACCTCGACCTTGCTGCACGCCCAAGGTCCGCCTGATCGCACCCCCTACCGGGATTTTTCGCACTTGCTCCGCTTCTGATGCTGTCGCCGAGGCTTCGATGTACCCGCATCGCATCCATCTCCGCGGGCCGTGGGACTACGAACCGCTGCGGCGGATCGAGCCGACGGCAAGTTGTCCCGCTGAGGCGGCCCTGCCTCCCCCGGGAACGATGCGTTTGCCGTGCCGGTGGTCGGACGGGGGATTACGCGGGTTCCGCGGCGTGGTGCGCTTCCACCGCCGCTTCGGCAAGCCATCACGCCTGGATCCCCATGAACGGCTCTGGCTCGTCTGCGAAGGAGCGGACGCCATCTCCCACTGGCACCTCAACGGGCACTACCTCGGCAGCCATGTCGGGCCGTTCACGCCGTTCGAGTTCGACATCACGGAGCGTCTCGAACTCCGCAATGATCTGAGGGTCGAAGTCGGCTGTCACAATCTGACCGGGAAGCCGGTGCTTCGGGGAACTCTCGGCCCGGAAGGGGGATTATGGGGCAGCGTCGCCGTCGAAGTCCGTGGTCCGGCAGACCTGACCGATCTGGCGGTGTGGACGGTGTTCGACGGTCAACGACCGCTCATCCACGCCGATGGCCTGGTACGCACTTTTCGACCTGCCCTTCTCGAACTGCACCTGCTTCTCGAGGACGCCCTGATCCACCGCCAAGCCGCCGAGGCTGCTCCCGGCACAGCGGCCTTCCGGGTGGATTGCCCGCTGGATGCCGTCCGCCCTCGCTGCTGGCCGGACGACCCGCGACCGCACCTGCTCCGCCTTGAACTGATCGAAGGAGCGGTGTGCTGGCATCGCATGACGTTCGCCCTGGGTTTTCGCAGCACCGATCTGCAAAGCGGGCGGATGGAAACTGTGGACCTTCTGGAACCAATTCGCGAGGCCCATCAGCTCGCTCAAGCCGATCAGCTAGGGCGGCCAATCCGTCTGCGTCTGCCCAGTGCGAGCCTGCTCGACGAGGAAGCGGAAGGCCAGTATCGGCAGATCGTCCGCGGATTGGCTCATCACGTCAGCATCGAGGCCTGGGTCGTTTCAGGTCGGGATGCGAAAACGCTGGCGGCCAGACTTCGCGACTGGGATCCCACCCGTCCGGTCCTCGTCGAAGCGTGAAAATCGGTCGAAAAACTCGTGGAGCGGGAGGTTCAGGAGCCGTCGCGGCGACGTCGGCGTTCTTCCCGGAGAAATTGTTCCAGGGCACGGATGCTTTCCAGCAGCCCTTCCATGTTTGGATTGATGCGGTGGGCCTGACGGAAGGCGCGGAGGGCCTCGACCGGACGGTTCAGATTGAGATAACACTGGGCCATGCCCGACAGAGCGGCGAAATGACATGGATTGAGCCGTACCGCGCGTTCGCAGTCCTGGATGGCTCGGCGAAAGTCGCTGCTGCGCCAGTAGGCGATGGCTCGTTGGTTGTAGGCCTCGGCAAAGCGCGGAGCACGGCAGATGAGCGAATCGAGTCCCTTGATGGCGGTTTCGAAGTCCCGCTCGGCCACCAGGCGGCTGAGGTGATGAAGTTCCCGGCTGTGTTCGGGATCCTCGCCGCGGAACCAGATGGCCCACAGGGCGTTTTCGGCCAGTTCCCGCAGCGGCCGCACCGGATCACGCAGCCGACCCGCCACGCAGGAATTGGACGCCATCGTCCCCACCAGGCGAAGGGCCGTCAGCGACGCTTCCCGGATTCGCGGGTTCCGCTGAGCCAGGAGCCGTTGCAGAGTGCCTTCCAGGTAATGATCGGCGACTTGCTGGGCGAAGCGATTCATGTCGCCGGTCATTTGTAGTTCCTCGAACAAAGTCAAAATCAAAGGAGCGCTCACGGTCCCTTGACTCCTCGGGTTCAAGTTGACAGTCGGAGGGCGAAAAGAGCGAGCCGGTTCAGCCGTGGAGGTGACTGAACATAGGGGGTAATGTAAGCGTCCGCAACCGGCCGGGCAACCAGAAAGTCCAGAATCCTGGCAAGCCCGATCAGCTCGTGGAACACCGGCGACACGACAGCTGCAACGTGAAATTGCGACAGGATCGAACTCGGAAACGGAGAGTTCTTGACCCAGACCAACATGAGGACTACGATCTAGAGGCGCTTGGCAAATCGACCGGCAGCGATCCTCGCGGGATTGGTATAGCGGCCGTGCCCCAGCTTCCCAAGCTGGTGACAGGGGTTCGACTCCCCTATCCCGCTCTCCAGCGATCCACATGCCCGCACACGCTCCCGGTGCTCTGTGTCCATCCTGGCTGACCTTGCAGTCCCTCCGTCAATGGTAATGACCTTCGCCAGCTTCAGCTGCCCATTGAATCGCTGAATTGCTTCACGTTCTGGAATTGGACTTGACTGAAGTTTGCAGCGAGCCGATACTATCAATTGAAGCTTTGCAGGTCGGTTTCGATTCTGTGGGCATCTCCATGTGGGCGAAGTGGCCGATCACCTTGGCTCAAATTGTTCTGGTGGCTCTGCCGCCGGGGTGGTGCTGCTTCGTTGGCTCGTCTCATTGCTGTGGTCAGACCCCAGTTGCGACAGGAGTTCCGAGCCAGCCCTGCTGCCCGTTCTGCAAGCCCTCGCCCAAGGTCGAAGACTGCTGCGGTCGGGAAAGCAGCGTCCAAAACGCAAGCCCGAAGCGGTCCGGCGGTTCGAACTGTAGCTGCCGGTGTCGTCACGACCACCGCTCCGCACCACGCGGAGAACGCCCTGAGATCGAGCATTCCGAGTCAGGCATCGTTTGCGAGCCGCTCTCCGCGTGCCCAGGGTCTGCCTCGCTGCCAACCAACAACGACCTCTCCTCACCTTGGGAGCCTGATGTCGCACGGCATCTGTTGTTGTGCGTCTGGTTGTGTTAACGAGTTCACGCCGCGCTTTCTCGTCTGTCTATTAGTCTGTTGTTGGCGTTCAGCGAACATGGAATGCGTCTGCGTCCAAGCGGCGCAAGACGCGATCTGTGCATGAAGGAGAAGAAACCATGTTGACGAAAGTGATCGGCGTGGGTCTGCTCGGCGTGGCCCTGGCGGCGTACGTCGGCACCATCGCCTTGGCGGGAACCTGTCCACTGGGCTATCTGCTTCAGGCTTGCTCTTCGACCGGCGGCGAATCGACCTCGGCTCTGTGCTGCGCAACATGCACTGCCCAGGGAGGCTGCTGCCCGCTGTGCCCGGACTGCCCCAATTGCCCCTGCTGCGTAAGCGGCAAGTGCGCGGACTGCCCCGGCTGCGAGTGCTGCGTGGATGGCTCCTGCTGTGCGGCCACGAAGGCGGCCAAGGCGGGTTCGTGCTGTGCCGACGGTGCTTGCCCGTTGTGCCCCAACTGCCCGGATTGTGCCTGTGCAGCTTCCGGCGGTTGCGCCTACGGCTGCGAATGCAAGGCCGACGGCTCCTGCTGCAAGAAGTAACCGCTGGATCTAGAACCTGATCCATAAACGGAACGTCCATCGGCTTCGGCTGGTGGACGTTCCTTTTTCTCAGGTTGCGGGAGAAGCTCGGATAGTCCACGCGCTGTCCACACGAGGACACGCCAGCCTGCTACAATGCCGTTTCGGAGTGTCGGATGGACGAGCAGCCCTGGTACAAAGACGGTCTGCGGTTCTCTTGCACACGCTGCGGCAAATGTTGCACCGGCGAGCCGGGCTTCGTGTGGGTCAACGAGGAAGAAATCGCCCAGATCGCGGCTTATCGGGGGCAGACCGTCGAGGAAGTGCAATACTTGTTTGTGCGGCTGGTTCCGCGGGGTCTGTCGTTACGGGAGCAGAGCAACGGCGACTGCGTCTTCTATGATCGGAAAGAAGGCTGTACGATTTATCCGGTGCGTCCTCGGCAGTGCCGCACCTGGCCGTTCTGGGAAAGCAACGTTGCTACGCCGGAAGCCTGGCGGCGGACCTGCGAAGTCTGTCCGGGAGCAGGCCGGGGCGAATTGATCAGTGCCGAGGAGATCACCCGGCGCATCCGCCTGATTCGTCTGTAAGAACATGAATCCGACGCTGGAACGAGAAGTCCGGACCATCTACGCCGACGCCGAGCGAGACATCGCCCAAGCCGGTCCGGTCTGCAACCTCAGCGGCCGCTGCTGTCGGTTCAAGGAATACGGCCACACGCTTTTTATCAGCAACCTGGAAGCCGAAATCTTGTTGCAGAATGCTCCACCCTCTGGCAGACCTGCCAGCGAGGAAGGTTGTCCGTTCCAGCAAGGCAAGCTCTGCACGGTGCGGGAGCATCGGCCGCTGGGATGTCGGATCTACTTCTGCGATCCGGCCTATCAGGAAACGGGACAGGCGATTTCCGAGAAGTATATCCGCCAACTCAAGGCCCTTGCTGGCAGGTACGGGGTTCCCTGGCGCTACGCCCCGCTTCATGCGTTTCTGAACCACGAACTTGAAACCGGCCTTTGACCATGTCCACCCAAGAAGAGCCACCAAAAACCGAAGCGCAAGCCGACTCCGACGCAGTTGGGGCTGGACTGGATTTCACCGATCCGAACAGTCCCCTGGCACGGTACTATCTGCGAAGCAGCCATGTCGCCCTGGCGGCGACGCTGGCCCTGATCCTTGTTCTGGTCAGCCACATGCGGCTCTGGCACACCGACGTCTGGGCACACGCCGCTTACGGTCGGTACATCGTCGAGCATCTGCGTTTGCCGGAGCATGAACTGCTGTGCGATCTGGCCGATCAGCAACTGCCCTATGCCAACTATCAATGGATCAGCCAGGCAGTTTTCTACCTGACTTATCGTCTCGGAGCCTGGTTGGCGGGCGGCGATGAGGTCCGCTCGCTGGCTGGCGGCGTGGAAGCCTTGCGAATCTTGTTCGCCTTGCTTGTCACGCTTCGGCTCGGATTCCTCGGGGCCGCGATCCTGCGGATGACCGACTCCGGCTGGCTGGTGGTCGCCGGCGTCGTCCTGGCCGCGCTGCTCGGTCTGCCCAATCTGAGCGTCCTTCGCCCGCAGGGCTTCGGCGAGGTCTATTTCGCCGTCTTGCTCTTTCTCCTGAGCGGAAGAGCATTCTCCTGGCGGAGCGTGATCGCCACTGTGCTTTTGCTCATCGTCTGGGCCAACTCCCACGGCTCGTATCTCATCGGACTGATCGTGCTGGGCACGGCAGTTTTCTTTGCCGCCCTGGGCGGTTTGTTGGGACTGGTGGATCGCTCCTCGGCGGTGCGCCTGGCCGTCGCCGGCGTGTTGTCCGCCGTCGGGGTGGCCTTGGCCAATCCGCACGGCCCCTGGCTCTTCTTGCTCACGCTGGATCTAGCAAACCATCCCAACATCGCCGACATGGACGAGTGGAAGCCGCTCGATCTCCGCTCGCCCTGGGGCATTGCCTTCCTGGGGTCGGCGGCGCTGCTGGGCCTGACCGTGGCCTCGCACTGGCTGCTGCGGCTGTCCGGCCGCACGGAGCAGGAGTCCCCCCGCCCGGTGGTCTTGTGGAGCACGAAATACACCCTTCACATTCCCCTGATGCACTGGGTTTTGACGCTGCTCTTCGTGCAGCAAACGTTGCAACACACGCGCTTCAACCCGTGGTGGGTGCCGTTCGTGGTCTGGTTCCTGGCCTGGCAATGGCATACCGTCTCGAAGCTGATCGGGAAGCCTTTGGCGGACAGCGATGTGCCCAGCCTGCGGAAAACCATCATCGCGGGCCTGTTCGTGAGCGTTCTGCTATTGTGGACTGCCCCGGCCCAGTGGGTCATGAACGGCGAGCCTAAGCCGATCGAAAAAACCATGCACGAAGCGACGCCGTGGCGGTTTGTCCAGGAAATCCAGCATCGTGACGGGAAACACTATCCTGGTTTGGCCGATTGGCTGAACAAGCACAGTCCGGGCAAGTCGCTCGCTGGCCGCATCTTCTGCACGGAGACGCAGGGGGATTATTTGACCTGGGCCGGCGAGGGCAAGTTGCCCATTTTCATGTACACCCATGTGCATCTGTTCTCGCCGCGGGTCTGGAACGATTGCCAGCAGGTAAAGATGGGGTCGGCCTCATGGTCGGATATCCTCGACCGCCACGATGTGGACATCATTCTTGCCGAGGCCGAACTGTTTCCCGGGCTGCGACGGCGACTGCAAACCGCCTCGGATAGCTGGGAGATCGTCGTGGACGAGACCGGCGACAGGCGGAAACGCGACCGGCGGGGCCGGATCCTGATCGCCGTTCGCAAGCTCGACGGTGCGGAACCCGTCAAAGCTGCCCAGCCCAAGTGACGGAAGTGGCGTCCAATCCCGTCGGAGGCCCTCCTGCCAGGCTCCAAATTCGCCCCCCCGCGGGAGTTTGACTCCGGAATGGGGTTAAATGCTTGGAACAATCGCCCACGATGGAATGGACCTTCTTGCGAGGATTCCTGACAAATCTGCATACCAACGGGCAATCTGGCCTGGGAGACGCCGATGAAGCGACAAGGAACAGGACGGAAGCTGGTGCTTGGCCTGATGGTGTCGGTTGCGCTGACCAGCTCGGTTGCCGGTCTGGACTGGCCCCAGTGGCGCGGCCCCGAACGCAACGCCATTTCCAAGGAAAGCGGGCTGATGAAGCAATGGCCCGTCGGAGGACCGAGACTGGTGATGCAGGCCAGCGGCCTCGGCTCTGGCTATTCCAGTGTGGCGGTGGTTGGCAACCGCGTTTACACGATGGGCGACCAAGACGATGCGTGCTATTTGCTCTGTCTTGAGGACAAAGGCGGTAAGAAAATCTGGGCGACCAAGGTGGGTCCGCCCAAGGGAGGTGGAGGTTATCCAGGCCCACGCTGCACCCCGACCGTGGCTGACGGGTTGGTTTATGCCGTGGGACAGTTCGGCGACGTCGTCTGCGTCGATGCCGCCACCGGCGAGGAGAAATGGCGGAAGAGCTTTTCCCGCGATTACAACGGCAAGCGGGATGGCAACTGGGGATGCAGTGAATCGCCCTTGATCGACGGCGAAAAAGTCATCATCACTCCGGGCGGCAGCCAGGCGACGATGGTGGCGCTCAACCGCAAGACCGGTGAAGAGATCTGGCGGTGTCTGGTGCGCGGCTGCGGGGCGGGGCATTCGTCGGCGGTCGTCGCCGAGGTCGGCGGCATCCGGCACTATGTGCAATTGACCACCGGCGGCGTCATCGGCGTGAGGGCCAACGACGGCCAACTGTTGTGGCGGTACGAGAAGTTCCTCAACAACACGGCTAACATTCCCACCTGCATCGTCCAGGGCGATGAAGTCTTCTGCTCAGCGGGCTACGAGAACCGCAGTGGCGGAGGCGCGTTGCTCAAGTTGATTCCCGAAGGAGAGGGTATCCGCATCGAGGAGGTGTACTTCGACCGCGCCTTGAATAACAAGCACGGCGGTTGGGTCCGAGTAGGCGACCGGCTCTTCGGCGACCGGGACGACCGCGGCATGGTCCGGTGCATCAATGCCAAGACCGGCAGCGTCATCTGGCAGAAGCAGGGACGCGGCGGCGGTTCGGCAGCCGTCATGTACGCCGATGGCCGCTTGTACGTCCGGTACCAGAACGGCACGATTGCGCTCGTCGATCCCGATGCCGACGAATACCGCGAGATCAGCAGCTTCCGCATTCCACGCCAGGATACCGGACCGAGTTGGCCGCACCTGGTCGTCTCCGACGGCAAGCTCTTCGTCCGAGAACAGGACCAGCTCTTCGTTTATGACATCCGTGAGCGGTCCTAGCCTGGATGAAAGTCAGGACACCTCGGGATGGACCCAGGGCGAGCGGTAGGGCCGACGCAGGAGCTTGTTGGCCTCGGGATCGCCGACGACCTCGTGCTTCACCGGATCCCAGGTCAGCGTGCGGCCTAGCTGCATGGCGATGTTGGCCAGAATGCAACTGGCACTGCTGATGTGCCCCTCTTCGATGTCGGCGACCGGACGTCCGCCGCTGGCGATGGCCCGCAGGAAGTCGCGTTGGTGAGCACGATTGGCCTCGGCAGCGTGCAGCTCCAAATCCTTTTCCGTGCGATCTTCCGGATACTTGTCCACCACCACGGCAGTTCCGCTCTCGGTCGGTTCGTTCCGGCCTGTCGGGATGAAATCCCAGCGGTGGACGCTGAGTTTGAGCGTTCCCTTTTCGCCGTAAATGAACCCCGCCCAGGGGTACTCGGGATCAGGCGGATTGCCCCAGGTGCGGTGTTGCCAGACGATGGGGAACTGGTCGTACTCGAACGTCGCCGTCTGCGTGTCGGAGATGTTCGACTTGCCGCCCTTCTGGACGTAGATGCCGCCATGGGAACTGATGCGCTTGGGCCAGCCGAGGCCGAGTTGCCAGCGGATCATGTCGAGCATGTGGATGCACATGTCGCCGACGATGCCGTTGCCGTACTCCATGAACGTCCGCCACCAGCGGCGGTGCGGCAGACCGTCATAGGGCCGCAACGGAGCCGGACCAGTCCATAAGTCGTAATCGAGATGGTCCGGGACTGGCTGCACCGGCGGGTTGCCGTTGGCCCGCATGTGGTAGTAGCAGCAGATCTCGACGTGGCCAATGGTGCCCAGCTTCCCGGGCTTGACGATGCGTTCCATCGCATCAACGAGGTGCGGCGTGCTGCGGCGTTGCGTGCCAACCTGGACGACCCGCTTATGCTTCCTGGCGGCGGCGACCATCGCCTGACCTTCGACGACATCGCGGCTGATCGGCTTCTGCACATAAACATGAGCGCCGGCCTCGACCGCGGCGATCATGTGCAAGGCGTGCCAGTGGTCCGGGGAGCCCACGATGACGATGTCTAGGTCTTTGTCCTTGAGCATCTCCCGGTAGTCCTTGAAATGGCGGGGATGCTTCCTGGAAGCCTGCCGCTCGGCCACGAGGGCTGAGGTTTCCGCCATCATTTTGCTGTCGGGGTCGCAGATGGAGACGACTTCCACGGGAGCGACCTGGATGAGCCGCAACAGGTCGCAGGTACCGTACCAGCCGCAGCCGATCAGGCCGACCCGAAACTTCATGTCGCCGAACGGCTCCGCATAGCGGCTCGTTCCAGCATAAACCAGGCTGGCGGCAACGGAGGATTGGAGAAATCTCCGGCGGTGCATCATGGCTCAGTTCCTTCCGATGCGATCTGAGGAAATACGCCGTCCCGACCAAACAGCAACCCCCGCTAACGCGGCGGGTTGAACTGGACAAACCGCCCGTTAGGCCCGCCGCGTCAGCAAAGGGAAGTTTGCGTCTTTAGCGAAGCCGCAGCTTGTCGATGTACTCCTGCCAGCGCTGCGGATTGCGTCCGAAGTCCTTGCCATCCGACAAAGCCTTGAGGGATTCCTCGGCGGCCTCGGCAATGTCGTCGTTGCTGTCGGTCAGCAGTTTGACCAGTTCCGGCATGGCTTTCTGATCGCCTTTGATGCCCAAGGCCCGGACGGCGGCCAGGCGCACTTCGACATCCTCCTCGGTAAGCCGCTTGACCAGGCTGGCCAGGGTCTGCCGCGACAGTCGCTCAGCCAGAGCGCGGCGGACCATCTCCTTGTGCTCGTCCTTGGCCTGGGCGACCAGATCGATCAGCGCCTGCGTGAAGTTGCCGGTGCTGTCTTTGGTATCTTGGAGGATTTCGAGGATTTCCCGCTGCCGTTGCGGACGGGAGATGAGGAATTCGCCGCTGAGCTTCTTGGCTTCGGCCTCGGCCTTGTCCGGAGCGATTTCCCGGACGGGACGATTGGTCGCTGGCTTCTTGGTTCCGCTTAGCGGATCCTGAGCCGTAGCGGCTTTGAGCGGATCGTAGGTTCCCGAGCGAAGCACCGCGGTGCCGCTGATGTCGCCGACCAGGTTGGCCTTGCGGAGGAAGAGCAGTGCGAAAGCCGTGTCGATGTTTGGCGTTTCCTCGATCATCCAGGAGCCGTTCTGTTGCTGCGAACGGAGGAGAATGTTGGCTCCGTAGTTGTACCAGTCGATGCCGTTGTAATCCTTCCAGCGGTAGGTGACGGAAACACGTTCGAGGGACCACAGAAAATACAGGAAGTGAGGAATGTCCCGGGGCGATTTGGTGAGGGCATGGGCGATGTAAGCCTTGGCTTTCATCACGGCGGGGTCGGCATCAAGGTCCATGCGAGGCAGAGGCATCGGCGGCTTGGGATTGGATTCGTCGATCGTGTCGCCTCCCGCCCGCAGAGCCGCGGCCTGCTCCCGCTTGGTTCCGTAGGCGATAGCCAGGCCAAGCAGTCCGGCGCAGGTCATCGAAGGGGTGGACTCCTGACTGCCGCCGACGCCGATGTTCATGCCGTAGTTCCAGCCGCCATCCTCCCGCTGCGTCTTGCGAAACCGCCACTCGGCAAGCAAGAGCGGATAATCCACGGGCACATCGTGGACGCGGGCCACCCACAGGGCCAGCACGGCAAACTGGGTATTGGAATTGTCGCTGCCCAGTCCGCTGCCGCCGCCCGTCTGGCCGCTGCCTTGCACGTTTTTGACGTTGCGGAGGCGTTTCAAAGCCGCCATCCATTGGGCTTCCTGCTGAGCGTTCAGGATCGGCACGTCATAGCTCCACCCGCCGTCGGCCTGATTCTGAGCGGCGGCCAGACGGACAGCCATGCGGCGGACCAGCTCCGGGTCCTTGCCGTGGCGATAGCGGTCCAGAAAGATCGTGGCCAGGGAAATCGAGTAGGTCTTGGTCAGACGGGGCACGGCACTGCGGACGATGGCGGCCGCTTCGGTAATCATCTTATCATCCCGGGGCACGTCGCTTTCCAGAAGCGCCAGGCCAACCAGGGCTGTCGCGCCGATGTTCCATTCTTGATCGGGTCCGCCCGTCCGATGGACCCAGAACCCCGGTGCTGCCTGATTGGACCGCAGGAATCGCACGGCTGCGGCCACGGATTTGTCGATGGCGTCTTTATCGACCTCTTCGGTTCGCCCCACCGACGAGGGGCCTGCCAAGATCAACAAGGCCGGCAGCGCCGCGAACATGAGCCACAACCATCGCATTGCCCGGTCTCCTCATGAAGGGGAAATAATACCTTTGCGTCCTATCTTAGCGAAGAAGCACAACACCCTGCAATCATTTGCTCGGACTTTCGCCTTGCATCGCCAGAGCACTCGCGGCATAAGGCGCAGTCCTTTTCGCCGCAGCAGCGATGCTCGGTTGGGGATGCCAGGCAGGGTGGCCAGGGATGGTCAAACCATTCGATCCGTACAAGCTGGCTCGCTGTATTCCGCTACACCTTGCGCAGTTGGTGTTGACCGCGATCCTGGGGTGTGCCAGCGGTCCCCTCCCCAGCAATCCCTTTTTCGCCGATCCCGGCCACGAAGCCACCCCGCTGCTGGCAGGCAACGAACCCAATCCGATCTGGGTGCCTCAACGCCCCGAAGCCTACGCCTTGGTCTTCGACACGACCTGCGACGTGCTGGACGAATACTTCGACATCGCCTATTCCAACCGCTTCTCCGGCGAGATTCGCACGCATCCTCTGGTCACGGCCGGCTACTTCGACGGCTTCGGACTCCGGCTGGGATATTACGATCACTACGAGAACCTCGAAGCGACGTTGCAATCCATCCGCCGGATCGCGTTCGTGACCATTACCCCGGCCACCAGCGGCGGCTATTACATCGACGTGCAGGTGTTCAAGGAGTTGGAAGACTTGCCCAGGCCGTCTCATGCCGCCGCCGGCAGTGCCTCCTACCGCACCGACAATCCCATCGAACGCCAGTATGCGGTCGTCGATCCGTACTACATCCGACGCGGCTGGCTGCCTTTCGGTCGGGATCACGCCCTGGAACAGCGGATCTTGCAGCGGCTCAAGGAATGCCTGTGAGGAGACGCTGGCAAAGCCGCGCGGAGTTGTAATCGCGGGATGCTCTCAGCTCGGCAGGGGGAGTTTGACCGTGAAGACGGAACCCTTTCCGACGACGCTCTCGACGCGGATGCGGCCGTGATGCTGCTCGATGATCTGCCGACACACGCTCAAGCCCAGTCCGGTGCCGCCGTGGCCGTTCTCGTCCGGCTGCTTGGTCGTGTAGAAGGGTTCGAAGATCAACCGCAGCTTGTCAGGCGGGATGCCGCAGCCGGTGTCGGCGACGCGAATCTCAACCATGTTGCTTTCGCGGACTTCCCGAACCTGGACGCGGAGCAGTCCGCCCCGCGGCATGGCCTGCCGGGCGTTGATGATGAGGTTGAGGAGGATCTGCTCGATCTGCCCGGGCACGACACACGCTTTGGGCCGACCTTCGAAGCGCGTCTCGACCGTGATGTGATGCTTGCTCAGGTCCTTTGCTGTCAGGATCAGCACTTCTTCGACCAGGGCCACGATGTCGCAGACTTCCCGCCGGTTGATGCTCTTGCGGGCGAAGCCGAGCATACTTCCGGTGATGGCTGCCGCCCGCTGACCAGCCTTGAGGATCTTTTCCAACGCGTTGACCCGAGCAGATTCGTTGTCGGCCCGCAGTCCCAGCTTGGCGTAGTTGATGATGGTCGTCAGGATGTTATTGAACTCATGGGCGACGCTGGACGCCAGGGTGCCGACGCTGCTGAGCTTTTGCGCTTGCAGGAGCTGCTGGCGGAGATGCTCGGCCTCCTGCGTCGTCGGCGTCTCGACCGAATTGGTCATCGTCACAGCGTAACCTCCCGGGCTTATCCGATGCCGCTGCGGTCTGGCGGTCGGCGCGTGCGTCCGCATACAGATATCGGTAGCGGCATCATGGCGTCTTCATCTTAACTGCCGACCGTTCAACCGCTTAAAACAAACCGACATCGCGGACCAGATAGGCTTCGGCAATTCAAGGACGGGCAGGACCGGTGCACAGCCTGGCTCGCTTGCACGCTCTGCGTCAATCGCGGTAAAGGCGATGGGTCTCGATATAGCATTCGACGGCGCGGGGCAGCAGATAGCGGATGGTCCGGCCCGACTGCACGCGCTTGCGGATGTCGCTGCTGGAGATGTCGATCCGCGGGGCGTCCACCCACACGACACGAAAAGGGGGTGGAAGCTCAGGGGGCCTCTCGGCTCCCGGCCGAAACGTCACGACCAGGGTAGCCAGTTCGGCAATGCGGTCCGGCCGGTACCAGGACGGCAGGTCCTGCAACGAATCCGAGCCGAGCAGCAGAAACAAGTCCGCCTCCGGGTGTTCCGCTTGCAGTTGGGACAGCGTATCCACGGTGAAACTGGGACCGGGGCGGTCTTTCTCGATCTGGCTGACCTGGAAAGCGGGGTGCCCGGCAACGGCCAGTTCAAGCATTTCGACCCGGCGAAAAAACGGCGTCTGTTCCCGATCCAGTTTATGCGGAGGCCGTGGAGCCGGGACAAACAGCACCAGATCAAGACGCGCCGCTTCCCGGCTGTTCTCGGCCAGGATCAGATGCCCGTAATGGACTGGATCGAACGAGCCGCCAAAGACCCCGACGCGCATGGCAGACCCCTTCGCACCTCACCTCGGCCCTCTCCCCCGGAACAGAATGCTTCTCTGGACGGGTCACGCGCTGGAAGCTCGCACCACATGCAGGCTCAGTTCCAGGCCCACTTCCCAGCGTCCCGAATCTTTGGGTTCGATGAGCCAGTGAGGCATTACCGTCGTGCTCTGATGCACCATCTCGAAGCCGCCCTCGGATTGGCTGACCGTCTGGATCGGAAACGCCCAGACGCCGCTGGGACGCGAGAACCGCAGCGTCGCATCCAGTCCCAGCCACTCATCTGTCAAACCAAAACTCCGCACGGCGGAAACGTCCTGAAGCGTCTGCAACTGTCCGGCGCGCGGCCGACCATCGAAGTGGAAGTAGCGGTCGTCCTGCCCTGCCGCCAGACCGGCGAATTGGAACTCGATGGCGAACCGGAGGGGCATCTCCCGCGGCAAGTCTTCCAGGACGTAGCGAAAAACAAGGGTGTTTCCACCGGCCTTCAGAACGATCGTTTTGCTCAGCAGAACCGACCTGCCGCCGATACTGCCCCGGCGGGTCATCACCACCTGCACTTCGTCAGCCGACTGGCGGACGTTCGTCTCGTATGGCCCGGTCACGAAGTCGCCAAGCTCCTGGAAGCGATTCGAGGCGATGTCGGCCAGCTTCGCCTGCGGAAGCAGGAAATGGTCCAGGAGCGCCTTGCGTTGATAAGTGTCGTAGATCAGGGCCTTTTCCAGGTTGGCTTGCTTGAAGCGGACGCCCTCGACCACCTTGCTCACCACGCTTTCCGCCGACGCTCCCTGAGCGACCTGGCGAATGGTGTCGTGATACGCCTCGTCCCGTCGGGACAAGGTGGCCAGGAGATTGTGACGGACGCCTCGGATGTCCAACTCGTAGATCATGCCGCCGCGGTGCGGAGCGAGGTACACGGCCAGATGCGAATTGCTGATCTGGACTTCCGGCTGAGCGTCGAGATCGAAGTCCTCAGTGCGAGCCTCTGCGGCGTTGGCTTTCGGTGCGGCCTTTTCCAAATGGTTTTCGGCCTTGATGAGGTGGTGATACACGGCATTGCGTAGATGCGGCAGATACAAGCCGCCGAAGGCCCCGTGCCAGAACGGGCAGTTGCATTGGGCGCGGTAAAGGTCCTGACGGGCGGAAGCCACGTCGGGATTGCCCTCCGCAACAGGCCAGAGGGCCTGGATCCGCCGGCTGATTTCCAGCATCCGACAATACATTTCCCGGACTTCGGGATACTTGGCCCGGAAGTTCCGCCACATGCCGCCGCGGAGAAACGACCGAAGCCGCGGCCAACGGGGATCCTGTTCCAGCGCGCGCACCAACTCGGTGTAGAGCCGCTGGCGGTGCGGAGGCAGCGCCCACTCCGTCATCTCGCGGTAGCTGCAATCGGGCAGATAGACGAGTCCCTGCGAGCGGGTTTCGTCGAGCGCCTGAGAAAGCGTGCAGAAGCGGATCCAGTCGCGGTTAGCCCGCAACAGGTCGAAGAACCGCCACAACCAACCGTCGGTGTAGCAGTGCTTGTGCGTCTCCGGCCAGGCCCCGAATTTCTCTCCATCATCGGCACAGACCACGACCGGATCGGCGAACCGGCCTGCTACTTCCCGTAGATAGCCGATGGCTTCTTCCGGGCTTTTCCAGGGGACGAGGTAGCGCATCGGTTCGCTGATCGGCCAGACCTTGAGCAGGCGGCCCTCGTCCTCAGTCAGGAACCAGCCGAACAATTGCTCTTCGTCCAGACCGGCTTGGCGGAAGTGGAAATCGTCGAGCAGGGTGTATTCGATGCCGGCCTCGGCGAGGTCGGCGACGAAATCGGGTTCCCAGACTCGCTCGGCCAGCCACATGCCGCGGATGCGGCAGTCGAAGAGGCGTTGCAGGTAATCGGTGTAGCTGCGGATCTGACCCAGACGATCCCAGCGGGGCAACATGCTAAGGATGGGTTCGTAGAAACCGCCGCCGAGAATCTCGATCCGACCCTGACGAACCAGGGCTTTGAGCCTTTCGACGTACTCCGGCCGCCGGGCTTCGAGCCATTCCAGGAGGCAACCACTGGTGTGCACGGTGATCGGGATCTCGGGGTAATGCTCGATCAGGTCCAGCAATGGGGCGTATCCGTCGCGGTAGGCCTGTTCGAAGACGGAATCGAAGTTGCCGACCGGCTGATGGTTGTGGACTCCGAACACGAAGCGTAGGGGCATGGGAATTACCTCCTGTCGCTTTCGTTGTACGTCCGAGATGCGTAGGCGTCCGGGAGCCGGGTCCGTTGCGAACCGCCTGATCGCATTTTGTTGACCTTGCGAAAGCCGAACGATACGACTACCGCATCAGCCCGTGCCCCACAGTTTCACCGCTCAGAGGCTTCGAGAGATGCCGACCGAGACCCCCGCATCAGCGGAAGCCAGCCGGGAGAACCGATCCGGCAACGAGGATCTGGAGCTGTTCCGGCGAGCACGGACCGGGGACTTTTCGGCCTTTGAACAACTCGTGGATCGGTTTCAGCCGCGGGTCTTCGGACTGGCCCTGCGGATGCTGGGAAACAGCCACGACGCCGAGGATGTCACGCAGCAGACGTTCGTGAGCATGATCGAACATCTCGACCAGTTCCGCGAGGAGTCCAGCGTCGCGGCCTGGGTCTTCCGCATCGCCGCCAATTACGCCCTGAAGCTGATCCGCAAACGTCGCGGCCTGCCGATGGTGAGCGTGGATGCTGAACCCGACGATCCGGAAAGCTATGCCTCGGTCCCGCACCCGGAGTTCATCGCCCCCTGGCGGGAAGATCCCGTCCTGCTGGTCCAGAGGAACGAACTGCGGGGCCTGCTCGACGAGGCCATTTCCGAACTGGACGAAAAACATCGGGTAGTCTTTATTCTGAGGGACGTCGAGGGACTTTCCGTCCGCGAGACGGCCGAAGCGCTGGGATTGACCGAGGCCAACGTGAAAGTGCGTTTAATGCGTGCTCGGATGCACCTGCGGGAACGGCTCACGCGGGTCCTCGGCGATGAGAGCCGTCGGCTTGTGCCCGATCATCGTCACTGAGCGTCACTTCGGATTTTGTAACTAGGACGGGGTCTGCTGCATCGTACTGGAAAGATGGCGGGGAAGAGCGATGACCTGCGAAGAACTGCTCAAGAGCTTGAACGACTATCTGGACGACGAGTCCGTTTTAGCGCTCTACCGGGAGTTTGCGGAACATCTGGCCCGGTGCAATCCTTGCCAGGTCGTCGTGGACAATTTGCGGAAGACGATCCGCCTGTATCAAGCGGGAGAACCTTTTCCGATGCCGCCCGAGTTCCAGGAGCGCTTCCGTCAGGCGCTGCGGGAGAAATGGAAGCAGAAATTCCCCCAGGCTTCGATCTGACCTCGGCTCAGGGCCGCATCTGTGGACTGACCACGCCGCTTTGGCTGCTGATGAGATAGCCACGAAGATCCCGAAAGATCTGTTCAGCCTGACGCCGCCAGGCCGCGTCGGAAGGGCGGCCGAGATAGCGGATGAGCACGGTGACCCACAGGAAACTGCGACGGGCGTCGGGCGGTTGATAGAGGTGCAATTCCATCTCGAATCCGCTTTTGCCTCCCAGACCCAGCCAGGCGAGACGACCCGAGGGCACGCTGTAGGCGCTGCCTTTGCCTCCGAGAAAGACGCGGATCCTTCCCGGCACGCTTTCCATGACTTGGCCGCCCACGTCCTGGATGAAACCCCGCAATTTGAAAGCGGCGATGCTCTCGGGCATCCAGGCCTGGACTTGGAAAGCGGCGGTGGCGGGATCGAGTTGGTCGGGCAGGGGCGGAGGTTCGTCGGCCTTCTGTTCGGGTTCGGGATCAGGCGGGGTTTCGGCAATCGGCTCCATCTCCCGCAGGGCGCGTTCATACAAGTCGGCCAGTTCCCGGGCGCTGGCGGGCCGTTTTTCCGGCCGCTTCTCCAGGCACTGCATGACCACCCGTTCGATGCTGGGGGGAACCCAGACTTCGCCTTCGTGCATGGGCGGCGGATTGTCCACGGCGTGAGCCAGGAGCATGTCCATCGTCGAAAGCCCGCGGAAGGGTAAGCGGCCGGTCAGCAGTTCATAAAGAATCACGCCGACACTGTAGATGTCGCCGCGGTGGTCGGATTCCTCTCCCCGGGCCTGCTCCGGGCACATGTACGCCGGCGTGCCGATGATGCAGTCATTGCCGCTGCTGGGACTGGACTTCAATTCCGCCATCTGCCGCAGCGACTTAGGTTCGATGAGCTTCGCCAGGCCGAAATCCATGACCTTGATCTTCTCGTAAGGCGAATCGGCGTCCAGGACCATGAGATTGGAGGGAGTCAGGTCACGGTGGATGATGCCCTGGGCATGGGCTTCGTGCAGGACCTCGCACAGTTGGCTGAGCAAGCGTCCGACGCGGTAGGGCGTGAGGTGATGGTTGCGCTGGAGGATCGTGGCCAAGGTCTCGCCGCGGACGTACTCCATGATGATGCAGTGGCCCTCGTCGGTATTGACGGCGGCATCATAGAGCGTGACGGCGTAGGGATGCTGGAAGCGGGCCATGAGCAGCATTTCCCGCTGGAAGCGTTCGCGGAAATGCGGATCGGCGGCGATGTGATCGTGCATGACCTTCAGCACCACGGGACGGTTCAAGTCCAGTTGCCTGGCCAGATAAACCTTGCCCATCCCGCCTTCGCCGAGCTGGCGGATGACTTCGTAGCGTCCGAGAACGATTTTGCCGCGCATGGTCTTCCCGCACCGAAAGGCCGGCTCCCGGCAAACCTGTTTCGTCATCCCAAGCATAGGTTGCGGAATGCGAAGATGCGGCCCGGCGGACAGGAATTCAGCCCGATCCCGCGGCGACGCCCTCGCGTTCAGCCACGACGGCGTGAACCGGGGGACGGAAGGTCGGCCGAGCTTCGGAACGTGGCAAGGGGCGAGGCCGGGTCGGTACGACGTAAAGTACCATGAACACGAAATGGGATGCGGTCCCAAGCAGAACGAAGACGTGAAACAGTTCGTGGGAGCCGAACCAGCCCGTTGACAGCGTCGGCCAGCCGAAGGCGTCGAGAATGCCGCCCAGCCCGTGCAGTCCCGCTCCGAGCAGGCCCCAGAACGCCCCGCCCCAGCCGGTCTTGCGGACGATCACCGGTGCCGGAAGCAGGCCGAACGCACCCACCCCCAGATAGATCGCCACCGTGAGCGGATAGTAGGTCATTGGCAGGGTCCACTTGATCACGCTGCCGACCACGGCCACGAACCAGATCGCCCTCAGAAACAGCGTGCGGAAGCGGCCCTCGAGGTAAACCACGAAGATGGGCGTGTAGGTGCCTGCAATCAGGCAGTAGATGGCCGTATGGTCGAGCAGCCGGAAGAAGCGAAGCTGTTCCGGCGGCAGACGCAAAGCATGGAAGGTCCCGCTGGCCAGATAAAGCAGGCACATCGTCCCCGTGAAGATGGCCACGCTGATCTGACGCACGCGGTCGCCCGCACACAGCCGCCACAGGATGGCAAACGCAAACACGGCCCACAGGAAGCCGGCGAAGTGCGTCCACGCGGCGACTGGATCACGGAACGTCAGCAGGTTGGTGATGTGCTCATTCATGCCTCTCCCCCGTTCCGGACCGCCTGGGGCGGTTGATACCCTGGTCGGGTGTTGCTTTCGATCTGGAATCCCCGCAAATCGGAGCGGTTCATCGCTGGGGTTGGGGCTTCGCGGGAGGCTCGGTCCGCGTTCCGGGGACGGATCGGCTCCGCCAGAAAAGCACCAGATCCCGCAGCGCTTCGTCTTCCTGATGGGCCTGGAGACGGGACAGAATCTGCTCTCGCAACCGGGCGCAGCTTTGCGGATCCAGTTGGCTCCGCATCGTCGGGGTCGGCATCACGGCGACCTGCAACGGGCTGCGGCAGATCAGGATTAGTAAGCCATTGTAATCCGCCGTTCGCACCCGGTCCAAGGCCCAGGCGTCGATCAAGTTCGTGCCTTCCGGAAGCATCCGGCTTGTCACGCGGGACACCTGGTCCGCGGGGAAGTTGGCATAAGTTTCGACCACGACGCCGGCTCTGGAGGTCGCAGCCAAGCGCCGCAGTTCGTCGTTCGCCAGCATGACCGCCGCCGGGCTGAACACTCGACCGTGGTCCTTCACGCCGAAGCGCTGATCGGCCTGCTGGATCTTTTGGAGCGCCTCGGCTGCGGCGGTTTTGATGTGCGAGAATCCACTGCCTGCTGCCAGCCGCAGGGCCGGAACGGCTTCCTGAGCGGCAGGGCCGATCTCGCCCAGGACCTCCGCAGCCAGGCGGGCCTCCTCCGGCAGTCCCGATCGTAACATTTCAACCAGAATCGGGACGGCAGGCCGGGCACCCGGTCCGATCTTGCCCAAGGTTCGCATGATCGCCTGCCGTTCCTGGGGGAACCCCGCTTTCCGCAAGGCGAGGGCCAGATTCAGGGCCGCTTCCTCGGCATCCGGTCCTAGGGCTCCGAGCGCTTTGGCAATCGCGATCCGTTCATCGCTGAAGTTGGCGCGCAACAAAGCGAGGTTCAGGTCAGGAACTGCCGACTTGGCAGCCGGGCCTAAGCGCTCCAGTCCCCGAGCAGCCGTAATTACTTCAACAGAGAACGGACTACGCAACCGCTGGCGCAACATTTCGAGATCTTCCTGAACAGGCAGGCTGGGTCCAGCGATGGGGGGCTGAGCCGGCGTTTCCCAGCAAAGTCGCTCTACCGCAAACCAGACCAAGGCTGTCAGCGCAACATTTCGCATGGTTCCGCCGAACCCGCCTTCGGAACTTACACGCATGGACCAAAATGACTTGCGCGCGGACATCGAACGCCTCCTGCAGGTTTTTGCGCAATGTCTGACCACCGTGGGGTTGGCCGACTGTAACGAGGTAGTTCGTTTCCTGTAAGGCCAAAAAGCCGTCCCCAGCCGTCCTCCGGTCGTCGTCCTCAACCCAGCTCGCCTTTGCATGACCTGTTTTTATCACATATGTACGTATGAACACAACCGCAGAGGACGGCAGTATTTTCGGATTGTCATCAATTTTCCAAAACGCCCGTGAATTACGACTCTAGCAGTCGCATAGGGCGGGTAATTGAGAAAAGCTGCGGAATTTGTTTGACCTTAAGATTGCCTGAGTTTACCATCTCAGCCAGTTATTCCAGCTTGCTCGATTTTGAACCAGCGCCGGGAAATGTTAACTTCCCGAAAGTTCTTGCGGTGCTACCAGAAAGGAGCCTGATGTATGTACAGTCTCGTGCTTGCCGCCGCGCTCAGCGGTCAGGCGACGTTGCCGGCCCATTGCTGGCATCGTTGTTGGGGGTGTGGCTGCCACTCATACTGCGGCTGCTATAGCTGCGGCTGGTGTGGCTGCTATTCGTACTGCGGGTGTTACTCGTACTGCGGCTGGTACGGCTGCCATAGCTGCGGCTGGTACAGCTGCGCCTGCTACGGTTGCTACGGCTGCTATGTCTGCCACGGTTGCTACGGCTGCCACGGCTGCTGCGGCGGCGTGATCGTCCAGCCCGCCCAGAGTGCTCCGCAACAGGCGCCCCAGCCCAAGCCTGCCGGAACCGAAGGAAGCCCGCAGGCCAAGGTCATCATTGAGGTGCCGGCCCAGGCCAAGCTCTATATCGACGACATGCTGACCAGGGACACCGGCAAGTCCCAGCGGGTCTTCGTCACCCCGCAACTGGAACAGGGCAAGGACTACTACTACATGGTCAAGGTCGAAATGGAGCACGAAGGCCAGACGATCACCGAAACCAAGAAGCTCATCGTTCGTGCCGGAAAGGAGGCGCGGCTCAGCTTCGCGGCACCGACCGCCACGGCTACGGCTTCCAAGTAGCCTCGCCCTGCGCTAACCCGACTCCTCGAGCAAGGCCAAGGAGAGGTTCCGAGACCAGGAACCTCTCCGCTTTAGTTTTCCCCCCGATTCTCAGTGCGACCTCGCGGACGTCTGGCTAACCGCACCAACGTCCGGTCAGCGCGATGGCTCCTTCGGGACAAAGTTCGGCGCACAGATCACAGCTGATGCAGCGTCGGGGATGCTCCAGATAGGGCAGATCCCAGTGCAGTCCGAGACAGTCCACGGGACAGACCCGGACGCAATCGCCGCATCCGGTGCAGCGTCGGTCCTCGACCACAGGCAGCTCGCGGAAGTTGCTCATGCCAGCACGATGGGTACGGGAGATTGGCGGGATGCTACGCAACGCTGAACCGTTTCGGCCAGCAGTTCCTTGTCTCGGGGCCATCGCAGGCAGCTGAAAACGCCCAGGTCGGTCAAGCTCATGGAGAGCAGGCCCGGCC
>CALFAY010000015.1 GCA_937944855.1 uncultured Planctomycetota bacterium
GAGGCGCAGGTGAACCTGGCGTTCATATATCAGACGCAGGGGAAGCGGGAGGAGGCGAAGGCGGCCTACCGCAAGGCGTTGGCGTTGCAGCCGGAACTCGACCTCGCCCGCCGCGCCCTGGCCAAACTGGAGGCCCCACCCAAGCCTGCTTCCGAGGAGCAGGGCGCGGTCGCTAGTGAAGAGAACATACGCAAGGAACGGCCGGCTCTTTGTCCCACGCCTGCACCGTCGCCACAACGGGGAAGGATCGCCGCTGAGGCGACAGGGCCGCGGATCCGCAACGGACCTCCGGACCGATCTGAAGCCCTCAAACAACAGCAAAACCGGGAAGCGGAATTGGCCCGGCTGGAAGAGTTCGTTCGCCGCTACAAGGCGGAGCCGAGCAAGATTCCGCCGGCTGCAGAGCCTCCAACCGTCGTCGATCCCACTGCCGTTCGACAGCCGACCGCGCCTCGCGACGATTCGTCGCATCCGTCGGGACAGCAACCCTGAGTTGCCCCCGATCCCCGGCAGCGATCCGGGCGTAAAGAGAATCCAAGCGCTGGTACGCTTGGCCGGCTGGAGTCATTTCGGCGGTTGTTGACGCTTGATTCGCGGACCATAAATCAAGCAGTGTTCGAGCATCCCGGCGGCTCCGCCGAGCCGTGACCGGCGAGGGCTGTCCATTGCGTGTCGCGTTAGAACCCACTCTCGATCCGAAGTCGTTCGCCAGGCCCGCCCCGTGGAAGCTCGGGCCGATCTTCAACCGTGAGTTCCTGATCGGTCCGCGGCGTATCCGGCACTATTTCACGCGCATCGTCTTCCTGTTCGTGCTGTGGGCGCTGACGATGACGGTGTGGCAGGCGGCGTTCGGCTGGGGCCGAGCAACCACGCTCGGGGACGTCGCCTATTTCGGCACGCTGGTCTTCCGGGTCATGACGACCCTGCTGCTGCTAGTGGTGCCGTTCTTCTCAGCCCTTTTCGCGGCAAGTGCGATCACCACCGAGAAAGACCGCCGCACTTTCGTTCTGCTGCTGATGACCGATCTGACCAATCGGGAGATCGTCTTAGGCAAGCTCCTGGGAAGCCTGCTGGAGATCTTCACGCTCATCGGATTGGCCATGCCGGTGCTGGCGCTGACGATCTTGTTGGGCGGCGTGGATGCCCGTCAGGTCTTCCTCATGTTCCTGATCCTGAGCGGAACGGGGCTGGCGGCGGGATCGCTGGGCCTGCTGGTCGCGTTGTGGCGGGAAAAAACCTTTCAGACGCTGGCTCTGACCGTGCTTTTCCTGGTTCTGTACCTGATCCTGGTGGAAGCCCTGGGGCTGCTGGCCTTTCGGCAGGCAGCCGCCGTCGTGAGCGGATCGCTGACCGGCTCGGACTGGGCCAGCGTGATCGCGGATTGGCAAGTGCGGCTGAGTCCGTACCGGGCCTGGCAGAGCGTCGTGGAGCCGGAGTCGGATTCGAGTCTCAATTCCGGACTGGCCTATCAGTTCGTCGGCGTGATGCTGCTGTGGGCTGTAGTCCTCAACCTCATCGGCATCTGGAAACTGCGAGTCTGGAATCCGAGCGGCGAGCCAATCGTACAGCGGGAAGCTCCGCTGGACGAAGCCGATCCGGAAAAAGACATCGCGACCGTGCCGGAGAAACGTCGGGACATTCATGCGGCCCCGGGTCCGGTGCGGGAGGTCGGACCGAATCCGATCCTGTGGCGGGAGATCGCCACCCGTGCCTACGGCCGCCGTCCGCTGCTTATCAAAGCCGCCTTTCTGCTCATTTTCGCCCTTATCTTCCTGTGGGTGTACAGCGAATTGCCGCGCGGGCCGGGAGCACGTCTGGACCGCCTCTTCCCGATCTGGGGATTGGTTCCGGTCACGGTCCTGAGCCTGTTGCTTATCAATGCCCAAGGTGTCACTTCCGTCACTTCCGAACGAGACCTCAAATCCCTGGAGTTGCTTCTGGTCACGGACATCACTCCGCCGGAATTCGTCCTGGGCAAACTGACCGGCATCGCCTGGAACACCAAGGAACTGAGCATCCCGCCCTTGCTTCTGGCCGCTGCTTACTCGTATTGGGGCTATTACGGCCTCGAATCTCTGATCTACATTTGGATCGGGTTGGTGACGCTGATGGCCTTTTCGGCCGTGCTCGGCCTGCACATCGGCCTGCGGACGGAAAAGACCCGTCTGGCCATCGGCTACAGCCTGGGAACGATTTTCTTTCTGTTCGTGGGCACGCTGATCTGCGTGTACATCATCGCGGTGTCCGGAGCTTTCGGCGCGCAGTGGACCAGCTTCATCTTCTTCCTGGTGATCGGCATCGGTGGATTGGCTCTGGTGCTCAACGGCAGCAAACCGTCGTCAGCCCTCTATGTCGCATCCGGCATTTGTCCTCCGGCGATCTTCTACATGGTACTGAGCACGCTCATCGGCGATCCGCGCACGGGTAAGGCCGGAGATCCGCTGTGGCCCTTTCTGGTCGTGGTCGGGGCTTTCGGCTTCACCATCGTGGCCATGCTCGTGCCGATGCTGAGCGAATTCGACGTCGCGCTGAGTTCTTCGATCCCGGCCAAGGAGGATTAGCCGGTATAATGGCAGCATGGACCTGGATGCCGAGGTCTGCTACTGCTTCCACGTCAGCCGTCGCAAGCTGATCAACTTCTGCCGTCGGGAAAAACCGCAGGTGCCCAGTCAGCTTTCGGAGTGCGGGGGAGCGGGGACCGGCTGCGGCTGGTGCATTCCGTTCCTCAAGCAGATTCATCGGCAAGTGATGCAGGGTGGCCAGACTGATTTGGAGAAGCTCTCTACTGAGGAATACGCTCGCCGGAGAGCCGCCTACATCCGCTCCGGCAAGGGCAAACCGCCTCCCGGAGCTACGCCTCTTCCGCCGGACGACGAGCCGCCGACTGGGTCTTGACCCGCTACGCCGGTGCGATCCACGGCTCCGGCATCACAGCGACAAAGCGACCGGATTCCGCCGAACGCACGGCGACCGCTTCGAGGCTCCGGGGAATCAGCACGGCCCAGCCTTTTCGCAGTGGTGTGGAAGCGCCTCGATGCACCACTTCGGCGCGGCCTTCCAGAAGGATCAGGATTGCCGGTGCTGGGATGAACGTCGTCCGACCCGGCTCTTTAGGCTTGAACTCCACCACCGCAAAGTAGGGACATTCCACCCGCAGTAAGCCATCCGGCAGGGAAGCACAGCGGACAGGTTCTTGCTTGCCGATCTTGTGGAACCGTTCCTTGAGAACGGCTAAAGCGGCTTGGGGATGCAGCGGCCGAGGCCGACCGTGGACGTCGAGTCGTCCCCAATCGTACATGCGGAAGGTGGCGTCGCTGGTCTGCTGGACCTCGAGCACGACCAGGCCGCCGCCCAGGGCGTGGACTGCTCCGGCGGGAACGAAGTAGCACTCCCCCGGTCGAGGCCGGTAGGCGCGCAGATGCTTCGGCAGTGTTCCCTCCTCCATCGCCCGGGCCAAGTCGTCGCGCCTCACGTTTTCCTTGAGGCCCAAATAGATGACGCTGTCGAGGTCGGCTTCGAGGACCAGCCAGGCTTCGGTCTTGCCGCCTTCCTGGGGAGCATGAAGTCGAGCAGCTTCGTCATCGGGATGCACCTGCACAGAAAGGTTCTGCCGGGCGTCAAGCAGTTTGATCAGGAGCGGAAACCGGGACGCGGAACTTCCGAGCGTTTCCGGTCCGGATGCGGCAAGCAGATCGCGCAACGACATTCCCCGAAGCGGTCCGTTGGCGACGCGGCTGGCGTGGAGCGGATGATCGCTGAGCAGCCAGGCTTCGCCGACCGGATCGGCGGGCAGGACGGCCTCATCAATCCAGTCAGCCAAGCGATGACCGCCCCAGGGCATCGGTCGGAAATACGGTTCGAACTCCAGGGGATACCAAGGGACTTTGCTCACCACTGGGCCTCTTCGGCGAACGGATGGATCGGTCCCTGGCCTTTCGGTTTAGGTCGGGATTTCAGAATCGCCTCGGCCAACTGGAGGTCGGCCCTGGTTGTGATTTTGATGTTGCTGGGATCGCCCTCGACGATCTGGACCGGGTGGCCGGCGGCTTCGACGAGTTGGGCATCGTCGGTGATGGCCTGGGCGAGCTGGCCGCGTTTGCCATAGGCTTCGATCAACCAATCCTTGCGGAAGACCTGGGGGGTCTGTGCGAGCCAGAGGCGTTCGCGGGGGAGGGTGGCCTCGATGCGGCCCTTGGCGTCGGCCCGTTTGAGCGTGTCGGTGACGGGCACGGCGAGGACGGCGGCCCCGACGGCAGCCGCGGCGGCGAAGACCTCGTCGATCTGCTCCGCCTGAAGGCAGGGCCGAACGGCATCATGCACGGCGACGAAATCCGCCTCGTCCGCCACCCGCTGAAGGGCATGGGCTACCGAGTCGAAGCGTTCCTTTCCTCCCAGGACGATCTTCACGTTCATAAAGGCGATGTTGGCGGTGTAGCGGCGGCGGAAGAGTTCTTCGTCTTCCGGGGCGACGACGATGAGACACTGGCAAACGTCGCTGCGGGTGATGAACAGTTCCGCCGTGCGCAACCAGACGGCCCGGCCGTCCAGGTTGACAAAGGGTTTTTTCTCCCGGTCCTTGAAACGGGATGATTTTCCCGCGGCTGGTAGGATGACGCTGAATTTCGGCATGGCTGGCAACTCTCCGCTTCGTGTGCCGACTGCCGCATGAACTCTGCATTCGCCTCATTTTACAAACCGCCACCGCTCGGCAGAACCGACCGTATTCTTCAATCCGGCATTTCGCTCAAAAACTGCCTGCCTTGCGAACGATACTCCAATCAGGCACGATGCCCTCGGTCCTGAGAGCGGTTGTTGGAGACCTGACGGGGCGTGAAAACGCCGCCGTTTTCCCGCAGGTCTCCCGCAACCGGATCCCGCAGCACCGCGAGGACTCCGTCCATGACCCGCGTCGCCTGGCTGGCGCTGCTTTTCTGCATGGGATGTCACAGTCTGCTTATCCAGGCACCGCCAGTTGCCCAATCGGTCATGTCTTCCTCCGGGGGAATTGCCGGGGGGCCACCGCGTCAGCAGTCCGTCGAGCCGGAACTGCATCTGGGTCGAGCTGCTTCGCTGGCGGCGCAGGGGGATCAGGAGGCGGCCGCCGAGGAGTTGCGGCAGTACGTCGCCTTGCGTCCCGAACACCTCATGGCCCGAGTTCAACTGGCCGAGATGCTTTTCCGCCTCAACCGCCGCGAGGAAGCCCGCCTGCACTACGAACTGTTCATCGCTCTGGCTCAAGATCACGGCGAAGCGGCGGTCAAACACCTGATTCACTGCCACAGCCGTTTGGTCGAAATCGCCGAAGCGCAACAGGATGCCTACGAGGAGCACCTGAATCGGGGCATTGGTCTGTGGTTGCTGGCGCGCGCTCCGGGGGCATCGGCCGAGGGGCTTTCGCCGGACTCCTTGCTGCACCGTGCCGCTGCCGAGTTGCAAGCCGCCCGCTCCGAGCAGCCGGACGAAGCCCGACCGCACTACTACCTGTATCTGGCCTGGAAGGAGCTGGGGCAGCACACGCCGGCGCTGCGGAGTCTGGAAGCTGCCGACCGCCACGCACTGGTCAGCCGCATGACTCCGAAAGAACGGCGCGAGTTGCAGACCTGCTGCGTCCGGGAGGCGGATCGGCTGCGGTCCGCGCCCTGAAGGTGGAACTGCCCGGGGGACAGGCCTACGGAGACATCTCAGTCAGGGTCAGCCGCAAGGTCATTTCGACCGGCTTATCGTCTTCGATGCGGAGGATGTCCACGTTCACCGTGGTCTGCGGCGGCGTGTTCATGACCAGGCGACGCAGCTGCTGCATATTGGTGACGGGGATGCGGTCGAAGCGGACGATGATGTCTCCCGGCTGCATGCCAGCCTCGGCGGCGGGGAGAGCCGGCCGGACTTGACGGACGACCACTCCGCCGGGAATGCCCAGCCGGGCCGCCAGCGTATCGCTCAGTTCGCCCATGTGGACCCCCATGAAGCCGCGCGTCACCTTGTGCGGGGGCTTGCTGAGCCGTTCAAAGATCAACTGGGCCAGGTTGGACGGAAGGGCGAAGCCCACGCCCTGATTGCCGCCGTTGCCGGTGTAGATGGCCGTGTTGATGCCGACGATCTTGCCCGTCAAATCCAGGAGAGGTCCCCCGGAATTGCCAGGATTGATGGCCACGTCGGTCTGGATCAATTCGCCGTCGTCCACGATGCGGGGATTGACCCGCCCCTTGGCGCTGACGATGCCGAAGGTGACGCTCTGCTTCAATCCGAACGGGCTACCGATGGCCAGCACCCAGTCGCCGGGCTGGACCTCATCGCTATTGGCGAACTCGGCCACGGCGAGATGGTCGAGGGTCGAAGCGTCGAAGCGGAGGACGGCCAGATCGGTCGTCTTGTCGGTCCAGACGTTGCTGCGATCCACCTGAACGGTTCGGCCGGACGAAAGGGTGACAGTCAGATGCTCTCCGCCTTCGACGACGTGACTGTTGGTCAGGACGTAAGCCTGACGCTGTTCGTCCACCTTGACGATCACGCCGGAGCCTTCGGAGCGGGGCATCTCCATGTCGCGGGGGAATGGCGGAAGGCGGAGACCGCCGAATTCGTCGAACTCCGGTCGGAAACGGGCGACGGTGGAGATGTTGACGACGGCCGGGGCGGTGCGGGCCACGACTTCCCGCAACGGCGAGGGCGGGATCTGGATTTTTTCCAGGCGGGCTTTGGCGGCGTCGGCCTCGGCCTTCAGCTCGGCTTCGCGGCGGCGGAACGCCAGATCGGCTTCGGCGCGGGCCTCGACCTCCCGCATCTTGAGAATGAAATCCGGGTCTGATTCCAGCCATTGTTTCCGCCAGCTGGGCAGCATCATGACCCCGATCACGACCAGCGTCATCCCGCCGACCGCCAGCACGAAGTTGAGCATCCAGGTCGGCGGACGCGGCGTCGGGTTCTGCTGGTAATCGTCGTAGCGCGGCAGGTCTTGATCGTAGTTGTAGCTCATAGGCAGGCAACCATCCGTCGTGGCATGTCGCGGTGGCGATGCCGCAGCGAACTCGGATTGTCACGCATCCAGTCGGGTCAGCGGCCCCAAAGCGACCATCGTGGTCTGGCCCAGCGGATACTGATCGAGGAGACGCCGCACGTCGGCCAGGCTGACGCGCTCGATGGCCACCAACTCCTCATCCACGGTACGGTACGTTTTCAGGTATGTCCAGTCATAACCGAGGGCTTGCATGCGGCCCATCGGCTTTTCGCTTCCGCGGACAATGCGGGAACTGATTTTGCTCTTGGCGGTGGTCAGCTCCTCTTCGGTAATCCCTTCGGCCTGGACCTGGTCGAGGACGCCGCGGGCAATGCGGAGGCTGTCGGCGAACTCATCGGCGTCTCCGCTCAGATAAGTGTAGAAGGCTCCCGTGCCTTCGTAGCCGTGGTAATCCATGTCGGCCACGTCCACTTTGCCGGGGTCCACCAAGGCCCAGTAGAAGCGGCTGCCGGTGTCGTCGCCGATGACCGTGGAAAGCACTTCGGCGGCGTAGCGCAAGTCGTCCTCAGCCGCGGGACCGGGCGAGATGAGAAAACTATGTTCCTGGACCACGGATTCCCGGGAGAGCACCTGAACCTCGGGATGGCCCGGACAGGGTCGGACTTCCCGGGAACACTCGCCCTTGGGCCAGCCTTCGCAGTAGCGGCTGACCTCCCGCACCAGATCCTCCCACCGGAAATTGCCGGCGACGACGGCGGTGATGTTGTTGGCGACGTAGCGGCGTCGGAAGTACTCGGCCATCTGATCACGCTTGAGAGCCTTGATGGTCTCCGGCGTACCCAGCACGCTGCCGGCCAGCGGATGCCCCCGGAAGAACGCAGCCTTGGCCGCCTCGTAGGCGGTGTACGAAGGCTGATCGTAGTACATGCCGATTTCTTCGAGAATGACCTGTTTTTCCGTCTCGAAGTCCTCGGGCCGCAGGCTGGGCCGCAGGATGTCCGTCAGGATTTCTACGACCCGCGGAAGGTATTCGGGCAGACAGGTGGCGTGGAAGACGGTGTTTTCTTCGCTGGTGTAGGCGTTGGGATGCGAGCCGATGGCGTCGAAGTCCCGATTCACCGCGAAGGCGTCGCGCTTGGCAGTACCCTTAAAGATCATGTGCTCCAAAAAATGGGTGACGCCAGCCAGTTCCGGCGTTTCGTCGCGGGAGCCGGTCTTGACGAAAAAGCCCACGGCCACGGAGCGGGCCAGAGGGTTCGATTCACCAACGATCTGCAAGCCGTTGGGCAAACTGCTGTGATGGAACTGCACCGCTTTCCTCCTCCACTGTCCGCCGTCGGCCCGTCCGGGGGTCCGTGATCTGAACACGCTCGACGGCGATCTTCGGATGCACGGTCCCGGGTCCGCCGTTCAAGCCTGGAGCGGCTTGGGGCCGAGCGTGACCAGGGTGAAATCTCGCAGCGGATGGCTGCGGACATATTCCAGAATCGACTTCGGCGTGAGTCCTTCGATGGCTTTTTGGATCTCGTCGAGACTGCGGACGCGACCGAGGTAGTACCAGTCGGAGGCGATGCTTCCGGCTCGAGCCGAGGTCGATTCCTCCGACATGATGAGCGTGGATTTCAACCCTGCCTGGACGCGGGCGACCTCGTCCTCCTCGATGCCCTCCGCCAGCCGCCGCAGTTCCGCCAGCGTCCGATCCAGCGTTTGCTGGGCGCGATCGTTGGTCGTGCCGGCATAGGCAATGACCGCAGCCCGATCCTTGAAGGTCTGGTAGGTAGCCCAGATCGCGTAGCACAGCCCGTGCTTTTCCCGAACCTCGCTGAACAGCCGGGCGCTCATGCCGCCGCTCAGCACGTTCACCATGCCCAGGGCATCGTAATACCGCGGATGTGTCACCGGGACCGCCGGGAACGCCAGGGCGATCTGGGTCTGGTGAGTATCTTTCTCGATGTGCAAGCGGCTGGGCGGCTGCGGACCGAGCGTCCAGGGCGGCAACGGTTCGCCGTGCCAGTCGCTGAACAGGCGTCCGACCAGTTCGACCAACGGCTTCCAGGTGATGTTCCCTGCCACGCTCAGGATCAGACCGTGAGGCTGAAAACAACGTTGATAGTGTTCGCGGATGCTTTCGGGAGTCAGGGACTCGATGCCCTCGATGGTGCCTCGGCTATCTCGGCCGAGCGGGTCGGGAAAATGCTGGCGGCGCAGAGCCACCAGCGCTTTCTGCTTCGGCTCGTCTTCCAGACTGTGCAACTCCTGCAAGGCCAGGGCTTGAGCGGCTTCCAGTTCCTCCTCCGGCAAGTGCGGCCGCCGGACAATGTCGGCGTAGATTTCCAGGGACGAAGGCAGATTGCGGGCCAGGGTTGCGCCCCACAAGCGGATGTGCGTCACCCCGACGGTCTCATCGCGGTCCAGTCCCAAATTGTCCAGGGCCGTGCTCAACTGCCGACTGTCTCGATTGCCGGCCCCCCGGGTCAACAGGGTCGTCAGCACCGTCGCCAGTCCCAACTGGTCCGGCGGATCATAGGCACATCCCGCGGGAATCAGAAAGTTGAAGGCGGCCGAGCGGACGTGCGGCATCTGCTCGGCCACCAGGGTCAACCCGTTGTCGAAGGGATGATGGTAAATCTCTTGCTGCACGAATGGCCTCGTCGCTGCGGTTGGTGCGGCTGCCGAATCATTCAACGGCCTTGTAAAGCGTCTTCATTCTACGGAAGCCGAGTTGCTGGTACAGCCGGAGGGCAGGCTCGTTGTCGGCAGTCACTTCCAGGCAAGCACGCTGCAAACCGACCGATTTGAAGCCGTGAAGGGCCTGCAGCAGCAACGCCTTGCCCAGACCGCGGCGGCGATGTTCCGGCCTGACGCCGAGGTTCTGAATGCTTCCGAATCCCTGAACGTCAACGATGCTCTGCACCGTCCCGCAGCAACACTCTCCGCAGGCGACAAGCCAAGTCGCTTCCGGAACAAATCCCGGCCGGGACGTGATTTCCCGCAACAACAGATGGCAGCCATAGCGATCACTGAAGCAGGGGAACAGGGCCGAATCGAGTTCCTGGCAAAAAGCCTGGTAATGGACATCGGCGTGCAGGTCCACCATGTCGTCTGCCCAGGGCACCCAGAAGTAGCCTTCCGGAAGGGGCGGAACGGGGGGTAAACGGCTCAGGTCCGCTTCCATGCGGAAGCGCTTGAAATAGGTAGTCGCCATGACGCCTGATCCCGCTACTGAAGCAACGGCATTCTACCAGCCGCCGCAAAAGCCGGTCAACCAACCGGATGATGAATCTTCGGTCCTCCTTTGGAAGTCCTGCTACTTCTCGTCAGTCCGGCTTGCGTTCCACCAGGATAAGGGGACCGAACTTCTGGGCGGAGGGATCATGAAGCGCCGGGATGTAATCGCCCGGTTTGATGTCCCGGGGAATCTCGAAATCGAACCGGCCCGCAGCCGGGTCCCTGGCGACGCGCAAGTCGGAATTGAGTATGTTGGCCAGCCGCGGGAGGAGGCATTGGGCAAACGGATCCTTGCCGCCGCCCCAATCGAGGATCCAGAACCGCCGGAAACCGTTTAACTCCAGAGCTGATACCCCCTTTACATACTCCTGTTCCCTCAAGAGTGGATTGCCGGCCCACGCAATCCCGTAGCGGTGGGACAAACCTAACACGTTATACGGGCGAATCTTCTTTGGTGAATACAGGCTGTGCAGAGGTGCGACGCTGACTCCGCGCAGATGGCTTCGACTCTGCTCAGGAAACTTTTCGATACGCACGTCGCTTTCCAGGAAGCCCGAACGGACCAAGAGTGCATCGCCGTTCCGGACATGGCTCTGGTCCTCCAGCTCGAGAAACTGGACTACAGCATCCATCATGAAATTTCCCGTCTCGAGCTGAATACCGCGTCCGAAATCGAATCGACCCAGGATTGTTAAAACCAGACTGGCGGCTAACAACGCACTCCAGCGGGAAATCGCGACATGAGTCTTAACTAGGAGGCTTGTATAGAGCATAATCCAGCCCAATTGAGTGTAAACCAGATAACGACTTAGGCACATAGAACGGTTCGTTCCGCTGTCCGCCAGACTGACGAATACCTGTGGCACAATCAACACCAGAAGTCCCATCATGCTCAAGTCTGTGAATCCGGCCGGCGCAACCGCTGATCCTGCGGGATCGTCCCTATTGCGCCTGCCGAACAGCCCGTATGCGATCGCGCCCGCCACAAGTCCGGCCACGGAAGCTCCGAAAATAACCACATTGTGCAAATATAAAAAGACTCCGCGTGGGGGTATGTACCAGTTCAGGAATTCTCGAAACGTACTATTGAAATTTCTGACTTCTCGAACATATTCCCATTGGGGATACATTAAAGCACCAGCGAGAGCGCCTCCGACGGCCAACCAAAGGCAAGGCCGCAACGCCGGACGCCAGGATCTCTGTTGCCAGACGGTCCTGCCCATCCACAGGAGCGCGAAGACCGCCTGGGGAAGCAAAACAAGCAGCAGCATCGGATTCATATAACCGATGAAGGCAATGCACAAGGAATAGATCACCGCGCAGAGCGCTGATCTCCAGAGTTGTTGATGGGTTAATAGATTATGCAGAGCCAGGCACGACAGGATGACGGCCAGCGTGGCGAGGGCGTAGGGCCGGGCAATCCTGCTGATGCTGATTTGCATCGGCTCGACCGCGGTCAGCAGAGCGGCCGCCAATCCGGCATCCGTCCCTGCCACGGTGCGCGCCAGCCAGTACATCGTCACGATGACCCCCAGGCCCGCCAGCAGCGAGGGCAGCCGCAAAGTGACTTCGTTAATCGGCAGGACATGGACAAAGGCGTAGAGTATGTAATGATAAAGCGGAAAAGGACTCTTGATTCCGTAGGGAAAGATGGAGCGCTCCCGGACTTCCGCCCAGCTCTTGACAGGCCTTAAAGGCATTTCTGCGGAAGCTGTATAACCCGGAACGGTCCCTTCCCGTTCCACGACCGCATAAAGCGGGCCGAACTCATCCTGTTGCAAAGGATCGGCAATTTCCCGCAGTCGTAGACCCGTACCGACGACGAGAATCAATGCAAGCAGGAGCAAGGATTTCAGTCGCGGAGGTCGTCGCGGTTCCTGGCCGGCGGGGCTGGCGTCAGGTGCTTGGTGCTGCGTAGCCATGACTGGGGTCACGAGGATGTTGCGAGGGCTGGGTGCGTGTCATGGCGGCAATTATGAGAGCCGGTGGCGCAAGTGTCCAGCGTCTTCGCGGGTTCTTCAAACGAGGGCGGAAAATATTATACAATGCGCAACCATAATATCAGGCAGCAAGGTCTTCCGCAGGCGGAAACTCATCGAAGAAGCTACCCAGGGGAGCCGGGATTTGTACGGGGCCAACGGGTCCGCAAGCAGAGCCTTCCCAGGCATGGCGGCGGATGTGGTCGAGGATGCGACTGGCCAGGGCGATGACGTCCCGGCCCTGTTCGCCGGTCACTTTCGGCCGTGCTCCTGTGGCCACGCAGCGAACGAAGTCGCCCAACTCCAGGGTGAGCTGGTCCACAGCTTGCAGGTCCACTTCGCGCACCTGCAAAAACCGGCCATACAGGCCATCCTTCAGATGGATCACGTTAATTGGATCACAGCCCCGCGTGGTCATGATCTCGCGGAGTCGTCGGACCGACTGGGTGGGCTGAACGAACGCGGCCCGACGCTGCTGAAAGTCGATGCTGACGTAGCCCTCGGGAGCGAAAATCTTCATCCGCCGGCTGGGCCGGGGACTGGCTCGGCTCGCGGAGAGATTTGCCAGGCATCCGTCGCCGAACGTTAGGCGGACATGGGCCATGTCTTCATGGCGTCCAAACAGACTGACCCCCACTGCCTGAAGGCTCTGGACGGGACTCCCAACCATGTGGATAACCAGGTCCAGATCGTGGATCATCAAGTCCATCACGACGCCGATGTCCAGCGATCTTCCGGTAAAGGTGCCGAGCCGATGTGCCTCAATAAATTTCGGCTGAAAACGGTGTTTCTCCAGTTCCAGCACGACGGGATTGAATCGTTCGATGTGGCCGACCTGGAGAACGGCTCCGGAATGCCGGGCAAGATCCACCAGTTCGTCGGCTTCTTCCAGCGTGGCGGCGAGCGGTTTTTCGATCATGCAGGCGATGCCGCGGCGAAGGAACTCGACAGCCACATCCCGATGGAGAGTCGTGGGTACAGCGATGGTGACAGCATCCACGAGCGGAATGAGACGGCGGAAATCGCTGTAGGCCTGCGTTTGACAACGGGCAGCCACGGCGCGGGCCTGTTCCATGTTGACATCGGCGACGCCGACGAGTTCCACGTCGGAAAAGGAGGCGAGAATACGGGCATGTTCCTTGCCCAGATGACCAACGCCGATCACCGCCATACGAAGTCGCGGCATCCTCCCGTCTCCCACTTTTCTACCTCTTGGGGAGCGGCTTCACGCAGCCCGCGCCAAGGACCGACCTTCCGACGCGGTCTGTTCCATTTCGTCCATCAATCGCCGAACCAACGCCACGTTCAAGCCGTGACCCGACTTGCAGCCGACGACGTGCCCGCACAGGTCATGACCGAAGAGGGCCAAATCCCCGATGATGTCCAGGATCTTGTGCCGAGCCGGTTCATCCGCGAAACGGAGACGGTTGCCGATCGGTCCCCTGGGGCCGAAAACCAGCAGGTCGCTTGGACATGTGTTGCGGCCAAAACCTTGGCGTTTCAAAGCCTCCGCTTCAGCTTCGAGAAGAAACGTGCGGCAACTGGCCACGTCGTTGATGAATCCCTCCGGGCTGGCCACCGCAGTCTGCCTTTGGCTCGAAAGCGGCGACTGCGGCCCGTAATCCAGAAGATAGCTGACCTTCAGTTGGAGATCCTCGGTCGGATACAGAGCCAGAGTGCCGCGGCCATCGCTGACCGTGATCGGCTCGGTCGCTCCCCAGATGCCGCGCGAGGCTTTCTGCACACGCAGCCCGGCGTCGTGCAGGATGCGGACGAAGTCCCGGGAAGACCCGTCCAGACCGGGCAACTCGGGACCGTTGATCTCGATCACGCAGTTGTCGATCCTCAGCGCGTGCAGGGCGGCCAGAACATGTTCGACCATTTCCACCTGGGCCGGAGGGTGTCCCAGCGTGGTCCGGCGGTTCGTTCCTGTGACCCGATCCGCGAGGGCAGACACCGGTTCCGAGCCGGGAAGATCGTCCCGGACGAAGACGATGCCGGTATCCGCACCAGCCGGTCGAAAGCGGACGCGGATCGCCGCTCCGGTCCGGTAGCCGTGTCCGTGGATTTCCGCGGGTTTTTCGATCGTTCGCTGAAACCGCTGGGCGAGGCAACGCAGCGTCATGGGTTTGGCGCCTCCCTGCATCTGCAAGCCGCATTCACGAAGAAAGCCCGCGGGGGAAGTCGTGTCCCCCCGCGGGCCTGTGCGGCAAGAAAACCGGCTGGCTGACCGGTCACTTATTGACCGTACCGCTCGCGGGGACGACACCGCCGGCGGGAGGCCCGGACGGGGCCGCCGCCACCCCGAACTTCTGATTAAGCGTTTGAGCTACCACGCCGGTAATCTCCATGCTCTTGTCGTAGTGGATTGGCCAGAACGGCATGTTCATCCGCTGCACGACCCGCTGCGCCGTGTGGTAGTTGTCGTCCCATTCCTCGTTGTACTGCATGACCAGATCGATGCCGTTGGCGGCTGCGTACTCGGTGACGACCTGGTACACTTCGCGGTACATCTTGGCCAGTTCTTCCTGTTGGTATTTGATGATCTGCTTCTGGGCGTCCTGACGGATGTTGTCCATGTCGAAGCGGATCTGCTTGAGTTCCTGTTCGATGGCTTCCTTGCGTTGCGCGGTGGTTTTGGGGTCCTGCATCTCCTTGGAGAGGGCTTCGCCCCGCGCTTGTTTGTTCTTGAGCATGGTGACGAACTGCTCATCCTTGCGCTTGAGTTCCTCGCGCAGGGCCTTGAACTTGGAGTAGCCCTTGAGGGCCTCGTTGAGGTTGAGGAAGACGATCCGGGTGCGGCCGGTGACCGAGGGGGTCTGCGTCCGCTGTTGGGCCAGCACGACGCCGCCCAGAATCATGCCCAGCGCGATCGCGGCCAGGGTCGTTCCCACTCGAATTCCAATACGCTTCACGATCCTCTCCTCCGTGATTTGCGGACCGACTCGGCCCCGTCACCGTCGCAGAGCCGATTGCCATCCCGCCGTCCTTCGGGGAACTCGGCTGAATCGAGAGACCGGGTTGTAGCGTCCGGGATAAACGGGGTCAAGGCGAAGTGGCCCGGGTCCAGATCGGCGGTTCCCAGGCTTCCCGAATTTCCCGTCTTGGCGGGTTTTCGGCAACTGTTCGCCTTGCCTCAGCCGACCTTGGCGAAGACCTCCGCCACGCGGACCCGCTGGGCCGTCCACGCTGGCCAGATGCTGCCCAGCAACGCCGTGATCGAACCGATGCTCAGTCCCCACCACCACGCCGCCGAGGCGATCTTGAACGAGGGGAAAAACGCAATGCCGAACGGGACGCCGCCAATCAGTTCGTTGACAAACACCTGACACAACGTCGCGCTCAGCAAGCCGCTCAACGCCCCGATCAGCACCGCTTCGCCCAGGATCAGAAGCATGATCTGCCGCGGTTGATAGCCGAGCACCTTGAGAATCGCCATTTCGCCGCGGCGCTCGCGGACGCTGATGCCGATGGCGTTGGCCACCACCAGGGACATCACCACCAGGATCGCCGGCGACAACAGCCAGCGCATCCCCCAGATCAAATCCCGGTAGGCGTCCAGCCAGGAACCGATGCCCGAGGCGGCCGTCTCGCACTTCACCGCCGGGTTGGTGAACGCGCTGGAGGACATGATCTGATTGGCGACTTTTTTGAAAGTCTCCGTGTCGGGAACCCGGAGCCAGACGAGATTCAGGGAGCGATCGGCCAGCGGATGACGCTCTCCCCGGTGTTTCGCGGGGTAGGCGTCGATGGCGTCATTGAGGTAATCCCGGTTCATGATGCCGATTTGCCCCCACCGGCCCTTGGGCAGTTCGCCGATGATCTTCATCTCCAGGTCGATGCCGCGGTAGTTCAGGCCATAGACCGTGATCGTCTCGCCGACGCGCTTGTTCAGTGTCGCCAGGCGATCCGCTCCGATGACCACGGCGGTCTTGTCCTTCTCCATGATCTCGACGGCCTGGGCCAGTTGCCGCAATTGCTCCGGCGTCAGTTCGTCGATGCCGTCCATCATGGTCAGCACCTTGCGCGGCTCCATCGCGAAGAAGAATACCAGGTTGTCCCGCGTCTGCTTGTCTCGCTCACGCTCCGTGTAGCCGCCGTAGAACTGCCAGGTCATGCTGTCGTCGGGACCGATGACGATGTCGCCTTCCTTTTCCGGCGCGCCCTGGCTGAGCGGATAGGCGTAGGCAAAGGGCATCTGGCTGGGAATCTGCCAGCGCTCGGTGACGATGGCTTTGAGGTCGCGGCTCTTCTCGGCGGTCACCAGGTCGAGGAAGGCCAGGATCGACCAGACGCCGGTGACGACCAGCACCAGCACGAAGATGGCCAGATAGGCCAGGAAGGTGCGGAGCAAGTTTCGCCGCAGGTTTTTGAACATCAAGCCGATGAATTTGGCCGATCGGCTGAATGGATCGACATCGCCCAGGCGGGTCATCAAGATGTCCCCGGCGATCAACAGAACGTAGAACGGCACCAAGGCCAGCACGGCCAGGCCGATCACACTGCCGAGGGTGACGAGGAAGTAAAACGGGTATCCGCTCATAGCGCTTGGTCCCAGTCGGAAACTCCGCTGCTTAAGGTATCGCCAAGCCGCGTGGTCGGGATCAGGGAGCGGCGGCCCCTCCGGCAGCCACGGCCAGGCCGCTGTCCTCGACCAGCTGTCCCTTCTCCAGGTGCAAAATCCGCTGGGCACGGGCCGCTGCCCGGGGGTCGTGCGTGACCATGATGATGGTCTTGTTCAAGCTCGCTTGCAGTTCGCCCAGCAGATTGAGGATCTCCTCGGCGGAGCGGGCGTCGAGGTCGCCGGTCGGTTCGTCGGCCACGATGAGCGTCGGGTTGGTGACGATGGCCCGGGCGATGCCGACGCGCTGCTGCTGTCCGCCGGAGAGCTGGCCCGGACGATGGTGCATCCGGTCCAGCAGGCCCACCAGTTCCAACGCGGTCAGTACCTGCTCCCGCCGCCGCGCCGCCGACAACGGCAACAAGAGCAAGGGCAATTCCACGTTCTCATAGGCCGTCAGCACGGACAGCAGGTGGTAGAACTGAAACACGAAGCCGACATGCCGGGTCCGCCAGCGGGCCAGTTCGTTCTCGCTCATGGCGGACACCACGTCCGGGCCGACCTGGATCGTGCCCGAGGTCGGCCGGTCCAGGCCAGCGATGAGGTTGAGCAACGTCGTCTTGCCGGAGCCGCTCGGCCCCATCAGGGCGAGGAACTGGCCTTCTGGCACTTCGAGATTCAGCGCTTGAAGCACGCGGATTTCTTCGCTGCCGCGCCGGAATGATTTGCTCACCTGGATACAACGCACAATCGGTTCATTGGCCATGCAGCGTTCCTTCCTCTGATCCGGAACCGTGTTTCTCCTCGACAGCGTAGCCAGCCGTGCCGGGGCTACGAGGGACGGCTCAGGATGCGTTCTTGCCGTTGCTTTCGGCGGGCTTTTTCTCCTCCGGCGGCTGCCTGCGCAGGAAGGCGGTGATGGCGGCCATGTCGGGAAGCAGGTACTTGCCCTGTTCCGCCCGGAGGTCCTCGGAAGCCTCGGCCTTGGGCGCGATCAGCCGTTCCACCTTGACACGGACCGGAACGGCCCCGATGCCGCGATCCGCCGCGGGAATGATTTTGTTGACATACCCTTCGTAGAGCCGATCCGGATAGGCTTCCGGTCGGATCCGGCAACGCTGACCCAGGAAAATCTTGGCAATGTCGCGTTCCTGGATTTTCAGTTCCACTTCCAGATCGGACAGGTCTGCCATCTCACACAGGCTGGCCGAGACGTTGAACGCCATCGGGTTGACGATGTCGCCTTCCTCCGCCTTCTTGCTCAGGATGATGCCGGTGACGGGAGCATAGATGGTGCAGTTGTCCAGGCGCCACTGGGCCTTGGCCAGTTCCGCCTCCGCGGCCTGCCACTCCGCCCTGGCCGCTTCGATCCGCTCGATGCGTGCCCCCTCCTGCATCATCCTTTCTTCCTGTTCCAACTGGATCACCCGCTGAACGGCCTGGGCGAGCTTGAGTTCGGCCCGCACCAGGTCTTCTTCCGTAGCGGCACGTCCCGCCGCCCGCAGCCGCTTGAGCTGATCCTCCACCTCCCGCTTGACGGCCCGGGCTTCTTCCAGAGCGGCGGTGGCTCGCTTCTTTTCCTCCGGACGCATTCCCCGCGCCAGTTCCTCATAGCGGGCCTTGGCTGCGGCAGCCGCCGCGGCGGCACGGTTGACGTCGGCCAGATAATCCACCTTTTCCAGTTCCGCCAGCACCGTGCCCTTTTCCACCGCCATGCCGACGTCGAAATTCAGCTTCGTCACCATGCCGGCCACTTTCGGACTCACTTGGATCTTATGAGCTGGAACGATGTGGCCGCGCGACTCATGCACGACTTCGCCCGAAGAGGCGACTTGGGTTGCGGTTCCCCCCGGTGTGTAGGTCTTCAATTGCTGGGTCGGAGCGGCAGGCGGCTCCGGCTCGCGGGCAAAGTAGGCTTCGTAGGCAAGGAAGGCGCTCAGCCCCAAAAGGACCAGGCACAACAGCCACGCCAGCCACGCGGTGTTCGTCCGCTGCGCCGAGACGTCATTGAGTTGCAAGGCACGGACCCTGTCCGCCAAGGTGCGAGAAGGTCCGCCGTTGGGGCTTAAATCGCTCATGGAGTGTCCTTCAGGGAACGGCGCTGCCGTCCCGGAGCCGAGTCGGATCAGTGGCATTATAGCCGAGTCGGATCGGGCCCGCGACGACAGGACCGCTTCAGCCGCTCGCTTGCCGTGACTGTTCGACAGCGCCTTGGTGCTCTCATGAGACGCTGCGAGTGGTCTTCCGAAACAGTACCGGCAAAAGGAACCCGAAGCCGACAAGGACTGCAAGCAGGAGCACCGCCGCGGGTTCCTCCAGCCAGGGCAGCAGCAGGGGGGCAACCAGACAACTTCCCGCCACGGGATAAAACCTCGGCGAGATTGAACCGGCATGAATGAGGAACAGCATGGCCGCGAACACGGCCAGCACCGGAAGCAGCCGGAACATCGGCAGACCCAAAAGCCATTCGATCACAAACACCGATGCACCGGCCAGCGCTCCGGTCAACCAAAGATGGAGAGTCTGCCAGCCGGCCGCGGGCAGCGGACCACAGCGCCGGAGCAACCCCGCCACGATGCCGGTCGCGGTCAACAGAGCCGTCATGGCCAAGCCGAAAAACGGCCAACGGGACGTGATCCCCAGACGAAGCATACCCGCCGACACGCCGCCGACAGCCAGCACTACCAAGCCACAGGTCAGCCAGACCGACAGCGGTAAGCCGACGGAAGCAGTCAGCCCGGAAGGGAATACCAGACGCATAGCGATGTCTTTAAGAGTTCGAGACCGGACAGTTACCGGCCGCCCATCGAGGTAGGCCCGCAGATCGGCGGCCAGCTCGGCGGCGGTAGCGTACCGCATTCTTGGCTGCTTTTGCAGGGCTTTCAGACAGATGGCTTCCAGATCGGCATCAACATTGGGATTGAGAAGGCGAGGCGAAACGGGATCGCGTTCCAGCACCTGCAACAAGACATCGACCGGGTTGGACGCCTGGAACGGCGGTCGGCTGGTCAGCAGGAAATACAGCAGCGCTCCCAGCGAGTACACATCGCTGGCCGGAGAAAGCTGGCCGCGGCCCGCGGCGGCTTGCTCGGGGGGCATGTAGGACGGAGTGCCGACAATCGCACCGGGGCCGGTCAGGCTGGAGCGCCAGGCTGACTGCTGCCCCTCGGAGGAGAACCACGCCGATGTTTCCGGAACCGATTCGATGGCAGTCGCAGGCACTCGCTTGGCCAGCCCGAAATCGGTGACGTAAGGTTGATCCTGCTTGTCCACGATCACGTTGGACGGCTTGAGGTCACGGTGCAGAATGCCGTGCTGGTGGGCATGATGCACGGCCTCGGCGACCTTCTGGACATAACGGACGGCCTGCCGGACGGGAAGCGGACCTGCCAGGGCCAACTGGGCGAGCGTCGGTCCTTCGATGAGCTTCATGCTGAAGTAGGGACGATCTTGATATTCGCCGGTTTCGTACACGGGAACGATGTTGGGGTGATCAAGCCGGGCGGCCGCCTTGGCCTCGGAGCGAAAACGCTGCAAGTCTTCTGTACTGATCGCTGGGGAATCGAGCAGCATCTTCAAAGCGACGATGCGTCCCAGGCTTCGTTGTCGTGCCCTGTACACGACGCCCATGCCGCCGCGGCCAATCTCTTCGAGCAGCTCGTAGTCGCCGATCCGAAGCGGAAGGGACGCCTCGGCGGGCGAGTCGGACAAAGATGCGGAAATCTCTGGGGCATCCAGAGCGTTTGTTTGGGCCACCTCTTCGGCGATCTGCACGGCCGGCCAGAGTTCCTGCAACTCGGCGGCCAGGTCAGGATGCTCGCGCAAAACTGTCTCGAACTCGCCGAACGCCCGCCGGTGAGCCAGTTCGACGAGGCGATCCAGGACGGAAGCCAGCCGGGCTTCGCGTTCCGCATCCGGTTGGCGTGGAGAAGTCGGGGACATGCCGTGGTCGGCTCAACGAACCGCGTCAGACTCCCGAGGGACCAGCCGTCCCCGCAGCCGACGCATGGCCCGCAGATACCTCATGCTCGCCGCCGCTTCGCTCAGGCCCAACACGAGGGCGACTTCCTGATTGGTCAGGTGCTCGAAGTGCCGCATCAGGATCACTTCGCGGTCCTCCGCGTCCAGGTAAGTCAGCTCAGCCCAGAAGCGACGCTGGAGTTCGTGCCACATGGCCGCCGAGGCCGGCGTAAGTTCCTGATCGACAAAAACGGCATCTCCGCTTCCCGGTTCCTCCTGGGAAGGCTCGTCGAGGGGTTGCTCCCGATCCAGCGAGCGCCGCTGGGCCTGTCGGTGCCGGCGATGCGCATCGACAATTCGATCCCGAGCGATCTGCCTGAGCCACAGGAAAAACGGCAGGCGCGGATTGCGGAGATAATCGCGGAGACGGCGGTTGGCTTCCAAAAGCACTTCCTGAACGACATCGCTGGCGTCGATCCGGGGAGCCAGGGCGGCGTCGAGGCGCAACGCGATCATGCGGCGGATCGGTTCGCGGTGCCGGGCCAGCAATTGATCAACGGCTCCGGAATCCCCTTGACGAATCCGCTGGAGCAGCTCGCCAACGTCCCTCTGCTCAGGAATCATGCCCCTATGGTCGCACAGAGTGGCCCGCCTGTCCATCCGAATACCCGTCGCCTTGGTTTTTTGGGAGACGGCGAGGCGGCAAGCAGCAGGTTGCTCCTTGCCGGGTCAGGAGCGGGCGCCGAAGTAGAAGGCGATCACACCGCACAGGAACGCTTCAAAGGCAAAGGGATCGAACTGGAAGTCCGTTTGCACACTTGGTTTGATGACGAATTCGAGGACCACATCGACTAGCAGAAGCAGCAAGGCGATCAACGAAGCCCAGGCCAGGAAGTTCTGATAAATCGGCAAGTTTCGCCACGGCCCGATCCGGACGACGTGCCCAATCAGGAACCCGACGGTGATACTGAACATCAGCGGCGGCACCTTCCAGACGTCCGCCGGGTCCGGCGTCAGCCGCGAGACCAGCTCGTCGTGATTAGTGAAATACTGGTAACCCAGAATGCCGTAAAACGCGACGGCCAGCAGAATCCGGATCGTGCCTCGGGGCAGATACAACGGCGAATAAACGTTGGCGTCTGGCGGGCGGATGGAGCGGCCGTGGGCAATGTAGAACAACAGCACCATCGGCAACAAGGCGAACAGGAACAGAGGAATCTTTAGCGGCGGCGCACCCTCGGGCTGCGGATAAGCCGCCAGCACGAGAAACATGCCGATGATGACGATGCTGAGGATGGCTCGAACGCTCCCCGGAGGCAGGCCGAGCGGGTAATTGATGGGCTGAGAAGCGTTCGACATGAAAGGCACTCCTGGGGGCAGCTGGTTTTAGCGTAGCAAGCGCATCCGGTCTTCGGGCCAGAGGATCCATCCGACCACGCCTTCAATGGACGATCGCGGCAAGGCATAGGGCGGATGTCCCGGGAAGGGCGTCGTCCACATGCGGGAATCGTGGCCGCGGATCGAGAAATCATCCAGCACGAAGTACTCGTTCGGTCCGAGGACGGCTGGACTTTCGGGCGTTCCCCACAAGGCCGGTCGGCCATCAAATTGGTGGAGGCTGAATTCGAGACCTTGCATGTCGGCCGGCAGCGGCACGGCTTCGCCGTTCACAAACACCTTGCCCTCGTTGATGTACACCTCTTCGCCCGGCAAACCGACCACCCGCTTGGTGAAGCGCACCTGCCGCAACGGATCGCGGTAGGTGACCAGGTCCCAGCGCCGCGGTGCGACGACCTTGTTGATCAGGAAGCGATCCGAGCGGAAGATCGCAGACCCGACCTCCCGGACCAGACAAGATTTCCGACAGTCTTTGCACATCCCATAGCGTGCCCCGGGCGGTTCGTATTCGAAATTGGTGGTGTAGGGCACATAGGCCGTTCCCCCGCAGTGCGGGCAGGTGCCGACGTGATGCAACGCCAGCAGCGTCGGGGCCATCGAGTTCGACCGCAGATAGGCGATTTCCAGCAGATAATTCCTTACCACCAGATGCAGCAGCAGCCAGACGATCACGAACGCTGGCACGGTGCTCAGCCAGGCCGCCAGGGTCTGGACCAGAGTGGTCCGCAGCAGCACCAGGGATACCAGGTACGCCCACAAGACGGCGATCATGCCCGCTCCCAACAAGGCCAGATACGGAGCCGGCCACCACGTTTCGGGCAGAGGTATATGAGTCACTCCCCAGTACACCGCCGTCCAGCCAACGAAAGCAATCACCATCGCGGCCAAGGCCCAGGAAAATCCGCTGCGCCGTCCCTTACTCAGTTTCAGCCCGATCCACAAAGCCAGGGCCGTTATCAGGAGACAGCCGAGCAAAACCCCGACGACCAGAGCCAGCGTCATCATGGCGAAGGTCTCCACGCCCTCTGCTCTGTTCCTCGTGCCCAGCTACGTTGCCGCTCCGGGACGACTTCTCCGCAGGGGGACCGGGCGGCGCGTCTCCGCTCCGCTTGGTCCCGTCTGCTTGCAGAAGCTGTTCATTTCTTGACCGGCGAACCCGCGATGCGGATCTGCGTCGATAGATGATAGGGCAGACCGTCGATCTCGTAATCCAGTTCGCAGTAGAAAGCCAGGCAGCCTTCCTTGGGTGGATCGACCAGTCCGACGACCTGACTGCCATTCACCTGAGCAGTTTTCTCGACCCACTTCGCTTCCCGGAAGTCGCGCGTCGGCGCCTGGGCGACCCAGAGGCGGGCACCTTTAGGCGTCTCCGAGGACTCGACCCGGATGCGGAGCTTGCCGTCGGCGTCGTCGTGCTTCCAGGTGAGCTTCGGCATCGGGTTGTCCACGGTGTAATGCCAGACGAACGCCGCCAGGCCGTTGGCCGCCTGACTGACCTGGTCCAGGGGCGATGTTTTGTCCTTTTGCCGCAGGTCGTGCCCCGCATTGGGAACGTAGAGCACCCACTTGTCGCCCTTGAGGTCGTCCCAATAGAGGTTCAGGGCGTCGGTCGTCCAGTAGGGATCGTTGTTGCCGTTGACGATCAGCTTCGGCAGTTCGAGCTTGTCTCGATACATCCACGGATCCACCATGCTCCACAACCGCATGGCTTCCTTGGTGTCCGGCATGGGCAGCAGACCCCGCTCGGTGTAGTCGTGAATCATGTCGCTGTACTTGCCGAAGCTGTACAGCTGGTGATCGCCCTGCTTTTTCATGTTGAGCACGTCGATGACGAACGGAGCAATGGCCTTAACCCGCGGATCGCCAGTCGCCCCGGTCAGCCAACTGGTCCAGCCGCGCTTGGAAGCCCCGGAAACGATGAACTGCTCGACTGGCTGATTCCATTCCTTTTTCGAGAACTCCTGGATGGCGTCCATCGACTTGACGACGCTCTTGACCATGGGGAACAGCAAAGGCCAGTTCTCGTCCTTGGTTTCCAGGTAACGGACGAAAGTTTCCGCGATGAGGGCGTCTTCCTTCTTGTTGCCGAGCAGGGGCTGGTTGGGGATGTTGTACAGGAAGGCGACCGGGGCCTTGATCCGCTTGGCCAGCTCGAATGCGAAGGCTTGATTGGCCGGACTGGCGTTGCCGCCGGTGTTCCACAGCAGCATCGTCTTGTTCGGCTCGACCCCCGTCGGCTGATAGATCTGGATTTGGTGTTTCCAGACGATGTTCTGCCAGTTCTGCGAGGTCATCTGGAGGTCGTAAACGATCCCCTGGGGCGTCTCCTTCTTCTCCACCAGCCGCCATTCGAAGACGCTCTCCGGACGCTTGACGTATTCATGCAGGTCCGCCCGTGCCTGAGTCAGGCCGACCACCCCGAAGACGAACAGTCCACAACAGATTGCCCTACCAAACTGCCTGCCGCTCACGTTGCCACCTCCTGAGTTCTGACAGGTCCGTGAAGAATCGGTGAAACGCGGTCGCCCAGACAGGACCGCTGTCGGATGTGCATATCATAACCACGTCGCCTCCAAAAGCGACGCTATTTGGGCAAGGAACGGGGAACAGGGGTTGTCAGCTTCCGTTGCTTGAAACGGGTTGGGCAACCGGCGCAGTCGCGGGAAATGGGGCAAATTGAGCGCGATTTTGCCTTGCCTTGTCCCCGGGGCGTGTTAAGCCAATAATGGGTGTCGCTTGATCGCCCGGAGCAGGGACCGATTGGGTCTCCCCTCGCACCGATCGCTGAGTGGCTCGCAAACCCATTCTTCGTCGGAGACAAACTCGAACCATGAGGTCGGAACAGAACCGCGATCAGGCGGCTGATTCTCCCGGCACCGGTCGCCCGCCCTTCTCCCGGCAGGCACCCGGCGACGTGCCGGACCTTGCCTCCTTGCATCGTACTCGCCCGTCCGCCTCGCCCCAGGCTCTGGACGAAGACTGGGACCTTGCCCGCAATCAAGGCATCGGCCCGCTTTCCCATGCTGGGCTGGTCACGGAAGGCCCTGACAGCCTCGTACTGGGCGGCTTCAAGATCGTCCGCAAGATCGGACTGGGGGGCTTTGGGGCCGTCTATCTCGCCAAGGACCAGCAGACGGCCCGGCAAGTCGCTCTGAAGGTCTTGGCGCGCTCTAAGGCTGTCCGGGCTGATTACGTCCAACGCTTCCTTCGGGAAGCACGCACGCTGGAGCGCCTCGACCATCCCAACATCGTCCGCGGCTACGTCCACGGCGAGGAGCAGGGCTGGCATTACTTTGCGATGGAGTACATAGACGGAGACAGCCTGTTCCGTTGGCTGCAACGCCTGGGCCGCCTCAGTGTGGCCGACACCTTGCACATCGCCCTGAAAGTGGCCGACGCCCTGGAATACGCCCACCATCGTCAACTCGTCCACCGCGACATCAAACCGGAGAACATCCTCCTGACTCGCGACGGTCGGGTAAAGCTGGCCGATCTGGGTCTGGCCAAGGAAATGGACGAGGATCTGTCCCTGACTCGCACCGGCACCGGCTTCGGCACGCCCTACTACATGGCTCCGGAACAGGCCCGCAACGCCAAGTACGTCGATCACCGATCCGACATCCACTCCCTGGGCACGACGCTGTACCACTGCCTGACCGGCAGACTTCCGTGCCGGGGAGAGACCGCCCTGGAGATCATCCTGTCCAAAGAACAGGATCCCTACGTCCCGATGCGGAAGTATCAGCGGGACATTCCGGAACGGGTCGATCTGATCGTCGCCAAGATGCTGGCTCGCAAGCCCGCCGAACGCTACCAGTCGTGCCGCGAGTTGGTCGAAGACATCGAACGCCTCGGACTGGCTTCCCCGTCCCTGCAATTCGTCCATCGGGAGGCCGACGAGGAACCGGATACGCTCGACAGCGAAGCGGCTGAGAGGACCCGCGAAATCCAGGTGGCGTTCCGTGCCCGCCCGGAGTCGGATTCTCCGACCGACCGACGGCCGCAGGTTCGCCCGCCGGATCACTGGTGGTATATCCGTCACCGCAATCGCAAAGGGGAAGTCGTCACCGAACTGCTGACCACGGCCCAGATCCGGGGACTGCTCGAAGATCCGAGTTTCGACCTCGACGCGCTGGTGTGCGACGAACCCGACGGGGAGTTCCGCCCTTTGATCGGTTTCCGCGAGTTCCAGGATGTCTTTCGCCGCGTCCAGGACGCCCGGGCCAAGACCAGGCTGGAGAGCCGCAACACCCAGTTGAAGCAGGTCTATTCCAAGGTTCATGATGAAATAGTCCAAAGGGAACTGCGGCGCGAGGAAGCACGCAAACAAAGTCAGATCAGTGACGACGAACGCCTAGTTCAGGAAGGCTTGCAGTCGCTGAAGAAGCTCTGGGACCAGGTGCCGTTAGAGAAGGTCCGCGAAGCCGCGGATAAGCATGTCGAGAAAGTCCGCGAAATGGCGGCCGATGCCGAAGGGCGACGCAAATTGGTTCGCTATGGCGTCGCCGCTGCCGCAGTCGTGGGCGTTCTGGTGCTGGCGCGGATCATGTATGGCTTGGTAAGCTGGTTGATCTCTTAATCGCCCGTCGTGGGATCGTCGTTCTCGGTGCCCGGCCTGCGGCGAGGTTGTGCTTCCTCTTCTTCCCGTTCGTCGAAAATGCCGCTTTCATCGACCACGATGGCCTTGAGCGACAACGTGCCGGCGGCCACCACCAGCGCGGCAGCGGCCAGGGAAGGTTCGTGGGTCGGCAGTGGGCAGGCAAAAACGGCGTCGCTTGCCTGGCGGTCCAGAGTGGTGAACTCCGGAGTGGGGTTGTCGGTGTTCTGAGCAAGAACCAGCTGTTCCGAGGGCACGGTCAGGGCCGGGGACACTCCGCCGGACACGATCAAAGCCCCAAACCGGGCGATTTCTTCCATGTTTACTGACCTCATGAAATTTGCGATTGCCGAACCAACCGGGGATTCGCAGGCCTCCGCCTCATTTTGGCCGGTTCAAGTGCCGAAGTCCATGACCTTTCCCGGTTTTCCTGGGCAGTGCGAGGGACATTTCCGACCGTTCCGATCTGCGCACGCGGACGGACATTGCCCAGCTTGACCGATTTTTATCACACATCTATAATGCGAAAGTCACGGCAACAGGCAGCAACGCCCCAAGTTACTGCGATGCTTCCAGTTGTGTCATCGTTCGGGCTGGGCAAGAGGCGTTCGCCGCTGGGCACCCCTCCTGATTCCGCATCCGTTCGCCGCTGGACGATCCGCCGGCGTTCCGAGGGTTCCGGGCGTGGCTGGTGAGCAAGTCAGCATGGTCAAGCAGGCCAATGACATCGTCGAGGTCATTGGCGAGTATCTTCCGCTGAAAAAGCGGGGACGGACCTACTTGGGCCTGTGTCCCTTCCACGACGACCACCACCCTAGTTTCAGTGTCGATCCGACGCGGCAGATTTTCCGCTGCTGGGCCTGTGGAAAGGCCGGCGACGTGATCGCCTTCGTGCAAGAACGGGAACGCCTTACCTTCCGTGAGGCTCTCGAATTGCTGGCCCGTCGGGCCAACATCCCTCTCCGCAAAGGCCGCGCGCCGAAGGATCAGAGCGAGCGCCTGCGGCTGTTCGATCTGATGAAGTGGGCCGAGGAGCAGTACCATCATTTCCTTCTGACCGCTGCGGAGGCGGAAGCGGCTCGGGATTATCTGGCCCAGCGGCGTCTGAGCCTGGAGACGATCCGACGCTACGGGCTGGGATACGCCCCCGAGTCGTGGTCTTGGCTGACGGAGCGGGCGGCACGGGCCGGTTGGCCGGACGATCTGCTCGTGACGGCTGGGCTGACGGCGCAGCGGGACAGCGACGGTAGCTGTTATGACCGCTTTCGCGATCGGGTCATGTTTCCCATCCGTGACGTTCGGGGGCGGACCGTGGGCTTCGGCGGACGCATCTTGCCCTCAAGTCCGCACGCTTCGACCGCGCCCAAGTATTATAATTCAGCCGACACCCCGCTCTTCACCAAGAGCGATCACCTGTACGGACTGGATCAGGCTCGCTCGGCCGGTGAAAAGGAAGGCTGTCTGGCGATAGTCGAGGGGTACACGGACGTTCTGATGGCCCATCAGATGGGCGTCCTGCACGTCGTGGCCACCCTGGGCACGGCGCTGAACGTCCGCCATATCGTGCAACTGCGGCGTTATGTCCCCCGCGTCGTGCTGGTGTTCGATGCCGACGCGGGCGGGGAACGAGGGGTGGATCGAGCCTTGGAACTGTTTCTCAGCCAGGATGTCGATCTGGCCGTGGCCGCCTTGCCGCCCGGTCTCGACCCGTGCGATCTGCTCCTGCGGGACGGGCCGGACGCCTTCCGGGCCATCCTCCAGACCGCCGTCGATGCCCTCGATTACAAGCTCGATCGGGAAATGACGCCGGACAACCTGGCCACGGTCAGCGGGCAGCAGCGGGCGCTGGACAGCGTCCTCAGCGTGCTGGCCGCCGTGCCCGAACTGCCCGGGCAACAGGCAGCGGTCCGACGCGATCTGATCCTCACCCGCATTGCCCAGCGCGTCCGCATGGATCTGCGGAGTGTCTGGCAGCGTTACCGTGAACTGGTCAAGCTCCGCCGGAAAGCCGACGCACCGCGTTCGCAGTCGTCCGGGTCCCAGTCTTCGCCGTCGGCCCGCGCCGCCAGAGCCGATCGGGGCGAATTGCTCCTTTTGCAGGTGCTCCTGGCGGAACCGGCCCTGGTCGGTCGAGCCTTGGCGGGGATCCGCCTGGATGATCTGCGTCACCCGGGGCTGCGACGATTGTTAGAAATACAGTACGCCTTGCACGCCCAAGGCCTTGAGCCTTCGGTCGATCAGTTGCGGCTGCATCTGGAGGACAAGCCCGAACTGGCGGAAACGGCGGTGCGTCTCCAGGTGCAGGGACTCGACATCCCGGATCGCCCAGCCGTTCTGGACCAACTGATGCAAAGCTTTAAACGACGACGGGAGAAGTTGCTGGCAGGCCGGCTTCAGGGCCAGTTGCAGAACGTGCCCAGCGACGCTCCCGTTCCGGTGGAACTGTTGCGCAAGTTGCAGGAGATCACTGAGGAACCTTGAGGTCGCGGATCCGTCCGCGCCGGAGAGCGACCCGAGCGACGGACGGCCACGGTGGCGAACAGAGTTGAGGCCAAAGCCGGGACAATCCGACGAGCATATAATTGCCAACGGCACGGATGCCAGCCGTCGGGGATGCCTTACGCATCCGGCTCCCGGTCGAATCCCCGAAGATGACGCGAGGAGGGATTGGATGGAAAAGATGGACGAAGGGCTGAAGTCCCTGATCGAGTCCGGTAAGCAGAAAGGCTACCTGACTTTCTCTCAGGTCAACGACTATCTGCCCGACGACGCCCTGCATCCCGACAAGCTCGACAAGCTGCTGTTGCTTTTGGAGGAGCAAGGCATCGAGCTGATCGACGAGTCGGAGGCCGAGGACCGCGAACAAGGCGAGGGCGACCGCCACGCCAGCAGCGATGAGTTCGAGGTCCCCAGTCCCGAAGACGGCGACGAGTCGTCGCCCCACATCGACGACCCGGTGCGGATGTACCTCACTCAGATGGGGGCCATCCCCCTGCTGACCCGCGAACAGGAAATCTCCCTGGCCAAGAAGATCGAAGTCACCCGCAAACGCTTCCGCCGCAAAGTGCTCGAATGCGATTACGCGCTGGCCAACGTGGTCGAGACCTTGCAGCGGGTCCATTCCGGCGAGCTGCCCTTCGATCGCACGGTCAAGATTTCCGTCACAGAGAACCTGGAGAAGGACCAGATTCTCCACCGCATGCCGCATAACCTCAAGACCCTCGAACACTTGATGGCCCAGAACGTCGAGGATTTTGAACGCAGCCTCGACCCCGATCTGCCCGAAGAGGAGGTTCGCCGACTCCGCCGCAACCTCCGCAATCGCCGCCGCAAGTGCGTCACCCTCGTCGAGGAACTGAGCATCCGCACCCAGCGGGTCCAGCCCTTGATGAAGAAGATGGAGCAGATGGCGGCCCGCATGGAAGAACTGGAACGGCAGCGAGAAATCCTCCGCAGCCGGCCCGGCAGCCGCGAAGACCTGGCCAACATCGAGGCCGAACTCCGCGACCTCATGCTTAAAACGCTGGAAACCCCGGCCAGCCTCCGCAAGCGGGTCGAAATCATCAAGAAACGCTTCAGCGAATACGAAGACGCCAAGCGGGCCTTGTCCGGCGGCAATCTCCGCCTCGTCGTCAGCATCGCCAAGAAGTACCGCAACCGCGGCCTGAGCTTCCTCGACCTGATTCAGGAAGGCAACACCGGCCTGATGCGGGCGGTGGACAAGTACGAGTACCGCCGCGGCTACAAGTTCAGCACCTACGCCACCTGGTGGATTCGCCAGGCCATCACCCGAGCCATCGCCGATCAGGCCCGCACCATCCGCATCCCTGTCCACATGATCGAAACCATGTCCAAGCTCCGCAACGTCTCCAAGAAGCTGTTGCAGGAGAAGGGACGGGAACCGACCATTGAAGAGACCGCCCGGGCCGCCAACATCCCGATCGAAGAGACTCGGCGTGTCCTCAAGATCAGCCGCAACCCGATCAGCCTCGACCGGCCGGTCGGCGAGAGCGAGGACAGCTACTTCGGCGAGTTCATCGAAGACGACAGCGCCGAGTCGCCGGTCAATGCCGCGACGCAGGAGATGCTCAAGGACAAGATCGAACAGGTGCTCAAGACTCTGACGTATCGGGAACGGGAGATCATCAAGCTCCGCTACGGACTGGGCGACGGTTACACCTACACGCTGGAAGAAGTGGGCCGCATCTTCAAGGTCACGCGCGAGCGCGTCCGGCAGATCGAGGCCAAGGCCGTCCGCAAGTTACAGCATCCGGTGCGGAGCCGACAATTGGAGGGCTTTCTGGACAGTTTCCAGCGCGGCCGCTGACGGCCGCAGGACCGCCGGTCCCGACGGATCGGCGGTTTTTTTATGGACCAGGCTGCACGCACCAACCATGACCGTCAACGAACTGCTCCGCGAACTCCATCGCCTGCATCTCAAAATCCACGATCTACGCGAGGAGGCCGAGCGGGCTCCACGACGGCTTCGCGCCGCTCAGGCCAAGATCGACGCCGCGGCCAAAGTCCTCCAGGACCATCTTGAAGCCATCAAACGCCTGAAAATCAACATCCACCAGAAAGAAACCACGATCAAAGAGCACGAGGCCAAGATCGAACGCTACCAGAGCCAGATGAAGGCGATCACCAAGGACAAGGAATACCAGGCCCTTCGCCACGAAATCGAGAATGAGCGGATGGCCATCGCGGTCCACGAGGATCAAATCCTTGACCTGATGTTGCAGGTCGAGCAGAAGCAGGCCCAGACTCCCGCCCTCGAAGGGGAAGTGCAGAAGGCCAAGGCGGAGTATGCGAAGGTCGAGGCCGAAGTCGGGGGCCGACGGGACGAACTCTACGCTCAACTGGCCCAGGCCGAGGCCGAACTCAAGCAAATCGAGCAGCACCTCAATGGCGATCTCAGAAAGGCGTATGAGCGGCTGGTCAAGGCCCACGGCGGCGCGGAGGCTTTGTGCGAACTGCGCGACGGCTACTGTTCCGGCTGCCAGACGCAGGCGACCTTGCAGCAGCGTCTCGACGCCGCCGCCAACCGCATCGTGCTGTGCAACTCCTGCGGGAAACTGCTCTATCTTTCCACCGGCTGACAGGTCCGGTCGTCAGGGGCCTGTCACCCGCTTGCCCCGGTACTGGAACGGATCGCTCTTGACGATCTCCAGCACCAGGCGGCTGAAGCGGTTGCCGTCCTTGGCGACGGCGGCGGCAATCTCGTCCACCACGCACTTGTCGTACGACTCCAGACCGCGGCCCAGGGCGTAGGTCAGCATCCGGTCGGCCAGGCACTTGCGGAACTGGTCCTCCCGCTTCAGCAGAATCCGTTTCAACTCCTTGGCGTTGGCGAACTGTTCACCGGAAGGCAGGACGCCGGACGGGTCGATGTCAAAGTTGCCGTCCCGGGTCCGCCACATGCCGATGGCGTCGTAATTCTCGAAGGCGAAGCCGATCGGATCCATCCGTTGATGGCAACTGGCGCAGGTCGGATTGCTGCGGTGCTGCTCCATCCGCTGCCGCAACGAGCCTTTGAGCACGGACTCTTTGTCCTCGGGAAGTTCTCCGGCGTCCGGAGCGGGAGGCGGGGGCGGCGTGTTGAGGATGTTTTCCAGCACCCATTTGCCCCGCTTGACCGGCGAGGTCCGCGTCGGGTTCGAGGTCACGGTCAAAATGCTGGCCTGCGTCAGGATACCGCCGCGCTGATCGCCGGCGAGTTGCACCTTGCGGAACTGACTGCCCCGCACGCCGCGGATGCCGTAGTGCCGGGCCAGTCGCTCGTTGACATAGGTCCAATCGGAATCGAGGAACTCCAGGATGCTGCGGTCCTGCCGCATGATCTCCAAGAAGTAGAGCTCGGTTTCCCGGATCATGGCCCAGCGCAGGGCCTCATCGAATTCCGGGAACATATCCGGGTCGGGTTGAAAAGTCTGAAGACTCCGCAATTGCAGCCATTGCCCGGCGAAGTTCTCCACCAGGGCGAACGCCTTGTCGTCCTGGAGCATCCGCCGGACCTGTGCTTCGAGCACGCCCGGTTTGCGGAGTTCGCCCCTCTCCGCCAGGGCGAATAACTCGTCGTCCGGCATCGAGGACCAGAGGAAGTAGGACAAGCGCGTGGCCAGCTCGAAATCGCTGATCGGATGGGAGCCGTCGGGCCGGGTCGGAGGCCGATCCAGTTCCACCTTGAAGAGGAAATGTGGCGACACCAACACGGCGGTGAAGGCCAGTTGCACGGCCTTCTCGAAAGGTTCGCCGTTTTTGATGCCCATGTCGTACAGGCCCAGCAGCCGCTCGACCTCGTGATCGCTGACCGGACGGCGGTAGGCCCGCGTGGCGAATCGGGCGATGTTCTGTCGGGCGGCTTCTCGCGGCGGCGTCTTGTCATTCGGAAGCACGCTCAAAAGTCGCCGACCGATCTCGCTAATCGGAGGAATGTATTGATCGAGCGGCCCTTCGATCTCGATGCTCAGTATGACCAGATTGCGGTCGCGCTGATTCGGGTCGGGATGATCGGGGTTGTAGAAGTCGTTGAGGAAGGCGACGGCGAGACGTCGTTTACCCGGTTGCGGGCGGAAGCGGACCTCGAACCGGCCTGGACGGACCTCGCGATGCGGCACTTCCACGGTTTGAAGGTCGCGGTCTTCGTAGCGGATCGCCATGCGGCACGGTTCGTTGCCGGCCTGCTGACCGAAAGCGCGAACGCGGAAGATGTACTCCGCCTCGTGGGGAAAATCATGCAGGACGAACAGTTCACCGTTGCTGAACAACACGCGGGGGCCGTCACCGCCCTGGTCCCGGAGAGTGGATTGCAAAGCCCGGCCTTCGTAGCGTTGGAGCGGCCGGGTGGAAGCCTTGGGATCGACCGCGAAGGCGGTGGCCATGATCTTCTCAGCGGCGTTGAGGTACTTCTCCAGAAGCATGGGGGGGAGCGAGAGCACGTCGCCGATGTTGTCGAAGCCGTAGCCCACGTCGTCGGCGGGGAAGTCGTCGGCCGGCTGGAACTTGACGCCGACCAGGTCGCGGATGGTGTTGTTGTACTCGGCCCGATTGAGCCGACGAATGGTGACGCGGCCGGCCTGACGGTTCTTGGTGCAGTCCACTTCGGCGATCTTCTTCTCGATCCACGAAGCGATACGTTCGATTTCTCCGGCAGTCGGCCTCGGTTTGCCCTCGGGAGGCATGGTGCCGCCGCGGAGGTTCTGCACGATCAGGTCCCAGTCGTCCTTGAACTTGATGATGTCGGCTTCGTCCCGGTACTTTCTCAGGTCTAGCCCACCCTTGGGCTTTTCGCCGCTGTGGCAGGAGTGGCAGTATTTGGCCAGAAGCGGTTGGATGTCGCGGCTGAAGGACGCCGATGCCGACGCGCCGTCTGACTTGGCCTGGTCGGCAGTCAGCGGGGCGACCACGCCGACGGCCAGAAAACCCGCCACGATAACCAGCAGGCCGAGCACAACCCGATTCACCCTCGCCGTCTTGCTAGCGGGCTGGCGGATCACGGTGCGATCTCCCGCAAAAGGTCAGCAGAACCCCTAAAGCAATTCTTCGATCGGTCGGCCGAAGGGCAAGATGTCGATGGGCCGACCAGACTCATTGATGAACTGCTGCTTGGGATTGATGCCAAGGTGGTGGTAGATGGTGGCGAGGACATCCTGGGGAGTCTTCGGACTCGACTTGGGGAACGCCCCCTTCTCATCCGAACTGCCGACCACCCGCCCCCCTTGCACAGGCCCACCGGCCAGAGCGGCACTGAAGACGTTCGGATAATGATCGCGTCCCGCCTGATTGTTGACCCGCGGCGTCCGGCCGAACTCGCCCCAGGCCACCACCAGCGTGGACTCCAGCAGGCCGCGTTCGTGCAAGTCTTCGATCAGGGCCGAGAAGCAGCGGTCGAAGCGCGGCAAGAAGCCGAGCCGCAACGACTCGAAACCAAGAACGTGCGTGTCCCACCAACGCAAATCCACCGTGACCAGACGGACGCCGGCTTCGATCAGACGGCGGGCCAGGAGCACGCGCTGACTCCAGGCGGGAGCACCGCAACGATCCGAGGCCTTCGGGTCGAACGCCGGCATGAAGCCGTACCGCTCCCGCACTTTGGCCGGTTCTTTGTCCAGATCGAAGGCTTCCCGGGCGGCGTTCGAGGTCAACAGTTCCCACGCCTTCTGATGGAAGCGGTCCATCGCCTCGATCTGCCCGGAGCCGTCCAGGTCGCGGCGGATCTGATCGAAACTGGCCAACAAGCCACGACGGTCGGTCAGCCGTTCGGCAGTCAACCCCTGAGCGAGAGCGAAGTTGGGAACGCGGAACGGGCCGTTGTGGGCCGGGTCCGCTCCGGTCTCGAACGGTTTGTACGCCACACCCAGGTAGGCCGGTCCCGTTCCCGGCACCATACGGGGAATCATCACGTAGGCGGGCAGGTGCGGTTTGAGATGCCCCAGTTGCCTGGCCACGATGCTGCCCACGCTGGGATGGACGTTTTGATCCGGGTCCGGTCCGGCAGGGTAGCCAGTGAAACAGATCTGATCGCCGCTGGAGTGCCCGGCGTCGTCGTGGTGCAGGCTGCGGACGATGGACCATTTGTCCATGATGCGGGCCGACATCGGCAGCAGATCGCACAGGTATACGCCGCGGACGTTGGTCGCCACGACGCCGAATTCGCCCCGGTACTCGGCCGGAGCGTCTGGCTTGGGATCCCAGGTGTCCATGTGGCTCGGTCCGCCCCGCATCCACAGGATGATGACGGAAGCCGGTCTGCGCTCGGGAGCTTGCCGGGCCAGCAGCTGGGGCAGACTCAGTCCGCTCAGGCCCAACATGCCGATGTGGAGAAAACTTCGTCGTGACAGCAGCGAACGACGAAACTCCGCACAGCCGCTTCCAGATCTGTTGGCATGGGTCACGGGCAGAACTCCTCACGGGCGGGACAATGGGGCAGGACTGCAATTCAGCGGATTTTGCAGGGGCCTAGGCTCGGATCCTCGAACCTCTTTGGATGGTAACACGCCGCCGCGCCGCCGACAAGCACGAATCCTCCCAGTCTGCCCACGCCAAAAGGAGGCTTCTGGAGGAAGGAATCGATTGGCTTGTCGGACCATCGACTCGAAAAGAACTTTTGGAGAATTCGTGGTGTGCGGAGCAGTTTGGTTTTTTTAACAAGAGGCTCTGGCGAAATAGGCCCAGTCCGGTTATGCTTAATGGTCGTTTTCAAAGAAAACAACCCCGAGGTATCCGGCCATGAACGCCCAACCGCCCGACCGCCCTGACGCTGAAGAACCGTCTTTGCGTCCTCCTGGCACGACCCTTTGGCACTATGGTCCGCCGCTGCCTCGCAGTGGGACCGCCGCCGAGACGCCTGAGGAACAAGGCACCGTAACTCTTGACCGCATCCGCAGCGATGAAGAACCGACGGTTCGCAAAGACTCGACCACACACGAGCAGTCCATTCCGACCCGGCTAGCCCATTACGAGATCGTCGCCGAGATCGCCCGTGGCGGCATGGGGGTAGTGTATGAAGCCCGGGACCGCAAGCTCGACCGGGTGGTCGCGCTGAAGGTGATGCGGACGCCGCTCCTTGGAACCGACGAAGGCGTGCTCCGCTTTCGCCGCGAGGCTCGTGCCGCGGCTCGTCTCAACCATCCGCACATTGTTCCGGTCCACGACTTCGGCCGGGAAGGAAACTTCCTGTTCTACACGATGGCGTTGGTGGATGGATGCACTCTGTCGTCGTGCCGGGATCGCTATGCCAAGGACATGCGAGCTGCGGTCGATCTGGTCCGAAAGACGGCCCAGGCGGTGGCTTACGCTCACGATCACGGGGTCGTGCACCGGGACTTGAAGCCGTCCAACATCCTTGTCGATGCCGCTGGCCAACCGCGGGTAGCGGATTTCGGCCTGGCGAAGTTCTTCACCAACCCGAAACCTCCTGACGAGGCGAATGGCCGGGCCGCAACCATCCAGGAGCATCCCGAAGTCAGTCAGGCCGGGCAGGCCGTGGGCACCCCGGCGTACATGGCTCCCGAGCAGTTCAAGGGGGGAAGCAGCCGGCTCGGTCCGGCCTGCGACATCTGGGCGTTGGGTGTCATCCTGTACGAGCTTCTGGGGGGAGTGCGGCCCTTCCGCGGCCCCACGACCCCGGCCGTCCGCAACGCCGTGCTCCACGACGAGCCGCGACGATTATGCAAGCTCAATCCGCGGGTCGATCCAGGCCTGGAAGCGGTGGTCCTGAAGTGTCTGGAAAAAGACCCCAAGGACCGCTTCGCCTCGGCATGGGAACTGGCGGAGGAGCTGGAACGCTGGCTCAACGATCAACCGCTGCGAACCAAACCCCGAAAGTGGAGCGATCGGCTCCGACGCTTCATGCGACGATACAGGTCGGCTTTGGTTGTGGGCGTCATCGCCGCGCTGACCGGCAGCCTGGCGCTGGCCAGCATCCCATTCGCTCAGGTTCCCTCCGAGCAAATCAGCCTCAATCAAGAAGCCTTTGATCTCCAGGGAGAGGTTCAGCTGATCGGACACGTCGGCCCGCCCAAAGCCTACAGAGTGGCGCGAGGCGATGTAGGAGTGGCCACCAAGCCCAACTTGCCGTTCGCCGTCCACAGCTTGCAAATCAGTCTGCTGGAACTGTTGCCCGGCCCAATGCCCGAGAGATTTCTGTTCGAAGCCGAGTTGCAACAGACCAGTGCTAATTTCATGGGGAACTTTGGCCTCTACCTGGGCCGGATCGAGCCGAACACCCCGGGTTGCGACTGGTTTCTGCGTTTCTCGCTGGCCGACCTCGGAAGCTATGCCGTGATTTTCACGGCCGCTGATGGCACGCAGGGCAATTGGATCCGATTGGACCGTGTGTACCATGTGCCCAGGCCGGGTGGCGGACCCAACACCAGTCTTTGCAGTCTCGGCCTGTTACACCAATGGCACGTCCCGGCCGATCCGTGGGCGGATCTGGGACCGTGGCGAAAAATCGCCGTCGAAGTCCGAAAAGACGACCTCATTATCAGCTTCGATGACCAGCCCTGCTTCACAATCACAAAAGACGACTTGCAGAAGCAGTCGCGGGAAAGCGCGGAATTGCAGGGTGAGCAGCATCCGGAGCTTCTGTGGCCGACAGTAGGCGGCTTAGGAGTGTACGTCGAACGCTGCTCCGTCCGCCTCCGCAACTTCCGCGTGCAACGGCTGAATCCGTAGCAACGGGTTTGTGTGAACCGCCGGCTCCTTCTTCCAATCCAAGTTTTCCAAGGAGTTCGATACATGACCAAAGCCGACCCGTCGTCTCCCGGAGATGCACCGCAATCAACGGTCGAGGAACCGAGAAATTGCATCGTGCGAATCACCTGCCCGCCGGTACCACCCACGGGCACCAAAGTCATGCTGCCGAACTTCAGGACTACCGGCAATTTCGCCTGCGATCATCAACAGTTAAGGCTGATCTTCAAACTTACGAAAGGTGATGACGCTTATTGTGCCCCTGACTTGGCTGTTATCGGGCCAACCGGCACCTGGGCGCAGACAGGTTGGTTCAAGTGCAACGCTGGCCCGTTGGGGCCTCCGCCACCAAATGGTCCTAGTTATACGCTGACAGTGACGCTGGAGGCATTTAACAACAACCATTGGGATTCAGTCGCCTCCGACCAATGCAAGGACATCACCATTGACAATGTTAATGGCAACACCTGCCAGTAGATCGTCGGTTTATGAGGCATTCTCAGAGGTTATAGAAAGAGTTGGAATCAGCCTGGAGCGCAATCTCGCCATTACCGGCAAGGTCAATCTGGGCGGCTGGGAAAACTGCTGCAAGTTATCTCAACCTGCCGGCCGTTCCTCGGCGGCATCGGGTATACTTGGCGTGAGTGTCGTTTTCCCCTCAAGCCGCTGGCCCTTCGGGAGTGCCTCTCATGCCCAAGCCCGCTGTCGTCGTCCCAGCCGGACTGGCCGTCGTCCTGGCCCTCGCCCTCCCCGCTTCCAGCCATGCTCAGGCCATCTGGGGCGGCGAGGTCGAACGCGCCCTGCGTCCTGGGGCTTACGTCCCCTACGACGGGGCCGGCTGGATGCAACGCTACAACTTCGAGTACGGGCCGGGCTTCTACCTCGGCATCAGTCCACAGCGAGTGGCCAACCTCGTCTATCAGGACCGCGTCAATCGGGCCACCGAGATCGCCCCCATCTACCAGGCACCGTGGAACCCCTATGGCAAGGTTCCGCTCTTCAACCGCCTGCTGGGGCGCACCGCGGTCGTCGTCGGCCCCATTCCTCCTCCCGAACCGCCCCCTCCCCATCCGCTGCAATTCCAGATCGGGACGGGGGTCTGGATCCTACCCGCGGATTAGTGTCACAAACCTGTCTTTGCCATAAGGTTGAGACTTCGCGCCGCCTTGACCCAGGAAGGGTTGCTGCGTACAGTTAGATTGCTATGAAACGTGCGGGTTCGTCTGCCTCCTCTTTGACGTTGCCGCCGGAAGACGAAGCCGTTCTCCGGCACGCTCTGGAACAAGCCGGTTGCCGTTTCACCCGGCAGCGGGCGGCGGTCTTCGCTTATCTCCGCTCCGTCCGCAGCCATCCCACCGCCGACGAGGTGTACACTGCCGTCCGCACCGTCGTGCCCAGCATCAGCCTGGCCACGGTTTACAAGTCCCTGGAAGCCCTGGTCGCCTGCCGCCTGGCCGCCAAGCTGCCCGGCGATGGACCGGCCCGCTACGACTGCCGCACCGACAATCATTTCCACCTGCGCTGTCTCCGCACCGGACAGATCCGCGATCTCGACGCTCCGCCCGGCAGCCTGCTCGACAAGCTCGATCCCGAGGTGCTCGAAGATCTCCGCCGCCAGGGGTTTCACGTCACCGATTATCGCCTGGAACTGCTTGGCTACTTTGACCCCGCTCCGACCCCATCCCCTGCCTCGGCACGTTGACACGCCCGCTATCCCGCCATAACTCAACCAGACCTTTCCGCCAACTGACATGGGAACCCGGCCCCCGCCCGGGTCGATCGGGAACAAGCGGACCTCGACGAGAGCAGCCGAACGATGCGGAGAATCTATCACAAAGCGCACAGCAACCATCTGGGTCGGGACATGGAATTGCTGGAATTTGGCCGCAGCGGTGCCCGCTTAATCGTGTTCCCGACCTCCAAAGGCCGCTTCTTCGACTGGGAAGACCGGGGCATGATTGCGGTGCTCGGCCAGTCCATCGACGCAGGCGATCTCCACGTTTTTTGCGTGGACAGCGTCGATGCCGAGAGCTGGTACGCTGAGCACAAGCACCCTGCCGACCGCGTCAAGCGGCACATCCAGTACGATGCTTACCTGTTCCACGAACTCCTGCCGTTCACCATGCGGGAGAACGCCAATCCGTTCCTTATCGTGACCGGGGCCAGCTTCGGGGGGTACCATGCCGTCAACTTCGGATTGCGGCATCCGGAGAAAGTTGGACGCATTCTGAGCATGAGCGGCTTGTGCGACATTCGCCAGTTCACCGACGGCTACTACGACGAAAACATCTACTTTAACAATCCCGTGGATTTCATCGTCCACGAGCACGAGCCGGCGCGTCTGGAAGCCTTGAGGAGGCTCGACATCATCCTTGCTGTCGGACGGGATGATCCGTTGTGCGCCAGTAATCAACGCTTGTCTGGCGTGTTGTGGGAGCGCGGCATCGGCAATGCCCTGCGGATCTGGGACGGCTGGGCCCACGATTGGCCCTACTGGGAAAAGATGCTGCGACTGTACATCTCCGGACACGACTGAAGCCGCTGGTTGAGGAGAATCGGCGTTTCCCAGCCAGCAGCGTTGCAGGCGAGCAGGCGGATGGACACCTACGACAAGCAGGGCATATAGTGACGGTACGGACCACAGCGCCCGTAGCTCAACTGGACAGAGCACCAGGCTTCGGACCTGGGGGTTGGGGGTTCGAATCCCTCCGGGCGTGCTGCCCTCCCTCCAGCGAGCCTATCTGTCGTTCGGCGGAATCTCTGCGTGGGTTGTCGTGGTTGCAGCTTCCTTTTTCGCGGGTATCCTGACCATGTCAGCAAGGGGACTGACGCTTTGGTTTTAAGCGTGGAAGGGGGAACGAGTCATGGCAGCGGTGACACGGCGGCAATTCGGCCAGCTTGCGGCGGCGGGCACGGCGACGCTGTTGGCCACGCGTCGGGTGCTGGGGGCCGGGGACCGCATCCGTCTCGGCTTCGTCGGCGTCGGCAATCGCGGCGATCAACTGCTCGACGCCTTCCGCAGTCTTCCCGATTGTGAAATCACCGCCGTCTGCGATCTGCATCAGCCCTATCTCGACTTCGCCGTCAACAAACTCGGCGGCAAGGCTGCCCAGTACAAGGATTATCGGGCCTTGCTCGACTCCAAGGACGTTGATGCCGTGGTCATCGCCACGCCGGACCATTGGCACGCCCTGCAGACCATCCATGCCTGCATGGCCGGGAAGGATGTGTACGTCGAAAAGCCATTGTCCCTGTGCGTGGAGGAAGGCCGACGTATGGTCGCTGCCGCCCGGAAGCACGACCGCATCGTCCAGGTCGGTTTGCAGCGCCGCAGTTCCGACTTCGTCCGGCAGGCCGTGGAACTGATCCGCCAGGGAGCCATCGGCAAGGTCAGCGTGGTTCGGGCCTTCCACATCCAGAACGAATGGCCTAAGGGGATCGACAATCCGCCCAACGGCGAACCGCCTCCCGGCTTCGACTGGGACGCCTGGCTCGGCCCCGCGCCCAAGGTGCCGTACAATCCCAATCGCACTTTCTACCGCTTCCGCTGGTTCTACGACTACTCCGGCGGACAACTGACCAACTTCGGCGTGCATTATCTCGATGTCATTCACTGGGCCTTGGGGCACGATGCTCCCCTGGCCGTCACGGCAATGGGCGGCAAATTCGTCATCGAGGACAACCGCGAGGTTCCGGACACGCTGGAAGTGCTGTGGACCTATCCGGGCAATACGCTGGTCACGTTCAGCCAATACAACGCCAACAGCGCTCCGGCCGTAGCCCGTTCGGCGGAGATCGAATTTCGCGGCACCAAGGGAACCCTCTATCTGAACTATGGCGGATTCGAGATCGTGCCGGAGGTCGTGACCATGAACGCCTTCCCGGTGCGCGATCCGGCGGATCGCAGCAAGGAGCGGGGCTGGCGAACTGGAGCGACAACACTCATCGGTCAGATGCAAGTGCAGTCGTCGCGCCGCGACAGCACGCCAGATCACGCCCGCAACTTCCTGGATTGTGTCCGCAGCCGCAAACAGCCCAACTGCGACGTAGAGATCGGCCACCGCGACACGACCGCAGCCCTTCTCGGGAACATCGCTTTGAAGACCAAGGCGTATCTCGAATGGGACCGCGCTGCCGAGCGGATCACGAACCACGCCTGGGCCAATCAACATCTCAGCTACACTTATCGGCCTCCGTACCAGTTGCCGCAGTTGTAAGCCAGCGTGGCTCCAACGAAGCTGGGAACTCGCCGCTGTGGCTTCCCCGCGGCAAGGGTTTCCATTGGTTGGTGCTGAAAACCCTCAGGAGCTTTTCGCAATCGGTCCAAGCAAGTTTGACTCCGTCCTCGTCAAAACTTATAGTGGGAGGCTGGGTGGGGTGGCTGCCGGAAGGAGGTCCCCGTGACTTGGCTGGGCCGACGGTTGCCAGGCATTTGCGCTGCCCTGACGCTGCTGGCGTCCGGGCTGGTCCCGCCTGTATTCGCTCAAGCCCCGGAAAGTCTGGCCGAACGGGCCGAGTTGCTCCGCAAGGAGTCCCGCTGGCGGGAAGCCGCTGAACTCTACGCCGAACTGGCCCGCCGCGAACCCAGCGTGCCCGACTGGCCACGCAAGCTCCGTCAGTGCCGCATCCACGACCAGATCAGCACCCGCTGCCACGATCCCGCGTTCCAGCGGGGCTTGCTTCAGGTTTCTTTTGAAACCGCAATCAACATCTACGCCGAGGTCGTCGGCAAGATTCAGACGCACTACGTCGAGGAAGTCGAAGTCGGTCGACTCGTTGCTCAGGGAGTTGAGCGGCTCGAACTCGCTCTGCACAACCCCGACTTTCTGCGGACAGCCTTCGCCGTCCCGCCGACTGGCGAGACGCTCAACCGAGGACGGAGTCTGCTGCCGTCACGGATTTCCGAAACCGTTTCCCGTCGCGACGCCCAGCTCAAAGTCCAGGCCCTGGCCATCACCCTGCAACAGGAAACCGGCGTCAATCCGACTGCCGTCGTCCTCGAATTCGCTTTCGCCGCTGCCGATGCCCTGGACGACTACTCCGCGTTCCTCTCCCCCGAACGGCTGACTCTAGAAAAAATGCTGGCCGAGCCGGACGTGGCCGGGATCGGAATTGAACTCCAGTACGGCGGAGGTGTCATGCACGTCGCCGGGCTGGTGCCGAACGGCCCCGCCGCCCGGGCCGGCATCCAACTCCACGACCGCGTCTTCCGCATCGACGACGTGGACGTCCGCCGCCTCAGCGTGGAAGAGGCGACCCTGCGGCTGCTGGGCCGGGAAAACACCCGTGTTACCCTGGATGTGATGGGGGTGCTGGACTGGATTCCTCGCCCAGTCGTGGTCGTGCGGGAACGCTTCAGCCTTCCGAGCCTCACCACGGCCCGTTTGGTTGATGGCGAAAACGGCATCGGCTACATCCACCTCGGTTTCTTCCAGACGACCACCGCCGACGAACTCGACACCGCCCTTGACCGTCTGATGCTCGAAGGGATGCGCGTCCTGATTCTCGATCTGCGGGGCAATCCCGGCGGCTCGTTCGAGGCGGCCTTGCAAGTCGCCGACCGCTTCATCGTCAGCGGCGTGCTCGCCGCCACCCGCGGGCGATCTCCCGGAACTACGCAGACCTATCGCACTCAAGACGACCGGGCCCTCGTCGTGCCCCTCGTCGTGCTCATCGACGCCGACACCGCCAGCGCCGCCGAGATCGTCGCCGCCGCCCTCCGCGATCATCAGCGGGCAAAGCTCGTCGGGCAGCCAACCTCCGGCAAAGGCACGATTCAATACGTCTATCCTTTGCGCACGGCATCGTGCGGATTGCGCCTGACCGCAGCCCGTTATTTGTCGCCCTTGTTGATCGCCCTGGACGGTCAGCCGATCCAGCCAGACGTTCCCGTGGACGGCTCAACTCCCCTGAGCATGAACGACGATATGCTTGGCATGGTCAGCGTTATGCAAGTGCAACAGCGGCAATTCGAAACCGCCCTGGAAATCGCCCGTCAACTGGCGGGCAAGCCGGGTATGTAGGCATCGCGCCTGCTCCGCTCGTGCGCTGCGTTCCAGTCAAATTGCCAATTTTTCAGGATTTTTCGATTTTTTCCTCTTGACACACACACACACACACACATTAGACTAGGAGACGTGATGCGAGATCCCGTCGCGGAGCAGGTCGAAGAGGTGGGGCAAGTCTTGGTGTGAAGAGGGAAGGTCGAGGGCGAGAGCCAGTCGTACGCCGCCCCGGCCGCAGGACATATCCGCTGGTGCATCGCAGGAGGTGGACCACGAAGCGAGTGCTGGCTGTCTGCACGGTGGTGGGCGTGGTCCCGCTGCTGATGGGTGCGACCTGCACGCTGACGCAGGTCACCCCAAACCCCGGTGGTATGCCGATGACGGCGGACCTCAGTGGCACCTACACGGTTGCCGCGGGTGAGATGGAACTATACGTCCAAGGCATAGCCACGGACTCGCTCGGACAAGTAATATTTGGCGTAGAGGCTCAACCAAATCGCATGGCACAAACGTGGTTCACCAGGATGCATCTTCGTCCGGATACATACACGTTTCGAGCTCTCCTGTGCTATCACAACATGAACGATCCCCCTGGTGTTAGACGTTATGCGTTTTCACGTGATATTCCGGGAGTTCAAGTCAGGTGAGACAAGCCTTTACTTACAGGGATGGGAAAGCCGACAATGCAACGTCACCTGTGCTTATACTTATGCAGACGGGCATTCAGCCTGTTGGAGTCCCTTGTGGTGGTCGGCATCATTGCGACCCTGATTGCGCTGTTGCTGCCTGCCGTGCAGATGGTTCGGGCAGCCTCATTACGCGTCCAGTGCGGCAATCAGATGAAGCAGTTGGGGCTTGCTCTGCACAGTTACGCCGCCGACAAAGGTGGAAAGTTCCCGCCGTTGGACGGAGCGCTGCCCGCAGGCGAAGGTGCTCTGTTCTTCTCCCTCCTTCCTTACTTGGAACATGGGTCATATTACGAGGATATTAAGTCTGGTACTCGGCCTGTCGATTCAAACTACACCATGCACCAGTACCTCTGTCCAGGAGACCCTTCAACGTCTGTTTATTCCATGCCTCATGGCAACGCCAGTTATGCAGCCAACGCAAGAGTATTTGTAACCGGCTCGTATCGGAGGGATGAACACAACCAATTGATTGTTACCCCGAGAAGGCTGCATCAAAGCGAGATTCGCGATGGGCTGGCCAACACCATCGGCTTTGGTGAACACTACTCTCACACTCACACAACCCAGTTTGATTGGTTTTGGACAGGGGAGGTAATGAGCGATAGTTACGGCACGACAAGGCGCGCTTCGTTTGCAGACTATAGTCCAGCCAGCCGCCCGTATGATCCGCTCCGGGACGACGTCTATCCGGTGACCGGTGGCAATCCGCCGGTCAGTCGCGGCTCGATTCCGGAGTTGACCTTCCAGGTCCGGCCCCGGCTCGAAGAGGCCGATCCGCGAATCCCACAGACCGGTCATCCCGGCGGCATGCCGGTGTTGATGATGGATGGCCGGGTCATCACGCTGCGTAAGGGCACGGCCCCCGAGGTCTTTTGGGGCCTAGTGACGCCCCGCAGCGGCGAAGTCGTCGAACTGCCGGACTAGCGTTTCGCGAAGCCGTCTCAGTTGCCCGACTCCTGCGGTACGAAGGCGAAGGTGCCCTTCAAACGTGCCGGGGCAGTCGGGCTGCGGCGCGCCTGACCTCGGCCTAACCACCTTTCTGGCGTATAATCGCAGTCCGTGTCCCATGACCCGGCTTTATACATTGACTTGGTTTGGAACGCGCCGAGATGTTGCGCCAGGAGCGACGCAGTTGACTTGCCAAAGTGGCAACAGGTCCGGTTCCTGTCATTACGACAGAACACGGAATCCCTGTTTCTGCGCGACGGAAAATGTTGCGCGAAATGCTGTCAGCGTTTGTTGCGCAAAGCGGGTTTTCCGCGTGGAAAGCAGCCCGGAGTGTGGTTGAGGCCCGGTTTGCAAAATGTTGCGCTTCAGGGATCCTTGACGCAGCGGAAGCCGACGTGGCTAGACCCGGTGTCGATGGCTCCTTTGCCGCGGGTGCCGGGTTTGTAGCGTACGCAGTACAATTCGCTGCACAGGAAGGAACCGCCCCGCTGGACCTTCTTGGGCACCCCGGGTTCAAGCGGATCGAAGCTGCTGTGCGGCCCTTGCGGATTGTTGCGCGGACTGACGGCGTAGTAATCGGGCCGATACCAATCGGCACACCATTCCCAGACGTTGCCGGCCATGTCGTACAACCCATAGCCGTTGGGCGGAAAGCTGGCGACCGGAGCGGTACCGCGGAAGCCGTCCTCGGCGGTGTTCTCTCGGGGGAAGCGGCCCTGCCAGATGTTGGCCATCCAGCGGCCGTTGACGAGCAGTTCGTCGCCCCAGCAATAAATCTTTTCCGCCAAGCCTCCGCGAGAGGCAAACTCCCACTCGGCCTCCGTCGGCAGGCGTTTTCCGGCCCAGGCGGCATAGGCGACGGCGTCGTGCCAGCAGACGTGGACAACGGGATGATCCATGCGGTCGGCGATGCTGCTGTCCGGTCCCTCCGGATGCCGCCAATTCGCTCCTGGTACGAACCGCCACCAGACGTAGGGATTGTCCAATCCAACGTCCTCCTTGGGCGGCGTAAAGACCAGCGAACCAGGCACGAGCTTCTCCGGCGGCACTTGGGGAAAGTCTTTGGGGTCGGGAGGCCGTTCGGCCACGGTGACGTAGCCGGTCGCTCGAACGAACTCGGCGAAGTGGGCATTGGTCACTTCGGTCTTGTCCATCCAGAAGCCGTTGACGACGACGCGATGTCTCGGCTGAGCGTCGGGGTATTCGGCCTCGACCGAACCCATGACGAACTCGCCGCCGGGAACCCAGACCATGCCTGGCGGCGACGGAGGCGTGCTGGACATCTGGCGGGCAGTCAGGAGGGCCAGACCGGCCAGTGCGACGGCTGCGAGAACAATGGCGATCCGCCTCCAGGGGCTGCGCGCCGTCGGAACGGGAGTCGGCGAGGGGACGGGCGTTTGGGCCGACTTCGTAGGAGCTGGTTCCGGCTTTTTGCGGGAAGGTTTTCGAGCAGCCATGAGGGTCCGTCGGTTTGTGTCGGTCTGCGACGAAACGGTGTCACCCTTTCGGGATTGCGGCCAGTCCATTCAACTCGGCAATGTAGCGTTGCACGGTGGCGAAGCGGCGTTGGCGGGGATCGTATTCCCGCCGCTCCACCCGCCACAACGCGCCGTCAAAGGCGTATTCGTTGTAGGTCCAGCACTTCTTCTGCGTGCCGCTGCCACTGCAAATGGAGGGAATCAACCGTCGCGGCGTGGCAGGCAGATAGTAGGGCCGATGCCGATGGCCATGCAGCCACAAGGCGATGCCCGCCTCGTGAGCGGCGCGCAAGACTGCCTTGAGATCGCGGAGCTTGTGCCAGGGTTTCTCCGGTTTGCCGTTGGCTAGACCGATGGGAAAATGCGTGACAAGCACCTTGGGGGCGGCGGCGATGTGGGGGCGGGACAAAAGGCGGCGGAAGCGTTCCAGTTGTTCCTCGCCGACCTCGCCGGTGGCGTCCCAGAACCAGTCGTTGCCGGTGCAGGAGTTCAGCCCGATCAGGTACAGCGGCCCGATGCGGCGGGCGAACGGATAGGTGGCACCATCGACCCGTTCGCCTTCCAGACCCCGGGCGAAATACTGTTCGAAAAGGCCCTGCTGGGCGGTGCTGCGGGTGTAGTAATCATGATTGCCGGGGACGGCAAGCGTGGGCAGAGCATCGGCGGCATTGATCCGCAGCAGTTCGGCGGTGAGGGCAAATTCTTCGCAGAAGCCCAAGGAAGTTGCGTCGCCGCTGAAGATCACTCCATCGGGTCGGCGGGAGTAAACGTCCTCCATGAGGATGCGAAGGATTTCGGCGGCGTCCTGGAACTTTCGGCCGCGGCGCATCAGCGTCATGTTGAGCCAGCCGGTGACGCGGCGCGACAGTAGATCTTCCGGGACCCAGCGGGCCTCCGGACAGAAAAGATGGACGTCGCTGACGTGAGCCAGTCGTACCATGAATGCCGACGTTGCCGCCCTCCCCCCGCTCCACTCCGCTCCCGGCTGAGCTTGGCCCTGACCAGCCCGGACCGCGTACATACAATTCTAGCGATTTGCTGTGACGAACCAGATTCGTTCCTGGTCAGCCGAGGCCCGCTGAGACCCGGCCCGGCGGCCTCTGCACAAGGAATCCCCGCTCATGCCGAAAGTCACCTTTGTCAAGGAGAAAAAAGAGATCGAGGTGCCCGTCGGGGCCAACTTGCGGCAAGAGGCCATCAAGGCCGGCATCGAATTGTATCCGGGCCTCAGCAAATACTTGAACTGTCGCGGCAACGGGTTGTGCGGCACCTGTGCGGTCGTCATCAAGTCCGGCCTGGAAAACGTCTCGCCCAAAGGCTTCCGCGAGAAATTGAAACTCTTCACCATGCCCTTCGCGACCATCGGGCACGAGGACGATCTTCGGCTGGCCTGCCTGACCCAGGTGCTCGGCGATTGTTCCGTCGAGACGCAACCTGCTTTCAACTGGGCGGGAGAGAACTTCTGGCAGAAGCCGTATCCCAACAAGTAGCGGCCCTGGGGTCGGAAAGCGACGGGGATTCAAGGAAGCGGACTGCCAGTCCATTCACGCCAGGCGCGGCGCGCCGGTTCTCCCACCCGCAAGGTCGCCAGGCAGGCGTCCCGTTGTCTCCCGAACAGCTTGCGATCGACAACGGGAAGACGCCGCAGCTCGCTGGCAGAGGCTCCCCGTTCCGCCCAGAACCGTTCGGTCGCTTCCCGGTCCAGCACCTTGAAGGCCACGACCACGTGCCAGTCCTCCGCCGCGTGAATGTACACTTCCCAGCGAAACCAGGAGGGCATCGGCGACGACGGCCTTCGCGGCATGGAGCCGACTGGTTCCTCTTCGCTGAGCACCACGAAGCGGCGGTACATCACCGGAAGCCGATCGTCGGGGCGGGCACCGGCGCGAGTGAACACCGTCTCCCGCAACGCCAGCGGCTCCTGAATGCGTTGACCATTCGCCTGCCCCAAGGGCAATTCGTCCTGGAGGATGACTTCCAGCCGGTCCAGCTCGCCGCTGAACGCATACACGCCGACGAACATCTCCCACGGCGGCACCGGCGTGTTCGTCTCCGCCCACGGACATCGCAGCAGCCAGTCGGAGCCGGGAACTGGCAACGGGGGACAGATGACGCTTCGAGGTGGCCGCAAAAAGACCGGAACAGCCACGCTCACTGGCCAGGCGAATGGCTCGGCCAGCAGCGCGTCCTCCTCATCGAGCCGGGCCAGACGCTCCTGCGTCTGTCTCATCCGCTCTTCGTAGATGCCCACGCCGCAGCCGGTCGGCAGCAGCATCACCAGGATCAGCCCCGCCGCTCGCGGCAACCAGTTCCAAGCCCCTTGCACCATTTGTTGGTGGTCCCTCTACTTCTGACAATGTACAAGGAACCAGGAGTGGGATGCAAAGCGCGCTTTGGCTCTCAAGGCGCGAATGACCCGACGGAGGCCGAGACAACCATGATTGAGTATCGCTTTCCCGGCAAGGTCGTGCTGGTGACGGGTAGTTCGCGGGGCATGGGGGCGGCGATCCTGGAGGCGTTCGCCAAAGCCGGAGCCGTCTGCCTGCTCAATTACTTCAACGACCCCGAGGGCGTCAACCTCAGGGATGCCAAGGACACAGCCGCCCGGCTACGTCAGCACGGAGCGACGGTCCATATCGTCGAAGCGGACGTCCGCAATTTCGATTCCGTCGGGGCCATGATGCAAAGGGCCGTCGATCTGGCGGGAGGACTGGACATCCTGGTCAACAACGCCGGGATCTGCCGGGACAAGACCCTGAAAAAAATGACGCTGGACGAATGGCACAGCGTTCTGGACACGAACCTTACCGGCGTCTTCTCCTGTTGCAAGCACGGAGCTGAGGTGCTGCGGGACGGAGGACGGATCATCAACATTTCCTCCATCGCTGCCTGGGCGGGAATTCACGGCCAGTCCAACTACGCCGCCGCCAAGGCCGGGGTCATCGCCTTGACCAAGGTGCTCAGCAAGGAGCTGGCGAAGCGGCGCATCACTGTCAACGCTGTCGCTCCCGGCGTGATTCAGACGCCGATGCTGGGCGTCATCAGACCCGAGGTCCTGGCCGAGTATGAGAAGCAAATCCCCGTGGGCCGGCTGGGTCGGCCCGAAGACGTGGCCCACGCGGTGTTGTTCCTGGCTTCGGAAGAAAGCGAGTACATTACCGGACAGGTGCTGGCTGTCACCGGGGGCTGGTTCTGAAAGCCGCAGGGCGATCACCCCGGAAGGGGAAAGGCGATGAAGCAGCTCATCATCGTGGTCAAGCCGTTCCGCGTTCCGGAGGTCATGGCCGCTCTGGCCGAATGCGACGTGTCTGCCTGCGTCCTTCGGGACGCCAAGGGCTACGGTCGCCAGAAGGGCTACCTGTCACAATACATCGGCAGCGAATACACCATGGCCTTTCTGCCCAAGGTGGAAATCAGCGTCTGGGTTGCCGATGACCGGGCGGACCGGGTCGTGGAACGGGTGGTCAAGGCCGCTCGCACCGGGCGAATCGGCGACGGGAAGATCTTCGTGCTCAAAGCCGCCTGGCCGGAGCCTATCGAGTTCTAGATTCCAGCCGATTTCTTGGCACTTCGGACATCTGCTGACTACTAATTGGGGCGAAAGGTGCTCATGAAGCACCGTCAGCGGCCTTTGCGGAGTCTGGGTAAAGGGGGAGATCATGCGCCTGACCCGAGCTTCCAGTTATGCCTTGCATGCGCTGGCCTACATCGCCTCCGTAAAGCAGAGTCATCCCACGCCTTCCCACGAAATCGCCAAGGCTCACCAGATTCCCGAACGATTTCTGCTGAAGGTCCTCAAACCGTTGGTGGGAGCGGGGTTCCTGCATTCGGTCAAAGGCCCTCGGGGCGGATATCGCCTGGCCCGGGCGGCTCGGGAGATTTCGCTGTTGGAGGTCATCGAGGCGGTGGATGGTCCGATCCGAGGAATTAACGCTTTCCACTCCGAGGGGCCGATCCATACAATAGGCCACAAGCTGGATGCGATCTGCTCCCAGTTGGCTGAGCAGACTCGCAAGCAACTGGGAACCATCCGACTTACCAGCTTAACGGGACAATGAGGCCTGCCTGATACATGAATCCTTCCTCCCGCAGTATGGATTGGTGGCTGACCGGACCTGTGCAGGACCGGCGGCGCTGATCGAGGGTGGGGACGGATCCCCGCCTCGGCTGACAAAAGGGAATTCACCGCAAGAACTTACCATGCTCACCAACTTCTAACCGACACTCGCCATACTCCCGGCGGGTTTCATTATGCAGAGCTTCGGGCCGGAAACGGCTCGCGGCTGTGGCATGGGAGTGAGAACCGAAACCGAACCGGATACGGAAGGAGAAAGAGCTATGGCCATTACTACGGTGCTTTTCGTCGGCGGTCTGGCAGGGATTGCGGCAGCGGGCGTGGTCCTATGGCGCGTCCACAAAGCTGCCAGCCAGGCTCAGGAAGAGATGGTGTACCGCCGTTGTGCCCATTGCGGACAGAAGCTGCGATTCCCGGCTGCCAAGGCAGGCCGTCAGGGACGCTGTCCACGCTGCGGCCGGGAGAACCTGCTCATCGCCGGCGTCTTGACGGAAGCTCCCAGTGCCGTTCGGGTGGGACGAGTCCGTCGGCCGTCCCGCCAGCAGGAAACTTCCGCGAGCCGTTCGTAGGACGCCGATGCCCCATGCGCCGCCGTGAAACCGTGCGACTGAACCTGTCTGACGGCCAATGGCTTCAGGGCGATTGGTCCTTCGAGGCCGACCCCGGCTCGTTTGCCGTCGTGTTCGTCCACGGTTTCCGGTCGGTTCGTGGAGGAGAAAAATCCCAGGCGGTCGAGGCGGCCTGCGCCCGCCGCGGCTGGACGTTCGCCGCCTTCGACTTTCGCGGTCATGGGGAGTCCAGCGGCACCATGCTGGAGCTTCGCGGCAGTCGGCTGCTCGAAGACCTGGAAGCGGTTCGGACATTCCTGGCCGACCGGGGCATCAACCGCCTCGGACTCGTCGGCTCCAGCATGGGGGGCTGGGCGTCGGCCTGGTTCGCCCTTCGCCGCCCCGAGACTGTCGTGGCCTTGGCCCTGATCGCTCCCGGCTTTCACTTCCTGACCGCCCGTTGGGAAAAACTCTCTCCCGCCGAGCGGGAGCGCTGGAAGCAGGAAGGCTTCCTCCGCATCCGCAACGAATGGGTGGACGTCGATCTGGGATATGGTCTGGTCGAGGAATCCCCGCAGTTTCCTGTCGAAACGCTTTTGGCCCGTCTGGCTCGTCCGGCCCTCATCTTTCAGGGCATGCAAGACGACATCGTGCCCTATTCCCGCGTCTTGGAGTACTTTGAGAAGTTCGCCTGTCCGCACATGGAACTTCGGCTGTACAAGGACGGGGACCACCGCCTGACCGAGCGCAAGGACGAACTGGCCACAGCCGCCTGCGACTTTTTCCAACGGTGGCGGGCCGTCTCGGAAACTCAGTAGGCGTGCTTGTCCGTCCAGCCCTTGATGGCCGTCATGAACAGAATCCGCAAGTCGAGCCAGGGGTTCCAGTGCGTGATGTAGTACAGATCGTACTCGATCCGCTTCCGTAGCGACGTGTTGCCCCGCCAACCGTGGATCTGGGCCCAGCCAGTGATCCCGGCTTTGACGCAATGGCGGATCATGTAATTGGGAATGGTCTGCTTGAATTGTTGGATGAACACCGGCCGTTCCGGACGCGGCCCGACCAGGCTCATGTCTCCCTTGAGCACGTTGATAAGTTGAGGCAGTTCGTCGAGGCTGGTTCGCCGCAGGAATGCGCCCAAGGGCGTGCGGCGGGGGTCGTTCTCCTTGCACCAGACGGGGCCGGTCTGAGCCTCGGCATCGACCCGCATGGTGCGGAACTTGAGCATCTGAAACGGCTTGCCGTTCAAGCCGCACCTTTCCTGGCGGTAGAAGATTGGCCCGGGACTGGTGAGCTTGATGAGCAGGGCAATGACGATCATCAACGGCGAAAGGAGCACCAGGGCCAGCAGCGACAGGATGATGTCCATTGCCCGTTTGACCACCACGTTCAGCCCGTAGTGGGGGCTTTCCCGCAGGCTCAAGACGGTGACGCCGTCGATCTGCGTGGTCGTCAGACTTAGGGCCGCCATGCTCGGGGCGTCCACGACCAGACGCACGTCCACCAGCGACTGGCTGAGAATGTCGAAGACGCGACGGGCTTCGTGATACCGATTGAGCGGCAGGGCAATGAAGACATGCCCGACGCGGTGTTTCTCGATCAACCGGGGCAGGTCTTCGGTCTTGCCGAGAATCTTCAGGTCGCTGGTCCAGCGGTTGGGCTGGTCCTCGACAAAACCGAGCGGATAAACGCCAGTCCAGGAGGCGTTGTGAAGGGCCTTGGCGATGCGGCGGGCGACCCGGCCGGTCCCCACGATTAAGGCCGGCGTCTGGTTGTATCCTAGCTCCCGCAGACAGCGGATGGCCGTCCAGCTCAGGCGGCGAGCCGTCAGCACCGAGGTCAACGTCAGCCCGTAGAACAACGCCATCGTGATCCGCGATTCATATGGATGATGCCGCCAGAAGACCGTGGCCACGATCAGCAGCAGCAACAGCGTCGTGCCCTTGGCCACGCTGACCAGCTCCTCGCGGAAGCGACGCAGACGGTGGACCGTGTACATGCCCGTGAAGTGATATGCCGCCGCGGCCAGGACAAATACCAAAGGCAGATCGGCCATGCAGAGGCCGAAGTCGGGCTGCTCATGGATGACGGGGATCCAACCGGAATGGAAACGGATCACATAGGCCCCGATCCACGTGCTTCCGGTCAGGATCAGGTCCCACAGCACGAACCACAACACCAGCGGTTGACTGCTGCGTTTCATAGGCGTCCTTGCCTAATCGGTCGCGTTCTGGCGGGTTGTAGCAGCTGGGGCAAAACAGGTCAAGCCGAGCGGGTTACGTTACAACCCTGATCCCTGGCAGGTAAACCAGAATTACGGATCGGGGTTCCGCGATTCCTCTCATTCTTCTCCCAACTGCGAGCGCTTTCACCTGAAGCGGGGTTAGCTATCCGCCGAAAGGACGAATCTACTGTAATCCTCGATACTGCGGGAAGTTTCAGGTGCGACACGGGGGACAGATGGAACCGGGCAAGTCTGACATGGGAACCCTGCAAACCAGGCGAACGCTCTGCTGGGGCTGGGCGGCCGGGGGCATCGGTGCGATTCTCGGAGGACTGGCCCTGGCATGGGTACAGTCCGAGACGATGCGGGCCGATGAGGGAGGGGACACCAAGAAGCCAATCTTCGGGCCCAGCCAAGTTTGGCGTGTGGATCTGCGTCTTTCGGCGGAGGAATTGGCCGCCATGCAGCCCGCTCCGGTCGGGCCGTTCGGTGCGCCTCCCGGCCCTGCTGGTCCACGCAGTACCGCCAGTAGGCCGACAGAGCGGAACCTGTTCGGGGTCGAGTTTCCCTGGGCGAAAGCCGAGGTGACGATCAACGGAGAAGCCCCTCGCCATGCAGGACTCCGCTACTCCGGCGAGATCACCTACTTCAGTTCTTCCATGTCCCTGAAACGGCCGCTTCGCATTGGCTTTGACCGCTTCGGCGGCGAGAAATGGCAGGGGCACTCCGGTTTACAACTCCAGGCCATGCCCCTGGACCCGAGCAAAGCCCGTCAGGTCGTCGCGGGAGAGATCTTTCGTGGCATCGGGGTTCCTGCGCCGCAATCGGGCCGATGACGACGCATTTCGGCGTCGCATCGGCGAGTTTCTCGACGTCGAAGCGTTTCTTCGCTACCTGACCGCCCATGCTCTGACAGCGCATCTGGAGAGCTTCTTCGCCCTGGGTCACAACTACTGCCTCTATCTTGATCCCCGAACGAACAAGTTCCATTTCCTCTCCGGCGACCTGGAGTTCGCTTTAGGGAATTTCCTCCTGTTCGGCAGCCCGGATCAGCTGATGGACCTGACCATCCGGAAGCCCTACGCCAGCGAGTGCCGCCTGGCCGAGCGGATGCTGAAAGACCGTAACATCGAGGAACGGTATCTCGCCCTGCTGCGGCAGCAACTTCAACAAACCTTTTCCAAGGACCGCCTCACGCCGATGCTTGACGCGATTGAACAGGCGACGAAGCCTGTTCGGGAGAAAGAAGCTCAGGCGACTCGGATGCGTCCGGAAGCTCAGGGCTTCGGCGGCGGAGTTTTCGGTCCACCGCCACCCCAGCCGCCGGATCTCAAGACCTTGGTCGAGCGTCGGATCGCTTCCGTGACCGCTCAATTGGCGGGAAATCATCGCGGCTACGAACCGCAACCTTTGAACTTCGCTCCCCCGGGAGGAGGGCCGAACAACCCCGGCGGCTTCGGCCTGACCCGGCCAACGTCGGCCATCGACGAGCGGACCTTCGCCAGCGAAGTCCAGGGTCCGCCCGACTTCGATTTGACTCTGTTTGCCGCCCCGCCGACGATCAACTATCCCGTGACCATTGCCTGCGAGCCTGAGGGGGCGATCTACGTCGCCGTCGATGAACAAGGTTCGCTGGGGCGCACGCCGGGCGGAGGACGGATCGTCCGGCTCGTGGATCGGGACGGCGACGGCAAGGCCGACTCCTCCACGGTCTTTGCCCGAGTTGACCACCCGCGGGGTCTGGCCTACCGCAACGGCAAACTCTGGGTCTGCCATCCGCCGACGCTCTCGGTCTTCCAAGACACCGACGGCGACGGCGTGGCCGACAGACGGGAAACCCTCGTCACCGGCTTGACGACCCGCCTGATCCGGGATCGCGGCGGCGACCACACGACCAATTGCGTCCGCTTCGGCATCGACGGCTGGCTCTACATCGGCGTCGGCGATGACGGCATTCTCGAAGCCAAAGGCAAGGATGGCCGAACGATCTCCCTCCGTGGTGGCGGCGTGGTCCGTGTCCGTCCCGATGGTACGGAACTGGAGATCTACTGCACCGGCTTGCGGAATCCCTTCGATCTGGGCATCGACCCGTTCCTCAACCTCTTCAGCCGGGACAACACCAACGACGGCGGCGGCTGGGATACCCGCGTCAGTCTGCTGTGGCAGACCGCCGAGTATGGCTACCCCCGTTTATTCGCCAACTTCACCGACGAGATCATGCCGACGCTCGGCTCCTTCGGCAACGGCGGCGGCTCGGGGGCTGTCGTGGTTGGCGACTCGCGCTGGCCGACCCGCTTCCGAGGCATGTTGCTCACCGCCGACTGGGGACGCAGCGAAGTCTATCTGCATCCCCTACGCCCCCGCGGACCGACGTTTGATCTGCGTCAGGAAGTGTTTCTCAGGATCCCTCGACCGACGGGCATGGACCTGGATGCCCAGGGGCGGCTCTATGTCGCCAGTTGGCGTGGCGGTTCCGCCGTGGGATTCGAGGGACCGAACATCGGCTTCGTCGCCGCCGCAATGCCACGAGGCCTTCGCCCCAGGCCGCTGCCTGATCTCAAGCAACTCAACGTCGCGGATCTGATCGAGCAACTGCGTTCGCCCAACGCCGTCTGGCGTCTGCACGTCCAGGGTGAAATCCTTGCCCGGGGCCGAGACGAAAAGACCTCCTCGGCCCTGGTTCGCCTTGCCGAGGACGCCTCCGCGCCGCTGGAATGCTGCGTCGCTGCGCTGTTTACCCTGAAGCAGTTGGACGGCAAGGAAGCCACGGCGACGCTTTTACGCTGGGCGGAATCCGGACCACTTCGGGAGTTCGCGCTCCGCGCCTTGACGGATCGCCGAAATCATCTGGCCAACTTGCCGCGGGAGGCATTTCTCAAGGCCCTGGCTGATCCCGCGCCGCGGGTGCAGGCTCATGCCGTCATCAGCCTTGGCCGCATCGGCGACCCATCCGCCGCACCGCATCTGTTGCCCTTGGCCGTCCGTCCTCGCGGTTCGGAGATGCCGCGTCGTCAGCCGGCGCAGAATCAGCCCGACCCCGACCGCGTCGTGCCTCATCTGGCCGTGCGAGCCTTGCTCGCTCTGGATGCCGTGGAGGCGTGCCTGGAAGCTCTGGATGGACCGTATGCGGCTGGGGCACTGTGGGCTTTGCGGTACATGCACAGTGAGAAAGCTGTCGAAGGACTGATCCGAAAGCTGAACGCGTCTCGCTCCCCGAAACTGCGGCGGGGCATCCTGGCCACGCTGATTCGGCTGCATCATCGGGAGGCGGATTACGACGGCTCCTGGTGGGGCATCCGTCCCGACACGACCGGCCCCTATTACGATCCCGTGGAATGGAAGATGAGCAGGCGGATTGCTGGGGTGCTCGGAGTTGCCTTGAGCGATGCCGATCAGGAAACCGCCGCGTTCTTGCGAGAGCAACTTCGCCGGCATCGCGTCCAACTGCCCGGCGTCCGTCTGGACTTGCAGGCCGAAGTCGTCGAGGAAAAGCCCGTCGTTGTGCCTCAGGCCGACCCCAACAATCCGAATCCGATCGCCAATCTGCCCTACGAAACCGTGGTCCGTCGCACCCTCGCCATCAGGGGCGACGCCGCGAGAGGTGAGCAACTTTTCAAGGCTCAATCCTGTTTTGCCTGTCACACGACCGCCGACGGGCAGACGCCGAAGGGACCTCATCTGGTGGACATCGGCAAACGTACTCAGCCCGAGGAACTGATCGAATCCATCGTCAAACCCAGTGCCAAGATCGCCCAGGGGTATGAATCGTACCTTTTTGCCACGGTGGACGGGCAAGTGATTCAAGGCTTTATCGTCGGGGAAAGAGCGCAGTCGACACTAATCCGCGAACCTAACGGCCTGCCCCGGGAAATCCGCAAGGAGGACATCGAATCCCGTGCCATCTTGAAACAGTCTGCCATGCCCGAGGGGATCGTCGCCAACTTGACGCCGGAGCAACTCGCCGATCTGATCGCCTGCCTGCAATCCCTGACGACCCGGTGAGGCGGCTGCGCTGCCCCAGGATTGCTGCCTCCTCCGCGACCAAATCGCATCTTCGCCGCTTTTTCTTTTGCAATGACGGCTGTCAGTCGGCGAATTACAATGCGGGCAGTCAATTCAGAACTCGAGACCGAGGAGGACTTCCGATGGGCATCGGCATCGCCATCTTGATCATCCTAGGCATCCTCTGCGTGGTCGTGATATGGCTGGTGGCGACCTACAACGGACTGGTCACAAGTCGTAATCAGTACCGCAACGCCTTTGCCCAGATCGACGTGCAGTTGAAACGCCGCTACGACTTGATTCCGAATCTGGTCGAATGCGTCAAAGGCTACATGGCCCATGAAAAAGGCACGCTGGAAGCGGTCATCAACGCCCGCAACAGCGCGTTCGCGGCTCGGGAGAAAGCCGCGGCCAATCCTGGCGATCCAGCGGCCATGCGGGCCTTGGGTCAGGCCGAGGGGCAGTTGGCCGGAGCGCTGGGGCGTCTGATCGCATTGGCCGAGGCCTATCCCGACCTGAAGGCCAATCAAAACATGATGGCCTTGCAGGAGGAGCTATCGTCCACGGAGAACAAGATCAGCTTCGCCCGGCAGGCCTTCAACGACGCCGTGACCTTTTACAACAACAAGCGTGAGGTCTTCCCGACCGTCCTGGTAGCGAACCTGTTCGGCTTCCAGGAAGCCCAGCTGTTGGAAATCGACTCGGCTTCCCGTGAGGCCCCGCGGGTCAGCTTCACTAACTGAGTGCCATGACCACGAACTTCTTCCAACGCCAGGAGCGGGCCCGCCGCAATACGACCCTGCTGGTCGTCCTCTTTCTGACGGCCGTGGTGGTCATCATTGGCGTCGTGTACTGGCCGATCTGGATGCTCCTGGCGTTCTTCCAGGACCTGAACTCGGATCATCCGCCCCCGCGCCGCCCTTCGCCCTACCAATCCGAACCCCCGCTGGAACGACCCGTTCCCGGCTATGGGGACCCCAGCGGTCCTGTTCCATTTTCCACCAAGAAGCCCTGGCCGACTCCGCGGTTCCCTAAGCCCGACCTCGAAAAAGGCTACGGCTACCAGGAAAGCCAAGTTCGTCCCAGGGAAGAGCCGACCAAGCCGCTTTCGCTGTGGAACCCGTGGGCCCTGGCCGTCTCCGCCGGGCTGACTGGGCTGATCGTCGGCCTGGGCAGCCTCTACAAGACCAGCGCCCTGGCCAGCGGCGGCAAGGTCATCGCCTTGCAATTGGGCGGCGAGCCGTTGACGATGAACACCCGGGATTTTCGAGAGAAACGACTGCTGAACGTGGTCGAGGAAATGTCCATCGCCTCCGGCGTCCCGATGCCAGCCGTGTACGTCCTCCGCGACGAACCAAGCATCAACGCCTTCGCCGCCGGCTTCACTCCCGAGGATGCCGTCATCGGCGTGTCGCAAGGCTGTCTCGACTACCTGAACCGCGACGAACTGCAAGGCGTGGTCGCTCACGAGTTCAGCCACATCCTCAACGGCGACATGCGGCTCAACATCCGCCTGATCGGCTTGATCTACGGCTTGTTCGTCTTGTCGGTGGTGGGCTATTACACGTTTTACTTCGCAGCACGAAGCAGCAGCGGCCGCTCTTCTAATCGGGGCAAAGGCGGACAGTTGATTCTGATCCTGATTCTGATCGGCCTGGCATTCTACCTTCTCGGAGCGATCGGTGTCTTCTTCGGCCGCATCATTCAGGCGGCCGTGTCCCGCCAACGCGAGTTTCTGGCCGACGCCTCCGCTGTGCAGTTCACTCGCAATCCGGAGGGCATCGCCGGAGCGCTCAAGAAGATCGGCGGCTTGCGTGAGGGGTCGGTCGTCCGGCATCCAGCGGCGGGAGAGCTGAGCCATCTGTTCTTCGCCGATGGCATGCAGCGATGGTTCGGAAGCGTGTTTGCGACTCACCCCCCGCTGGACGTGCGCATCCGCGCCCTGGACCCGCACTGGGACGGAAAGTATCCCAAGGTCAAGCCGTTGCTGCCGCCCGAAGAGGCCCCGGAACCGCAAAAAGCCGCTCGCAAACCTCTGACTCTCCCGGGCATGCCGCAGCTTCCCGTGCCGGTGATTCTGAGTGCCGTCGAAGTCGCTGCCCTCACCGATCAGATCGGAAGTCCTTCCGAGGCCAGCCGCTCCGCCGCCGCTGCCTTCGAGGAGCAGATCGGGCCTGAAATCCGCGAGGCCCTCAGTGATCCTTTCTCCGCTCAGGCGATGCTGTTGGCCTTCCTCCTCGACGCCAACTCCGAGGTCCGCTCCAGGCAGATGGAAGCGGTGCAGCACCAGCTCGGCCCCGAGTTGGCTCAAACAGTCTTGCATTACTATCCGTGGACCGGCACCGTATCCCTGGGTTGTCGCTTAGCGATTGCTCAGCTTTCCCTGCCCGCGCTGCGAATGATGTCGAGGCCGCAGTATCTCGGCTTCCGCGCCACCCTCGAAGCTCTGGTGCGGGCCGACAACCGGATCAGCTTCGACGAATTCGCCCTGGAAATGGTGCTGCAAAAACACCTCGACCGGGCCTTCGGCGTCCGGCCTCCCCGGTTGCGGGCCGCGGAGCAGACCGGCGAATCGCTTCGGGAGGCCGTTCTGTGCGTCTTGGGCACGCTGGCCTGGCAGGGACATGACCATCCCGAGCAGGCTGCGAGGGCCTTCGCCGAGGGCCTGAAGCAGTGGAACCCGGAAGCCAGGGCCTCTTTGCCAGAGCGGAACTCCTGCACCATGTCGCGCTTCCGCCAGGCCGTGGAACTGCTGGAACGGACCCGACCTGCCGTCAAGGAGCGGTTGACGCGAGCGGCAGCGGCGGCGGTCAGCACCGACGGACAACTCACCGAACGGGAATATGCCCTGCTTCGCATCCTGTGCGCCGCTCTGGATTGCCCGCTTCCCATGCTTGCCGCAGCATGAAGCTTTCCAACCCGCTGATGCAAGGGCAAAAAGGCGGCGTTTCCCGAAAGACGAGACATTTCAGGGAAACGCCGCTGCATTAGATGGGTCGCTCGCACCAACTTGCCACACACAGACCGGTCACTCGGCCTTGATCTCGATCCGCCGCGGACGGGCCTCTTCCCGCTTCGGCAGGATCACCGACAGGACGCCATGCGACAGCTTGGCCGTCACCTTGTCAGCGTCCACCGCAGCAGGCAGGGCGATCCGCTGCTCGAACCGGCCATAAGTCCGAGTGTCGAACCCGCTCGACTGCCGCTCGCACTTCCGCTCCGCCCGGATCCGCAGATAGCCGTCCTGCACCGTCAACTCGATGTCCTTCTCGGTCATGCCCGGAGCATCGAGTTCGATGTAGACGTTATGCTCATCCTCCCAGACGGACTGCGGCCACTGGACCGGCATCCATGCGGGAGTCGAGAACAAGGGAGCGAAGAAGTCGTCCTCGAAGAAGCGATCGAGCAGGGTCGAAAGCCGATTGACAGGCCAAGTGGCCGGTTGAGTGGTCAAACCATTACGACGCAACACAGGCAGCATAGCCAACCTCCTTTCTTGCATGTTCACGGGCCATACCGAAAGGAACCAACCATTGCGGAGGACCTTGATCCGGCTGCCCGTGACCTACGCCGGATCCGTTCCTCCGACGCAACCACCTAGCAATGGCCGTACCAATTCATTTGTATTGTCATAAATACTGATTTTGATTTGACTTGTGTTATAAAATCGCATTGTCGACACCGAAGACAGTGCTGCCAATTCGGCATCTTGGGCACCGCTTTGGCAGACTGCCATATTGTCACCAAGGGCGATGCAAGCCATCTGGCTGGGCCGATCCGTATAGGTTCACTGAGGTAAGCTCGGTCAGCGCAGCTAAACCCCGGATCAGATACTGATCGGTAGCGCAACATTTCAGCAAGGCGTGCTGGCAGCCAGACCTTGCTTGCTTCTTCTGACCTAACCTATTGACCAACAAAAAGTTGCTGCTGATGAAGAAACTGTTTCGCTTCCCTCGGGCGCAAGTCTTCCGCGCAACATTTTCGCACTCCAGATTCCGTACTGTCTGGGCTAGCCGCTGTGTACCGCTCGCTTCCGGGCGTCGTGTCTTCTTCCGCGTAGAGAGGCACGGCCAAGTTGCGCAACATTTTTCCCGAAACATGCCTCCCTCGGGATCCAATCACCCCGCAGGCAGTCAGGCCCAGCGCGGACCCTTCCTCGCCTCGTCTTGCATCATGACGGGCGGACAGAGCGGCCACTACGTCAGTCGCGCACCGATGCCGATTCATTCCCCGATGATCTTGACCAGCACCCGCTTGGGCCGATGGCCATCGAACTCCCCGTAGAAGATCTGCTCCCAGGGGCCGAAGTCGAGCTTGCCTTTGGTGATGGCTACGACCACTTCCCGGCCCATGATCTGCCGCTTGAGGTGGGCGTCGGCGTTGTCTTCGCCGGTGCGGTTGTGGTGATAGAAGTTCGGATCGGGATTGAACGGGGCCAGCTTCTCAAGCCAGACGCCGAAATCGTGATGCAAACCCCGCTCATCGTCGTTGATGAACACGCTGCTGGTGATGTGCATCGAGTTGACCAGGCACAGCCCTTCCTGGATCCCGCTTTTGCGGACGCATTCCTGCACCTCCGGCGTAATGTTGCGGAAGGCCATCTTGGACGGAATGTTGAACGTCAGGTAATGCGTGTAGCTTTTCATGTTCTTGCCCTCGATCCGGATGCCGTTTGTAGCCCGGGTGTTAATCTAACCGGACGGAAAAATCCTCCAATTGAGGAAACTTGAGGACATGGCAATCAGGCATACGCCGCCATCGGAACCTGACTGGCAGGCCGTCCGCCATCAAGTGCTGCTCGACGACGGCCTGGTGTATCTCAACACCGGCTCGTATGGCATCGTGGCCCGGCAAGTGTTCGACCAGGTCACCGCGCTGCGGCGGCAGATGCAAAGCAACCCCGTCGATTTTCTCTGGCGTCGCGGCGGCGAAATGCTTGGCCGTGCCCGGAGATGTCTGGCGGATCTCCTCGGCTGCCCGGCGTCGCAACTGATCTTCACCGACAATGTGACCACAGCCATGAACCTCGTGGCGGCGCCGCTGCGGGTGAAGGCCCCGGGAGAAATTCTGCTCAGCGATCACGAATACCCGGCAATTCGCTTCACCTGGGAACGGGCCGCCCAGCAGCAGGGCTTGCGGCTGCGTTACGCCCGGTTGCCTGTGCTGCCCACGTCGCCGGAAGAAATCGTCGCCGCCTTCGCCCGGGAACTCCGTCCAGTGACCCGGATACTGTTTTTCAGCCACGTCCTGTACACGACCGGCATGGTGCTTCCGGCGCGAAAGTTGTGCGACCTGGCCCGGCAGGCCGGGATCGTCAGCGTGATCGACGGCGCTCACGCGCCGGGGATGCTCAATCTGGACCTGACTGAGATCGGCTGCGACTTCTACGGGGCGAATCTCCACAAATGGCTGTTGGCCCCCGTGGGCGCAGGTTTCCTCTACGTCCGACCGGGCATGGAAGACCGCATCCTACCCCTTACCGTCAGCTGGGGCTGGTACTACGACCGTGCCAGGGCCTTCGAGCTGAACCAGTTCGGCGGAAGCCCTTGGCAGCGGTCCTTCGAGTTCTCTGGCAGCCGCGACGTGACGCCGTGGCTGGTCGTTCCCGACGCGGTGGACTTTCTTCGCAACCTCGGCTGGGAAAACATTCACGCTCGGCAGCGGGAGTTGGCCACCCTGGCCCGAAGCCGACTCGACGGGCGCCAGGGACTGAAGTTGGCCACGCCGACAAGCCCGGAACTGAGCAGAGCGATCACCGCCTATCGTCTTCCAGATACCGTCGCCGATCCGCAGGCGGTCCGCTCGGCCTTGTGGGAACGGTATCGCATCGAGATCAACATGATCGAGCATCAGGTCGGGCCTTTGCTGCGGGTTTCGACTCACTTCTACAATTCCGAACACGATCTCGATATGCTGGTGCAGGCCGTGGACGCGGTGCTTTCGTGACCGCAGGCAGTTTGCTCGTTTCCCCGAAGCAGCAGGCAGCGGACAAGGAGAACGCCATGCCTTTCCGACTCGGCATGTTAGGCATGTGGCATACGCACGCCACCGGCATCGTGCGACGGGTGGCGGAAAACCCGGAGGAGTTCACGCTGGTCGGATTCCATGATCCCGATGCCGAGGTCATGGCCCGACGCCAGAGGGAATGGGGAACCATTCTGCCCCGCGTGCCGCTGTTCGAGTCGCCGGACGCCCTGCTGCGCCAACCGCTCGATGGCGTCCTCGTCGAAGGCCGGGTGTACGAGAACCTGAAGCTGGCCCGGCTGGCCCTGGAAGCCGGTTATCCGGTGCTTTTGGAAAAGCCCGCGGGGGACAACGGGGACGAGCACCGCCGCCTCATCGACCTGGCCCAGCGGAAGCACCTCCACGTCCAGATGATCTACCTGTTCCGCTACATGTCGGCGGTGCGGGAGATGCTGGCGCGGGCGAAGCGGAACGAGTACGGCCGCATCTACTTTTTCCGCGCCCGGCTGCCGAAAGACCTCGCCTCCTACCGGGAGTACGTGGAGGAATTGAAGCCGTACAAGGGGGGCATGTTCTTCGAGATGGCCGGTCACGTCATTGACATGATGGTGACACTGCTGGGCAAGCCGAGGTCGGTCGCACCGTTCCTGGCCCATCATCACAGCGAACCGCCGGCAGAGTTCGTGGACAACGGCGTAGCGGTGTTCGGTTATGACCATGCCTGGGCAATTGTCGAGGTTCCGGCCCTGGAGGTCGCTCCGCATTGCCGACGCATCGAAGTCTTCGGCACGGAAGGGGCGTGCGTCATACCGCACCTGGGCAGCGGCCATCTGCCCAACCGCAACGTGCAGCCGCTCGAAGTCTATCGCGTGGGGCAGGCCGACTGGCAGCGGCTCGAACCTCCCGCCGCCGTGCTCCAGATCAGCGACCTGCGGGAATTCGTCGCCGTGGTCACTCGCAAGAAGCCGCCGGAGTACAGCATGGAACACGACCTGATCGTGCAGGAGACCCTGCTGCGGGCTTCCCACATGCTGGCCTGATTCTTTCACCGGAAAGCGATCCAGGCAGCCCCTTGCAGCGACGATAAATCCTGCTATGAAGCGTCCTTAGCAGTTTCGCGTCATGGACACACCTGGGAGGAAGCCACCTTTGACCGACAAGCCACCCAGCCTGCACTTCGCCACCCTGGCCGTCCACGCCGGACAAACGCCGGACCCGACCACCAAAGCCCGGGCTGTCCCGATCTACCAAACGACTTCGTATGTCTTCGACGACGCCGACCACGCCGCCCGGCTGTTTGCGCTGAAAGAGTTTGGCAACATCTACACGCGGATCATGAATCCGACCAACGCCGTCTTCGAGGCGCGGATGGCGGCCCTGGAGGGCGGGGTCGGCGCGTTGGCGATGGCCTCGGGGCAGGCGGCCCAGACGCTGGCGATTCTGACCCTGGCTCGGGCCGGGGATGAGATCGTCAGCACCACCTCGTTGTACGGCGGCACCTACAACCTCTTCCATCACACGCTGCCCCGCATGGGCATCACCGTCCGTTTCGCCGACGCCGCGGACTACGACGGCCTCCGCGGCCTCATCAATGACCGGACCAAGTGCCTCTACTCTGAAACCATCGGCAACCCGAAGCTGGACATCCTCGACATCGAAAAGCTCGCGAAGATCGCTCACGACGCCGGCATCCCGCTCATGATCGACAACACGACGCCGACGGCGGCGCTGTGTCGGCCGCTGGATTGGGGCGCGGACATCATCGTCAACTCGGCCACGAAGTTCATCGGCGGACACGGCACGAGCATCGGCGGCGTCATCATCGACGGCGGCAAGTTCGATTGGAAAAACAGTCCGCGCTTCGCAGAGTTCCGCGAGCCGGACCCTTCCTATCACGGCGTCGTTTATACCGAAGCTTTTGGCCCGATGGCGTACATCATCAAAGCCCGGGTCCAGGGATTGCGAGATACCGGGGCGTGCATGTCGCCGTTCAACGCCTTCCTCTTCCTGCAAGGGTTGGAGACGCTGCATCTGCGGATGAAGGCCCATTCGGAAAACGCCCTGGCGGTGGCCCGCTTCCTCAGGCAGCACAAGGCCGTTTCCTGGGTCAACTACGCCGGTCTGGAGGACAGCCCGTACTATGCCTTGGCGAAGAAGTACATGCCCAACGGCGTCGGGGCCTTGATCGCCTTCGGCATCAAGGGCGGTCTGGAGGCCGGTAAGCGGTTCATCAACTCGGTGAAACTGTTCAGCCTGCTGGCCAACATCGGCGATGCCAAGTCGCTGGTCATTCACCCGGCCTCGACGACGCACCAGCAGTTGACGCCGGAAGAGCAGTTGGCCACGGGCGTGACGCCGGACCTGATTCGGCTCTCGGTCGGCATCGAGGACATCCGCGACATCCTGGCCGATCTGGATCAGGCGCTCAACAAGGCGGTGGCTTGAGGGGTCGTTCCATGACGCTGCAACCCACCGTGGAAGCCGACTTCTGCTTCGCCGAGGCCGACCCGTTTCGGCTCGACTGCGGCGAGGAGTTGTCGCCCGTGCGGTTGCACTACGCGATGTACGGCACGCCGAACGCCCGGCGGGACAACGTGGTGCTGGTCTGCCACGCCCTGTCCGGCTCGGCCCGGGTCGCCGACTGGTGGGAGGAGATGTTCGGCCCGGGCCGGCCCTTCGACACGTCCCGCTTGTGCATCGTCTGTGCGAACGTCCTGGGTTCCTGCTACGGCTCGACCGGCCCGCGCGACCTCGACCGGCGGATCGGCCGTCCGTATGGAGCCAGCTTTCCGGTCATCACCATCGGCGACAATGTGCGGGCGCAGGCCCTCCTGATGGACCATCTCGGCGTGGACCGGGTCCGGGTGGTGATCGGCGGCTCGATCGGCGGCATGCAGGCGCTGGACTGGGCGGTGCGGTTCCCGGAGCGGGTCGAGCGCTGCATCGCCATCGGGGCCTGCCCGATTTCCGCGATGAGCCTGGCCCTGGGCCACCTGCAACGCCAAGCCATCCTCAACGACCCGGCCTGGAAGGGCGGCGAGTACGAGCCGGACGCCCAGCCGAGCCACGGTCTGGCTCTCGCCCGGGCCATTGCTATGTGTACCTACAAATCGCCTGCGTTGTTCGACAAGCGCTTCGGCCGTAAGCCGAACCGTAACGGCGAGCAGCCCGACAAGCGACTCACCGACCGTTTCGACGTCGGCGGCTACCTCGATTATCAGGGGGAAATCTTCGTCCGGCGTTTCGACGCCAACAGCTATCTGGTCATCTCCAAGGGCATGGACCTGTTCGATCTGGGCGCCACGCCGGACGAGGAGCGGAGGAACCTGGCCCGGATCCAGGCGCGTGTGACGCTCATCGGCATCTCTTCAGACTGGCTTTTCCCGCCGGAACAGGTACGATCCCTGGCGGAGCGGATGCGAGAGGCCGGGGTTCGCGTCGAGTATCTCGAACAACAGTCGGACCACGGACACGATGCATTCCTGGCCGACGCGGAGGATCTGGCCAGGATGCTCGGTCCGCTGTGAATCACTTTTCCAGGAGGGTTGCACCATGCGAGCACGGATCATCGGATGGGTTGGTTGGATGGCGGCCGTCTGGCTGTTCGGCTTCGCTTCGATCCACGCCCAGGACGAACCTAAGCCGATTCCCGGCATCGGCCCGGTCGGCAAGATCGTCAAGTTGCACGGCGGCTTCCAGTTCACCGAAGGTCCGGCCGCCGACCGGGAAGGCAACGTCTATTTCACGGACATCCCGGCGGAGAAGATCTACAAGGTCACTCCCCGCGGCGAGTTGAGCGTCTTCCAGGACAAGTCGAACCACGCCAACGGGCTGATGTTCAACCAGAAGGGCGAACTGGTGGCCTGCGAGATGGACGGGCAGGTCGTGGCCTGGAGTGCGGACGGCAAGTCGCAGCGGGTGCTGGCTTCCGAGTATCAGGGCAAGCGGTTCAACGCGCCCAACGACCTGGTCATCGACCGCACCGGCGGCATCTACTTCACGGACCCGACCTTCCGCGCACCGCAGCCGTTGCCGCAGGGCAAAGCGGCCGTCTATTACCTGAGTCCGGAGGGCAAGGTGACGCGGTTGATCGACAACTTGCCCAATCCCAACGGCATCATCCTCTCGCCCGATGAGAAGACGCTGTATGTGATTCCCACCGGCCAGGCGGAGATGATGGCCTACCCCGTCGAAGCTCCGGGCAAGCTCGGCAAGGGCCGCGTGTTCTGCACGCTCCAGCAGCTGTCCGGGCGGACGGGAACCGGCGGCGACGGGCTGACCGTGGATGTCAAAGGCAATCTCTACATCACGTCGCAACTGGGGATCCAGGTCTTCAACCCCGAAGGGAAGCTGCTGGGCATCCTGGCGTTTCCGGAGCAGCCGGCCAACGTGACGTTCGGCGGGCCGGATCGCAAGACGCTGTATGTGACGGCCCGGACCTCGCTATACACGGTGCCGATGGAGATCGCCGGGCACGAGTTCGCTAAACCGTGAGCGGTTCGGTTGATTGGCCGGTTTCCCGGCGACGATTATAATGCCCCTGCTGCTGCCCCGGACCGTTCCGGGGCAGCGTCGTCAAGGGGCCGATTCCTATGCAAAAACTGCGGCGAACCCACACCTGCGGGGAACTGCGTCAGTGTGATGTCGGCAAGCAAGTGGTGCTGTGCGGCTGGGTCCACACCTACCGCGATCATGGCGGCGTGGTGTTCGTGGACCTGCGCGATCGCTACGGCATGACGCAGATCGTCTTTGATCCCGAATTTGGCAAGGAGGTCCACGAAATCGGCCGGTCGCTGCGCTCCGAGTACGTTGTCGCCGTCCGTGGCCAGGTCGCCGCTCGCCCCGCCGACAAGCGCAATCCGAAGATCGCCACCGGGGACATCGAAGTCCGGGCCTTGGAAGCGGAGATCCTCAACACCGCCGATCCGTTGCCCTTCGACCTCACCTCCGCCGACCTGCCGGGCGAGGAGATCCGTCTGGAGTATCGCTATCTGGACCTGCGCCGCCCGGCGATGCAGCAGATCCTCATTCTGCGGCATCGGCTCAACCATCTGATCCGCAGTTACTTCGACCGGCACAATTTCATCGAAGTCGAAACGCCGATGCTGGGCCGGAGCACGCCGGAGGGCGCGCGGGACTACCTCGTGCCCAGCCGCATCCACATCGGCTCCTGGTACGCTCTGCCGCAATCGCCGCAGCTGTACAAGCAGATTCTCATGGTGGCCGGGTTCGACCGCTACTACCAGATCGCCCGCTGTCTGCGGGACGAGGATTTGCGGGCTAATCGCCAACCCGAGTTCACCCAGCTCGACATGGAGATGTCCTTCGTGGAGCGGGAGGACATCTTCGAGATCATCGAGGGCATGACCGCCCTGGTATTCAAGGAACTCATCAATGTCGAGGTTCCTCTGCCATTGCCGAGGATCAAGTACGCCGACGCCATGCTCCGCTACGGCAACGACAAACCCGACCTGCGGTTCGGCCTGGAAATCCAGGAACTCAGCGACCTGGCCGGGGAGACGGAGTTTCGCGTGTTCCGGTCGGCGGTGGAGAGCGGGGGCAAGGTCCGCGGCCTGTGCGTGCCCGGCGGCGCGGACAAGTTCAGCCGCAAGGGACTCGACGAACTTGAAGAGGTCGCCAAACGCTTCGGGGCCAAGGGCCTGGCCTGGATCAGAGTCGAGGCCGAGCGGTTCAACTCGCCCATCGAAAAATTCCTCCCGGCTGCGGTGCAAGCGAAGCTGCGGGAGCGGTTCGGGGCCAAGGCTGGCGATCTGCTCCTGTTCGTGGCCGACAAGGAAGAGACCGTCTGCGCCGCCCTCAGCGCCGTCCGCAACCACCTGGGCGAGGTGTTGAATCTGTGCAAGCCCGGCGATTACAAGCTGGCGTGGATCATCGACTTCCCCCTGTTGCAATGGGACACGGAGGAGAACCGCTGGGTGGCGAACCACCATCCGTTCACCAGTCCGATGGACGAAGACCTCGACCGCTTGGAAAGCGATCCCGGTTCGGTGCGGGCCAAGGCTTATGACCTGGTGATCAACGGCGACGAGTGTGGCGGAGGCAGCATCCGAATCCATCGTCCCGACGTGCAGCAGCGGGTGTTCAATCTCCTGGGCATCGGGCCGGAGCAGGCGAAGAAGCGCTTCGGCTTCCTGCTCGACGCCCTGCGGTTCGGCGCGCCGCCGCACGGGGGCATCGCCCTGGGTCTGGACCGCTGGGTGATGATGCTGGCCGGGTTGAACAACATCCGCGATTGCATCGCGTTTCCGAAGACGCAGCGTGCCACCGACCTGATGACCGGCGCGCCGGCACCGGTCGATCCGAAGCAACTGAAGGAACTCGGCCTGAAGTAGCGGCATGATCGAAAACGCTCCCATCTGGCGGCTTCAGCACGCCGGGCTGACCATCGAGGGCTACTCGCGAGCGGCCGTCCAGTCGTATTGGCGGATTCCCGAATTGAAGCTCGGTTTCGACCTGGGCGCTCAACCGTGGGAATTCATGGGCACAGCGACATGGCTGGTGACGCACACCCATCTGGACCACGCCGCCGCCCTGCCGGTGTACGTCGCCCGCCGCCGCATGATGCGCATGGACCCGCCCACCATCTATCTGCCGGCCGAGATGCTCGACGACGTCAAAAGGCTTCTGCTGGTGTGGCACCGTCTGGATCGGGGACGGATGCTGTGCGAACTGCACGGCGTACTGCCCGGCGACGAGATCGCCCTGTCCCGGGAACACGTCGTCACCGTCTTCCGCACCGCGCACACCATCCCTTCGGTCGGTTTCGTGGTCTGGGACCGGCGGAACAAGCTCAAGGAAGAATACTTCGGGTTGAGCGGCAACCAGATCCGCGACTTGCGGTTAAGCGGCGTCGAAGTGACGCGGGAGGTCCGCACCCCCCTGGTGGCCTACACCGGGGACACTTCCCCTGCGGGTCTGGACAACTACCCGCCCGTGTACGAGGCCAAGGTGCTTATCACCGAAGTCAGCTTCATCATGCCCAACCATCGGCGAGAGAAGATCCACAAGTACGGACACATCCACCTGGACGACCTGATCGAACGCAAGGACCGCTTCCGCAATGAAATCATCATCTGCGCCCATTTCAGCACCCGGTATCACGCTCCCCAGATTCAAAAAATCCTCGACCGCAAAGTGCCGCCTGATTTGCGAGAACGCTTGCGGCTTTGCATATGATGGAATACAGGAAGACGCTGGCAATTCACGCTTGCAAAGAGGTTTCTGCGTTGGCCCTGAAAATCGTCAAGTATCCGCATCCATCGTTACGTCATCCGGCCAAGCCGATCAGCTTGATCGACGCTGCGCTCCGCAAGATCGTCGCCGAGATGCTCGAAACCATGTACGAGCATCAGGGTCTCGGACTGGCCGCGCCGCAGGTCGCCTTGCCCTTCCAGGTCTTCGTCATGAATCCGACCGGCGATCCCCAGCAGCGGGACAAGGAGCAGGTCTTCATCAATCCCGAACTGAGCGACCCCAAGGGGATCGTCGAGGCGGAGGAAGGTTGTCTCAGTTTTCCCGATCTGTATCAGAAGGTGCGGCGGGCCAGGCAGGTGAGGGTACAGGCCTACGATGCCGAGGGCCGACTTATCGACCGCGTTGTCACCGATCTGGAATCGCGGATCGTCCAGCACGAAACCGACCATCTGCACGGCAAGCTGTTTATCGACTATTTCAGTCCCGGAGCGAAGCTGTCGAGTCGAGCCGTTCTCGAAGCCTTCGAGAAGGAACACCGGCGCGCTCAGGAACGCGGCGACTTGCCTTCGGATGCGGAACTCATTCGGCAATTGAAAGCGTTGGAAAAGGAACCGATTGTGGTCGGTTGACGAGGGGCTGTGGTCCTGTGTTCGGCTGTAAGGTGGACCGGGGTCCGAAGCCCTTTGCTCGCTTGGGCGGTTTGCGGGAGTGCCGGTGATGCGGATTGTGATGATGGGCACGGGCAGCTTCGCCGAACCGACCTTCCTGGCCCTCACCCAGACCCGCCATCCCGTCGTCGCTCTTGTCACCAATCCCGACCGGCCCGCCGGCAAGGACCGGGAAATGGTCCGACCGATCAAAAAGCTGGCCGTGGAGCGGGACATTCCCGTGTTTCAGCCGGAGTCGGTGAACAGCCCGGAGGGCGTGGCTGGGGTGCGGTCGTTTCAGCCTGATCTGCTCGTGGTCGCGGCCTACGGGCAGATTTTGTCGGCGGAAGTCCTTGAGTCGGCTCCACTGGGGGGCATCAATGTCCACGCCTCGCTGCTGCCGAAATACCGCGGAGCAGCCCCCGTCGAATGGGCGATCTATCATGGAGAGACGCAGACCGGCGTGACGATCATCCGCATGTCCACCAGGCTGGACGCCGGCGAGATGCTGGCTCAGGAAGCTGTGGACATCCTACCCGACGAAACCGCCGGGCAATTGGAGGCCCGCCTGGCCCAGATCGGCGCGCGGCTGGCAGTCGAGGTCGTGGAGCGAATGGCGGTCGGCGAGGTCCGCGGCATCCCGCAGGATCCCCGGCTTGTCACCAAGGCTCCCAAGCTCAAGAAAGAACACGGCTTGATCGACTGGAGCCGACCCGCTCATCTGGTGTGCTGTCAAATCCGGGCGATGCAGCCGTGGCCGACGCCGTACACCTTCCTGCACCACCCCGGCAAACCGCCGCTACGGTTGATCGTGCTGAAGGCGGAACCGCAGGGCTTACGACCTGCGCTGGCGGAACCGGGTTCGGTGGTGGCGGTCGCTGCCGACGGCGTCCTCATCGCCGCCGGGGATGGCTGTGTGCGTCCCCTGATCGTCCAACCGGCCGGGAAAAAGCCCATGACCACGGCCGAGTTCCTTCGCGGCCATCCGGTCCAGGTCGGCGACCGATTTGGCCCCGAGTCTCTCTGATTCGTGACCTATGCTTTTGATGGTCGGCCATGAAGCCGACGCCGCAGAGGTTCCGCCATCGGGAGAGTCTGCCGTGACCACCTTGCCCATGCCCAGGACGCTGCCCGACGAAACCGGCTACAACACGGAGAACAACCACGGGCTGGAGACCGGCTGGCAGGAGGTGGCCGACGGCCTAGGCCGAATGCTGCTCGGCAACGGGGTGCAGATCCTTCTGGCCTTCGTTTTTCTGGTGAGCCTGTTGATCCTGCCCGACCTGATGAAATCCATGCGTGGCATCAATGCCAAGGCGGAGTGGGGGCTGATCGCGGCCTACGTCGGCGGATCGGCCCTGGGACTGGGCTGGTTGTACGGCTTTTGGCTGATGTTGTCGGGCCAGTGGAAGTGCCTGGCTGCCCCGGAACGCCGCCACGCCAAGCCGTTCCTGTTCGCCAGTCTGTTGTGTCTGCTGGCCGCGCCTGTTCTGGGCGTTCTCGGCGGGTGGCTCGGCGGTCTGGACGAGCTGGCCAACAGCCGACCCACTGCGGCACAGCCCGGCTTGGAGGCCCGCCATTACGTCTCGATCGCCTCGGGCCTGCTGAGCCTGGGGGCGACGGTGCTGTTCATCTTCTTTCTAAGGGCTTGCGCACAGTGCTTCGACAACCGCTTCCTGGTCTGGTCGGCCAATGCCTACCTGCTCATCACGCTCGGACTGCTGGCACTCGCCCTGGGGATTACACTCCAGATCGTGACGGTGGACTTCGATCCGCGTCTGCTTCAGAAGGGCATCAGAAAAAGCGATTTCGGCGTGGTTTTGCAGTTGGGGCCGCTGCTGGTCCTTGGGGCTGGAAGCGTGATTTCCTATCTGTGGTATCTCGGCCTGCTGTGGGCGACACGGAACGTCATTGTGAACGGCTTGACGAGCCGGACCTCTCGCTCCGCGGCGTGGTGACGCTGCTCACCGATCTCGATACGTCGGCCCCTCGTTCTTGGGACGCTTGCCGTCCTCTTCCTCCGGCTGCGCCTTGCGATTGGACCCCGCGGCTTGACCGCTTCCTTTCGGCTTGTCGGAATCGGGCTGGTCCGGGTCGGTGGTGTCGAGGGCGGAAATGGCGTCGGCAAGGTCTTTGAGTTCCTGTTCCGGACCGTAGGCGACCACCAGATTCAACTCCGGCACGGCAACCACCCGGGCCGCCGTTCCGAGGCTTTCCATCTGCTCGGCGACCTTCCGCGGATTGGCTTCCTTGAGGCGAAAGGCACGGATGTGCGAGAGCTTGGGGATCGGCTGGTCCTCGGGCAGGTCGAGCACGGTAAACAGTTCAGCGGCAGCAAGCACGTCCGGTTCGAGTCCCCGCATCAGAATCGTCTTGCTCTTGCCGTCCACGGCGATGCGGTAGCGTTCCGGCGGGCCGATGGGCGGGGCCGGAGCGTTGCCCCCGCCAAAGGGACCGGCGAATCCCGGAACGCCGGGCGGACGCGGCAGGGTCGGTGCCATCGGCGATGCACCCGAGGGGATGCCGCTGGGCTGACCGGAACCGCCGAGACCACCGGGCGGAGGCGGCAGGCGGGGGTAGGGGATCACGGCCCCGGGTCCGGTCGGCATGGGAAGTTGATCCGCCGCGCCTTGGCCGCCGGGGTTGGTTCCCGTTCCGCCTCCGAACGGCGTGGCCGCTCCCGCTGCCGGCCCAGCTCCCGGACCGACACCGGACCCCGGAAGCGGATCCCGAAGGTACGGCGGACCGTCGGGTTGATTACCCCGCCGTCTGCTGGCGTTGGGATTGGGAATAAACACCTCGGGCGGTTCCGTCAGCAACTCCTCCAGAACCTCCACGGCCCGTTCCGGGTCGAAGTTCTTGAGCCGGAACACACGATTGCGGACGACATTGGGATTGCCTTTGCCGCTGCCGCTCTGTTGGGCCGGGCCTTCTCCAGCCACGATCACAACCGCCAACGCCACGCACACCACACTTCCCAGCCGCATGACAAAGCCCTCCTCGCTTCGGGAGGCCCAAGGGTACGCCACTAAGATGAGGGTATTCGCCACGCATCCTACCAGCGGTTAGTATAACCTCTGAACAAAGGGTTACACAAGCGGACAGGATCTGGCTTGGCTCCTGTACTTAGGAAGCCCGGTTTCGTCAACGACCTTGTCTGGAGGGTGCCGCCATGCGCGAGGAAAAGGTTTATACGGAGCAGGAAATCGTCGAAAAGCTCAAGGACTTTCCGGGCTGGGAACTCAAGGACGGCTGGATTCGCCGCACCTACCAAACCCCGGGCTGGGCGCACACGCTGATGCTGGCCAACACGATCGCGTTCTTGGCCGACGCTGCCTATCACCATCCCGATCTGGTTCTCGGCTACGCCCAAGTGACGGTAAAGCTCCAGACCCACCGCGTCCGCGGCATTACCGATCACGATTTCGAACTGGCCCGGAGAATCGACGAGGTGGTGCTGTGGAAGCCGCCGCCGGGTTCCGTGCTGGAGGGCTATCCGAAGAAGTGGATCAAATGATACGAGTCAGGGGATGCGTTATCTGTTCGTGACCGGCAAACTGGCCGAGCCGGCGTTGCGGGCGGTGCTGGCCGATCTCGCTCCGAAGGTCGGTTTCGAGCACGAAGTGGCCGTGCTCAACATCACCGTGGCCGCCCTGCTGACGCCGGCCTGGATCGCCCGGCACTTGACGATCTCAGACGACGTGGACAAGGTGATTCTGCCCGGCCTGTGCGCCGGCGATTTGACGCCGCTGCGCGAGCGGACCCGGGCCGTCGTCGAGCGCGGGCCCGACGATCTCCGGGATTTGCCCCATTACTTCGGGCTGAAACGGCAGGAAGACTATGGCCGGTGCGACCTCGAAATCCTGGCGGAAATCAACTTCGCTCCCCGGTTTTCCTGGCAGGATCTGTTGACACAGGCTCGTCATTATCAGAACCAAGGAGCCGATGTCATCGACCTCGGCTGCGACCCAGGCGCCCGCTGGTCGGGGGTCGGCGACGCTGTGCGGGCCTTGAGACAGGAAGGTTTTCGCGTCTCCATCGACAGCATGGATCCAGTCGAGATCGGCGACGCCGTCCGGTCCGGGGCCGAACTCGTGCTCAGCGTCAACGCTTCCAATCTCGAAGCGGCCCGCGATTGGGGAGTCGAAGTGGTCGTCATTCCCGACAGCCCCTCCGACCTCGACAGCCTGGAGCGGACCGCCGAACGTCTCCAGTCCTGGGGCGTCCCTTTCCGCCTCGATCCGATCCTGGAACCGATCGGCTTCGGCTTCGCCGCTTCCCTGGGCCGGTATCTGGAAACCCGCATTCGCCATCCGCAGGCCGAGATGCTCATGGGCGTCGGCAACCTGACCGAGTTGACCGACTGCGATTCCGCCGGGATCAACGTGCTCCTGGCCGGATTCTGTCAGGAACTCGGCATCCGCAGCGTGCTGACGACGGCGGTGGCGAATTGGGCGGCGACCAGTGTGCGGGAACTTGATCTGGCCCGTCGGCTGGTTTACCATGCGGTCAGGCATCGCGTGCTTCCGAAGCATCTGGAGCCGAACCTGGTCGTGCTCCGCGATCCGCGTCTGCGGAAGTTCGGCGCTGACGCCCTGGCCGACCTGGCCCGCCGCATCACCGACCGCAACTTCCGCATCTTCGCCGAGGACGGCAAACTGCACGTCATCAACCGCTCGATGCATCTCGTCGGCGAGGATCCGTTCGAGCTTTTCCGCCAGATGCAGGCCCGGGAGCGGATCGACCCCAGCCACGCCTTCTACCTCGGCTACGAAATGGCCAAGGCGATGACCGCCCTGACGTTGGGCAAGAACTACGTTCAGGATCAGGCCCTCAACTGGGGCTTCTTGACCCGACCAGAAACGACTCATCCGCCCGACCTGGATGGCCGCAGCAGCGACAGGAGGGTGTCACAGGCCGAAGAATGACGGCGGCGTGTCCGTGCGGAAGCGTTCACCGTCCGCGACGCCGGGCGGAGGCCAGGGATTGCCCCGCATGTGGTACCCGCCGTTCTCCCAGCTCTCCCAGAAGCCGGGCCGGTCCTCCGCCATCAGTTCGATGCCGCGGACCCACTTGGCACTTTTCCAGGCATACAACCGGGGGACCACAAGCCGCAGCGGCCAGCCGTGATCGGGTTCGAGTTCCTTGCCATCGTGGCCCCAGGCGAACAGGCAGTCTGCGCCGAGAAAATCCTCCAGGGGCAGATTCGTCGTGAAGGGCGGTTCACCCGGATAGGGCGGCTCGCAGATCAAGTACACGAAGCGGGCCGCGGGCTTGACCCCGCTTTTTTCCAGCACTGTGCGGGTGGAGACACCTTCCCAGAGGTTGTCGAGACGGCTCCAGCGGGTGACGCAGTGCATGTCCGCGCGGACCCGGACCGTCGGCAGGGAACGGAACTCCTCGTAGCTGCAGGACCAGGGCCGCTCGACCAGGCCAGTCACTTCAAACCGCCACGTCGCCGGGTCGAAGCGGGGTACAGTGCCGGCGTGCAGCACCGGCCATTTCCGCGTCTGGACCTGATTCGGCGGCAGACGATTGGCACGCAGCACGTCCGGACTGATGATGATGTCATCGCTCATGGTCAGTTTTCCTTGATTGCTCCACAGGCAATGATAGGCACGATCAAGGAGATGGAGTGGAAGCGGTCAGATCGGGCCGGTCTTTCAGCAGCGGTTTGTTGATGAGCGGATCGCGGGCCGTGAACGGGCCGGGATTGACGTCCCGCTCCAGACAGCGGAGGTAGGTTTCGAGTTTGGCGTCGAGGTCGTCGGCATGGTGGACGATGAGCACTTCGGGAATCAAAGGCAGCCGGACCGATCCCCATTCCGGCAAGGCCAAATGGGCGACGACGACGTGTTCCAGGAGCAGCAAAAGGTCGGGCGGAATGTCGCCGAGTTCCGAGGCAGTCCGATGGACCAGATCCCGACCCAAAAGCAGATGACCGAACAGACGGCCGGGCACGGTCGGCTGGGGCTGGATCGGCTCGTCGCCGAGTTCGAGGACCCGCCCGATGTCATGCAGGATCGCCCCGGCAAGGACCAAATCTCGGTTGAGCGGCGGTCGGGAAGCCGAGTAATGGGCCAGGTAATGATCGGCCAGGCGGACGCAAGCACGGGTGACGGACAGGACGTGCTCCAACCATCCGCCGCAGAACGGATAGTGCCGCTCGGAGGCGGGAAGCGTCAGCAGCTTGTCCCGATGACGGTCCAGAAGGGCCGTCACCAGGCGGCGAAGCGGCTCGCTTGCGATTTCCCTTTCTGCAAGTGTGCGGAGGTCGGCGAACATCGAGGCGGGATCGAAACGGGACGACTCAACCAGTTGCACGGGATCGAAACCGTCGCTCCGATCCGCCGGCGTCGCTTCGCGGAGGTTGTGCAGTTCAATCTGCGGGCCGTATTTTTCGTGTTCTCCGTAAGTGACGCGGAGCTTGTAGCAGGTGCCTTCCCGCCATTCGCGCTCACAGGCGGGAAACCAGGGGCTGTCGGCCCAGATCATGCAACTGACGGTGCGCAGCTTGTCGCGGAAGCGGCAAGTATAGAAGGGCTTGCCGTCGCGGGTCTGGCTGCGGCTCCGTTCGATGAGCACGGCGAACGTGTCGGCCAAAGTGTCGGGGGTGAGAGCGTGCAATGGCACGACGGGCATTTTCGCACGGGCCATGATCCGGTCCTTCCTGGCAGGCCGGGAATCACGAAGCGGACAGGAGCATGATACCCGCAATTCGCTGAGCCGCAATCAGGCCGTCAGCTTCTGCCAATGCTCCGGGGGATAGAAGGGCCGACTTTCAGCATGGCGGCGAACCAGCTCGTCGCACGGTCGGAAGCGCGGCCCGAAACGCTCAGCCAATTCTTTCAAACTCCCCACGAGATTCCCGACGCCGAGCTGATCGGCGTAGTGCAGGGGTCCGCCGCGATGCGGGGCCCACCCGGTGCCGAAGACCATCGCCACGTCCACGTCCTGCGGCTCGGCGACGATCCCTTCGCCCAGACACGCCGCGGCCTCGTTGAGCATCGGGTAGGTGAGCCGTTCCCGCAGGTCTTCGGAATCGAGACGGAGCCGCAGGCCGGTTGGGATGTCGAGCAACGCCCGCCAGGCGGCGTGGGGACGGGGCTTGCCGTCGCTATAGCGATAGAAGCCTTGTCCGCTTTTCTGACCAAGCAGACCGGCCAGAACCAGCCGGTCGAACGGCGGGTCGCCGGGGAAACGGTCGGCGAAGCGCGGCTGCAGGGAACGAGTGACATGGGCGGCCACATCGAGACCGATCTGGTCGAGCAGTTCATACGGCCCCATGGGCATGCCGAAGCGGCGGATGCCCCGGTCCACTTCTTGCGGCTCAGCCCCTTCAAGCAGCAGACGCATTGCTTCGTAGAGGTAGGGCAGCAGAACACGATTGACGACGAAGCCGGGGCTGTCGCCGACCTGGACGACGACTTTGCCCAGATCAATCGCGAACGCCGTCAGGGCCGCCCGAGTCGAGTCGGTGGTGCGTTCGGTATGCCCGACCTCGACCAAGGGCATCTTGTGGACCGGGTTGAAGAAATGCAGGGCGCCGAAGCGCCCCGGGTGCTTCAACCCTGCGGACAAGTCGCGGAGGCTCAGCGACGAGGTATTGGTGGCCAGGAGGGCTTGCGGCTGAAGGACTTCCTCCAACTCCCGGTACACCCGATGCTTGATTGCGACATCTTCGACGACGGCCTCGATGACGAGATCGGCATCGCTGAAGCCGTCCCACGCGGTTGTCGCGGTGAGATTCTGGAGCCGATGCTGGGCGTCGGCGGAACTCAGGATGCCACGTGACACGGCCTTGTCACACAGTTCTCGGATGCGCCGCATTCCGGCTTCGAGAGCGGCTGCGTTGACATCCTTGAGCACGACGGAGTAGCCGCGGACCAGGGCTAGTTGAGCGATGCCCGCGCCCATGACGCCGGCTCCGACGACGCCGACTTTGCGGATCTCCGGGCGGGGCACATCGGCCAGATGAGGCGGCATCTTGCGGTACCGCTCTCGGACGAAGAACAAGCCGATGAGTTGTCGGCAGGCTCCCGACTGCGACAGTTCCGCGGCAGCCCGACGTTCGGCGGCCAACCCGGCCTCCAGGCCGAAGCGGATGCCGGTCTCCACGGCCTTGAGGGCGGCGGCGGGAGCGGGCATGTCGTCAGGGACTTTGGCGGCCAGCGTCTTGCGGGTCAGGTGGAAGAGCAAGGCCCGGCCCAGGGGATTGCGTTCGAGCAGCGTCTGCCGGAGCGAACGCGCCGCCTGGACCGTCCAGGCTCGTTTTCGGATCGGCAAGTCCGTCAGCATCTCGGAAGGAATCGCCTGCATCTCGCTTCCGGCGGACAGGAGCCTGTCGGCCAGACCGACTTTGCAGGCATCCTGCGCGTTCCATTTGCGGCCCGTGAGGATGCCTTTGAGGGCTTTTTCGATGCCGAGAAGCCGGGGCAGGCTCTGACAGCCCGTCCAGGCGGGAATCAGGCCCAACTCGACTTCGGGAAAGCCGAGCACGGTATCGGGCCCGTCCACGACGAGGCGGTAATCGCAGGCCAACGCCAGTTCCAGTCCGCCGCCCAGGCACGGCCCGAAGATCACCGCGAAGGTGCAGCAGGGCAGTTCGGCCAGACGCCGGAACAGCCGCTGTCCCAGTCCAGAGAGATGCTCGGCTTGAGCCGGCGCGGCGATCGCCGCAAAACCTCGAAGGTCCGCCCCGGCAAAAAAGCCGCTCGATTTTCCGCTGCGGACCAGCAACCGACGCGGCGGCGAACCGGCCAGGACATCCAACGCCGCCTCCAGTTGATGGAGCACCGCGAGCGTGAAGATGTTGTAGCGCTGATGGGCCACGTCGAACCAGAGCACCGCCGTATCCGCATCCGTGCGTTCCAGACGAAGATCGTTAGACTGATACCACACGATCCTTCCTCCGGGTTCCCGTCGGGCGTTCAATCGCGCTCCAGAAGCAGGGCGGCTCCCTGTCCGCCGCCGACGCACAGCGTCGCCAGGCCGCGATGCAGATTGCGGCGCTTCATTTCCTTGAGCAGCGTCAGGACCAGACGCGCTCCCGTCGCCCCGACCGGATGGCCGAGCGCGATGGCCCCGCCGTTGACGTTGAGCCGCTGCTGATCGATGTCGCCGATGGCCTCCCAACGGTCGAGGAATCTCCGGGCAAACTCGTCCGAGGCAAAAGCCTTCAAACAGGCCAGCACCTGAGCGGCAAACGCCTCGTTCAACTCGATCAACTCGAAGTCCTTCAAGGTGAGTCCAGTTTTGCGGAGCAGCCTGGCGACGGCGAAGACGGGACCGAGGCCCATCCGCTTCGGATCGCAACCGGCGTAGCTGAAAGCACGAAGATAGCCGAGCGGTTCGCGTCCCTCAGCTCGCGCCAGTTCTTCGGGCATGAGCAGGAGGGCGACTGCTCCATCCGTCACTTGGCAGGAATTGCCGACCGTCACTGTGCCATTTTTGCGGAAGTACGGCTTGAGGCGAGCGAGGTCTTCCAACGTCTGCTGCGGCCGGGGGCCGATGTCGGCTTCGACCTTGCGACCGAGAACAGAAGCGGCACCTTGCGGCTCCAGGGGGGTAATCTCTTCGGCCAGCCGTCCGCTCTGTTGGGCAGCTACGGCCCGACGATGGCTTTCCAAGGCGAAACGGTCCTGCTCTTCGCGGGTGATGCCGAACTCTTCGGCCAGCACTTCGGCGGTTTCGCCCATGATGAGACCGCGGATCGGATCGGTCAGGCCGAGCTTGAGCGACGGCACGGGGCGGAAATGACGAGGCCGGAATCCCAGAAGAGCGGCTGCCTTATGCGTCCAAGTCCTGGCCTTGCCCAAGGCGAGGAATTGGCGGGCCGCTTCCCGGCTGAACAGCAGCGGAGCCTGGCTCATCGACTCGACGCCGCCAGCCAACACCCGCTCTGCTTCGCCCAGGACAATCAACTGCGCCGCTGTGGTGATCGCCTCCATGCCGGAGGCGCAATTGCGATGCACGGTGTGAGCGATGCGATTCTGGGGAATGCCGGCGCGCAGGGCGATGACGCGGCTGATGTTGGCAGCGTCGGGAGGCGAGATGACATTGCCGAAAACGGTCTGATCGATGCGATCCGGGGCGATGTCGGCCTGACGGAACAACCCGAGGACCGCCTGCCGGCCGAGTTCGTCGGCGGGCACGTCGGCAAGGGTCCCAAACGCCTTGACGAACGGCGTCCGAGTTCCCTCGACGATCGCCACGCGCTTCATGTCGCCGATCCTTCTCGCAACCGCCGACGCAGCACTTTGCCCAGGAAGTTCTTGGGCAGCTCCTTGACGATCTCGAACTGTCTGGGCCGCTTATGCTTGCCCAGGTGCTCCGCGCAGAACTGCTCCAGGCTGGCCAGGTCGAGTTGGCCGTTGCGGGGCACGACCAGCGCCTTGATGACTTCGCCGCGTTCCCGGTCCGACACGCCAACGACCGCCGCTTCCCGTACCCCCGGATGCCGCATCAGCACTTCCTCGACCTCGGCGGGATAGACCAGATAGCCCGAGGTTTTGATGATGTCCTTTTTGCGGTCCACGATGGTGAAGTAGCCGTCGGCATCGCGGCGGGCCAGGTCGCCGGTGAACAACCAGCCGTCCCGCAAGGCCCGCGCGGTTTCCTGCGGATTGTTGTAGTAACCTTTCATCACTTGCGGACCACGAACCAGCAATTCGCCGACTTCGCCGACAGGCATCTCCTGAGTGCCGGTCTGCGGATCGACGATGCGGGCCTCGGTGTCGGGCAGCGGCAGGCCGACTGTGCCGGGGCGGTTCTCGCCGCCGATCGGGTTGGCGTGCGTCACCGGGCTGGCTTCGGACAAGCCGTAGCCTTCCACAACGTTTCTGGCCCCGTACTTCTCGAACTCGGCGCGCACGCCCGGGTCGAGGGCCGATGCCCCGCAAATGACGTTTTCAATGCACGACAAATCCACCGGCCGGTCCTTGAGCACGCGGTTGAGGGCCCCCAGCATGGCAGGGACGGCCGGCATCATGCGAGGTCGATGCCGGGCGATCAGGTCGAGCACCGCCTGGGCGTCGAAGCGCGGGTGCAGGTGCATCGTCGCTCCGATGGCCGTCGCCGACAGCATGCACACGCTCAGGCCGTAAGTGTGGAAGAACGGCAGCACTGCGAGCAAGCTGTCTTCCCCATCCCGACCCCGCGACCAGGCTTTCAACTGGCAGGCATTGGCCACCAGATTGCGATGCGTCAACATCACGATCTTGGGGAAGCCGGTGGTTCCGCCCGTCGGGACCAACAGGGCGACGTCCTCGGCCGGATGAATCGAAGGAGGCAGAAAACTGGGCGACCCCAAGCGCAACAGCCGGTCGAAGCTGTGGATCCGGAAATCGTCCCGGGGCCAGCTGAATCCCTCCCGCCGGAGGCGCTCCGCGTGATACAACCAGCCTTTCCAAACGGGGAGCCGTGGAGCCAGCGTCACCACGATCAGATGTTCCAGCGGTCCGTGTTGCAGGGCGGGCAGGGCTTGTGGAGCCAGCAAGTCCAGGGCGATCACGATCTGGCACTCGGTCGCTTCGACGAGTCGGGAAACTTCCTCGGCGACGAACAGCGGGCTGAGCTGGAGCACGGACGCCCCGGTCACCCAGGCGGCGTTGAGGGCGATGATGTATTCGGGAATGTTGGGCAGCAACATGCCGACTCGTGCGCCTGGTCCTACGCCCAGATGCCGGAGGGCGGCGGCGAAGCGACGGCTCTGTTCAGCCAGTTGCCCGAAGGTGTAGGTCTGATCGAACAGCGTGCAGCCGGGCCGCTGCGGGAAGCGCGACGCGGTTTCCTGCAAGAGCGCGTGAACGGGAATGTTCGGATAAACCAGGGATGCCGGGACGTCGGGCGGATAGAAGTCCAGCCACGGCCGGTGCCACAGCGGCACTCCAGGACGGCTCGATGCGACGTGCGTCATGGCCGCGCCTCCTCTCTCGATGGGTTCCTTCAGCATCCTACGCGGCTATTTCGGCGGAAACAACCGCAGGAGGCCGGCGGAGGCGGCAGCGGCGACGCAGCCACGGTGCAAGGCACGGACTTTCCCAAAGAAAGCGACTAGTTCGTCCAGGCCGTCCGTGGTCAGACCCATCGGGCCAGCAGCCAGCCGATCACGCAAGCGAGCAGGCCCAGCCCGACGACGAGCAGGAGGCTGATACGATCCTCCGACATGCGGCCAGAACGGTCGCCGGGTCCGCCAGGCAGCTCGCGGAGATTGGGCCGGGGCGGAGCGGCACGGTGGGCGGGGGTCGGTTCCGGCGTCCGGGACGGCAACCCGTTGGCCGACGCAGGCACCGTGGTTTCCAGGGAGCGGCGATCCGGCAGGGCCAGATTGGGAGCGTGGGGAGCGGTAGTCCGAGGCGGGGCCTGAGTCGGCCTGGGAGGCGCTGCGGGTGGCGGCGTGGGACGCTGAGGGGACGGGGCGGCAACCGCCGGAGGAGCAGTTGTTTTCGGCTTCGACACCGTCACCGCGGCGGCCAGCAGTTCCGCGGCGAATGGCCGAAGCTCGACGATGACCTCGTTCATCGAGCTGTAACGCTCTTCCGGTTTTTTCTGCATGAGTCGTTCAACGATGGCACACAATTCATCCGGCACGTCCGGGACCAGGTCCTTGATGGGTCGAGGCTGGCGGGTCTGGTGAGCCATCATCTTTTCGACGGCGTTGGAGCCCGGGAACGGCACCTGCCCGGTCAGGCAGTAGTACAGAACACAGCCGAGACTGTATTGGTCCGAGGCCGCGGTCATTTGCGTCGGATCCATGATGCCTTCCGGACTGGCACAGTCGAGACCGCTTGCCATGGCGTTGGCCGTGGACATCGTGTCCACTACCGACTCGTTTTCCGTCTCAGCCAGCAATACCCCGATGCCGAAGTCGAGGATGTGAACGCGATGGTCCGGCGTCAGGAGAATGTTGGACGGCTTGATGAGGCCGTGCAGAATCCCGCGCCGGTGACAGGCTTCGAGGCCCTCGGCGGTCTGGAGGGCGATGTAAGCGGCCAGGGAGGGCGACAACGCTCCCTGGCTCTCGACGAGCTTGCTGAGCGGTTCCCCCTCGACCAGCGGCCAGACGAGGTAATGGATGCTGCCGGAAGTACCGACGTCGATGAAGGGGACGACGGCGGGATGGCGAATCTGCTCGAACTCGCGGACCTTGCGACGGGCCAGGCGGATGTTCCACATGCTGCGACGGGGCAGCACTTTGACGGCGTACCACGAATTGTCGGTCTTGGAGCGGGCCTTGTACACCGTGCCCATGCTGCCGGTGCCTAACGTGTCCCAGACCACATACGACCCCAGCACCAGTCCCTGGTATTTGCCTTGCAGGATGGTGTCCGCTTGGAAGCGGGTCAGGATGTTTTGCGCGACGAGATGATCGGCCAGCTGCGCTGGTTCGGCCTGGGGATGAGCGGCTAGGAAATCGCCGACGATCTGATCGACCAGGTCACGTTCTACCAGACCGCTGCGGCGCAAGTCCCACACGAACCATTCGCAGGAACCGAGAGACGTCGTCGTCATGGGGAGTTCTCCCTGGAACCGGGCTGGTCACGGGCCAGTCCATACCCGGAAGCGCGCCTGGGGACCCGAGGGTCAGGTCGCTTCGACGCCGCAAGGAGACGGGATTGCAACAACACTGCGGCTAATTCAAACTTAGCATGGGCCATAAATGCCCCGTTGTCAAAGAAACCTGCAAAATCGCCCCAAAGCCGACTCCGGTTGTTCATGGCAGAGCCGAATCCTGCGTCCGATTCCTCAACCCGCCCCGAAGCTCCCCGGAGCGATCCAGTCGGCGAAGGCCCGGCTCTGCCTCCGAGATGGGCATGGTTACTCATCGTCGGCGTCGGCATCGCCCTCTGGCTTCTGGACGTGGCGGGCGGTTTGAAGCCGGAGTCGGTTCCGCCGTGGGGCTGGCGGCTGTTCGCCATTTTCGTGCCGACGGTCCTGGCCCTGATGCTGCGGCCGATGCCCGGCGGGGCCTGTGTGCTGATGGCACTGATCGTAGCGGTTCTCGTCGATGCCCTGCCTCCCGGACCGGGACAAAGCCCCGCACCTGTCGAGGCGATGGAAACGGCCCTGGGCGGCTTCCGGGACCCCACCGTCTGGCTGGTGCTGGCGGCCTTTTTCATTTCCCGAGCACTTATCAAGACCGGACTGGCCCGGCGGATTGCCCTCACGTTTGTGCGTATCCTCGGGCACAACACGTTGGGACTGAGCTACGCCCTGGCCGCATCAGACACCCTCTTGGCCGGCATGATCCCGTCCAACGCTGCCCGGGTCGGAGGCGTGCTCTTGCCCATCACGCGGGCCTTGGCGGAGTTGTATCGCTCCTATCCCGGCCGTACCGCCGGGCTGTTGGGCACGTTTCTAATGCTGACGCTGTATCAGGTCGATGTCATGGCCTGTGCCCTGTTCGTCACGGGTCAGGCCAGCAATTGGCTGGCGGCTCGGCAGGCGAACGAGATGGGCAGTCCCATTCCGGTCTCGTATGGCACTTGGTTCCTCTACGCTTCGCTGCCTGCCCTGGTGTGCCTGACGCTGATTCCCGCCCTGGTGTTCCGGTGGGCGCAGCCGACGATCCGACGCACGCCGGAAGCTGCTGACTTTGCCCGCACCGAACTGAACCTCCTGGGACCAATGGCTCGGGGCGAATGGCTGGTGCTGACCGTCTTCCTGGCTGTGTGCGGCTTCTGGATCGCCGATGCCTCCGCCCTGAACACGACGCTCATCGCCCTGTCTGCCGTCGGGCTGCTGCTGCTGGCCGGCATCCTCACTTGGCAGGATTGCGTGAGCGAAAAAAGCGCCTGGGACGTGTTCATCTGGTACGGCGGACTTGTGCAGTTGGGGAAGCTGCTGGGTAAAGCCGGTGTCTTTCAAGCCTTCTCGGAGACGGTCGCCGAAGCGCTCGCCCATTGGCATCCCTCCGCCTTGTTCGTCCTGCTTCTTCTGGCCTACTTCTACGCCCACTATGCGTTTGCCAGCATCACGGCCCACATTCTGGCCATGTATCGGGCCTTCGCCCTGGTCCTGATAGTAGCCACGGTGCCCGCTCCGTTGGTATTATTTTCGTTCGCCTACTTTTCCAACTTCTCCGCGGGACTGACGCACTACGGCACGACGCCGGGACCGATCATTTTCAGCCTGGGCTATGTCCCCCAAGCCACCTGGTGGCGGGTCGGCCTGCTCCTGTCGTTTGTTCACATTGCCATCTGGCTGTCAATCGGCCTGCTGTGGTGGAAACTATTAGGATTGTGGTGAGAACCAAGCCGGAGAGATGCGGATGTCGAGTCGGCTCGGAAAAGTGCTGGTAGGTTTGCTGTCGTTTGCCGTGGCTACGGCCCTTTTCGCGGCGGCCTATGGCCAGGCTCCGCTGTTTTATAGCAATCAGAATCAATACCTACTGCACGGTCTGGCCCAGGCCGGGTATGGCCATCTGGCCGACGACTGGCTGGCCAACACCGCCGATCCGACGCCGATCTTTTCAGCGCTGGTCGAGTGGACGTATCGCTTGCTGCCCCTGGAGACGTTGCAGCTGTGGTATGTGCTCGTGCAGGGGATCTACGTCGTGAGCCTGTGGGGAATCTTCCGGGGACTTGTGGGCCGGTCCGTTTCCTGGCGACTGGAGGCGGTCTTTCTCGGCCTGGTGATCGTGGCCCATGCGGCGGTGTGGCGTTGGCTGTCGTATCGCATCCTGGACTGGGACTATCCCTACTACCTCCAGGGCGGACTAGCTGGGCAGTACATTCTCGGTCCGGTCTTTCAGCCGTCGGTGTTTGGCGTGTTTCTGTTGGCTTCGCTGGCCCTGTTCGCCAACGACCGGCCACGCTTGGCTGCTCTGGTCGCCGGGTTGGGCGTCGTCTTGCATACCACCTACCTGCTTTGTGCGTGGTTCCTTGTCAGCGGATATGCCGTCTCATTGATCCACGAAAAGCGTCGGCGGCTTGCCGTGGAGATGGTTGGCATCCCGCTGGCTTTCACGCTGCCGGTAATCGGCTTCGCCTGGTGGCAGTTCGGACCGACGGATCCGACCGATTTCGCCGAGGCCCAGCGGATCCTGGCCCACGAACGCATTCCCCACCATTGTCAGGCGAGGCTGTGGTTCGACGAGATCGCTGCGTTCCAGATCGTTTGGATCCTCGGTGCCATCGGCCTGACATGGAAAACCCGTCTGTTTCCCGCCCTGGCCGTCGCCGCGGGATTGGCCACCCTTGGGAGCGGTGTTCAGATCACGACCGGCTCGGACGCCCTGGCCTTGCTCTTCCCGTGGCGACTGTCTGCGGTCCTGATGCCGATGGCGACGGCGATCTACCTGGCCAAGGTGGTTCACGGCCTGCGACAGTGGCTTGACACTGGATGGGCCGTCGGCGTCCTCGGTGCGGCGGCGGTACTCCCAGCGGCAGCGGGTCTTGCCATCATGGCCGCCGGCGAGGGCTACCAGAGCAGCGATGAGGAACTGCCGATGATGAACTGGGTCCGACAGCATTCGCAGCCCGGCGACGTTTACCTGCTGCCGATCCGTGTGCCGAAGCTGGCAGCGACCACCCGCGGCAGCCTCTCCAGCGACTTCAAACCGATTGCCCGCAAACGCAGCGATGCCAAGATCATTCCCGTGGATTTGCAACGCTTTCGACTCATGACCGGGACGGCGATTTTTGTCGATTTCAAATCGGTGCCCTACAAGGACACGGACGTGCTGGAGTGGCGGCGACGCATGGAAGACAATCAGCGTTTCCTGGAGTTGCTTCTGACCGGTCCTGCTCAAACCCTCGAAGAAGAACTGCGACAGGCCGGCATCACTCACGTGGTGCTGCCGACGGAAGGTCCGGTCGTCGTCACCTGGCCGGTGCTGTATCGCGATGCTGTTTACGAAGTCCGCAAAGTGCCGACGGGTCCGGAATCGCCCTGAGGGTTCCTCTCCGCGTCCTTGAAGAGCTTGTACTCGAAGCTGTCCGCCAGAGCGAGCCAACTGGCCTCGATGATGTTGGTGCTGACGCCGACGGTGCCCCAGACGTCGTGATCGTCCTGAGTTTCGATGACCACCCGGACGCTGGCTGCCGTGCCCGCCCGGGCATTCACGACTCGGACCTTGTAATCCACCAGGTGCATCCGTTTCAACTCGGGATAGAACGGTTCCAGGGCTTTCCGCAGGGCGCCGTCAAGGGCATTGACCGGACCGTCGCCTTCGCTGACGGTGTGCTGGATTGCGTCGCCGACTCGGACCTTGACGGTGGCCTCGGTGACGGCCACTCCGGCCGGGCTGGATTCCACGCTCACATGGTAGGCCAGCCGCTCGAACCACGGCCGATACAGACCCAGCTCCCGCTTCACGAGGAGATCGAAGGAGGCTTCGGCGGCCTCGAACTCCCAGCCCTGGTTTTCCAGCTCGCACAGGCGATTCAGGATCCGCGTCATGGCCGACGGGTCATGCGTGAGGCGGTACTTGGCGGTCTTGGCGAGGATGTTCGACCGGCCGGACAGTTCGCTCAGGAGAATGCGGCGTTCGTTGCCGACCTGGGCGGGGTCGATGTGCTCGTAGGTGACCGGATTACGATGGATGGCGTGGACGTGCATGCCGCCCTTGTGGGCGAAAGCACTGGCCCCGACGAAGGGCTGGTTCGAGCGAAAGTTCATGTTGGCGATTTCATAGACGTAGCGGGACGTGTCGGTCAGCGTCGCCAGGCTGCCGGGCCGCAACACGTCCCGGCCCATTTTCAGGGCCAGGTTGGCGATGACGCTGACCAGATCGGCATTGCCGCAGCGCTCGCCGATGCCGTTGATCGTGCCCTGCACCTGGACCGCACCTGCCCGCACGGCGGCCAGACTGTTGGCCACGGCCACGTCGCAGTCGTTGTGGCAATGGATGCCCAGCGGCACTCGCAGCACGCCTCGGGCCGCCCGGACGCCTTCCTCGATCCGCTCCGGCAACGATCCGCCGTTGGTGTCGCAAAGAATCACCGTCTCCGCTCCCGCGTCCTGAGCCGCCCGGATCGTCGCCAGAGCGTATTCCGGATTGTGTCTCCAGCCGTCCAAGAAATGCTCGGCATCGTAAAACACTCGCCTTCCCTGGGAACGCAGAAAGCCGACTGAATCGGAGATCATTCGCAGGTTTTCGTCCAGCGATACCCCCAGCACTTCGGTGACGTGGAGGTCCCAGGTCTTGCCCACCAGAGTCACGACTGCGGTTCCGCTGTCGATCAAGGCCCGCAGGCCGACGTCCTCTTCGGGTCGGACTCCCTTGCGTCGAGTCATGCCGAAGGCGACCACCTGGGCGTGCCGCAAATCGAGGTTGCGAACTTCCCGGAAGTATTCCTGGTCCTTCGGATTGGACAGCGGATAGCCGCCTTCGATGAAGTCCACGCCCAGTTCATCGAGTTTTCGAGTGATGAGCAGCTTGTCCTGAAGCGAAAAGTTGACGCCTTCGCCCTGGCTGCCGTCGCGCAACGTCGTGTCGTAGATCTGAACGCGGCTCATGATCGCTCCATAGGGGCCTTAAAAGCACCAAAGCCCTGCGGCCTCTGAGGACCACAGGGCTTGGTTGTCTTACGTCGCTTGAACCTGGCTTTCCCGCAGTCCTCGTCAGCCGCTCCGATGGTCCTGGCGCACTCCCTGCGCCGCGGTAATTGCGATCGGACTGGGACGAGGCGTTGCCATCTCGATGTTACTCTGACTGCGGGCCAACTTGGCTATGCGAACAAGTGTAGGAAATCCCAGGTAATCCGTCAAACCCGTCAACGCAGCGACCTCCGCCGCCGGGCCAGACGCCACAAGACGAACGCCGCTGCGGCAGCCAGCAGGGCGATCAGTTGGTAGTAAAACCACGGCGGGACCGTGGCTTGAAGCCCGGCATCGGTCAGCCCGAATGCCGCCAGGGTGAACTCCTCCTCCGGCACCGGCCCCGGGGTGAGTTCCAGGACCTTGATCGACGTGCCTTCCCCTGATGGGCCTGACCCCTCCTCTGATGTCAGATGAATGTGCTTAAGAAGGGGAACACCTTGGACCGCACCCTCGTGGGTGATCCGTCTCATCAGTTTTCGCTCCGTCCCCTTAATACCTCCGCACAATTCCCGGATTGCCCAATACTCCTGAGGTGCAAAAATAATCCAGCCGCTATACGTCACGCCGGGCGGCGGTTCGTCAAACCGTTGCTCGTATTCGATGCGCACGAGAGATTCCCCGGCGCGCTCTACATACCCAAGGTTTTTAAATGTAAATCGAGGCTCTTTAACAGCCTCCGCTAAGGGTATGTTGCCCAGACAATATATAACCACGACGGTGCCAAAGCACTTTGGCGGATCGATTTAAGCTTAAAACCGTAGTCGCATGAAGCAGTTCATACCTTTTCTGACCGGGGGATAATCCTACTGAAAACGAAACTCCAAAGGGCCTTGCCACCAGGGCCGTGAAAAGTCCTCTTATCGGTCCCTCGGTCAACCTCACTTCGTCCACACGAAAATACGGTGCCCTGGCATAATAAATTTTTTCTTCCCCCATCTCGTAGGATGGTGATAGGACTATGACCCATACCTGCACCGCATCCAAATGTTTTCATAAAACTCAATCAAAGGCTGGACGCCGGGTTCGTATTCTTTCAGGGACTTCTTTTTAAGTTACTCAGGGTCGGTGGGGTAAATCTTTATAGGTAATAGAATAGCACATAATGCCCATGCTTGCAGAACTCCGGACATAGGCAAAACCTCCGGCCGGTCTTCTCGCCAGCAGACACGAGCTTATTGCACTCCACAGTAGCAGACTGCCCGTATCGCCCTGCAAGCACATCTCGGGTCCGCATTGTCACAAGGGCGTCCGTGAATTTCAGTACCGCAATGCCTTTCCTGGGGGCAACAGTTGGACACCGGGGAAAACCCGGCCCGGTCGGCTGCGTGCAAGAACCCAGCAATACCCGGGGACCGGGGACGTTGGTGTACCGCACCCGGGCATCGAACAGGCGAAGAGTCGCCATCACTAGCGCCAGACTCGAGAGCAGGCCTTTCGCTAGCCCGTAAGCTTGATTGCACAATTGTTTCCAGGCCGTTTCCAATGGCTCTAGCCCGGCACTCTCTCAGGCCAGGCTTCCACAGATTAACGGGTCCTCACCACGGCTGCACTGATCGCAAACCCCGCAAGAATCACGCCGCCAACCACCCAGGGGAAAACCAGGCCCAGCGGTGCGGCCGGAACCAAGCGATACCCGCCCGCGGTCCGTTCCCAACGGGCGGGCCGGGAGTGCTTGGACGCCAGCCATTCCGTCACAGCCCACGCTTGCGCTCGTTCCGTCTGGACACGGCCCAGTTCGCCCAGTCCTTGGAGTCGCTCCGATATCGTGAACGCCAGCCCGGTTGCCTTTCCCAATCGGTGCAAAACAGCCGGAACACTGGCGTATTCCATCCGCAACGGGACAGGCTTAGCAAGCCGCAGGTCATTGCGCAGACTCGCTATCGGCCCTGTGGCGCATAATCCCACATGCCGACCGACACCATTGCCGCCACAAGCACATAGGCAAGGATCACGGTCAATAGCCAGCGTCGGTGACGGAACGCTTCCAGGTCGCCACTGGGCTGCCAGGCGAACAGCAAGCCCATGCACACCACGTCTAGCAGCATGGCTTGCCAAGGCAAAACGTTGAATCGGCCAAAACAGCCACACGTCGGAGCATCCACCAGGTGCAGATAAAACGAGATTTCGAATAACCCGGCAAGAACGGCGATTGCCAGCCAGCGGGTGACGCGCTCAGAAAAACCGGAGACCAGCCATAGCCCAAAAGCTGGTTCGAAGAGCACCGTGCAGAGCAGGAACCAGCGCGTATTCAGAATGCTCTTTGCTGGGATGTCAGCTGTGGCCGGATGGTGGGCTTTGAGCATGGCTGCCAGAAGCACCACCACGCCAACGAGGATCGGCACCGCCGGCGAGCGGACTAACCGCCCAACAAGTGCAGGCCCGATCGGCACGCGGCTGAACCGAGTTTCGGCGCGGTCCACGGCTCTGGATTCCATGCAGTTCGCCCGTCAAGGGCAGATGTCGTTGTCCAGCACGGTAATTGTCATGCTGGACGGGCTTCCGAGGGTAGCCCCCATCGGGTTGTCCAGAACGACCAACGCGGTACCATTGCCCTGACAGCAAGTGTCATCCTGAATTATAAATGTTGCTGACTTGGTGGTTTCCCCAGGATGGAACTCGATGGTACCGGTTTCCGCGCCGAGAATGCCGTTGTCGTTGACTTGAACCGTGTATCCCACGGTTACCATTTGTGTGGAGGGGCTGGACAGGGTTACGGTAATCGTGACCGAGTCGCCTTCCGTCACGGTGTAGCTGCTGGCAGTGAATTGAACCGTCGGCAAGATGACCGGCACCGGCTCCTGGCCCGGAGCGAAAGGCCAGACGAACAACGTCAGACAGATGAACGCAAGGCCCGCTGCACCGAGCCACGTTCAAGGTGTGCGGAGTGTCTTTGTCATGGCCCACCCCCGGAAAAGAATTGAGTGCGGATACCACCCTCCGCTTTGACCGTGCCTTCAATCTAGAAAGAGAAAAAGAGAGTGAATGGCAAGAAGAAAGCTAATGATTTTGGCCAATTACTCTGCGGATTGCGGAGAAATGATCTTGCGTTCAGCTAGATAGCGGAGCAGCGTCGCGGCGGCATCTTCGGGACTGAGCCGGGAAGCGTCGAGCATGAGTTCCGGCTTCAAAGGCGGTTCGTAGGGGTCGTCGATGCCGGTGAAGTTTTTGATCTGACCGGCACGGGCTTTCTTGTACAGCCCCTTAGGATCGCGCTGCTCGCAGGTTTCGATGGGGGTGCAGACGTACACTTCAATGAACGGCAAATTGCCTTGATCGTGCAACAGCCGCACGTTGTCCCGATCCTTGCGATACGGACTGATGAAGCTGGTCATGGTGATGATGCCAGCGTCGGCAAACAGTTTGGCCACTTCGCCGATGCGACGAATGTTTTCCTCCCGGTCCTCGGCCGAGAAGCCAAGGTTTTTATTTAGCCCGTGGCGGATGTTGTCGCCGTCGAGGACGTAAGCCAGCCGCCCCCGCTGGACCAGAGCATGTTCCAGCGTGTAGGCTATCGTGCTCTTGCCCGAACCGCTCAGGCCGGTGAACCAGATCGTGCAGCCCTTTTGCCCGAGCAGTTGATTGCGAGTTTCCCGTTGAACGTGGCCTTCGTGCCAGGTGATGTTGGTCGCTTTCATCTGTGTCATGACGCATTTTGTAGCGAAACCGCGGAGGCGTGGAAATGGGGATCAGGGGCGGAAGCGGGCTTCCCAGGTGGTGCCGTCGAGGAGGCGGATTTGGAGGTGTTTGGCGTTGAGGCGGAAGAAGCCGATGCGGTCCAGGTAGTGCTCGGCCAGACCGCGGACCTCCACTTGGGCCTGGCGTTGGCCCACGCGATGGACGAACCGCACTTGGCTGCCGTCGGTGAAAGTCACCCGGGCCTCGCTGAAGGCCGAATCCAGCACTTCGATGGCGGCAAAACCTGCCCGCCATTCCTCGGCATCGGTCATGGCCGTCAGCCTAACTTCTTGTAAAGCAATCTGCAACAGCCGCGGACCACTGCTGACGCCCTTCGTGTCGAGGAACCCATCATGCCTTCGCCGTGGATTGCCGAGCGAATGTTCCGTATTCAGGCTTCCGGGATTCGCAAGGTGTTCGACTTGTCGAAAACGCTCACCGATCCGATCAACCTGAGCATCGGCCAGCCGCATTACGACGTGCCTGAAGCGGTCAAGGAGGCGGCCATCCAGGCCATTCGGGAGGGTCGTAACGGCTACACGGTCACGCAGGGCATTCCCGAACTGCACGCCAGGATCCGGGACAAACTCTTGAAGCCGCGTCGGGGAGCGGGTATCGATCCGGACCAACGCGGACTGCTCATCACCAGCGGCACCAGCGGCGGCTTGGTGCTCGCTCTGCTGACCACGATCAACCCTGGCGAAGAGGTGGTGATCTTCGATCCCTACTTCGTCATGTATCCCCATCTGGTCACACTGGCGGGGGGAGTACCGGTCTATGTGGACACCTATCCGCGCTTCCAGATCGACATTGACAGGGTGAAGACCGTTCTGACGCCGCGAACCAAGGCGATCCTGTTCAATAGTCCGGCCAATCCCACCGGCGCGGTGGCGGATCGAGTGGCGGTTAAAGCTCTGGCGGAACTGGCTCGGGAGAAGAACCTGCTGCTTATCAGCGACGAAATCTACCGCATGTTCGCCTACTCCGGCACGTTTACCAGTCCGCTGGAGTTCAACGAGGACGTGTTGGTTCTCGAAGGCTTCTCGAAGACCCATGCCATGACCGGCTGGCGGCTCGGCTTCGCTCACGGCCCCAAGCCGATCATCGAAGAGATGGCCAAGCTCCAGCAGTTCACGTTCGTCTGCGCGCCCAGTCCGGTGCAGTATGCCGGGCTGACGGCATGCGAGTTCGACACCAGCGAATGGACGGCGGAGTATGCCCGCAAGCGGGATCGGATCGTTGCCGGCCTCCGCGATCACTTCGACCTGGCGGAGCCGCACGGGGCGTTTTACCTGTTTCCGAAGGCCCCGTGGGGTACGGGAACCGAGTTTGTTTCCGAGTGCATCCGCAACAACCTCCTGGTGATTCCCGGTAATGTCTTTAGTCAGAAAGACACGCATTTCCGCATCAGCTACGCGGCGGATGACCGCACTATCGACCGGGGTATCGAGGTGCTAGTGCGGCTGGCCCGTCGCGGTCCGTCGGCAGGCGACTAAGGATGTTTGTAACGAGAGTGCGAAGCCGTTCAGGAAACTGGCCAAGCATCAACGGCTCTGTACATTCACCGAAGGTGTTGTCGGTTTCCAGGTTGCAGGAGCCAATGATTCATGTCCACGGTCGCCACGCCGTTTCCCCAGCCGGGTTTCGGGGCCACTTCCCGACGCGACGCCTGGTGGCTGGAGCCGCTCGTCACTTTCGTCGTCTTCACCGGGTTCGTCATTTACGGCAATCTGGCCGTGTTCTGGCCGCAGATCTTCGGGCATCCGTACTTTGAAATCCGTCAGAACGCGGAGGGGAGAATCGACTGGGAACACGGCGAGGCGGTCGCTCCGTACCTGGCTCCGTTCTATTCGCCGCTGATCTACGACGCCCACAGCCACCATGCCTGGGTTCAGGCGGAGAAGCCGTCGTGGTGGCCGGGTTGGATGCCGTTCTCCTCCGCCATGCTGATCTTGATTTTTCCCCTGGGCTTCCGGTTTACCTGCTACTACTACCGCAAGGCGTACTATCGGGCGTTCTGGGCGGACCCGCCGGCCTGTGCAGTCGGTGAACCGCGGACCGGCTTCCGAGGCGAGAACCACTGGCCGCTGCTGATCCAGAACATCCACCGCTACTTTCTTTATGCGGCCATCGTGTTCATCTTTTTCCTGACGTGGGATGCGATCTCGGCTTTTCGCTGGCCGGTGGTGGAAAACGGCAAGCGGGTGGGCTGGACGTTCGGCGTCGGCCTGGGGACGTTGCTGTTGTGCGTTAACGTAGTGCTAATCTCGCTGTACACGTTCGGCTGCCATTCGTTTCGCCATCTGGTCGGCGGCCGGCTCAACTGTTTCAGTTGTCCGGTCAACGGCATGTACAAACCGACGACCAACTACAAGGTGTGGACCTGGGTTTCGCGGCTGAACGAACATCACCAATTGTGGGCGTGGTGCTCGATGCTGTGGATCGGCTTCACCGACTTCTACATCCGCATGTGTGCGATGGGTGTGTGGTCCGATCCACATGTGACGTTCTGACCCGGGCGGATTCCTCGAGACGGACACAGAGTGCTTTAAGCGACCATGAACATTCAGACCCACGAGCATGACGTGATCGTGATCGGAGCCGGGGGAGCGGGCCTGCGGGCGGCCATCGAGGCTTCGGCGGGCGGCGTCTCAGTCGGCCTGGTGTGCAAATCGCTTCTGGGGAAGGCCCACACGGTCATGGCCGAGGGTGGCATCGCGGCGGCGCTAGCCAACGTCGATGAGCGGGACAACTGGAAAGTCCACTTCGCTGACACCATGCGCGGCGGGCAGTACGTCAACAACTGGCGGATGGCCCAGATCCACGCCCAGGAGGCTCCGGCGCGGGTCCGGGAACTCGAAGCCTGGGGGGCTGTCTTCGACCGCACTCCCGATGGCCGCATTCTCCAACGAAACTTCGGCGGACATCGCTATCCGCGCCTGGCCCACGTCGGCGACCGCACCGGCCTGGAGATGATTCGCACTCTGCAAGATCACGGCATCCATCAGGGCATGGCCGTTTACATGGAATGCACGATCATCAGCTTGCTCAAGGACGGCGAGCGGGTCGTCGGTGCGCTCGGCTATTACCGGGAGAACGGCCGGTTCGTCGTGTTCCACGCCAAGGCTGTCGTGCTGGCCACCGGCGGCGTCGGCAAGGCGTACAAGATCACGAGCAACAGCTGGGAGTACACCGGCGACGGCCACGCCCTCGCCTACCATGCCGGAGCGGAACTTCAGGACATGGAGTTCGTCCAGTTCCACCCGACCGGCATGGTCTGGCCGCCCAGCGTCCGCGGCATCCTGGTCACCGAGGGCGTCCGCGGCGAAGGCGGCATCCTGGTCAACAGCGAAGGCCGTCGCTTCATGTTCGACGACATCCCGGAGAACTATCGCAATCAGACCGCCAAGGACGAGGAAGAAGGGTTCCGCTACTGCCTCGGTGACAAGAATGCCAATCGGCCTCCGGAACTGCTCACCCGCGATCACGTCGCCCGCTGCATCCGCCGGGAGGTCAAGGAGGGGCGGGGCAGCCCGCACGGCGGCGTCTTCCTCGACGTGTCCTGGATGACCAAACCGGGAGCTTTCAATAACTTCAAGGATCCCGAGTTTGTCCGGGCCCGGATCAAGGATCCCGTCGAACACATCAAGAAGAAGCTGCCGAGCATGTACCATCAGTTCAAGGAACTCGGCGGCTTGGATATCACCAAGGAGCCGATGGAGGTCGGCCCGACGACGCACTACATCATGGGCGGCATCCGCGTGGACGCCGAAACGCAAATGAGCCGCGTGCCGGGTCTGTTCGCCTGTGGAGAATGCGCCTGCGGGATCAACGGGGCGAATCGGCTGGGCGGCAATTCGCTGTCCGATCTGCTCGTCTTCGGCAAGCGGGCCGGCGAGTTCGCGGCCAAATATGCCAAGGAGCGTTCGGCAGGTCGCATCAATCCGCAGCAGGTCGAACAGGAAATGCGGTCGGCCCTGGCTTTCCTGGATTCGCCTCTGGGACAGGAGAATCCGTTCCAGGTGCAGTACGATTTACAGAACGTGATGCAGGACCTGGTCGGCATCGTCCGCACCGAGGGGGAGATGGTCAAAGCCCTGGAGCGGATCGAGGAACTCAAGGAGCGGGCCAAACGGGCCTCCGCTCCGGGCAACCGCGAGTACAACCCCGGCTGGCACACCTGCCTCGATCTTCGCAACCTGCTGACCGTCTCCGAAGCGATTACGCGGGCAGCCATCGAACGGCGGGAAAGCCGCGGGGCGCAGTTCCGTGAGGACTATCCCGAAAAAAAGGCGGAGTTCGGCAACCGCAACACGATCATCAGCAAGGGACCAAACGGCGAAATGCAGTTCCGCTGGGAGCCGATTCCCGAGATGCCGGCTGAATTGAAGCGAATCATCGAGGAAATGAAGTAGCACGGGACGGCGGCGAAGCCGGCCCGTCGTGGGGACCAAGACGGCATGGGCAAGGTCACTTTCCGAATCTGGCGTGGCGACAAGTCCGGCGGCAGCTTCAACGACTATCAGGCCGAGGTCAGCGAAGGCATGGTCGTCCTCGATGCCGTGCATCAAATCCAGGCGACGCAGGCTCCTGATCTGGCCTGCCGCTGGAATTGCAAGGCGGGCAAATGCGGCTCCTGCTCCGCCGAAGTGAACGGCAAACCGCGGCTGATGTGCATGACCCGCATGGATACCTTGCCGCACGATCAGCCGGTCCTCATTCAGCCCATGAAGGCTTTTCCGATCATCCGCGACCTCGTTACCGACGTGTCGTGGAACTACCGGGTCAACAAGAAGATTCCGCCGTTCAAGCCGCGTCCGCCGGATGCTCCCGACGGCACCTGGCGAATGGGCCAGGAAGAAGTGGATCGCATTCAAGAGTTTCGCAAGTGCATCGAATGTTTCCTGTGCCAGAACGTCTGCCACGTCCTGCGGGACCACCGTCGCTTCGGGCAGACCGATACCGACGGCAACCTGACCAGCGGAAAAGGCCCGTCGGAGGCGGAGCTATTTGGCGGACCACGCTTCATGATCCGCGTGGCCAGTCTGGAGATGCACCCGCTCGATACCGTCAACCGCCTGCCGCTGTTGCAGAAGGAGCTCAACATCGGCCTGTGCAACATCACGAAATGCTGCACGGAAGTCTGTCCGGAGCACATCCATATCACGGACAACGGCATCATCCCGCTGAAGGAACGGGTCGTGGACGAGTTTTACGATCCGCTGATGTGGGCCGCTCGGAAGGTCGGCGAAGCCCTGGGCATCCGACGTCGCAAGTCGCTGCCGATAGTGAAACCGTAAGCGGTGATCCGAGGTTTGGAAACCGCGCCCTGCTCCTGACTTCACGCAGCCAAAAAGAAAACCGGCTCGCGGGGGTTAGCCACGAGCCGGTCGTCTGCTTGATTCGCTGAGAGCCTGGAGACGATTACCAGTACCGCAGCACCCACCAGTCCCGCTTGCCGCCGTGGGTGGCGAGCCACCAGTGCCCGTCATCGTACTCCAGTGTCACCTTCCGCCAGCTCAGCGGCGTCTTGGGAAACGGATAGACCGGGCCGATGAGCGGGAAGGCCTCCTTGGGATAGACCACCGGATAGGCGACGCGGGAGAAGTTGTTGTACGGAGCATAGGACGGCCAAGCGTAGGGCGGCATGGGAGCGGGCAGTTCCGCGCCGGGCATGGCTGGCGGCAGAGCCGCACGGTAGCTGGGCAGCGGTTCCTGAACGCCGCGACCTTCGGGAGACGGCGGGGCGAGGAGGTCGGCCGAGTCGCCCGCGAACTGGGCAGGCACCACGCCGGCGTTGGGCACGCTCAGCCGATTAGCAACGCTCTGGACGCCCGGGATCTTGCGGGCAATCCGCTCGGCTTCGTCTCGTTGCCGCAGATCGCCGACACTGCCCCGCAGCTCCACATGCCCGCCCTGGCACCAGACCTGGATCTTCATTTGTTTCAATGCTGCGGAGGCCTCCAGCTCCCGAGCGACGGCATTGGCAAGTGCCTGGTTGGGATTGTAACAAGATGCTGTCGAATTGGCCTGCTCTTGACCGGAAGCGGGTGCCGTCATCAAGATTGTTAACGGCAGCCAGCGGAGCGAACGCAACATGGACAACCCTCCTGCGGATGTCGGCTCGACCGGGCCGGCACATCCCCGGCACGGCACGGATGGACTCGTGACAAGTCGCTTACCCCATTCATCAGCCTGCGGAGCGGGTTTTCCCAACTCGCAACCGAGGCAAATCTTGGGCAAATCCCGATTCGCCGCGGCATTCGTGGTGCAACCCTCGACTTGATCACGTTCCAAGTTTCGGGCAGGACTGCATCTCTTGACAGGATCGTTACGACCGAATCAAGCCTGACGCTTGACCACGCGGCGGGTCAGTTCGGCGAGGAGGGATTTGAACGGACTTTCCGGGAGCGCGGCCAGACAGTCCCGTGCTGCCGCGGCGTGCTTTTCGGCCTCACGAGCGGCGTAGCCGAGCGCGTCGCTGGCTTCCAGGTAGGGCAGAAGCCGGTCTCGCTTATGATTTCCGGATTCCATCAGAAGTTGACGCACCTGCTGGGAAGTTTCGGCCGATGCCGTCCGCAAGAGCCGAATGACCGGCAAGGTCAATTTCCGCTGCTCCAGGTCGGTCCCCAGCGATTTGCCAGCCCGGTTCTCGGTACCGACCAGGTCGAGCAGGTCGTCGCCGATCTGGAAGGCGATGCCCAGTTCCAGACCGTAGCGCTCCAGGGCTTGAACGAGCTTCGGCTCAGCATCCGCGAACAACGCCCCGAGTCGGCAGCAGCAGGCCGTCAGTTCGGCGGTCTTGCCGCGGATGATCTCGTGGTAAACCTCCTCGCTGAGGGTCAGGTTGCCCCGTTCGCCGATCTGCCGGAGTTCTCCGCCGCAGACCCGATTGGTCGCTTCGCCGATGATGCGGCAGGCTTCAGCGCTGCCGGTCGTACTGGTCAGATAGAAGGCGTGGGTGAACAGGAGATCGCCCAGCAGGACGCTCGCGCTGTTGCCCCAGCGGGCATGGAGAGTGGGGACGTGCCGACGCATAGTAGCTTCGTCGAGCACGTCATCGTGTACCAGCGTCGCCGTGTGGATCATCTCGACCACGGCGGCGAGCACATGATGTTGCGGCGTCACCCGTCCGCAGGCTCGCGCTGACAGAAGCAGCAACGCCGGTCGCAGCCGCTTGCCGCGATAATGGACCAGATAACCGACCAGCTCCCGGATGAAGGGCACGTCCGAAGCCAGCTCCTGGTGGAAGATGCGTTCGGCGGCGGCCAGGTCGTCCCGGATCGGGCCGAAGAAGTCGGTCAGAGGCGATTCCGGCGCAACGCTGGTCGAAATCACGACGATCTCCTGGAGTTTCGAGGCACCTTGGCTCGTTCCCTCGACCGGCTGGCTTCCTGTACCATTTATTGCCTCCGTGTTTTCAAAGTTTCAAGCATTCTTGAAAAGATTACGAGCAGTGTTCGCGGTCGTCCAACGGGGGAAAGTACTTCCGCCAAGCGAAGGTCTTGGCTTACTCCGAAGGAGGACCGGCGGCATGCTCGCGGCGGAACGTGCCGCTGCGCCCTCCGGACTTCGCTTCCAACCGGATGGATTCGATGACCATGCCGCGGTCCACGGATTTGCACATGTCGTAGATGGTCAGGGCGGCCACGGCCACAGCCGTCAGGGCTTCCATCTCGACGCCGGTGCGGCCCACGACGCGGACCACGGCTTCGATGGTCAACAGGTCATCCCCTGCGACGGCGAAATCTACCGATGCGGAGGTGATCGGCAGCGGATGGCACAGCGGAATCAACTCGCCGGTCTTCTTGGCCGCCATGATCCCGGCCAGGCGCGCGGTTTCCAGGACGTTTCCCTTGGTCAGGGCCTGATTGCGGATCAGGGCCAGCGTCTGGGGGGCCATCCGCACCCGGCCGCTGGCTCGGGCTTCCCGCAGGGTTTCCTCTTTGGAACTGGTGTCCACCATGCGGGCGGCTCCGTGGTCGTCGAGGTGGGTCAATGGCTGTTCCATGAGCGGCCTCCTGGTGCGTTTCCTGGTAGTATATCTGAGCGGAGACGCGCACCACCAAAGGCCGATGTATGTCCCTTCTGACTCCTGCCGAACCCGGCAGTCCACGCGAACGCATGGTCCGCGAGCATCTAGCCGCCCGTGGCATCCAGGACCAGCGCGTGCTCGACGCCATGCTCAGTATTCCCCGCGAGGAATTCGTTCCCGCCTTTCTCGCCCAATATGCCTACGACGACCGCCCGCTCTACATCGGTTATGAGCAGACGATTTCGCAGCCGTATATCGTCGGTCTGATGACCGAAGCGCTGCAATTGACGGGCGCCGAACGGGTGCTGGAAATCGGCACGGGGTCCGGGTACCAGACAGCCGTCCTCGCTGTGCTGTGCGCCGAAGTGTACACCATCGAACGCATCCGCAAGCTCAGCGTGCGCGCCCAAACGACCTTGCGAAAACTGGGCATCGCCAATGTGCATTTCCGGGTCGGAGACGGAGCACTTGGCTGGCCGGAAGCCGCTCCGTTCGATGGCATCCTCGTCACCGCCGGGGCCAGTGAGCTTCCCAAAGCCTTGATCGAGCAGCTGGCAGAAGGGGGACGACTGGTCATCCCCATCGGGCCTCTGGGCAGCCAGACGCTGCACCGCATCACGCGCAAGCAGGGCCAGTATATCGACGAGAAGTTGACGCGGGTCGCTTTTGTGCCGTTGATCTCCGAGACCGAAGCGGGTCAACCGCTGGAAGCCGGTCAGGAACCCCCCGCTGAAGACGATTGAATGATCTGCCCACCGACCGGAGGATCTCGATTCCCCGGGCTGGAATCGGGGTCAGAATTTGCCGATGATGGAAAAATGCCGATCCAGTTCCGTTGTGCCTACTGCAACCAGCTTCTCGGCATAGCCCGCCGCAAGGCCGGCGCGACCGTGAACTGTCCGACCTGCGGCAAACCGATCGTGGTGCCGACGCCGGAGCCGGACAAGGCTGAACCGCCGGTACCGCCGTCCAAACCCGCCACCGCACCGTCAGCCTCTTCCCACCCGCCGCAAAACCTGCTGGAAATCGACGACTTCGACCAACTCTTCCAATTGCCGGAGAATCCACAAGAGGCGTGGCGACACGCCGTGCCGCCGGCCTTTGCCGAACCGGGAGCGCGGGTGTTCACCAAACCGGCTCAACCCAGCGGTTCCCGGACCCAGGGTTCCCGCGCTTCCTCGTCGCAATCGGGAGGTGGGTCTTCGGCAATTTCGGCAAGTCAGTCCAGACTTTCGACGAATCTGCTCTTGCTCGTGGCGGCGGCCGCCTTGGGCCTCATGCTGCTTGGCTTCATGGCCGGTCTGATCGTCGGACGCTTCGTCTGGCTCAAGTGAGTGGTTCAGATGAAACGACTGAGCGTCTCAGGTAGATCGCCGACGCGATCAGCAGCCATTCGAGGTTGAGCAGACCGGCCCACAGGACCCACCAGCCCCCGCCGCCGCTGAACCCGTAGCTGTGCAGTCCGGAGGCGATGACAAAGTTGATTACGTACCAGGAGAGGAGGATGCCGGCGTAGCACAGCACCGCCGACACCGCCAGGCCGAACTCCCGGATCCACCCGGCATACCGGGCGTGCAACGGAATGACATAGCCCAGAAGTGCGATGACCGCCCCGGTTTCTTTCGGATCCCAGCCCCAGTAACGGCCCCAGGCTTCGGAAGCCCACCACGCTCCGAGGACAGTTCCCAGGGCCAGCAGCACCACGGCAATCTGCATGGCCCGGTAGGTGTATGTCGCCAGCGTTTTCAAGGTGTCCTGCTGCGGCCGACCGAAGGCCAGCAGTGCCAGGCTGACATTGCCCAGCCCCCAGGCCAGGGTAGCTCCGGCATAGCTGGCCACGATGGTGACGACGTGGACGGTCAGCCAGAAATTGCTCCGCAGCACCGGAGCGAGCGGACTGATCCGCGGATCGAGAGCGAGCGGAAGCTGGTCGGCCAGCATCAAGCCCAGAGCCGACACCCCCGCACCGGCCAGAACAATGACCGTCCTCCGGTACAGCAGTTCCAGGACCACGGCGAAAAGACTGGCGAGGAACGCTACGAAGATCACCGTTTCATACATGTTCCCGACCGGCGCACGTCCCGCCACCACGATGCGCAGCACAAAGCCGAGCACCTGCACGATCAATCCAGCCAGCAGCGCAACCCAGCCGAGGCGGTAAGCCCATCTCCAGCCGGTGTTGATCTGGACCGTGAATGCCGCCACTGCTGCCAACATCATCAACCAAGCCCAGCGAAACGGACGCATCCGGTTCAGGAGCAGTTCCCAGGGGATCCAGCGCCGGGCTTCTGCCATCCGATCCGCATCAGCGACCGCGTCCAACGCCCCAAGAAAGTGCTCAGTCGCCTGACGGAAGGCATCCTGGTTTCCCAAAGCGTATGCCCTTCGGAGACTTGCCCACGCATGAAGGACCTGCTCGATGGCCGCTGCGGGCAACGCCACCTCGGTCAGGCCCGAATAGAGGCGAGGGTATCGAAGCTCCAGATACCGCAGGGTGAGCAGGTCCAGTTCCGGCCCGGCCGGGCGGCTCAGGTTGCGCAACGTCTGCTGCTCCAGTTGGGCCAGGGCTTGCCGGTCTGTTTCGCTTAAGGCTTCCTCGAGACGCCTGGCGACCAGCGTGCGGCGGCCTTCGAAGTCCAAGCCGTCCGCTCGCGCTTGCTGAAGCGCGTGGGCGATGGCGTCACGCTCCCCGGCGGTCCTGACTGCCTCGGCGGCGGCCCGTGGCAAGTCGTCCGGGTTCTGGAGTTGCAGGACACGCTGAATGGCTCGCCGACGTCGTTCAGCGAGCAGTTCCGGCAAGGCCTCGAGACCCTCCGGCCGACGCCCAGCGGTGACAGCATCCCGAAAGCTCTCAGCGTCGGCTGACAGGTCCGGCGGCAGAAAAGCCAACGGGTTCTCCTGAAGCTGTTTCTCCAGCGCCGCTCGCCAGCGCCGCGGATCCTCCAGGAAACGTCGCAGATCGTCAACGCTGAACCACCCCTCGCCTGGCACTCCGTCCAGGCAAACGACGCAAATCGGATTCGCTGCCAGAGGCTGGCGGGCTTCCAGTTGCTGCAATGCAATCGTCGGGTCGTCGTCGGCGTCGGCCAGATCAGTCAGCTTCACGAACCCGCCCCGCACCAGACCATCGCTCGACAGCGCCGTCCAGTTGCGTCCGCGCAGTGCATCGTAAAGGGACAGGCGCTTAGCTACCTCCTCGGCTTTCAAATGGGCCTGCGTCAGTCGCTGGGCAGCTTTACCCCCGACTGCCGAACGTTGCCGGGCGACCTCCCCCAACAAGGCGGCGAAGCCGGGGGAAGTCCTCAAGTCCTCCGGCGAAACATATTTTCCTGAAAAGTTTTGCTCTCCGTCGTCTCGATGACCAAAGATTGTCCGCCTCAGCTCTTGATGATCGCACAAGATGAACGTGCGCTTCTCCCAATCGGCATCGGAAAGCAGCCAGTGGAGAACCAGCGCCGTCGCAGCGGTGTTTTCGAAGCGAGCCGTGCCGGTGATCTGCCGGACAATTTCCTCGCTGGCGGTCTCCAAAGGCTTGAGGCGTCCGTCCCACACCGGCAGTTTGCGCCAGGGTTCATAATCGTACTCGGGCAAGACCAGGCGATCCGCCTGTGCCGAGGAGGTCGTGACCCGGATCAAGCCGAGGGCCAGCCAGGTTGTCAGGGCGATCAGAACGAGGCCGAGCGTGGCGGCCAGAGTCCACAGGAGCAGGGGCAGATGTTTCAAAGGGATCAATGTCATAGGCTCGTCACTCTGTCCGCCGACTCGCCGCCGAGGCCCTTCCATGCGGGGACATGCCGGAAGAAATAGGCCCGCATCCAGAACATGACGAAGATTCCGCAGGCGACCATGAACGAGCCGGCATATTTGAAGTACAAACCAGGATCGCGAGTCACGGTCAGGGCAGCCTGGCCGAGCGGTTTGCCGTCTGGGTCCCGTCCCAACGGTTTGTACCCGCCTTGATAAATGCGGTATCCGCGATGCCCCAAGGGTTCATTCAGGCTGACGCGATACAGTCGTCCTGCGATTCCCCAGGCGGGATCGGTCAAGGAAATCCAACTTGCCTGCGGTCCCTCGCGGTTTTCCTCGGTCCGCTGCTCTGCCCGCAACAATGCGAGGGTGAAAGGCAACTGCCGCCAGACCGGACCGTAAAGGACCTGGTACGATTGACGTCCCAGCGTCACCGTGGCAGGATCCTCTCCGTGACCGACCCAGAATTCGACGGAGTCATCCCCCCGGCGCAGTCGGCATCGCAGGGCTGGTGGCGCATCCCTGGCGGCATCGGAGGCCGGTTCGAAAGCCCGCTCCTGGATGGACCGGGGCAGATAGGAAAGAATGCGGACCCGGCCCCGCATCCCGCCCCAGACGCGGCAGGCCTCGCCGGCTTGCAGCGGGCCGATAACGCCTTCGAAGCCCAGCATTTCGCCCCGTGACACTCCCGCCCGCGTGGACCAGGACCGCAGCCACAGCCGGCCCTCGCTATCGCCTGCCCATTGCAGCACACCCCTCAGCTGTTCATCGCCGTATGCCGGATCGGGAGCATGATACCAGACCCAGAAATCTGGCAAGGTAGCATAATCCGATACGGAACCAGGCAGCGGGTAGAGGTCGCCGGCGTGCCGCGCCAGGGTCACAAATCCGAAGCGCTTCCCGTCAGGTCCTGCAAGCTCGAAACTGACGGCCGGATCGGTCGGCCGATGGCTCGTCGGCTGCTTGTAATCCGGCAGATACTCCAGCACTCGAACCTGCCAGCCGGATTCGCCAACCGCAACAAATCCCGTCGAATGCTCTTCGTCGATGCGCACAACTTCGTTGCCGATGCCGACCACCAACACGCCTCGTGGGGTTTTGCCCGTCGGCGGGTTGCGAAACTCCGCCAACTGACGTGGATGGCATTCCCGGGCCAGGAACTCGACCAAACCCGGCCCGATCGTCATCCGACGCAACCCGTCATGATAAGCAACCCATCGCGGCGGCAAGGGACCGGATTCGCTGGAAATGATCTGGAATCGCACCGCGGGTGCGGCGGGTGATTCGGAGGGCGGAGCGGCTCGCACCGGCACTTGCTCGGCCCGTGGTAGATAGCCGACTACTTCCAACCTCAACCCATCGCCCAGGTCGAAACTCTCCTGCCCTCCGAATGGCTGAGCAAGTCGGTGCAGGGCTGCGGTCAGCGTGTCGGCTTCGGCTTCGGAGGCTGCCACGCCCCAGGGCAGCACGCCGGGATCGAGTTCCCATTCCCATTGCCCCGTTGGCTCGACTCGCCGGACCTGTAAGCGATGCAGCGAGGCGTCCACGAAGCGATCGCTGCTGTGGGGACCGAACCGCTCCGCCCAGACCGCTGACGAATCGACCAGAATCATCCTCCCGCTGACCCCGCCCAGAACTGTCATCGCTCCCCCGACGATCAGCGTAAGCAGCCCCAGATGCGTGATCAGAAAGCCAATTTGATGCCGCTTCCAGGGCCACTTCTTGACGGCAGCGAACAGAATGTTGACGAACAACAGCCCGAGCAGGAGCAGAAACCACCAGGAACCATACACGAGTTGATGGGCGGTTTGCTGGTCGTGGCGGCTTTCGACCAGGATACCGAGGGACAGTGCCAGCGCCAGCGTTGGCAGTAGTATCAAAGCCAGAGTCAGCGAACCAGCCGTGCGCGCCAGTCGCTGCCCCAGGGCAGTTGCGGACGACTCCGCATGCGACCGTCCGGCCGGGAGCGGCTTCTTGAGCGGACTTGCCTGCTGCATGATTCCGATTCTGGCAGCCCTGCTTCCGCAGAGCAAGCTGGTTCAGCAGATGAAGGCGACTGACTAACGGAGCCGTTTGCAGAAGAAGACGAGCGAATCGCCGTCCGCATAGTAGTCCGGAACGACGGCTGCCTGCGTGTAGCCGTGTTTCAGATAAAACTTCCGAGTCGGCTCGTAGGTGGGCAGCGAAGAGGTCTCAGCCACGATCAGCCGGCCCCCTCGTTTGCGAATGTCGTCCTCGACGAATGCCAGCAGCTTACCTCCCCAACCGGCTCGGTGACAATCGGCCCGGACCACGATCCAGTAAAGATCCCAGGTTCCTTCGGTCATCGTGTTGGGACCGTGAACGGAAAACCCGATCCGTTGGCGTTCGGCTTCCAGCGTGTAACTGTGATACCCTTCTCCGCCGGGCTGGGCGACGGCCTGAGCGAGGACCTCGTCGAGCGTCTTGATCTCGCCTGGCCGGAAAATGCCCGTCTCTTCGGTCAAGCGGACCAGGATCGGCACGTCGTCGGGCAACGTCGGACGGATCAGGGTCATTTCCGTTTCTCGCTGGTCAGGCCAGGTAGTCAAGTCTGGAGGTCCGAACTTTGGCCGCTGAGCGAATCGCCTCGATGGCGCTGAGCCGTTGATGGACGACCAGATTGATCGCTTCGGCAATGGCGGCGGGATCGTCTTCGCCGCAGAAAAGCACATTGCGACCGACCAGCGCGCCGCGGATGTTTGGACCCGCCCCCATCCCGCGGACGAAATCCTCGATCGTGCCGCTCGGTTTACCAGTCGATTCCCCGCCCAGCAGCAGCACCGGCATCGTCGTCGCCTTGGCAACGCGGGCGAAGTCGTCGCAGTAGGGAATCTTGAGCCAGACCCGGCCGGTGAAGTAGCCCAATCCGCTGGCGATGCCAACTGCTTTGATGATGTTGTCCGTGCTGTGATCGGTCTTGTAGCCGGTTTCGGTCTTGACCACCGGGAGCGGTTCGACGAAGGCGGGCAGGTTCAATTCGGCCAGTTCCTCCACCGCTTTGGCCACTCGCTCCAGGGTTTCCAAAGCGTAGCGGTCGTTTTTCTCGCCGCCGGGCACCCAGCGCCACAGGAGCTTGCCGCCGTCCAGGTGCATCTCCTTGATCCGTTTCCCGGTCATGTAGCTGGACGTGCGGTCCATCATCTCGTGCTCGGTGCCGGCCAGGCCGGTGCGATTCATGCTGCCAATAAGCACCTTGCCATCGAGGAAGCCGGGCTTGCCCCGTTGCCGGGCGAGGTAATTGACCAGCACGACTTCGTCAATGAGGTCGCTGGTGGCCATCAAGCCGTCGACGTTGCTGCCGACGAGCACACGAACAATGCGGGCCAGATAGTCGAGGCGATGCCCCATCGCCGTCGGATGCGAGCCGACACGGGTGACGGCCCGGGCCGGATGATCGGCAGCCAGAATGACCAGTCGGCCATCGGGGGCCAGCACGTCCCGTCGTTTCCGCTTCGCCAGTTCTTCCCGGATCAAGTCCGGCTGACGGACGCGAAGTTCCGTGATCTCGGCAAAGGTTTCTTCAGTGAGAAAATCCCGGGCACGGAAGCTGAAGCCGAGCGGCAGGGCGTAAGCGACGTCAATGGAATCGGCCGCTTCCTGGACCAAACTGAGGGCGACCTGGACGACTCGGCGGGGTACTTCGCTGCCCACCGGCCGAACCGCCACGCTCAGCGGGCCGCGATACCCGACCTCCGCCAAGGCCCGCAGAAAGCCAGTCAGCACGGTCGAATCTACCCGGCTCCCCAGCACGCCGAAACGGGGGTGGGTGTCGCCGCGCCGCGCCGGTTCGCCGTCCGGCCCAACGCAGTTGCCGCAATGGAACCACTGGAGGTACGGGGCCAGGGCATAGACCGCTTCCGGCCCTTCGCCATTGAGCGACACTCGGGACGAATCCAGGGCCGCACCGACGTGGGTGTGTCCTTCTCCGTGCAATATGTCGAGAACTTCCACCACGCGAGACGATGGGCCGAGGAGTTGACCGCGGAACAGGCCCGGATCAGGGGAACCGGCGTCGCAGACGCTGACCGCCAACTGCTGCCCGCGTCCCTGGGCCTCTGCCGCCAGCACCCGCAGCGATTGACAGAGGGCATGACAGGCCAGTGTCACCGTTTTCTCCGACTCCGCATCATACGGCTGACCCGACGCCGGATTGCGTCCGCTGGCGACGAAGACTTGCCTGGCACCGAGGAAAGCCGCCTCGTCGAGCAAACGGCGAATGCGGTCCACGGCCCGACGCCGATGGACCTCGCTGAGGCTGCACAGGTCGGCGGGATCGATCAGGTTCTCTTCGTTGGTCCACTGCACCGGCTCGCAGTGAAAAGCCACGGGTTTTCCGCTGCCTTTCAGCAGATTCGCCACCTCCTGCCGCAGTTTTTTCGATTTCAATGAGGTCAATTCGAGGATCTGGAAAGAAGGATCGGCCAGCGTTTCTTTCAAATGCTGGACGACGTAAGCCGGGTCCACGAGGCTGCGGAACGCTCCGTCGAGATTGCCCGGACCCGGATAGGCCATGTACCAAACGAGCGAACGGGGATTATCGGTGAGGCTCATGGATGGCTTGCACTTAGTCTCCAGTGGTCGGCGCGTCCGGTGCGGGGTATGGTAGCAGGCAGATGGGGGCCGTCAAGCAACGCCGACGGGCTTCGGAGATCCTTATCATGACGCTGCTGTACACCGATCCGATCTTCCTGGAACACGACACTGGAAAGCACGTCGAGACGGCGGATCGGCTCCGGGCGGTGTCGGCCCACCTGGAAAAAACCGGATTGGCGGGTCGCTGTCAGATCGGCGTCTTCGAGCCGATGGGCGAAGCGGAGATTGCCGTGCTGCACGATCCCCAGCAGATTGCCTTGGCCAAGCGGTTGACCGAGCGCGGCGGGGGGATGCTCGATCCCGACACGGTCGTTTCGCCCCGCTCTTTCAACGTGGCCCTGTCCGCGGCCGGGGCGTGTGCCGCTGCGGTGGATGCCGTCCTGACCGGGAAGGACAAGACGGCACTGTGCCTGGTGCGGCCGCCCGGCCATCACGCCACGCCGAACCGCAGCATGGGCTTTTGCCTGTTCAACAATGTAGCTCTGGCCGCCCAGCGTGCACGGCAACGCTACGGCTTGAAGCGCATCCTCATCGTGGATTGGGATGTGCATCACGGCAACGGCACTCAGGACATCTTCTACCGCGATCCCGAAGTGTTCTTTCTGAGCGTGCATCGCTGGCCGTTCTATCCCGGAACGGGGGCCAAGGACGAAACCGGAAGCGGACCTGGCCTCGGCTACACCCTCAACGTGCCGCTCCGCTTCGGCATCAGCCGCAAGGAGTACCACGCCGCCTTCAATCAAGCCCTGGCGAAAGCGGCGGACGTGATCCGCCCCGAACTGGTGCTGATCAGCGCTGGTTTCGATGCCCACGCCGAAGACCCGATCGGTTCCCTCGGACTGCAAACCGAGGACTTCGGCGAACTGACCAGGGCCGTGATGGATGTTGCCCGCACCCACGCCCAAGGCCGAATCGTGAGTTGCCTGGAAGGCGGCTACAATACCCGCAGACTGGCCGAATCGGTCGGCGTTCATCTGGAGCAATTGCTGTCCGATCCCTGACCCGTCGCCAATGCCCGGCAACTCCGGAGATGAGGAGAGGAACCATGCGTTCGCCGTTGTACCTGTCGCAGAAGAGCCGCCGCACTCACGACCAACCCATCAGCTATTTCATGCAGCAGGCGGTCGAGAACCCGAATCTGATCAGCCTGGCGGCGGGGCTGGTTGATGCCGAGTCGTTGCCCGCCGAGGAAGTGGCTCAAGCCGCCGAGGCCGTCCTGCGGGATCCAGTCCGTGGTAAGACGGCGTTGCAGTACGGTACCACGCAGGGCCTGGCTCCCTTGCGCGATCTGCTCGTCCGCCGCCTGGCCGAGGCCGACGGCATCGAACCGACGGCCCTGCGGCTCAGCGCTGACGATTGCATCATCACCACCGGCTCGCAGCAAGTGCTTTACCTGGTCAGCGAGGCGCTGCTGGATCCCGGCGACATCGTCATCACCGGCGCGCCGTCGTATTTCGTCTATCACGGAACGCTGAAGAGCATGGGCGTCCGTACCTATGCGGTGCCCTGCGACGCCGACGGCATGGACACCCACGCCCTGGCCGCTCTGCTGCGCCGCCTGAACCGCAGGGAACTGGCGCGTCTGCGGTTGATCTACGTCGTGGACTACTTCGACAATCCGACCGGCTCGACGCTGTCGCTTCCTCGCCGGGAACATTTGATGGAGCTGGTGCGACGCTACAGTCAGGAACACCGCATCCTTGTTCTCGAAGATTCCGCCTACCGCGAGCTGCGTTACGATGGCCCCGATCTTCCCAGCCTGAAGAGCTTTGACCCAGACAACGAGTTTGTCGTGCTGACGCAGACGTTTTCCAAGCCGCTGGCTCCCGGCTTCCGCATCGGTTACGCCGTCGTTCCTGGCGAACTACGCGACCCGTTGTTACGGCTGAAAGGAAATCACGATTTCGGATCGAGCAACTTTTCCCAACATCTCCTGCTGCATCTGCTCACCTCTGGAGCCTACGACCGACACGTCGAACGGCTGCGTGACGTCTATCGGCGCAAACGGGATGTCATCCTCGCGGCTTTGAAGGAGCATTTTCCCGCAGACTGCGGCGTGACCTGGCTGCGGCCCAACGGCGGGTTGTACGTCTGGGTCAGTTTTCCGCACGAGGTGGACACCGGGCCGCAGGGGCGTCTGCTGCAAGCGGCCCTGGAAGCCGGCGTGTTATACGTCCCTGGTGCGTTCTGCTATCTTGATGACTTGGCAGAGCGGGTGCCCAGCCATGAGGCGCGTTTGTGCTACGGCGTCGCCTCCGAGGCCGCCTTGCGGGAAGGCGTTCGACGGCTGGCTTCAGCCTATCACCAGGTCACGGCCTGTCCCGAGTTGACGGTCTCGGCTTCAAGGTAGTCGAGCCTTCCAAAAAGAGAGGCTGCCAGTCCGGGGGACGACTGGCAGCCGCATGGGGATTCGGGACTGGATCGTAAAGGGGGATAGGGGGTAGGACCAGGTCGAGAAGGGATCGGGGTTCATGCTGTCTGGGTCGAGGACCGACGGGGGAGCGGTTTCGACCCGAACCCCTCGCACGTGGGCCGGTCCCGTCTCGGGGGAGAAGACCTGGACCGGCTCGTGTCTGCTTGCAATTCCTCCTTGGTTATTTCGCCTCGTTTACTGGTCTCCAACCCATCCGCCGCCGGCGCAGCGGATTGAGGGGTGCCGTTTTTGTCTGCGATTCCCAGCGTGAGGATGAACGGGATCAGCAGTCTTCTGCGATATTGCCGCACGTTCGTGAATCCAGCCTTGCGAAACAGTTCCCGAAACCGCCGGGCCGAACAGTGCCGCACGTCGCCTTCCTTCCAGGTCACATACACCTCGAAGATCAGCCATCCCAAAGGCCGATCCCGGTCGCCGTCGATGAGCAGCAATTGCCCGCCGGGGCGCAGGACGCGATGCATCTCCTCAACCACCCGCTGCTGGTCCGGATAGTGATGGAAGCTGTGGCTGCACGTCACCGCGTCGAAGGTGTCCTCTCGAAAGGGCAGCCGTTGGCTGTCGCCTCGCACTATCCAGGCCCGATCCGACCAGGGGATACAGCGATGGACAGCCTGGGCGGCCATTCTTTCGCTGAGGTCCAGGCCCACCACTTCCAGACCCGGATAGCGGCCCAGAATCTCAGCCAGCAACAATCCTGTACCGCAACCGACGTCCAGCACCTTTCCCGTTCGTACTCGGAGGTAACGCAACAGCAGGTTGTGCGACGGTCGGAAGAAGGCTGCTTGGAGCCAGCTTTGGTCGTAGCTTTTGCTCCAGGCATCGAACTGGGCTTGAGCTTGCCGGGTGTAGTACGGCATGGGTTTGCGTCCTCCAAGCTCTCGCCTCTTCTCGACACGACTGAGCTACTGCAACCCCTGTGCCAATCCCGTGGCCGAAGCCAAGAGCTGATCCGCTTTTGTTCGCAAAGCCAATTTCTGAAACCTGTTGCGACGATGGTTAGGTGCTTTTGCGAACTATCGCAGGCGGATTCCGAGATGCTTCCGTTTGTAAGCACGACCGGAATTTTTGTAACTTTTGCTCTAATCCGCTAGGATGCCAAAGCCGGAACGGAACAACCCTTTTTGCCACGTCGCCGAGGCGTCGGCCAAGAGAAGGCGGAGGGACGACATGACCGATCTCGCCTCACTCGAACACGATCTCGAAGCGGCCGTCGAATCCATTTTGCTGATCGATCCACATTCGCATATCAACCCGCTGTCCCCGACGGCGAAAAGTCTGGACGACCTGCTCGGCTACCACTACTTCACGGAACTGGCTCACTCGGTCGGCATGTCCCGCGACGCCCTTGGACCGGAGATTCCGCCCAAGGAGGTCGTCCGCGGCGTGCTCCGCCACATGGAGCGTTTTGATAACACGGTCCAATACTCGTGGTTTTTGCACATAGCCCGGGAATTCCTGGGCTTCACCAGGCAGCGGATCGGTGAGGCCGACTGCGATGCTCTGTGGGAGGCGGCGGAACGAGTTTTTTCCCGGCCCGATTGGGAAGACGAAGTGCTTCGGCGAAGCAACGTCGAGAGGATTTTCCTGACCAACGACTTCGACGATCCGCTGGTCGGGTTCGACACGCGGCGTTATGTGCCCTGCCTGCGGACTGACGACCTGGTATTCCATCTCGACAAGCCCACAGTAGGCAGTCGGCTGGCCGAGGCGACTGGCATCGAGGTGGGCGACGCCTATGGGCTTCGACGGGCCATCGGCAAGTTGTTCGAGCACTTCGTCAGCCACGGGGCCAAAGCCTGCGCCATCTCCCTGCCGCCGCGCTTCGCCCCAATGCCGGTCTCTCCCGACGCCTTGACCGCCGCCTTGCGGGACCCGGACCAATCCGCCGTGCGCGCTATGGGCACGTTCTGGATGCTGGCCGAGTTTTGCCGTGACTTTCGCCTGCCGTTCGACCTCATGATCGGCGTCAATCGAGGCGTTTACCGCCAAGGTGTGTATCAAGGACAGGACCTGTTCGACCAGCGGACCTCGCTGATTCTGTATGCCGACTTATTCAACGGCTTTCCGGAGGTGACGTTCTGCGTTTCGATCCTCAACAGTGCCCAGAGCCAGGAACTGGTCGCCTATGCCTGGATTTTTCCCAACGTCGTGACCAGCGGGCATTGGTGGTACGCCAACGTGCCGGCCTACATCGAAACCGATCTGCGTGCCCGGCTCCAGGCGGTGCCCAAGACCAAGCAAGTGGGCTATTACAGCGATGCCTACAAGCTGGAATTCATCCTGCCGAAGTACGCCATGTATCGCCGGGTGCTGGCGCGGTGTCTGGCCCGAGATTTCGTGATCGAGCGCGGCTGGTCCGAAAGCGAGGCAGTGGATCTGGCCCGGCTGCTGCTGCGGGACAACGCCCGCAGGATTTTCCACTTGGATTAGGTTGAAACGGGCAAGAGGAAAATGGACTTTCAGCTTCTCCATCAATGTCTGGAAGCGGCTCAGGAAGCAGCACGGCGCGGAGCCGAAGTCTTGGAAAGTTGGCGTCACCGCAGGCAGGTCCGAAGGAAGGGGCGGTTCGATCTCGTCACCGATGCGGACCTGGCATCCCAGGAGGCGATTCGGGAAGTCCTGTCGAAAGCGTTCCCGGAGTTCGCCTTTCTCGGCGAAGAGGGGGGCGCCCGTGGCCAGCCCGGCCAGCCGACCTGGATCGTTGATCCGCTGGATGGCACCACCAATTATGTCCACGAGGTTCCGTTTTACGCCGTGTCGGTGGCCTTGGCGGTGGATCGCGAAGTGTTGGTCGGCGTCGTCCTCGACCCCTGTCGCCACGAGATGTTTCATGCCGCCCGGGGCATGGGAGCGTGGCTCGGGCCGGAGCGGCTCCAGACGACCGAAACCGCGGAACTCGGCGACGCCCTGCTCTCCGCTGGCTTTCCGCCTGACCTGCAAGGCCGGGAGTATCTTCTGGATGGCTGGCGAAAACTGGCAGTGAAGACGCGGTCCCTCCGTCGCACAGGCTCGACAGCTCTGAACCTGGCGTATGTCGCCGCTGGCCGCAACGACGGCTTCTGGAACCCTCAAGTTTATGCCTGGGACTGTGCCGCCGGGGCGATCCTGGTCCGGGAAGCCGGCGGCATCGTCAGCCATTTCGACGGCACGCCCTACGACCTTCAGCGCGAGGAGATCGTATCCTCCAACGGCCCGCTCCATCCCGCCTTGCTTGCGGAACTGAATGGGACCGGGAAGGTTCCTTGAGCCTATCCCTTTTGCGCTGGATTCTTTTCGCAAGTTGGGGCATAATCTCTCGCGCTCGGCGAGATTTCTGCGAATACTGGTCAATTGCACTCCGAGGGCTTGCCGACCACGATGCTAAGACCCTGGGGGATCACCCGTGCGCATGCGGTTTACCTGTCCGGCATGTAATCAAGGCTATACGGCACATCCCAGACTGGCCGGAAGAGAACTGATTTGTCGCAAATGCGGTCTGCAAATGATTATTCCCGAGCAAACAGATTCTCCCCAGTCGGCTCCTCCCGATCCCGACTCCGTGGAAGTCGATCCGACGGAAACCCAAGGCCACCGGAAAGACAACGCTTTCGACTTCGCCAGCCCGACCCAGCCAGCCTCCTCGCCCCAGCAGGATCTCGCGGCGCTTCCCGAAGTGCTACCCGTCGATACTCCGCCGCGACGCAGTTTTGGCGAGATTCTGCTCGACCCGCGGACGATTTACCTGCTCCTGCTTTGCGGGGCCTTGCTGCTGGTCGTAGGCATTGTGACTCTGCTTTATGTCAATGATCTGTTAACGCCCGCACTGCTCGCCGTCATTCTTGGGACAGCCAATGTCGGGGTTCTGGGGGCTGGTCTTTATCTGCGGCGTTATACCCGCTACACAGTGGCCGGGATGGCCTTGACGCTTCTGGCTTGCGGCGTCATGCCCCTGAATCTGTGGTACTATCATGCCAATAATCTCCTCACTTTCGGCGATTATTTATGGGTTCCTGCGTTAATCATAAGCGGCCTGTATTTCACTTCCGCCGTAGTGCTCCGGGACGACCGCTTCGTTTATGTCTTTGTCGCTGGGGTGGCCTTGACGGGTTTGCTAATTATTGCCGATCTACCTCCCTCACCTCAGCGCTTCTGGGAAACTTCCTTCCCGGCAACCTGGCTAGTGCTCCTGGGGCTGGCTGCCGTGCATACCGAAAGGGCTTTTCTTGAGGGCGACGGACCCTTCAGCCGTAGCCGTTTCGGGAAAGCGTTTTTCCATTCCGGTCTGCTGAGCCTCGCCGTCGGCCTCCTCATGGTCCTGATCGCCTACATCGGGGGCGACTGGGGTTACGAGGCTTTCTTCAAGCCGTTTTATGCAGCCTGGAAAACGCAACCTTCGCCGATCGTCAGCGAGCAGCGCTGGCTCGCTCTGCTGCTGATTCTGACAGGAATGTACGCTGCCTTCTACTCCGACGCCTTTGTTGTCAAATCGGTGCGGCTGAGCCTGGTGGTTCCTGCCTTCCTGGTCTGGGCCGCTGTGCTGGCATATCAGTTGATTGGTCTGAAGCTGACTTCCGAAGTGGTCGCGATCACGCTGGCAGGCTTTTCCGTTCCCCAAAGTCTGTTGCGGATTCCGGCACGATATTATCTGTCCAGCACGAAACTGTTTGCGATTCAAGCTCTGCTGTTGCAATTGATTGCTCTTGCGGTTGCCTTTTATAAGTGGTCCTATGCTCACGCCGTGGCCTGGGAGTTCGCTCCTGAGCAAATTCAAGTGGCACAATACCTGACCTGGTCCTTGCCGCTGGCCCTTGTTGTCATCGCCGGGGCTTGCCGAGTCGGCTTCGAAGCCTGCCGCTGGGATCAGCCGCTTGCGCACCTCGAACCCTTCACGGTCAGCATGGAGGCGATGGCGTTGCTAATCGCGGTGTCGGCTTCGTTATCCTTTCTCTCCGTGGAGCCTTATTTGCATC
>CALFAY010000016.1 GCA_937944855.1 uncultured Planctomycetota bacterium
TTGAGGCAGCGGGCGATCTCGTTGAGGATCCCATGCTTGAACTTGGCTTGGTTGGTGGCGGATTACTGGATCTCCAGTTGGCTCATCTTCCAGCCGCCGGGCATGGTGACGAGTGCCCGCTGCTCCAGTTCGATCGGCTCGAACGGCTCGGCCGCGTCTGACGCCTCGGCCGGCCCTGATGTGATCCGGCGAATTTCGTCCCTACGGTCGGTGGGTCATGAGCAACGCTCCTATGTGGAGGCGAATTGTGTGCTTCTATTTTTTATTAATTGACCTTTGCATTCCGGGCGCACAATGAAGCAGCCAACGAACAAAAAGGGAAATTGTGCTACCGATAGCAAGCCTGCCGAACTGAAGCCGACGTTCCCTTGAGCGTGACGATCTTCCATCCGCAGTGGCGGCAGACCTTGCTGGGGGGATGCAGCCGTCCTGCAGCGACTCTTTCTGGTAGTCAGCGAAGAAGGCGGCCGAGTGCTTGAGCTTGAGGTTCATCGCGTGTTAAATCACCAACGGCTCGTCATGGTGGAGGCGCTTCGAACAAGGGACGACAGCTCCTTCGTCCATCGCTTCCCAGTTCTCGCGGTAGAACTCGGTCGCCTCTTCACCCGCACGTCCTTGCCACAGGCTCTCCGCCCGAATCTCTGCGTAGGGTTGCCAAAGCTTCTCGTGGGTCGGGAAGGCGTATGGCGGACATGAACTAGCCATGCGATGTAGCGCACGCCTGACTCATTCCCAGTTTGGTTTAACTGTTTGCAGAGCCAGGCACAAGGCGGCAAAGGCTTCCATGGGTGAGAGTTCTTCTGCCGCAGTGGGTCGTTTTTGCGGTAGTCCCCGTTACGCAGCTAGCGGCGCAGTCCTTTCATGGCTTCGCTGACCAGGATGCAGGGATTGCCCAGAAAGCTGTCCACGCGTCTGATTTCATGCTTGGTCATACACGGGAGTTGGCGGCCGATCTCAGCGAGGCTGACGCGTGTCATACTGAGTGCGGCTACTGCTATGGCGGACAAGCTGTTGCTCTGGCTTCGGCGTAAGCCACAGCACAAACCCTACAGACAGCCAAGCCAGTGCTTCTGTGCGATTCATGACGGTTACCTACTGCGTTGTTTGGTACCAGCATCAGGTCGTTAGCGTAACCCTTGTACTGAAAAAACATTGGGCAGGGAACCATTGTTTCTCAGCACGCGACGCAAAACTGGGGATGGGTCAGGTGAACTCCAACATGCAAGAAGCCCCGCGTGCCGCCGGGTCCGCCGAAGCAATTGGTTCGGCAGCCGGCTCTCTGATATGGAGTATACCCAAAAGATCCATGAACCGTCTACACCCACTGCCGTTCACTCCACCGGCTCACCGCGAACCTAAACGAACCCCGCAGTCTCCGTGACCGCACATGTTCCCGGTGAGTTCGTCAGCCGGCCTAGCGACTCAGGTCAGCAGTACCGGAGGCCAAGTGAGCAATGACTCGCAGAAAATTTATCAGCCCATGTGGTCCGCTGCAACGCCTAGTTCGGCTTTATGTCGCTACCTGATGCCGCTGACCAACAAAGATCATCGGAATACCTGATTGTTTAAAGGGACACACTGAATGACGTCTTCGAGGTCAGGCCGCACACGCGGTTGGCCTGTCGCCTCGCTGCTGAAAACTTCACTAAAGTTTTTAGCAAGTTCTGGCAGTCGCGCGAGTTGCGATTCAAAGCCCGCCACTATCTTATCCTTCGGGATGACCTGCCAGAGGTCTTGGCCCTTGGCCTGTTGCTGCAGTTTCTTATACTCAGGATGTTTGGGCGTGGGACAACGGCCCCAGATCTTCCCTGTCTTTTCGTTGTACCAGTAGACCCACCAGTTGGAACGGTCCGTGTCTGTCCCCATCGGGTCGTTTGGAAAATAGATGACCAAGTCACATCGGACGATGATGCCGTTCTTGTCTGTGGCGCTATATTGGCACACCAAGAAATCCGGCAATTCCTTTGCAGATCGTTTAGTCCACAACTCCCTACTGTGAAGCGAAACGACCCTGCGGTCTGTGCGAAAATACGACTGATTGAAGGTCTGAGCTGCGGCATCCACGTCTATGATTAGTAGTAAGGTTACCGCGGCAGACAGAAACCGGATTTTGCATGGCGACCTCCTTCACAAGGGCATAGAATCCGACAAAACCTAAGGGACTCACCCGCGAGCCGGACGTCATGGACTTGCGGGCCCCTTTACCGGCTGGAGCTTGACTTTGACCGAATGTTGCTTGTCGCCGCGCAAGAAAGTAACAATGATTTCTCCTTCGGAATAATCGATCGCGCGGATGAAATCTTCGGAGGTCGGCGTAGGACGCTCATCAATTTTCAGGCTGACGTCGCCATCTGCAAATTGGGCCTTTGCCGCTGGCGTATTTGGGTAAACCTTGGATACGGTAACCCCCGCGACTTTCCCCTTTGGATCTTCTCCGACAACAACCCCAAAAAGCCATGGGGGGGGCGACCACACCCGATGGGGCCTCTTGGGCCACAGCAAGAACCTGTGGGATTTGGTTGTCCTGCTTCCCAATAGGCGCTTGAGGGTCTCGCATAACAATAGCGGACTTGACTTGCTAAAGGATTCTGTCTGTATGTTGCTGAAGGCGCGGGGCAAAAAGCGCCCAAGTGACGACACCGTCCTTATCGCCGAATGTTTCGGGACGAGCACGCAGAAGCGATGTGAGTGCAACGGTGAAGGTGCCCCCGCGTGGTCCCTCGTCGTCACTAATGCACCAGGAAAAGGCATCGGCTTGACAGCCGTTTATGTCGGTCAAACCCTTGTGTGAGAAAAAAAGATGATCCATTACTGGCCATGTAGCACGTGGATTGGCTGGCAACGGACCTCCTACGTTTTTCGCCACGGTTTCCTTGCTACAGCAATCCGTTAAGACGATAATCAAGCGGGGATCTAGTGCCCGCATTTCTCTCAGCAAGTCATTGCGCAGCAAATGGCCGTGCGTCATGTTCAAAACGTGACCCTTAGCGCCGAGGGTTGCACCATGACCGCTGTAGTAGAACAGCAAAGTGTCGTAGTTCGCAATTGCTTTCTTCTTTAGTGTTTGTCTGTAGTAGTAAACGACATTATCAGGATTGGCCTTTCTTTTTTCTAGGATCTCAAGGGAAAGACGGTGCGGACGTGTCGAAAAACCTTCGGCTAGAAGTTTGGAGAGAACGCTGGTCTGCATCGACAAACTGAGACAAATCGCTGTCGTTGTCGATGACCATAAGGATGAACAGCATCGGTGGTCTTCTCTAAGGTTGGCCGTACGCGGAACCGTCCCAGAGAAGCAGTAACATCAGGCAGAAATGTAAGAAAAAAGTCATCCTTTGCCGCAGACTCATTAATGGCCTCTCTGGGGAAACGACACGTGTGCTGGGAAGAGGATAACTTCGATTCCCGAAAGCATGTACGAAGCCTGTTGCGAAACTATCAAGCTCCGCAACCCCGCCGAGAACACCCTAGCCAACAGAGGAAAGCCGCTGAGTTGCCGGAACCAGCTGAGCCATTTGAGGTTGCTTCACGGCTAGTTTGCCACCGCTGACCTCACGGGAACGCAAAATACAACCGACCGATGCCAACTTGCCCACAGGCTAACCGACGATCGAACGGCTGTCAACAACTGACAACTTGATCCATCCCCAGTTTTTCAGCCGGTGGTGAAAACGATGGTTCGCTGCCCAATGTTTTTTCGGTACCAGGGTAGCACGAAGTAGCCCAGTCTGAATGACGCAGGAGGCAACCGCCATGATTCCCATGGAGGCAATCGCTTGGCTACAGAGTCTATGCTGTTACTTACGCCGAAGCCAGGGCAAAACCCTGGTCCGCCCTGGCGGTGGCTACACGAGGCGTGGTACCTGTCAGCCTCGCAGGAATTGACCGGCCCCTCGGGGCCATTACCACGCATCTCATCCCACGCCTAGACCGCTTCCTCGGCAATCCCTGCATCCTGGTCAGCGAAGCCATGAAAGGACTGTGCCGCAAGCTGCGGGACGGGGACTACCGCAAGAACGACCCGCTGCGGCAGAAGAACTCTCACACATGGAAGCCTTTGCCGCCTTGTGCCTTGCTCTCGAAACAGTCCAACCAAACCGGGGATGAGTCAGGCTTGTAGATTCTTGACTGCCGTCAGAGGGTCGATTAGTTTAAGTAAGGTGGTGTTGTCTATTGGTTGCGAGCTTATATAGGTCGGTGAGCCGAACCAGGCGCTGGAGCCGACGGCGGGGTGTGATTCGGGTAAAAAATGCTCGTGAGTTCTCCGTTGCGTCTGAGTTGGGACGTTCGACACTCTCGATTCGCGATCGAGGAGCGTAGGTCGTGCCACTGAGTGCCCAAGAGCACCTGGATATTCTTGTCCGCCACATCGAACTCGTGCGGGAGGCCTGTTTATTGTTGGGCAAGCGGCTGATGGCCCAGGGTCGGCAGGAGTTCGGCCGGATCTTGATCGCCCGTGGGTTCGAACACGATGTCTCCAAGTTCTCTGGGATCGAGTGGGACTACCTGCACGCCGGACCGGATGTGCCTAAAGAGCAACTTGAGTTAGCGATTCGGCAACACGTCCGGACCAATTCCCACCACCCCGAGTACTGGGGTGGGTTCGCAAACATGCCCGAAATTGCAGTGGCCTAGATGGTCTGCGACTGGTACGCCCGGAGCCAAGAGTTCGGGACCGGCCTACGCGAGTGGATCACCACGCAGGCAATCGAGCGCTTTCAAATCGGTGTCGACAGTGAGCAATACGAGTGGGTCAAGAAGTTCGTTGCGGTGCTCCTCGAGGATCACTTCGTGCGGTGAGTCCAGGACGGAACCTGGTGCTGCAGCCGACGGCGGGACAGGATGCGTTCTTTCCGACCACAGCTCAGCGTTGTCCCGCCGCTGCTGAGCGGAGTTGACTATGGCGTGGCGGGGGAGTCAAGTTAGTTTCTTCCTTTTGCTCCTGGATCTCTCTGCAGAACGGAGAAGAAGGTTAGCCAGGGATCCAGGGTGCGGCATTAAGTCTCTTGGTCGTCGCACGGCGATGCCAACCGTCCGCATGGAGGCCAGTCCACCGGGGGCCAACGCCAACTCGGACCAACTCGTTAACTTCGCCCCTGGCCCGGCAGGTTGATTCTGACCACGACTAAGGCCGATGCCGCCCGAGGAGCCCGAGCGGCTCGGTTTGGTAGGTCATAGAGCAAACAAACTAGATATCAGCCGTAGCTGGATCGTCCAGGTAAGCCACGCTCTAGTACTTGCCGAGATCGATCCGCACCCTGAAAACGGTAGTCGGAGCAGATTTCATCCTGCAAGCTCCTTGGGTTTTGGTGGGACGGTGGAACTGTACTCGCCTCCGCGTTGTCACCCCCCGGCTTGCATGGATTCTTTCGGCGGCAGGAGGGCGAAGTTGGATGGGAGCCGTTGACCGGGTCAAGGAACGGCTCCAACGCTACCCCGAACTGGTGTATCGGGTGTTCGGCGGGGGGATCACCGTTGAGCCGTCGACCCCCGATGGATTCAGGGTCTCCCTGATTGAGCAAGCGGGCGAGTGGGTCGTCTGGTTTGACGGCTGGCACGACCGCTTCACATCGGAGGACGAGGCGCTCAACTGCTTCATGTTCGGGCTGAGCGACCGGTGCCGGCTTAGGGTCCACTACCGCGGGTCGTTCCCGTATCGCTGGACCGTCGAAGAGCGGGTTGGCGATAGTTGGCGGGAGGACAGCACGACCGGCCTGCTTATCTTCCCATTCTGGCGGCGGCCGCGGATCGCGTATCGCCGGAACGCGATCATTCGCAAGACCGAACCAGGCGGTGCAGCCGACGGCGGGGGCTGATCGGTTTATAGGAGTTTGTAGCTCAGCGTCCCCTGCTGCATTTGAGCGAGGTCATGTCGCGGCAACGATGGAAACGATCGGGCGATGAAGAGGATATCCTGCGGACTGGTCGGGACCGTGTGCCTCCGGGCTCTGCCGTCAAGGTCATCCTCGTCTTCGGCATCTTGCGGGAGCATCTAAGAGCGGCGCAAACATCGTGAGTGCGATAGTCTTGTGACGGGGGGGCGGCACAAAATCCAGCGAACGGAACGCCTGGCGGCTTTCCGATCCGCTGACCGAGGCCGTGCTACAGTATGGACTTACTCTGCTTGGAAGCCGTTTGCCAAGCCTTGCGCGACCTTGAAACTGCAAGGAGATTCAGAACCGGCATGCCGTCTCCAGCCGTGACAGAATATCTTCTAATTACATCGCCCAGACGGCCCAGGCCCACTCGTCGCTGCCGACGAAGTAGGTGTGGTCGTCCTCGACGGCGACATCGGACACCGTCTCGACGCGACCCGCAACCTCCACCGCGTCGGCCCGCACCCGGCCGGGAGATTCCAGCCGCAGTTCGTCGCCGGGCCGGAGATCCTGGCCCTTCGTTCAACTTTGGCCGCGGACGAACCATGGATGCTCGGCCGTGGTGCCGATGGACCGGCCCGAAACCCAGGGCCGGCGATACCGCCAAGGGATGGCATCGGGAACTAGTGCGGCTGGCGGGCCGAACCGAATAGTGGATATGGACGCTGTCCTCCTAAGATGCTCAGGTTCCCTGCTAAGATGCTCAAGTACCCTGCGACTTGAGCATCTTAGGCGACAACTTGGCCATCTTAGGCGGACGGGCGACAGACGGTGGAGGGAGAACGTTGCTGAACGATGCCGACGGGCAGGATTCGTACGCCCACGGCGAAGCCAGGGCGGGAAACGCAGGCAAAACCGATCCACCCAACCTCACCCCGACCCTTCCGACCTGGCCCCCATCCCCGCCGTGTGCCGATTGACATGCATCCATCCAGTGGAGGCGAGGGGATTTGAACCCCTGACCTTCTGAATGCCATTCAGACGCGCTCCCAACTGCGCCACGCCCCCATCACGATGCCCGGCGGTCGGCGGCCCATGCACCGGACCTTCGGGCGTCTGGTGGAACTGTATAGAGCCGGACGGCAAATGTCAATTCGGGCTGGCCAAGCGGCAGTCCCGGGCTGGTGCCCCTCGGGCCGCGGACCTCAGCCGTAGGGCTGGGTGGTCGGTTTGATGATCAGTTCGGGCACGCTGGCCCGCGGCGGCAGCGAAGCGACGAAGACGATCGCCTCGGCCACGTCCTGAGGTTGCAGGATGCGGGCACGGTGTTCGGCTGTCACCGGCTGGGGACGATGGTCCAGGATCGGCGTGTCCACCTCGCCGGGAAACACGACCGAGCAGCGGATGCCGTGGTCTTTTTCCTCGATGCCCAAGGCATGACTGAGAAACGCCAGGCCCGACTTGGCCGCTCCATAGGCTCCGCCGCCCAGGGGTCCGGCCCGCTTTCCCGCGATGGAGGAGACGAAAATGATGACCCCATCGCGGCGTTCCACCATCTGGGGCAGGACGCAGTGCGTGCAGTAGAAGGCGGAGTCCAGGTTGGCCTCGATGAGGAAGCGGTAGGATTCGGGGGTCAGTTCTCGAACCGCTCGCCGTCGGATGTTGGCTCCGGCATTGTTGACCAGGATGTCGATGCGGCCCAGGGAGTCGGTGGCCCAGGCGATCAGCTCGCGGACCTGATCGAAGCGGGTGAGATCGCACGGGCGGTACCTGAGGCGGCCCAGCGACTGGAACTCCGCGGCGGCCAGGCGGAGCTTGGTTTCATCCCGGCCGGTGATGGCCACGGCCGCCCCTTCCCGCAGGAAGGCTTCCGCCGTCGCCTTGCCGATGCCGCTGCCGCCTCCGGTGATCAGGGCCGTGCGGTTTTGCAGACGAAGCTGGGTCATGGTGGAGTTCCTCGAGGAAGGGTCTGAGCGGACAAAGACAGTTCGGCCAGGATCCGATCCGCCAAGGCCCGGGCGATCAGATCGTGGCCCCGGTCGCCGAAGTGGCAGCCGTCCACGAAGACGTCCGTTTGTCCGTCAAGATGGTCGAATACGTCCGTCAGATCAAGATAGGCGAAGCCCACGGACTGTGACGAGCTGAGCGTTTCCCGGATGCGGGCGTAAACCGGAAGGAGGCGATCCTGCCTGGCCCGCTGGGCCATCGCTTGTTCGCGGGGCGTGAGCGGCTTGCGGGCGGCAGCGAGAATGGGCTGCAAGGCCCAGACGTAACAGGCCCCGGTCGGTTCCAGGGCGGCCTGGGCCAACCGGACATTGTGCAGCAGGCGACGGGCCACATCGTCGGCCCGGATGCCGGGTTCCTTGCCCGGGTCGTCGGGCGGAAAAGTCTGACCGAAATTGCAGCTGAGCAGCGAATTGACCAGCAGAAAGTAGTAATCATCCTGAAACCCGCGACTCCACAGGATGTTTTTGTCGAAACTGCTGAAGAAGGCGTCGTTGTGGCCGGACAGGGAAATGACCAGGTCCGGTTCGAGTTCGACGATGCGGTTCTCGATGAGGATGCGTTCGTGCGTCGAAGTCCAGCCGCTGGCGGCGGCGGTGATGACCTCGACCGAGTGACACCGTCGGAAGGTTTCCAGGAACCGCTGGAGGCGATGCGGATCCCCGGCGTCGCGGGCCGTCGCTGGGCCAGGGGGAAGGCGTCGCACCTCTGGCAGGCGGTGGCGGAAGTGCTGTTGCAGATACCCGGCGACGGTGCGTTGCGTGGACGACGCACCGGCCCCGAACGCCGTGGATCCGCCGACGACGAAGACGCGGCAAACGCCAGCCGGCTTGGGGCGGGCCAGTTCGTGATCGCAGCGAAACTGCAAGCGGTTGATATGGCCGCAGACGCCATCGCCCGGTTGCGGGGCGTAGCCGACAAAGGGTGTCGGCATGTCCCGACAGCACCAGCTGACGCGGTTGAAATCCGGAACCTCGTAGTAGCAGCGCTCCACGCCGTCGAGGGGAACGCCGGCCAGTTTGAAGGCCCCGGCCAGGGATTCATTGCACTGCCAGCGGCGGACCTGCTCGGCCACGAGAGAGTTGACCTGCCACGGCCGTTTCCGCAGGTGCTGGTAGGTGAGCCGATGGCCGACGTAAGCCGCCAACGCGGGAATGCCCAGGGTCACCAGGAGGATCAGGGCGACACTGAAGAGCTTGCGCATGGTTTGTCTTCCTTGACCGAAAACTTGCTTTGGTGTCAGTCCGGAAGCCCGTCCGGACCCGGCGTTTGAGCCGCGAGGGCCAGGCGGATCGCCTTGTCGCCGATGTCCTTGCGGAAGAACATGCCGCCGAATTCGATGCGAGAGACAGCGTCGTAAGCCCGCTTCTTGGCTTCCGCCAGATCCTTGCCCAGGGCCGTGACTGCCAGCACGCGGCCTCCGTCGGTGACGACACGGCCTTCGGTTCTGCGGGTGCCCGCATGGAACACCTTCACGTCGGGCAGCTGGGCGGCGGCATCGAGGCCCAAAATGGTGCGGCCCTTGTGGTAGGCTCCGGGATAGCCCTTGCTGGCCAGGACGACGCACAAGGCAGGCCGGGGATCCCAGTCGAGCTTCGCCTCGGCAAAAGACTCGAGCGTCTCGTTCGCGGCGGCGGACAACAGTTCGGCCAGATCGGTTTTCAGCCGCATCAGCAAGGGTTGAGCCTCGGGATCGCCGAAGCGGACGTTGAACTCCAGGACCCTTGGCCCCTGATTGGTCAACATCAGGCCGGCGTAGAGCACGCCGCAGAAAGTCCGCCGCCCACGCTTCAGGGCGTGGACCGTGGGGACCAGGATAGCGCTTTCGATCTCTCGCATCAAGTCGGGAGTGACGACCGGGGCGGGGCAGTAGGCCCCCATACCGCCGGTATTGGGACCTTGATCGCCGTCAAACGCGGCTTTATGGTCCTGGGTCGGCGGCAAGGGGACGATGGCCCGGCCTGAAACCAGAGCCAGGACGCTGACCTCCTGTCCCTCCAGTCGTTTTTCAATGACGACGCGTCGGCCAGCGGCCCCGAAGGCTTCGCGGACCATGATGTGTTCGACAGCGGCCAGGGCCTCCTCCGTGGTGGAACAGACGATGGCTCCCTTCCCCCCCGCCAGGCCGTCGGCCTTGACGACGAGAGGATAATCGCGGGTTTCGATGTAACGCCGGGCGGGATCGGGATGGTCGAAGACGCGGTAGTCGGCCGTGGGGATGTCGGCCCAGTGCATCAGTTCCTTGGCGAAGACCTTGCTGCTCTCCAGTTCAGCAGCGGCTTTGGTGGGACCGAAAATCGGCAGGCCCTGCTTGCGAAAGAAGTCCACGATGCCCAGGGCCAGAGGCTCCTCGGGACCGACGACAGTCAGGCCGATTCCTTCCCGGGCGGCGAAGCGGACCAGTTTGTCGAACTCGGTCGGTTCGATGTCCACATTGACGCCGTCTTCCGCGGTACCGGCGTTGCCCGGAGCACAGAAAACCCGTTCGACGCGGGGAGACTGGGCCAGCTTCCAGACCAGGGCGTGTTCCCGGCCGCCCTTGCCGATCACCAGCACCTTCACGGAAGAACCTCCACCCGCCAGCAAATCTCTTCACCGCCGCGTTGGTCTGTTTTATTATGGAAGCAGGAACGGCGACAGTGACGGTTTCTTGCGAAGTCCTGCCGGGGCGTCATGTCCCCAGCCCGGCAGGGGAGAGGTCACGGATCATGCGACAGATGGTGGGCGTGGTTGGGACCCTGTTATGGCTCACGCTTCATTCCGCTTCCGCCGCCGAGCCTCCGCATCTGGACCTCGTCCGCGGTCTGCGGGAACGCGGCATGAACGACCTGGCCGTGGAATACCTGCGGAAGCTCCGCAGCCGTGAAAACCCGCCCCTGCCTCCCGACCTGAAGGCCGTTGTGCCTCTGGAGATCGCCCGGTGCCAATTAGCGGAAGCGGAGCGGACCGCCGACCCTGGCCGTCGTGAGGAGGCTCTGCGGCAGGTCCGCCAGGAGCTTCAAAGCTTCGTTACCGATCCCGCTCTGGCAGAACATCCCCGCCTGGGCGAAGGCCGTTACGAACTGGGACGCTGCATCCTTCTGATTGCTCGTATCCGGGCCGCCGAATACGAAAACCTGCCGCGCCGCGACCGCACTAAAGCCGCTAAGCTGAAGGACGCTGTCGCAGTGTACGACGAAGCCCAGAAGTCCTTCGCCGAAGCCGTTCCGCTGCTGGAGAAGGCTTGGAAAGCTGCTCCCGACGAGGCCCGGGAGCGCCGTCCGATGACGGACAAACAGATCGCTCTCGATGCCTACCTGAATTGCCTGCTGCATCAGGGCATCGCGTTGTACGAGAAGGGCAATCTGCTGGAGCACGACGACCTCAAGGCCAGCGCGGACGCCCTCAAGGCGGCCAGCGACGTGTTCGACTTGGCGGCCGGTTATCGGGACCGCAGCCCGGTCGGTTGGATGGCCCTGGCGTGGCAGGGCCGCTGTTGGGATGGCAGCGACGACCGCAAACGCGACGAAGCCTATCAGAAGGTTCTGGGTGAGAGGCGTCCCGAAGCTATCGCTGGACAGCGCCTGGTCCGCTATTTCCAACTGGTTTCCGATTTCAAGCGGGGAGGCAACAAGCAGACCCGTATTGCCGTTCGGCAGGCACTCGAACGCTGGTTAGCCGACTACGCCGGGTCTTCGAGCCGGGACGCGGAGGCGGTCCTGGCTTCCCGCGAAGGCCAGCACATCCGCCTGATGCTCGGCTTGCTTTATCTGGAGGATTTCAAGGACTTGAGTGCCAGCGATCGCAAAGCCCCCCTCGGCCAGAACATCGCCGAGAAGGCCCGCAGCCTGTTCGCGGCTCTGGAAGACCAGGGCGGCGAATACGCTTATCCAGCCAAGATGTTGAAGTTCGACGTGCTTCGCCGATCGGGTCAGGTGACCTCCCGTCCGATCCATGAATTGAAGACGTTCGACGACTGTCTGCTGCGTGCCCGCCTTGCCGCGCAGGACGCGATGGATCTCAACGAAGAACTGGCGAACGCCGACGACGACGCGGCCCGGGAAGAGATACGCCGGAAGATTCGGGCACAGTACGAGGCGGTCCGGGACGCCATGCAGCGGGGCTTGCGGCTGATGCCGGAGGACGTCAAAGAGGAGGACTGGGATGCGGCCCATCAGTTGCTTTACGCCGGCTATTTCCGAACCGGCGATCTGCCGCGAGCGGCGGTGCTGGTGGACTATATGGCCCGTCATGCCCGCAACCCGGAATCAGCCCGGAAGTACGCCGTCGAAGCCCTCAATCTCTATCGGGGTCTGGCCGCCCAGAGCCGGGCCAAGGCCGACTACGACCGACTCATCGCCATTGCGGAATGGCTGCAGCAACGCTATCCCGACGCTCCAGAAACCGACAGTGCGCGTGCCATTCTCGGCTTCGCCCTGCTGCAACAGAATCACCCGCGGGAAGCCGCAGCCATGTGGGAGAAAGTTTCGCCGCGAAGTCCCTCCTACGCCGAGTTCTCCTACCGGGCTGGCATCATTTACTGGAGCCAACACATCCTCACCACGCGGGAGAACAAGCAGCCGATCCAGACGCCTTCCCCGGACCGTGACAAGGCCATCGCCCTGCTGGAACGCAGCATCACCAGCTTCGATGCTGCCGCGAGGATGAACGAACTGAACCCGGACGGGGGAGATCACGACAATGCGAAGGCCGCGGGCGACCAGCGCATGGCCATCAAGGCCCGACTCGTGCTGGCGGACATCTACAACTACATCGGTGAAACCGACAAGGTGCTCGCTCTGGTCAATCCCCTGGTCGAAGCGATCAAGAGCAAGAAACTGCCCGAGGACTTGCCCCCGGACACCGAACCGCAGGCCCTCGGGCTGGCCCTGCGCGCCCACGTCGCCAAGAAAGACATCAACAGCGCCCTGGCCGTCCTCGACATCCTGCAAAAGCACGGTGCCGAAGAAGGCAACATCGGGGGATTGACCGATCTGCTCCGCGATCTGGGCCGACAAATCCGCACTCAGATCGAAATCCTGGAATCCCAGGGCGAAGGAGCCGTGGAACAACTGGAAAAGACCCGGGAGAGCTTTCGCGAGTTTCTCGGCCATCTGGAGAAGAGTCCCAATCTCGCCCTGGACCTCAAATTGTGGGTGGGAACCAGCTATGTAAGCCTGGGCGATCACGCCCGGGCTGCTCAAATCTTCAGTCAGTTCGCCGACCCGGGCGCGAACGGCGCTCCGCAGCTGCGGCAGATTTACAACCAGAGCCAATACCTGCGGGTTCGCTCTGCCCGCCTCGCCGCCGCCGCTGAGAAAGACCCGGTCAGACGCAAGACCGCCTTCGCCGACGCCGAGAAGCTGCTCAAACAACTCATGCAGAACCCCAACTTCGGCAAGCATCCGTCGTTCCTCGCCGAGGAAGCGTTACTGCTTCAGGACCAGGGCAAATACAGCGGGCCTGACGGGGCCATTGCCAAATGGGACCGCCTGGTCAAGGGGCTTGAACCGCATCTGGACCGCGGACCGATCTTCAAAAACACCTACAACGAAGCCCTCTTCAACCGGGTCTATTGCATTTACATGGAAGGCAAACAATCGAAGGACAAGGAAGTGCAGGCCCAGGCACTGGAAAAAGCCGCTCGGGCCTTGAACCCGATCAAGCGCAACAACTGGGGCGGACCGGAGTATCAGGTCCGCTACGAGGCCCTGCTCAACAATCCCAAACACAAAGACCTCAAGGAAGCCTTTGAAAAGTTGCAGAAGGAATTGCAATAGTCGTACCGCTCACCCACTGGCGGCGGGTGCTCACCCGAAGGAGCCAACTACCTTTAGCTCGAGGTCAACTATGAAGTTCCGCATGGCAGTCGTCGTGGTCTTGGCGATGTCCGCTCCCGGGCTGGCCCAGGACCGAGCCGATCGGGTCCGCATCTACACCGACCGCACCAAGACCCCTCCGACGATCACGACGCGCACCGGCACGGTTGCTTCCGAAGACGCGGCCAAGACGGTTTTCGTCACGGGGGCCGGACAGCGGATCGAGATCAAGAACTTCGACATTGCCGACATCCTCTACGACGGCGAACCGGACGAAGTCGGGGCTGGGCGTGTCGCCGAAAACCGCAAGGCTTACGAGCAAGCGCTGACGCACTACACGGAAGCACTCCGCCGAGTCGGTCGGAACCACCAGTTGGCCCGCACCAACATCGAGTTCAAGATCGCCAAGATGCACACCCACCTGGCCGACGCCGGCTCCCTGGAGGCACGCGGGAAGGCCATCGAGGCTTTGCGAAAGTTCGTGGCGGACCATCCCGACGCCCGGCAAACCATCGAGGCCCTCGACATGCTCAGCCGTCTCCTGGTCCTGGATGGCCGACCGTTGGACGAGGTCATCCGTGCGTTCCAGGCGCTCCGCAGCAAGCACAGCGACAACCAGGAAATCACTAACCGCTGCGACTTGTTCGAAAGCCAGCTGCTTCTGGAAGAGGGGCAGATGCTGTTGAAGGATCGCCGCGACGAGGCCCGCCGGAAGTTCGAGCAGGCTCAGGCGAAGCTCAAGGGCATGTTGGAAGGGGCCGACAAGGCCGATGCTCTCCGCGTCCGCATCGGTCTGGCCGAGTGCAAGGCTGCATTAGGACAGCAGGACGACGCGATCAAGGAGATCGAAGCCATCTTCGCCGAAGCTGGCGACGATCCTGCCCTCCGGGCTGCCGTCCATCTGGGCCGAGGCGACTGTTATCGCCTCAACGGGCAGTACCGGGAAGCGATGTGGGACTATCTGTGGGTGGATGTCGTGTACAACCACGACCGCGAACAGCAGGCCCGAGCCTTGTACTTCCTGTACGAGTGCTTCGAAAACATGAAGGAAAGCGATCCCCAGGCTGCCGCGCGGGCCAAGGAAACCCGCGAACGACTGCTCAATGATCCGCGCTTGAAAGACACCCGGTATCAGAAGTTGGCCGCCAAGTAAGGTGCGAGGGTTCCGTCATGGGTCAGCCGCGACCGCTGGGAAACTATTCGTCCTACCGGGGATTGCCGACGCTAGCCGGTCTGGCAACGCTGGAAGAGGCTGCCCGTCCGGGGCTGAGCGTGGAACAGTGCGTGGCCCGGCTGAAACGCTACCACTATGCCTTCCGCCGCCTGCATGAGATTTTCATCGCCCGCATCACGGCGGAACCGATCTACGAATTGAAGACTGGCTTCTCCCATCACGGCTACCTTTGTGCGGAACACGTCCAGGCCCTTCGTACCCGGGTCGCCGAGATGCGGGAACCGCCGCTCGGATTGGAAGAGATTCCCCATCCAGCCTTGGAACAATTCTTCGACGAAATCCTGGCTGCTCCGACCACGAAGGAACTGCTGCTCGGACTGTACGAAAAAGCCTTGCCGGCGTTGGATGCCGCCCTTCAGAAGCACCTCGCGGAAACCAATCCGCTGGCCGACGCCCCGTCCGTCCGCGTCTGCCGCTTTGCCCTGATGGAACTGGCCGACATGATCGAGTTCGGCCAACGCTGCATAGCCTGTCTGATCGAACCCCGGGATCGAGATCAGGCTGCCCACTGGCTGGACCTGCTGGATGCCTGCCTGGCCGCCGCCGGCGAGTTGGACGGTACCGCTGAGCCGAGCGGTATTCACGTGCCCCGCAAGTATTCTCAACAGCCGTATGTTTACGATCCGATTCCCCGCCGGGATGAGCGCTTCCAGGACCTCTGGAACCAGGGCGTCAATGCCGAGGCGTTTTTGTACGACGAGTCCTATCCGGCATCCGCCAAGGCGCTCATGATGTTGTTCAAGCGGCTGCGAGAAATCGACGTGCCGGAGATGATGGCCAGCATCATCGTGCAGACGAAGGGCAAGCCGTGGGAATACTACCGCGACATGACCCGGCAACTTTGGGACGAAGCCCGCCATGCAATGATGGGCGAGGTCGGTTTTGTGGCCCTGGGCGTGGACTGGACGCAGGCCCGCATCACCCACAACTGGTCGTACCGCCTCAACACCGAATGCTCGCCCCTGGAACGGCATGCGGTGCTCTATTTCATCGAACAGGGCCTCATGACCCGCACCGGCAAGCGCTACGAATGGGAAGTGGCCCAGGAAAGCGGCTTTCCGCTCATGGCTACGCTTCAGGATTATGACTGGGCCGATGAGGTGCTGCACGCTGCCATCGGCCGCCAGTGGTATGTGCCAGAAATCGGCGACATGCGGCAGGCCCTCGATTACGGCGATAAGTGCTGGGCCAAAATCCTCAGCAACTGGCGGACGGTCCGTGAGCAGGGGCTGACCCAACACGCCAATTGGTGGCCGGCCATTTACCAGCAGGCGTGTGCCAGCCGCGGCGAACCGCCCGACCCCCGTGTTCTCAGCTATACGACCACTTACGAAGACATGCGGGCTGATCTGAAAACCGTCTCGGGAAGTGCCTAGTTCGGTTGGACTATCACCGGTCGCTTCACATGCCCATAAACGGCACCGGCAGCAGGAAGGCATGTTGCTCGTACAAACTCCAGACGCCTTCCCAGGCGGCGTACTGCGTGAAGAACAGCAGGAAGACGAAAAAGAGAGTCAGAACGGGCATGGGTACAAAGCCGGTCCACCGGAAGAACCAGTGAGCGCGGCGCGGTCTGTGCTCAGCAATGCCGACCGCCCAGCCGGTCAGCACTCGGGCCGGATAGATGAAGGCGACGAAAACGAGACTCGGCAGCCAGGCTGCTTCGCGCGGGATCATCTCGAATTTGAGCAGGTACAGCGGCAAGGCGAAGGTTAGCGTGATCGTCAGGGCGATTAAGAAGCACCACGGAGCACGTTTGAAATCCTCACGAATGGCGGACACCTCGAACATAGCTTTCCAGCGATTCTGGGCCGCGAAGCGGATTTGAAGGAAGGGCAGATACATCAGTACCACGGCGAGAAGGAATCCGCCGACGAAGCCGACCGGCCCCACGACCCGTCCGATGGCCAACAGACTCACCGGGATCACCAGCCACAGGAATGCTCCGGCGAAGCCGCGCACTCCTAGCCAGAAGTAGTACGGCAAGCGCAGACTGACGACGAAGTCGTACACGGCATCCCGTGCCTGCCGGTAGTACCCGCCCCGGGCAATCTGCCGAAGCAGCCAAATGACATTGAACGGCCACAGGAAGTAGCGCATCTTTCCGCCGCGGGCAATGGCCGCGACGATGTGGATGACTACCAGGACCGTGACGATGATCTGAGCGACCTTCCAGCGTAAGGCCACGGGACCGCCGGGGTCGATGATCTGGGCGGAGATCGCCAGATCGGAGAGCAGTCGCAAGGGAAGCAGCCATAGATAGACGCTGAGGAAGATGCCGCCGACATGAGCCGCTTTCCAGACACCGGGCAGGCCATACCACGGTTTGCCGGTGCGAGCGACTCTGCCGCCCGCTTCAAGCAGATAACCCAGCGTCAGAAACTGCACCACCGGAATGACAGCCAGAATCGCCAGGCCGCCCATAAGGCTCAGGAAGCCGAAGACCCACACGATGGACCAATAAATGCCTTCAGCGATGCGAAGGACAAAATCGGCCGCAAAGTAGGACCAGTTGCGATGAGGACGGAGGATCGGCCCTGCGGGAAGGACTGCGGCAGGTTGAAAGCGACCATTCGCGTCCTCGGCAGGTAACACGGCCTGCGGCTCCGGCTGGGCAACCGGCAACACGCTGGGCAACGGGTTGTGGAAGGCGTCGGGTTTCATTCCTCTCCAGTGTACCTCGAAGCCCGCCGCCGTGTTTCGCAAATCGATGAAACGTCTCCCCGCAGTTCACGGTATATTGGAAGAGAGGAGGGAAAGCAGTCATGCTTCTCCGCAATCTGGTCTTCCTGGGCTTGGTCGTGGGCGGAATCGGGCTGTTGACCTGGCAGCTCTTCCCAGGGGAGATTCCGGAACACGCTCCCCGCTTTAACCCGCAGGCCGTTCACGACCCCGACTTCCGCGAAACCGTGCGGCGGGTTGATGCCGCCTTTCGCAAGGACTGGGAGGAAAACGGGGTCGTCCCCGCCCCGCGTGCTCCCGACCTCCAGATCGCTCGCCGCATATCCCTTGGATTGACCGGCAGCATTCCCTCGCTTCAGGAAATCCGTCAGTTCGAGGCCCACGGTCCTGAGGACCATATCTCGTGGTGGACCCAAGGACTGCTCGAAGACCGCCGCTGCGCGGATTATGTGGCCGAGCGGCTGACTCGCGCCTACGTCGGCACGGAAGACGGCCCGTTCGTGTTCTTCCGTCGTCGCCGTTTCCGTCATTGGATCAGCGACCAGCTTCTCGCCAACCGTCCCTACGACGGCATGGTTCGGGAGATGATCGCCGGCAAGGGCTTATGGACCGATAATCCCGCGGTCAATTTCATCTCGTTCACCATCGATCCGCCCAACCAGAAGGGCCCGGACCCGGATCGGCTCGGCGCTCGAGTAGCCCGGGCCTTCCTCGGAATGCGGCTCGACTGCGCCCAGTGCCACGACCATCCGTTCCAGGACTGGAAGCAGTCGGATTTTCAGGGCTTGGCCGCTTTTTTCGCGCGAACCAAGCAGGGGTTTGCTGGCATCTACGACGCAAACAAGGGCGTCTACGAAGCCGAAGAGCGCAAGTCTCTGGGGAAGTATACCGTGCCTCCGCAAGTGCCGTACAGCCCGGAACTGCGACCCAGAGAAGGAACGTGGCGTGAGCAGTTAGCGGCCTGGGTGACGCATCCCGAAAACCCCTACTTCGCGCAAGCGGCAGTCAATCGTTTCTGGGCCATTCTGTTTGGCAAGCCGCTGGTCGAGCCGGTGGACGACCTCTACGCTGCCGAGCGTCGGCCTGAAGCCCTGGAGATTCTGGCGGAGGATTTTCGCCGTCACGGACATGACCTCCGCCGGCTGATCCTGTTGATCGTCAACACGGAGGTCTTCCAACTTGACAGCGCTGCGGAACATGAACTGACCGATCTGCACGACAAACTCTGGGCGGCGTTCCCGCTTACCCGGCTGCGTCCGGAGCAGGTCGTAGGCAGCATCGTGCAAGCCTCCTCGCCAGAAACCATCGGAGCCGATTCGCACATCTTCACGCAACTGCTCAAGTTCATCAACGAAAGCGACTTCGTCAAACGCTACGGGGACAGCAATGGCGAGGACGAGTTCGCTCAGGGCAATAGCACGATTCCGCAACGCCTCCTGTTGATGAACGGCGAAATCGTTCACGAACGGACCCGGCCTGGACTTTTTGCCGGCTCCACCCGAGTAGCAATGATGGCACCGACTGACGAGAAAGCGGTCGAGATCGCCTTCCTGACCGTGCTGACTCGGCGACCCACAGAAGAGGAATTGGCTTACTACGTCCGACGGATTCGCGGCGAGATTCCGGACGAACTACTGCCGCCAAACGAAGCCGAAGCCCTGAAGTTCAAAGCCCAAGCGGTGCCTGAACGCAACGGCAGGCTCCAGGACCTCTACTGGACGCTGATTAATCTGACGGAGTTCTCATGGAACCATTGATCTCTCCGCATCCTCATCGCACTGGCTGGACCCTTTCCCGGCGCAGTTTCCTGGGCGCGGCGGGACTGGCCGGGTTGAATTGGCTCACGCCGGTGAGCGCACTGCTGGCCCGTGCCGCCGAGGATATTCCCAAGGGTGAACCGGCCTATTCGGTCATTCTGTTGTGGATGCAAGGTGGGCCGAGCCAACTGGAAACCTTCGATCCGCATCCCGGCACCCGCATCGGAGGCGAAACGAAGGCCATCCACACTCGGGCGAAGGGCATCCAGATCGCTGACGGTCTCGAACGCCTAGCGGAGCAGATGGACTGCGTCGCGCTTATCCGCTCCGTGGTGAGCAAGGAAGGCGACCACGAACGGGCCACGATGATGATGAAGACCGGCTATCGCCCGGATCCGACGACGACCTATCCCTCGCTGGGTGCGATCATCTGTCACGAACTTCCCGTGGGCAAGACGGAGATTCCCCGGCACATTTCCATCCTTCCGGCGGCGTGGCCGAATCGGGGCGGTTTTCTTGGGGCGGAGTACGACGCCTTCATCACCTACGACCCCCTCCAGAAGGTGCCTGATGTCACCAGCCGCGTCTCCGCGCCGCGCGACCTGCTCCGTTACCGAGACATGAGCGTGGCTGAGAAGACCTTTGCCAAGGGCCGGGGCGCCCGGGTCGAGGAGACCTTGCACCGGCATTCGGTGCAAAGTGCCCGCACCATGATGACAACGGAGCAACTCAAGGCTTTCGACGTGACCTTGGAACCGCTTTCTCTGCGGCGTGAGTACGGCCAAACGCCGTTTGGCCGAGCCTGTCTGGCTGCTCGACGATTGATCGAGGTCGGCGTCCGCTGCGTCGAGGTGACGTTGGACGGCTGGGACACCCACGCCGAGAACCACAGCCTTACCGCCGGTCGCAAGGAAATCCTCGATCCCGCCTTCAGCGCGTTGCTTCGGGACCTCAAGGACCGCGATCTGCTTCGCAGAACCATCGTGGTCTGGGCCGGGGAGTTCGGTCGCACGCCGAACATCAATCCGTTGGGCGGTCGAGACCACTGGCCCAAGGGCTTCACCGTCGCCCTGGCCGGGGGACCGATCCGCGGCGGAATTGCGATTGGAGCCACCGATCCGGAGGGCAAGAAAGACCCGGATCGGCCGGTCACTGTCGGCGATTTGCACGCGACGATCCTTACAGCCGTCGGCCTGAACCCCCGCAAGGAGAACATCTCGCCGATTGGCCGACCGATCCGGCTGGCTGAGGGCGAACCGATTCGCGATCTCCTCCTGTAGCTGGGTCACGCTCCAAGACGACGCAGCAGGGCTGCTCCATTGCGGATGTCAGCCGCCGGGTCGAGACTTTGTCCCCGCCGGATGACCACCCAGCCGCGATAGTCGATTTCCTCCAAGGCTCCAAGCAAGCCCATCCAGTCCACGTCGCCATGTCCAAGCGGCACTTCCTCGGCCAGTCGGTCGGGACGTTCGGGAACGGCGTCCCGAGCATGAAACACAGCCACTTGTTCCTTGAAGCCGCGGAGAGCTTCCAGCGGATCCAGACGGCGCATGAGCAGAGTGGCCGGATCGACCAGCACGCCGAGGCCGCCGCAGCGGAAGGTGCGCAGGTACTCTGCGAGCACCTGGGGCGGCTCGGCCCCTGCGGCCAGGGCCAACGTCGCTCCGACCCGTTCGCCGTGGCTGCCGAGACGTTCCAGGGTGTCGGTCAGAATGGCCCGGGCCGGGTCGTCTGAGTTTGGAATAGTTCCGGCAAAGGTCGTGACGACTCTGGCCCCAAGATCATAGGCCATCGAAAGGGTTTGCAGGACATGCCTGACGCGAGCTTCGTGTCGCTCCAGATGGTACAGCGAATGCCGTAACGGGCAGCCGAGGGCGGCCAGTTCCAGACCCACCGAGCGAAGCCGATGGCGGAACTCCCGGCGTCCGGTGGCCGAGAGCATCTCCGGGGACAGATCCCCAACCGCATCCACCTGCACGCCTTCGATGCCCAGCGTGGCTGCCACACGCACCGCCTCCTTGATCGGCAATCCCAGGCTTTCCAATACCGCGCCGATTTTGTGTCGTGCCATAGGTAAGGTAAGTCAATCACATATTCAGGACGGCCTTCGACCGTTGCGTTCCGAGAAAATCGTAGAAGGGGCGCGCCAGGCGAGCCATGTCGGCGGTCGGCAGACAGACCGTCCCCCAGCGGGGACTGCGGGTCCGCATGCACCGGACGTAGTCGGCGACGGGAACGGCCCGCAGGACATAGCGGCGGTCACGCCAGGTCCACAGGTCTTCCTCGTCGCGCAACGGCGGGCAGGTTTCTTGCAGATGGTACATGAACACAAGCAAAGCAATGTGGCGCGGTCCGAACACTTCGTTCCAGCGCTGGAGTCCGACGATGTCCTCCCGCGTGGACCAGGACTCCCAGACACGCCGAGGACGCTCCGGGGTGCCGCCGGGGTAGCGACGGCCCTTGATGTCCACAAGCAGCCCAAGGCCATCGCGGCGGTACACGATGAAATCCAGGCTCTTGATGCTTTCTTCGCCAAGGACGCAACGGCGTGATTCATCCACGGGCACATGGCAGACGTGGTACCAGTGGAGGTATTCCGCGAAGGCCGCTTCGTAGTGGTTCCCACGATCCATCGAAGGTCCCCACTGTGAGTTGAGGACGTAAGCATCCTCTGGATTACCCCTCAGCACCCTGCCATTTCTACACCCAGGACCTGGAGCAGATATCCGACGACCTCGGTCGCGGGCACCGTGGCGGCCTGTCCCGTCCGCAGATCTTTGATCTGCCAGACTGCCTGGGCGAACTCGTCTGGCCCGGCAATGAGGGCGAAACGGAACCCGCGATGATCGGCGTACTTCAGCTGCGTGCCAATCTTCTTCGCTTCAGGATACACGTCCACGCCGATGCCGGCGGCCCGCAGCGTCCGAGCCATCCGCTGGTAGTCCGCCAGCCGGTTCGGCTCGAAAAAGACCAGCAGCACCGGGGCGGCGGTCGACCCCTTGGGCAGCAGGCCGAGTTCCGCCATTGCTGCCAGCAGACGATCTAAGCCCAGCGACGCTCCGACGCCGGGAAGAACCTGCTTCGTGTACAGACTGGCCAGGTTGTCGTATCGGCCTCCGGAGCAGACGCTGCCGATGCCGGGAAGATCGCTCAGGAACGTCTCGTAAACGGTGCCGGTGTA
>CALFAY010000017.1 GCA_937944855.1 uncultured Planctomycetota bacterium
TCCGCGGCTCCATGACCAACCACCCAAGAAGGTGCCTTCCTTACAGCCGCACTGTCATGTCTCTTGTTCGCCGTCACCCGCCGCAGTCGCTCCAAAGGCCGTGCCCGCACTCCGACCCCCGGGGATACTTGATCCCTATCAGTAGCACCATCTGACCGCCCTGCAAGTCACAGGCCGGACAGTAGGCGCAAGTGGATCCGTTGCCACACCCTGGCTGTGGTCCATTCCTTGAGCCGTCGCAGGCAGGTCTTGTACGAGCAGCCCATCTCCCGCGGCAGGTCGCCCCAGGCGATGCCGGTCTTCAGCAGGAACAGGATGGCTGCCAGGATGATGCGGTTGTCGATAGCCGGTCGGCCCCTAGGCGGCGAGCGTGGCTGCTGGGGAACGAAACCCTGGATGGCGTTCCACAGGTCGTCCGTAAGCACTTGCCGGGCCATGTGTACTCCTCCATGACTGGGCCGAAGTAGTATGGCAGACAGGAGCTTATCCGGTTAGAGGACTTTTGTCCCGTGGGTCTTAGTCCGTCCGGTTTTTCATTACGCAACGCGGTCCAATCTCGGGTTATGCGTCAAGACGAGGTGTCTCGCGAAGTGCAGCCGGGCTACCGCCCGCAAACGACGCCGATCAGCGTCGCTGGGTGACAGGATGATTGGCCACCCCAGCATGGCCATTGCGCGCCGCCGAGGAGCCTCGACTTCTGCGACGACGCTCAAGCGGAAAACGTAGCTCAAAACGGGTAGGAAGCCCTGGTTCGGAGAATGCGTGGATCGTGCCGTCGTGCAGTTGAGCGATTCGCCAAACCTTGGCCAGACCGAGTCCCTTCCCACGCCCGGCAGAGCGGCCGGAGTAGAAGGGATCGAATAGGTGCTCACGCTGTTCTTCCGTGAATCCCCGACCACTGTCCAGAACGGCGAAGACAGCATAAGTGCTGTCCGAAGTGATTCGATACGTCACCCAACCGCCCGGGGGTGCAGCTTGTACCGCGTTGCGAAGCAACTCGGTCATCGCCTCCTGGAGCAAAGTACGATCCCCTTGGACGGTTAACGGCTGAACGGGAGATCGTCGTTTCAGTCGCACTTTGCGCATCCTTGCCAGGGACTCCACCTCGGCCCAGGCTTTGGCGGCAAGGGTATTCAGAGGAATGGACGAAAGCCGGGACTTGCGGCCCTTGGCAACGAAGAGCAGATCGCGCAAAAGTTGATGAATCTGCTTTGCCTTGGCGACGATTTTGAGAAGGGAGTGACGACGTTCGGGAACGGCCTCGTTTTTGAGCAAGTGTTGGGCTTCGCCGACGATGACCGCCAAAGGAGTGTTGATTTCGTGGGCAGCTCCGGCTGCCAGTTCGGCCAGGGAGGCCAACTTGCGGTCCACAAAACGGGCTTCTTCCTGCTTCAGAAGAGTCAGCAGCGGAGCGCGTAGATTGTTCAGAATGGCTTCGATCGTCTGCTGTTGGGGCAGGGAAGCCGAGCCTTCGTCCGCTCCAGCGAGCGAAGGATTTCGGGAAGCCATGATACCGTCCCTGGCGAGGGGCCTCACCCGCGTTGCTCCTGCGACCGAAACTACAGGGGCGAGTTTTGCACCAGCCTGAGCAGGGCGCTGGCACCCTGCTCAGGCTGGCGGTAATCTGAGATACTAGGCAGCTTCCATCTCGGGTCGTCCAGCAAGGATTCAGGTCCGCTCACGAAGCTTGCCGTTCGGGCAAGTGGGCTGCCGCGACGGGAAGCGAAGGTTGCAGCACTAGCGAGCCATTACTACGCGGTGGCCGTCCTCATCGACTCGATTTCAAGCTGGGCACACATCCGCTCGATCAATTCCTCGATGTCGAAGGGCTTGTGCAGGAAGTCGTCGGCCCCGGCTTCCTTCAGCTCTTGGATCTTGTCCTCCTCGATCATGCCGCTGATGCAAATGATCCGCACGTCTTCCAGGGAGCTGTCCGCCCGGACGCGATGACAGACCTCTTTGCCATTGATGTCCGGCAGCATGACGTCGAGGACGATCAGATCGGGACGGTACTCCTTGACGAGCATGCCGGCATCGAAGCCATTGGTGGCGACGCGGACTTCGAACCGTCCGTCGTCTTCGAGCACTTTGGTCATCATCTCGACCAAGTCCGGATCGTCGTCCACCAGGAGGACCTTGCGCTTGCCGCTTTCGAGGGCATCGGTGGGAATGCCGTTGTCCTTCATGAACTTGTACAGCGCTTCGCGGGGAATGCGGCGGAAGCGAGATCCGGGAACCCGGAAGCCCTTGAGCTGCCCGTTGTCGAAACAACGGATGATGGTCTGCTGACTGACCTTGCAGATTTTGGCCGCTTCGCCTGTCGTGAATACAGTCTTCATGGTTCTCACCACCCCTTATCCCGGCTTATCCGCCGGGGAAACACGGATCCGGTCCTGCGCGCAGCCTTGCCGACAAGACTGGGAGACCGAGTTCTTCCCTGAATGCCTCACGCTCAATTCCTTGAGCACACCGTCTCGTGGTCGCTAACCGTTGCCAACTCGGCCAGCGTCATTCGGTTGAGGGCGACAGGCCGGGTAGTAGCGAACGCGTTCCCGGCAATTCAACCAGCCTCACGGGATGTGGCACGAAAGTTGCTTACCTCTCCCCGTGCGATACTCAGCTTCGCTTCGCCAACCCAAGTACCGCATTTTCTTGCCATACCGATTCTACCGTGTCGGTTGTCCGAGTCAATGCGATTTGGCTCTCCGGGTTGACGCAACTTGTTCACCTTCAAAAACTTTGCTGGACGCTGGCCCGGACTGGGCCCTGTCTTTCCCAGTCCGCGCGTCAATGCCAGCCTGCCCAAACCGCCCCTATTGCTTCACGAACGTCAATTATTCTGATTCGCGCGGTGCGGGCGGATTATGCCCATCCCCGAAGTGCCGTCCCAGGTGTGTCACCTAAATGTCAGATTGACGCACTTTTGTCAATCGCAGCCCGGCCTCCATCTTCTCTCATTGACTTCTCGCCGGACGGTTGCACTGTGCTGCGCGGATGCTCAAGGTAAAGCAAGAGCACTGCCAGGTCTGCCGTGCTGAGTCCGCTGATCCGGCTGGCCTGCCCCAGGGTTCGTGGCCGCACACGCTGCAACTGCTCGCGGGCCTCGGCCCGAAGCTGGGGAACCGCTGTGAAGTCGAAAGTTTCGGGGATGATCCGGCTTTCCATCCGTTTGAAACGCTCTAGCTGGGCCGCTTGCCGTTCGATGTACCCGACATACTTCGCGTCCAGGACCACTTGTTGAATGGCCTGCCGGTGCTTCGACCAGGCGCGCAGTTCGGGGGCCGTGCTCTCCAGTTGTTCCCAGGTCACTTCCGGTCGTCGCAACCATTGATAGAGCGTGACCCCCTCATGGCGGCGGGAGTGCAGAAAGGCCGTGATGGCTGCAATCGCTTCTTCCTTGGCCGTCAAACGCCTCCAGGCCTCCTCGCTTACCAGACCTACCCGGCGTCCAAGGGGGGTCAGTCTTCGATCCGCGTTGTCGTGTCGCATGAGCAGACGATATTCGGCCCGGGAGGTGAACATGCGATACGGTTCGTCCACCCCTCGGGTCACCAAATCGTCGATCAAAACTCCGATGTAAGCCTGTGAGCGATCCAGAATGAGAGGCGGCTCCCCATTGAGCTTGAGGGCGGCATTGATACCCGCCATCAGGCCTTGAGCAGCGGCCTCTTCGTAACCCGTGGTGCCGTTGATCTGTCCTGCGAAAAAAAGTCCGCTTACCAGTTTGGTTTCCAGCGTGGGCAGCAACTGCGTCGGGGGCGCATAGTCATACTCCACCGCGTAGCCGAAGCGCATGATTTCCGCCCGTTCCAGGCCCACAATCAAGCGGATCATCGCCTCCTGCACGTCGCGGGGGAGGCTGGTGCTGATTCCATTGCAGTAGTATTCCAGCGTGTTGTAGCCTTCAGGCTCCAAAAAGATCTGATGACGATCTTTCTCAGCGAAGCGGACTACTTTGTCTTCGATGGACGGGCAGTAGCGTGGCCCCCTGCTTCGGATCTGCCCGGAGTACATGGGGGCGCGGTGCAGATTGGCCCGGATAAGATCATGCACCGCCGAGTTGGTGTAAGTGATGTAGCATGGTAACTGGTGCTGTGTAATTCGTTCTGTGGCGAAGCTGAACGGCTGCGGGTCGTCATCGCCCGGTTGTGGTTCAAGCACGGAGAAATTGATGGTCCGGCCATTGAGCCGACAAGGGGTGCCGGTCTTAAACCGACCCAACTGGAATCCGACCCGCTGCAAGCTGCGGCTGAGATCCTCGGCCGCATTCTCCCCCGCCCGGCCACCCCGGCTCTTGCTCTCGCCGGTGTGCATAATGGCCTGAAGGAACGTGCCGGTCGTGAGAATCACCGCCCTGGCTCGATAAACGGTATCCCCGGCGCAACGCACGCCGAAGACTTGGAACCTGGCAAGGTTCCCATCGTTGGTTGTCGCCCCCACTGCCTCCGTGTTCAGTTCGAGGTCTTTTTGACCCGCTCGGAGCTCTTCGACCTCGATGGCTTGCACGATTTCCTGACGGAGCGTCAAGAGTTGCTGCTGCTCGACGAGATGCTTCATTGTGAACTGATAGAGTTTCTTGTCGCATTGTGCCCGCGGACTGTGCATGGCCGGTCCCTTGGCCCGGTTCAGCATCCGAAATTGCAGCCCGGCGAGGTCCGTGACGCGGCCCATCACTCCGCCGAGGGCGTCGATTTCGCGGACGATCTGCCCTTTCGCTACGCCTCCGATGGCCGGATTGCAGCTCATGGCGGCCACCGTGTCGCAGTTCATGGTCAACAGAGCCGTGCGCAGCCCTAGCTTCGCCGCCGCCATTGCCGCTTCCACACCGGCATGACCTGCTCCGACCACGACGACATCGAAGTCGTAAGTCAAACTGCCCATGACGTCCCCAGCCAAGCGTTAGATTTTCCTCCGACAGAGTCATTCTAACGCCGAAGCAGCATGGAACCGATCCCGGCCCAGGTCAGCCAGCAAGCTCGGTTCGTTTCCCCCAGCGGGCCTTCGAGCAGTTGTCCAAAGGCCCACGCTCGGAGCCTTAGCATTGCTTGACCACCTTCCTCGTGGCGTCATAAGATGGCCTGAGGATCGCCAAGAAGGACGGCATGGGGTCTGATTCGGGTGGCAGAGCCAAGGAGACAGCCGTGCCTGTGCAAATGGAACTGCGGCGCATCGTCATCAGCGAAATTCAGGACCAGCAGTTCATCGTCCTGAAAGAGGTGGACGGCGACCGCAACTTTCCCATCGTCATCGGACTGTTCGAGGCAAGCAGCATCGAACGGCGAGTCAAGGGTCTGACCTCGCCGCGGCCTCTGACCCATGACCTGATCGGCAACATCGTCGCCCAGATGGGCGGCGAGGTTCAGGACGTGTACATCAACGAGTTAAGGGACCACACTTACTACGCCCGGCTCCGCATCCGCATGGACGGTGAACTGATCGAAGTGGATGCCCGGCCCAGCGACGCCATTGCCGTCGCTGTCACTCTTAAGGTGCCTATCTACGTTTCAGAAGAAGTACTCAGCGAAGTTTGCGGTGAGTGAACGCCTGTCCCCTTGCGAAGCGCGTCCAGACCGACCAGCGGCTGAGAGCAAGTGAAATCACGGCAGACGTAAGTTGTGACTTGCTCGTCCACGACCGATTTCTCCGCGAACAGAGGAATCAGCCCGACGACTCTTTGCCGCTCCTCCGAGGGAAGTTCCGTGTTGAGATAGGCCACGACTTTGTTGGGCCGAAAGCCGTGGCGGACGAGGCGTAGAACTTCCTGCGTATCCGCCCGGCTGCCTGCCCCAACGACAGCGATTTCGTCCACGGGTCCGAGGTGGAAATCGAGAGCAACGAGCATCTGTCCAAAGGCGAGGGGGGCGGCTTCGATCTGGTTGCGGAACAGCCGCAGTGTTCGAACGGCCTTGTCCTCAAGGTCTCTTCGGCCGGTCAGTTTGGCGAGCCGGAGAAAGGTCGTGACAGCCATCGAGTTTCCGCTCGGGGTCGAGCCGTCGTGCGTGTCCTTGGGTCGGACAATGAGCGACTCGTGGTCCTTGCTAACGAAGAAGAATCCGCCCTCGGCCTCGTCCCAGTAATCCTGGACCAGAATCTGCGCCAGCTCCAGCGCGGACCTGATCCAGTCGGCCTCAAAATCCATTTCGTAGAGCGTGACCAAGGCATCGAGCAGACAGGCGTAATCCTCACAGTAGGCCTGCAACTTCGGTTCCGCGCCGGGCGAGACGGTTCGGAAGAGACGGCCATCGGAACCACGGAGCCTCGTCAAGACGAAGCGGGCCGCCCGGCGTGCCACCTCGCCGTATCGGGAATCCAGCACCTGGCCAGCCTGGGCGAAGGCAGTGATCATCAGACCGTTCCAGGCCGTCAGGATTTTGTCGTCTCGGAGCGGCCGAACCCGGCGGTCTCGGACTGCCAGGAGCTTTTTTCGGAGCGTTCGCAGTTTGTCTTCAAGCTCGGATTCGCCGACCCCCAGAAGCCGGGCGTCCTGGGCTAGCGTCTTTGGCCGGTTCAGGATGTTTCGGCCTTCCCAGTTGCCCGGCTCGGTGACGTCATACACGGCGGCAAACAGCTCTGCATCTTCTCCCAAAGCCGCCCTTACTTCGTCGATGGTCCAGACATAGTATTTGCCCTCCTCCCCCTCACTGTCGGCGTCCAGGGTGCTGTAGAAGCCGCCTTCGGGATCGGTCATCTCCCGCTCGACCCAGGCCAGCGTCTCCTCGGCGACGCGGCGATACTCGGCCTTGCCCATGCCCTGGTAGGCTTCGAGGTAGATCTGGGCGAGCAAGGCGTTGTCGTAGAGCATTTTCTCGAAGTGGGGAACGAGCCAGCGGGCATCGGTGCTGTAACGGTGGAACCCGCCGCCGAGGTGGTCGTAGATGCCTCCCCGTGCCATGCGGTCGAGCGTCACTTCCACCATTTCCAAGGCTTGAGGGTCTTGGAATCGCTTAGCCGCTCGGAGCAGCAGCTTTAGCTCGAAGGGGTGGGGAAACTTGGGTGCTCGGCCGAACCCGCCATAATGCGGGTCGAAGGCCCGGTCGAGTGTCACCACGGCGGCGCGAAGCAGATCTTCGGAAGGATCGCCGCCGTCATCGTGAAGTCGAGCGTGTTCGCGGAGATGCTCGGTCACGGCTTCGGCCTGATGAACCAGCTGGTCCCGGTGTTCCAGCCAGGCGGAGGCCAAGGCCCGGAGGACACGCTTGAAGCCTGGTCGGCCGTAGCGGTCGTCGGGCGGGAAGTAGGTTCCGGCAAAGAACGGTTTGAGGTCAGGTGTCAGCCAGACGGACATCGGCCAGCCGCCTTGTCCGGTCATGGCCAGGACGGCATCCATGTAAATCTGGTCGAGGTCCGGCCGCTCTTCCCGGTCCACCTTGATGTTGATGAAATGCTGGTTCATCAGTTCAGCGATTTCGGGATCGCTGAAGCTCTCGTGTTCCATCACATGACACCAATGGCAAGCCGAGTAGCCGATGCTGAGAAAGATCGGCTTATTCTCCCCCCGGGCGCGCTCCAGGGCTTCCTTTCCCCAGGGATACCAGTCCACGGGATTGCCGGCGTGTTGGCGAAGGTACGGACTGGTTTCGTGTTGCAGCCGGTTGTGTGGAGACATGGAGCACCCAGGGTTGGTAACAAAAATGGGCCAGGAGTCTTGAGTCAAGGTCGGGATTCCGATCCCGAAGTCAAGGCAGAATTACCAACCCGTCTGCCCGCCTTGTAGTAACTGCTAACGACCGCTAACTTACCACCATGCCTACACGACGCCGCATCGCCGTACTCGGTTCGACCGGCTCGATCGGAACCAGCACACTGGATGTGATCGCTCATTGTTCCGACCGCCTGGAGTTGGTAGGGCTTAGCGCTCACTCGAACCTGGAACTGCTGGCAGAGCAAGTGGCCCGGTATCGTCCACGCCTCGTTGTGCTGACCGATCCCGAGACCCAGGGGTTGGCAAGTTCGCTTCCTCCGGGGCCGTGCAAAGTGCTGGTCGGCGATAAAGGCGTTCGAGAAATGGTTTCCGATCCCGAAGTGGACACGGTCGTCGTGGCCATCGTTGGAGCGGCAGGGTTGCTGGGGACTTTGGCTGCCGTCGAGGCCGGCAAGACCGTGGCCGTCGCCAACAAGGAAACCTTGGTCATGGCTGGACCGCTGGTCATGGGCCGGGCCAACGAATGCGGCGCGACCATCGTGCCAATCGACAGCGAACACAGCGCCATCTTTCAACTGCTGCAATGCGGACGACGGCAAGATGTCGAACGCCTGGTGCTGACCGGCAGCGGGGGGCCGTTTCGCGGCAAGAAAGCAGCGGACCTGGAAAACGTTACCGTCGAAGAGGCCCTGCGGCATCCGACCTGGCGCATGGGGCGGAAGATCACCATTGACTCCGCGACGCTGATGAACAAGGCCCTGGAGATCATCGAGGCCCGCTGGTTGTTCGGCATGTCGGCGGAGCAGATCGGCGTGGTGATCCATCCGGAGTCCATTGTCCATTCGTTCGTCGAATTCCAGGACGGCTCGGTGTTGGCCCAGCTTTCACCGCCCGATATGCGGTTGCCGATCCAGTACGCCTTGCTTTATCCGGAGCGGGTGCCGGGACCGTCGCGGCGTCTGGATTGGGCCGCCTTGCGAGTTTTGCATTTCGAGCCGCCAGACCCAGAAACTTTCCCAGCGATACAATTGGGCTATGAGACGGCCCGGCGCGGGGGCACCTGCGGAGCGGTCCTCAACGCCGCCAACGAAGCTGCCGTGCAACGATTCCTGGCCGGAACCTTGCGGTTTTTGGACATCACCCGAGTCTGTCGTGCCGTCCTGGAGTCCCATGCTTTCAGTGCCCAGCCCAGCCTGGAGGAACTCCTTGCCCTCGATCGCTGGGCCAGACAGGAGGTAGAGAATTGGCCGCGTGGTTGAAGAAAAACGCCTTTAACATCCTCATCGTGCTCCTCCTGGCCCTCGTGGTGTGGAATTTTGCCTTCCGCAACACCTCCGTTTCCGAAGGGCTGCTCCGGGTTTGGAACGTCTTCCTGGTTGCCTTCGGCATCGGGTTCTTGATTTTCGTCCACGAACTGGGCCACTTCGCCGCCGCGAAGCTCTGCAACGTCAAAGTAGAGACGTTTAGCGTCGGGTTCGGCCCACCCATCCCCGGTTGCAGCTTCAAGTACGGCGAAACGCTCTACAAGCTGGCTTGGTTCCCCCTGGGCGGTTATGTCAAGATGGCCGGCGAATACCCCAGCGAGCAGCAGGAAGAAGAGGTGAAGAACGACCCGCGATCGTTTATGAACAAGTCCGTCGGGCAGCGGATGTTCATCATTTCCGCCGGCGTAATCATGAACTTGATCGTAGGCATGATCTGCTTCGTGCTGGTGTACAACCTGGGCGGTAAGCCCCAGGTAGCGGCGGCCGTCAGCTTTGTGGAACCCGGTTCCCCCGCAGCCTTGGCGGGACTGGAAGCCGGCTCGAAGATCCTGGCCATTGATGGCAACACCAATCCGACCTTCGAGGACCTGAAGTTCTCCGCCCTGTTGGCCACGCCGGGGGTGACCCAGATTCACATGAAATGGCAAACGCCGCAGGGCCAGGTGCGCGAGGGAGCAATCGTACCCCGACGCCTCGGCGATGATCCGCACCCGCTCATCGGAGCCGGCCTGCCGACGTCTCGACGAGTGATCGACCCGGGCAAGGAAGACATTCCCCTCGCCTTCGCGGGGTTTCCGGCGGCTACCGCGGCTTTCAGACCGGGAGACGAAATCGTCGCGGTGCGGCCTGCGGAGGGTCGCCAACAGCCAGTCCCGGTTGGCACAGGTTGGGACTACACGGCTCTGGAGGGAAGATTCCGGGCCGAACCGATTGCCGTCACCGTGCGCCGCGGTAATGAGACCGCCGAAGTGGTCGTCGGCGCGAACCATATGTGGAGCTTCGGCTTCCGCATGGAACCAGGACCGATCGTCAGCCTGGCGGAGAGCAATTACCGCCCGGACTGCACGCAAGGCTTAAAGATCGGAGATGTCATTGTGGGCGTTAACGGCGATCGCAGTTTCGATGCCGTCCGTTTGCCCGACATTCTCCGTGACTTGGCGGAGAAAGGAGAGGCGATTCGGCTGACCGTGCAACGGCAGAACGGCGAATTCGAGCTAGAAATCCCACCCGAAGTGATCCGCGATCGCGGAACCTGGGAAGAACAGACGCCGAACAACCTCCTGTCCCCTATCGGCATCCCCGCTTTGGGAATCAACTATATCGTGCAACCGCGCCTGCGTGGCACAGAGCCAGGCTCTCCGGCGGACAGAGCCGGACTCAAGCCGGGCGACCTGCTCAAGTCCGTTACGTTTGAAGAGAAGGAAGACGAGCCAGATGCCAAGAAGCGCACCTATGACCTTGCCGAAGTCCAATGGCCGCCACTTTTCTTCCGGCTCCAGATGGGAAGGAGTCGGACTGTCGAGTTTGTGATTGCTCAGCCCTCGGGTGAGGAAAGGCGCTTGAAACTGTCCACGGAACAAGATCCGACCTGGCCGTTTTACAAACGGGGCCTTCGCCTCGAGGTCGAACGGAGCCGCCTCAAGGCCGACAGCGTTTGGCAGGCGATCGCTTTGGGCTTCCGGGACACGCACCGCAACATTGCCCGGCTCTATCTCAGTCTCAGCAGTATGCTTCGCGGCCATGTTTCGTTGAAGGAGAGTGTGAGCGGGCCGATCGGTCTGCTAGGCACCACCTACAAAATGGCGGAAACCGGATACACCGAGTTCATCTTCATTCTGGGCTTCATCAGCATTAACCTGGCCGTGGTCAACTTCCTTCCCATCCCGATCCTGGACGGCGGGCACATGGTCTTTCTGATCATCGAGAAGCTGCGGGGAAAACCAGCGAGCGAGCGGGTCTTGGTCATCGCCAACATCATTGGGTTGATGCTGATTCTGTCGCTCATGCTGACGGTAATCGCTCTGGACCTCGGCAAGTTCGGTTGGCTGCGGTGGTTCTCGTAATCCAGCGGTCTTTCGGGGTCCCAGGCAGCCCAAGCGATCCGTGCAATTGATCTTGTGACTTCGGCCCTGTCGGCGTATACAAGACGGCCTTCGGAGATGCCCAGCTCCGTCGCGCAGGCGCTTCCGTCCGGGCAGCGAGGTCGTCATGGGGCTGCTGGATCGCTACCTACTGCGGCATTTTCTGCTCGCCTACTTCGTCTGCCTCTTGTGTCTGATTGCCATGTATGTCGTCATCGACGCCTTCACCCGCATCGATGACTTCCTGGAAAGCGCTGCGGGGGGCAGCGTCTTCGGTGTGATCGGTCTGTACTACGGAACACGCCTGCCGTGGTTGTTCCAACGTCTGGGCAGTGTGCTGCTGCTATTGGCAACGCTGTTTACGCTTATCTGGCTCGAAGCCCGCAACGAGCTGGTCGCGCTGCGGGCGGCGGGCATCTCGACGCTCCGGATTGCCCAGCCGGTAATTCTGGCCAATGTGTTCTTCCTGGCATTGGGGATCGTCAACCGCGAATGGGTACAGCCTCCGCTTGGTCCTTACCTTCAGATCCCGGCCAGCGAGTTGAATCGCCAGCGGGGCCAACGGGTCCAGGGATGTTATGACGAGAACGGCGTTCATCTCGAAGGCCGCGTCGCCTATCCCGAACGCCAAATGATTCAGTTTGCCAACATCACGTTGCCTTCCCCCGTGACCGGCCGCCTAGTCCACATCGAGAGCAAAGAAATGTTCTACCATCCGCACGAAGATCCAGAGCAGCACGGCTGGGTGCTCATGGGCGTGGCGGTTCCGCCGCTGGCCGACGATCTGCCCAATCTTCGCCGCATCGCTCCAGACGCTTACTTTCTGCGCTCGCGCGTCACCTTCGAGCGGTTGACCCGCAACCCGGAGTGGTATCGCTACCTGTCCACACTCGATCTGGCCCAGGCGCTCCAGGAAGAGGGGCGGTTTCCTCACCGCAACGAGGCCCTGGCGCTGTTTCATCGCCGGCTCACCCAACCGATCATCGACTTCTTCATGCTAATGATCTGTCTGCGTCTGGTGGCCGGGTCCCTGGACCGCAACGCCTATCTCAAGTTTGCTCTGTGCATGGGCATCTACATCAGTCTGCAAGTCCTTGACTTTCTGATCGACCACATGACTCGCCAGGAGGCCCTGGACCCGTTCCTGGCCGCGTGGTTGCCGTTATTCCTTCTCGGCCCGCCCGCTTTCGCCATGCTCTTTCCGATGACGCCACCGAAGACCGCCGAGGACGAAGACGAGGAGGATGGCGCGCCGCTGGGCCAGTCGCTTCAAGACCTATATGGAGACGTGGACGAAGACCAGGCATCTGCCCCCGTGGATCGGCCACCGCTTAACGCACCAACAGGCCGTAACGTCGTCTCGACAAGCGTCGGCTGACCTGACCGAGCTGCCGCTCTACTGGCCAGGTTCAACAGAAGGACGTATATGCGTTCCGCATAGAGGGCGACGCTGTAACGGGGATCCTCGAGATGTTGACGGAAACGATGCAACGCTTCTGACCGCATCTCTCCTGTCTTAAGAACAGACGCCAAAGCGTCGGCCAGGGCATCGGGGTCGTTGACGGCAACAAACCTCACCGGCAGGCCGAACCGTTCAACCAGGCTCTGGACTCCCGGATAGCAGGTCGAGACGATGGGCTTGCCAAACCAGGCTGCCTCGATCAGGCAGTAAGTACCATTGTCGTACCGGGCCGCATTGACAACCGCCTGACAACGCGAATACAGGTCTTTCAGTTCTATGTCAGTGACCGGCCCGAGGAAGACGACGTCCTGGCCTTCGACCAGTCCGAGTTGCCGCTGGAGTTCTCGACATTGCATCCAGAATGCAGGCCCGTTCTGCCGGTGCCGTGCTGAGAGGAATTGCGTGTTGATGCCGCACAGCACCAGCAAAGGCGCGTCAGGTCCAAGTCGTTGCTTGAGCCGGGCGCATGCTTGCAGCATCGAATCGGCTCCTTTGTGGGGACTGGCGTTGGTGACGTTGAGGAGGAACTTCCGGCGAGGCAAGGGTACCAGGCCGGTTGGCAAGTCTGCGAAGCGGCGGTGCGGTTCGCAGGCCACCGGAACCACGACGACACGCTCTGAAGGAATCCCGTACTCAGCCACGACTTCGCTTTTCGTGGGTTCGCTGGTCGTGATGATCAGATCGGCATGCCGGAGCGTCGGCCGGACGCCCCGGTGCAGATTGCGGAAATAGGCCGCGTTGAAGGCTTCCGGGACGTGGCGGTGGATCATGTCATGCACCACCACGCCATAGGGCCGGGCGGGGAGCAAGGGGAGAGGGAAGCGGTCGCTCAGGCCCAACCAGACATCGGCCCCCAAGGCCGCTTCTGCTGCACCACTGAGGAAGCAGAAGAACTCTTCGTTTCGATTCATCAATTGCGAAGTCACGTCCGCTCCGAGCTGCATCGCCGACTTTCGATCAATCAGATTGAAACGGCAATGATGAACCCGGATATCCTTGGGAAGCCCGACCGTCCCGGTCTGTTCGACGTGAATGGCCAGCTCGAAGTGCAACCGGCCATCATGCTTGCAAATTCGATCCAGAGCGGAGACCAACTCCCGCGTGTGTTCCCAGTTTCCTCCCCCCCAGGGGATCTGCAAGAACAGCAGCGCCTTGGTCGCGCCGTTCTTGGCAACGGCAGCCCCTGTCTGTCGAGGCCACGGACCCAGGATTTCACGATCCAGTCCGACAGCTTGCGGAGCATGATCGCGGGCTTGGCGAACCAAGTGGAGCCAACCTGAACCGTCGGACCAAGACGGCGCAGTGCGATTGCAGGTCTCAGGGAGTCCCTGGAAGTGGCCCGGTTCAGAATCGTGATCGCAGAACACGGCGAAAACGGCCCGGGGACTGCACGCGATGTCTTGCACTACGCCGTGCAGATGGTCGGGGAGTCGAGACTTGTTCAGGCTAACTCCGGGCGGCACAAGGAGGACGGCAGGCACCTCCCCGAGCGGCCAGGGGGCTGGGTGGGGAACCAGCCAGACGCAACACTCTGCTCGCTGAATCATGTCCGCAAAGCGTCGGCACAGCACAAAGTCGAGGCGGCGAAAGACGCGATCCAACATCCAGAGCGGAAAAGCACTTACCCACAGCAACGCCGTAGTGACAAGGACCGCAGCGATGATCGGCCACATGAGAAGCAGAAGGCCGAACAGAAGCCATTGCACCGGAGACGCTGCCGTGTGCCAGCAGGCGGTCATTTGCTCATGACTCTTCTTGCACACCTTCATCCAGGCGTCCCAGTTTCGGCGGACCAGGACGCTCACCCGCAGCCAGACACGGATCCAGCCCCACAGAATGGTTCGCAAATGCCGTGCAGGCCGGGTGATGATGCGCAGATCAAGACGTTTCACGACGTCCGGAGAGAAACGGAACCTGGCGCTCGGCAACGGTCCGTGTAGTACAACGGCAGGCGGCTCTTGAAGGCGTGAAAAAGCATCAAGAAGGCAGCACAGACCCTGATCGGTATGCTCATCGTCAGCCAAGTGTCGGGAGGCGGACGGACACCAGACTCCGATCCGCATTCGGTAATCGCTTCCAATCGTTTCAGACATGGGCTGGGATCTCCTTGCCCCGAACCGACCCGGCGGCAGGCATACAGGTGAAAGCCACCTCCCTGAACAGGTGCAGATAGTCCCTGGCCACGTCATCCCAGGTCCGCTGAGCGAGACGGCCAAGGGCCTGCTGCTGGGCGTGCGCCAGGCGGTCCCGTTCCTGAAGTGTTCGCGCCACGGCGGAAGCGATGGCGTCGGCGAAACGCGGATCGAACCAGACCACGGCTTCCTCGAAATCGTTGAGCAGTTCGCGGAAGCTCGGCAGGTTCGAGCAGGTCAAAAGCCCGCCGCAGGCCAGTGCCTCCAGGACCGGCAGACCGAATCCTTCGTGCAAGGACGGAATCACGGTCGCTGCCGCCAGACTGTACAGGCCAGGAAGGTCTTGACGCGGCACAAGCCCGAGGAAGCGAACCTTTTCCTGCAATTCCAGACGTGTGACGGCCTCAGCGATTTCACTCGGAACGTCGCCTTTTCCCGTGCAAACCAAGTCGAGATCGAGCCCGTACCTGCTTCTCAACTGATGCAGGGCCTCGATCAGCGTTCGATGGTTCTTATGGTTTCGCAGGGCGGCAGGGTAGAAGAGGAAAGGTCGGCGGAGACCGAATCGCCTGCGAAGCCGGTCCTTTTCCTCCGCTGTCGGCGGTTTCATATCTTCGGGAATGGCCAGGGGAATGACATGCAGCCGATCTGCCGCATGCGGGTAGGTCCGCAACAGATCGCTTCGACGGACGGTGTCGGCGGCGCAGACGACCGCGGCAGCCCGGTCCACTCGGCTGGCAAACAGGAAGTCCGTCGTCTCGGCCATGTCGGGACTGAATATGCCTGAAACATGATGGTGGGCCAGGTCCCAGAGCACCACGATTTCGGGGGCTTGAAAAGCCGCTGGGGTACGCCCCAGGGGGACGAGCCAGACATCGCAATCGGGTTGGGGCGGCAAATGATCCTGGTTCCAGCCACGCAAAAGCACCGCGGCCGGGAAACTCAAGGAGCGAAGCAGCCCATGAACGATGAGGTGATAACAGACTGCTGTCAGCCAAACGAAGGGGGCAGCGAGCAACAGGCAAACGAGCATTCCGATCCGAAGCAAACGGCTTCGCCAGGACAAGGCGGAATCACCGCTTCTTTGTTTCCAGAGCACTATGAAAGTGCGTTGCAGAAAACCTGAGATGCGGGACATAACTTGATCTCGCAGAAGCGAGCGCAGGTCTTCGATCCCGTCGAGCCACCGTCCAAGCCACTTCCAGCGAGGCGGCGGAAACACTTGTACCGCCTCGCCATGCTTACGAAGCAGCCGCCCGACGCGGTGCTCTTCTCCCGGATGAGCCCAGAGGGTGATCCGCAGTTCCGGGGCGATGCGTCGCAGAGCCGCGATCAGATGATGCACGAAGACGCCGATGCCTTCATCGGGTTGAAGCGTGGTGCCGTAGTCGGCGAAAATCCCCAAGTGCAGCGAATCTTGGTTCCGGGTCTTCATGCTTCCTTGCAGAGGACCAGGGGCTTCAGGGGTCAAGTCGAGAATACCCACCAGTTCTTCGTTGTTTTTGGCAGTGAACACGAAGCCGAACTTCCGATAGACATGCACGGCCCAGATGTTGTCTCGGTACACAGTCAGCCGTAGCCGCCTGGCTCCGCGCAACCGGCAACGATCCAAAGCATAGACCAGCAACCGTTGGCCTATCCCTTCTGCACGCCTCGAAGGGAGGACGCAGACGCCGAAACTGGGCACCTCATAGCCTTCATCCCAACCCCGCAACATGCCGTACCCGATGATCCGATCCCGCTCCCAGTACACAAAGTATTCGTCAAGCATCGCCCCGGTACGCTGGCACAGGTATCGAGCGTAATCGGCTGTCAGGGGATGGGGATGGAAGAAGCGGCGTGTCTGCTCATCGCGGCCGAGGTAGTCGAAGAATTCACCAAGCGGCTGGGAGTCTTCCATTGCCAGCGGACGAATCCTCTGGGTCGGCGGGTCAGTCACGATGGACATGGCGTCACCTCTGGGTGGTGGACAGCGGGGCGATGCAGCCGGGGCTGCTTGGCGACGGCTCGGCGAAGCGTCTGGGCAATAAACGCCACGTCTTTGCGTTGGAGATACGCGGCCGTGGGCAGACAGATGCCGCGATAGGCCAGGTCGGTGGCCATCGGACATCCCTGATCCGTGCGACATCCGGCATACATGGGAAAATGATGCACCGGATAGAAGAACGGCCGAGTCTCGATGCCCGCAGCGGCCAGTTCCGCCATCACTGCATCACGGGCCAGGGGGCTTCCGAGTACCACTCCGACCATCCAATGGACGCTGACCGCTGGCGGCGTGACCGCCTGCAAGCCGATCTCCTCGCAGTCAGCCAGTTCCTCCTGATACCAGGCCGCGACTCGCTGACGAGCGGCTAGCAAGTCTCCGACCCGTTCCATCTGGGCGACGCCGAGGGCTGCGGCGATGTTGGTCATTCGATAGTTGTAGCCGATCAGCGGATGCCAGTAGCGACGCTTGGGATCCATTCCCTGACCGCGCAGCAGACGGAGCCGCTCAGCCAGATCGGGAGCATTGGTGACCACCATTCCGCCTTCGCCGGTAGTCACGATCTTGTTGCCGAAGAAACTGAAGACTGCCGCTTCACCGAAACTTCCGACGAAGCGGTTTTGATAGGTGGCTCCAAGGGCCTCGGCGGCATCCTCGACGACCCACAGCCCGTGCGTCCGGGCCGTCTCCAGGATCGGTTCCAAATCGCAGGGTAAGCCGTACAGATGCACCGGCACGATGCCGCGTGTCCGGGGTGTAATCAAGCGGCGCACAGATGCGGGGTCCAGGTTCCAGGTCCGCGGATCCACGTCCGCAAAGACGGGTCGAGCGCCGCAGTAAGTGACGGCATTGGCGGTTGCGACGTAGGTCAAGGTGGGAACGATGACTTCATCGCCGGGCTTGAGTCCGACAGCGAGCTGGGCGATGTGCAGGGCTGCTGTGCCATTGCAGGTTGCAACCGCAAAGCGCGTGCCGACGAACTCCGCGACACTGTTTTCAAATTCTTCGATGAACCTGCCGTTGGAGGAAATCCAACTGGAACTGAGGCACTCGGTGACGTATTCGAGTTCGTTTCCGGACAGGTCCGGAGCGGCGACCGGGTAGCGCATCCGTGCGTTCCTTTAGCGGAAGAGAAGGGCCTCGTCCTGCGACACCGAAACGGTATCGGTCCACGTTAGGCCGCTCAAGTATCACATGGTGCCCATTTGGTCAAGCGAGACCGGTCGTGGATATCTGCTCGAAAATCGTATAGCATGGTAAAGAAGTACATGAACGGGTGGAGGAAACGGAAGCATGTATGTGCGTCTGATGCTCTACGCCCAGTTGATGTGGTCCGGCATCCCGGCTCTGCTGGCCATTTGTGGCCTGACCTCGCAAAAAGCATTGGGCGAAACCAAGAAAACGCTGTACGAAGTCGAAGCCATCAAGGACGTGTCCTATTACGAGGGAGAGGACGCCGATCCGGTTAAGCACAAGCTGGACCTGTATCTGCCCAAAGGCGGCAAGAACTATCCGGTGCTGCTGTTCATCCACGGCGGAGCGTGGACGACCGGGGACAAACGGTACATCCTGGACGTATACGGCCGACTGGGCCGGAATTTCGCTCAGCACGGCGTAGGCACGGTGGTGACGAACTATCGTCTGTCGCCCAAGGTGCAGCATCCCTGCCACGTCGAAGATGTCGCCAGGGCCTTCGCCTGGACCTGCCAAAACATCTCCAAACACGGCGGGGATCCGGAGCGCATTTTCGTTTGCGGTCATAGTGCCGGAGGCCATCTGGCAGCCTTGTTGGCTACCGATCCGACCTACCTTGAGAAGGAAAAATGCTCGGTGGGGCAGATCCGCGGCGTCATCCCGATGAGCGGCGTTTTCAACTTGCCTCCGGGTCGGCTTTTTGAGAGCGTCTTCACTGCCGACTCCGAGAAGCGAGCCAAGGCCATGCCCCTGAACCACGTCAAAGGGGATCATCCTCCCTTCCTCATCATCTACGCCGAGCGGGACTATCCGACCTGCGACCGCACCTCGAAAGAGTTCTGCAATGCCTTGAAACGGTGCCGGTGTCAGGCGGAATTGCTGGAGATCAAGGATCGAGACCACCTGACCATCATCGCCGCCGCTACCAACGCGGAGGATCCGGCCGCCAAGGCAATCCTGCGATTCATCGAAGAGCATTCCGCCAGGCCCTGACGTGGTCGGTACCGGTCTGGAGTATGGAATTGAGATGGTTTCCACTGATGCGGCGGTCGGACGCCTCGCCCCGTCGCCCACCGGCGCGCAACACGTCGGGAATGCCCGAACCTATCTGATCGCCTGGTTGTCGGCCCGTTCCCGCAACGGTCGGATCGTGCTGCGGATCGAGGACATCGACTCGCCCAGGGTCAAACTCGGAGCGGCCGAGCAGGTGATGGAAGACCTGCGCTGGCTTGGTCTGGACTGGGACGAGGGGCCGTTCTTTCAGACCCAGAGGCTCGCGGTCTATCAGGCCGCTTTGAAGAAGCTGAAAGCGGTTGAATTGGTGTATCCGTGTACCTGCACGCGGGCCGACATCGAACGAGCAGCCAGCGCTCCCCATCTGGACCATGAAGGGCCTCCCTATCCGGGAACCTGTGCTCGCCGTTGCGTTGCCGATGCTGAAGTGCTGGAGCGTCGTGGCCAGCGCTTCGCCTGGCGATTCCGCTCGGCCAGCGGCCCTTTCTGCTTCGACGATGAGTTCCTTGGTCAAGTCTCGGTTCCGGCGCAGTGGTGCGGCGATTTCGTGGTCTGGAAGTCGGCGGGCACTCCCGCATATCAGCTGGCAGTGGTCGTGGACGACGCGGCTATGGGGATCACCCAGGTGGTGCGCGGCGATGATCTTGTGCCGAGCACGCCGCGACAATTGCAACTGTATCGCGCTCTGGGCTTGACTCCCCCGCGCTTCTGCCACGTCCCCCTGGTCGTGGGGCCGGATGGACGAAGGTTGGCCAAACGGCACGGCGATACCCGTCTCAGCACATTGCGTGAAGCGGGCGTTTCAGCCCAGGAACTGATCGGCTACTTGGCTTACTCCTGCGGATGGTTGGAGAAACCGAAACCCATCTCAGCAGTCGAGTTGATTTCCCATTTCGATCTCCGAACCATTCCCAGGGAACCCCTGGTATTTACGGGCAGGTGGTGAACCTGCGAACTTTGTCGTGGGTGCCGTTTCAGAACACGGCACGGTTTTCTTCCGATCTTTCGTGAAAAAAGCCTTGACAGCGGAGCCGGCTGTACCTATAGGGCCGCCCTCTGCAAGAACCTCTGCGCTGGACTGGTGCGACGGGGATTGTCCGCGCCGCAGAGGGTGCCGGGACAGACGAAAGCCAGACGCCGCCTGACCGGGGGAAACGGAGACGCGGCGGCAACGGGGGAGTATCCGCATGGCAGGACGCGGAAAGGAGGCTGCGGTGGTTAGGGTGATGATGTTGGCCTGGGTCGGCGCACTTGCCTTGCTCGCCGGACCGCTGGGTTCCCTGCATGGCCAGCAGTCGCCGGCGGGGGGAGTACCTCCGGCCGCAGCCGAGAATCGGCCTGTTCGACCACGCACTGCTCTTCAGCAGGGCATCGACCTCTACATGAAGGGCGAATACGAGTCCGCGGAACCGATGCTGCGGATTGCGGATGCTGCTCGCTCTCAGTTGAATGCGTCTGAACAGGCTCGGCTGAGTGAGTACCTTCGCAAAAATGGAGAAGCCCTCAAGGCTCGGTTCCAGGCTCTGGAACAACTCAGCAAAGCCGACGAGGCCATCCAGACCGGACGCTACCAGGAAGCCGAGCCGCTCCTGAAGGCGCTCAAGTCGAACAAGTATCTCAACGCTCGGGAACGCCAGATGGTGAACAATCTGTCGGAGACTTACCGGCAGAAAATGCCGCCGCGCTCGTGGTTCTCCGGCGGGTTCATGACGCGCCGTCCGGCTCCAGGGGCGAGCAACCCGGCCAAGCCCGATCCCGACGCGCTGCTTGCCGAGGCCCGCAAGGCCTTCGAACGTCAGGACTACGATGCCGCCGAAGCCCTGGCTCGCGAATCCGAAAACGCGGGGTTCCATGCCATCTTTCCGTGGAGCGATACCCCGGCCAAGGTTCTCCGCGATGTCCAGGCTGCCCGCGCTAAGAATCCGGCCAGCGGTCCGATGCTGCCTGCCATCGCTGAAGGCAAGGGCGAGTCGTTGCCGATGCCCCGAGTCGCGGATAGCGGCAGCAACGGCGAAACCCGTCCAGTCGTCGGTCCCCCTTCGCCCACCGTTCCGACGATGGCCGAAACCAGTCCCAATCCGCCTGCCTCTTCCGACAAGCCTGGCAAGAAGTCAGGCAGCGCCCGGGAATTGTTGCGTCAAGCCCATGCCGCGATCCAGGCCGGGGAGTTGGACCGCGCCCGGCAACTGGTCCGAGAAGCCGAGGCCACCGGCACGCACGTCCCCTGGTGGGAAGAGCATACGCCAGACAAGCTGAAAGCCGCCATTGCTCGGGCCGAGCAGAACGGAGTCAAGCAAGCGTCCGCTGCCACTGTGTCCGGCAAGCCGATGTCTGCTGCGGAAGCCAAGGCGATGGTCCGTAATGCCCGCAAGGCCCTCGACGATAACAACCTGGATCTGGCGGAGGATCTGGCCAAGCAAGCCCGGCTTGTCCAGGGCGTGAAATGGGGCTTGTTCGAGGATACCCCCGACAAGGTTCTGGCCGACGTCGCCAAGACCCGGGAGAGTGCGAACTCCGAACGCGCCGCCGCTATGCTCACCGAGGCCCGCAAACTTCTGGACAAGGGCCAACTCGACGAGGCCGAACGCCTCACCTATCAGGCTGAAGCTCTCCGCTCCAATTATCCGCTGTGGTACCGGGGCGAGCGTCCGGACAAACTGCGGGCAGAGATTTCCAACAAGCGGAAGACCCTGGCGAAGCCCAACCTGCCGCCGCTGTTGGATCCCGTCGTCAAAAAGGAGGAACCGCGTAAGCCGGCCTCGTCTGCCGTGGCCCGCAGCGATTCCCCTTTGTACGCTCCTTCGGCTCCCAACGCGGAAACCGATGCACGCCGCAAGCAGGCTGTCGAAATGATGGCTCAAGCTCGGGCCTGCCTCAACAACGGCGATCTGGTCAGTGCGTTAAACCTGGCTGCCCAGGTCAAGAGCATGAACGTGACGTTCTACCCGGGTGAGGAAAGCCCGGAGACGATCGTTGCCGCCGTGCGGGCCATCCAGAGCGGCCAGGCGGCTCGTCAGAATCCGGAAGTCGCGGAAGCCGCTCGTCGCAAGGCATTGCAACATGTCGCCGAAGCCCGCCTGATGATGAAGGAAGACCGTCTCATCGACGCCTTGCACGCCGTCCGTCAGGCTCAGCAGTGCAACGCCGTTTTCCAACCGCAGGACGACCTGCCGGAAAACGTCCTGGACGATCTCCGAAGGGCGGCCCAGAGCCAGATCGAGAAGTACTCCGCCGCCGCCCAGACGTTGGCAAGTCATCGCCGGTACCAGGACGCGGAGCGGTACTGGGACTATGTGCGGCAGGTCGCCGGGGCCTTCGGGATGGATACCCGGGGCATCGATGCCAAGCTCGCCGAGACTCGCACGTTGGCTGCCGGGGGCACGCCGCAGGAAACCGGAGTCGTTCCGGCCACGGGTCCGATGAGCGAGGAAGAACGTAAAGGCCGTGAAATCCTGGCTCAAGCTCGGAGTCAGTTGGGCCGCGGCGAATTGACCGAGGCCCGAAAGCTGGCCGAGTCTCTGTACACTGGCCCGTTCGCCCTCAAGGACGAAGCGCGCAAACTCCTCGCCCAGATCGACGACGCCGAGTACAAGCAGGCTGTCAAGCGCAGTGAGTTGCTCTATGAACAGGCCGTCCGTGCTTTCATGCGGAAAGACTACGAGGTGGCCGCCACATATCTGCACTCTCTCGATGTCAAGCTCCTGGATGAGCGAAAGCGTGCTCACGCCCAGGAAATGCTAGCCAGTCGGGAACTGCGTCCCCAGGCCGTGGTCGCCGCGGGACACCGGGAACCCGTCGTCCAGAACACGCCGCCAGATCAGCAGCCCGGAAGCGAGACGAGCGGCAATCTGCTCAACGAAGTCCGCAAGCGGCAAGAAATCTTGATGCAGAAGCTCCGTGACGAGCAGCTTCAGAGCGAACGGGATGCCGCTAAGTTGGCCAATCAGGGCGACTACGCCGGGGCCATTAAGCGTCTGGACGCTGCCGTCACTGCGATCAAGGAATCGGAACTGGATCCGGAAACGACGGCTGCCATGCTGCGGCGACTGGAGCAACGCAAGAAGCAGTACAGCACCATGAGCGAGCAGGTCGCTTTCGCGGAACTACAGAAGGACAAGATGAGTGCCGCTTCCGAGGTCGCCAAGCGGAGGTTCCTGTTCGAGGAACAGAAGCGGGAACAGGTGAACGAGTACCTGCGGCAGTACAACGCCCTGTACAGGGAAGGCAAGTACAAGGATGCCGCGGTCGTGGCCATGAAAGCGAAGGAACTCGATCCGGACAACCCGGCCACGGAGATCGCCCTGTTCAAAGCCGACGTCATGCGAAGCCTGTCGAGCGAGGAACAGATCAAGCTGGCCAAGGGCAACGGCTTCAGTGATGCGATGGTGGACGTGGCCCGTTCGGCCGCTCCGCCGGCTGAGAGTGATCTGCCCATCAGCTATGGCGACAAGGAGCAGTGGTTCGTCAACAGCGAGAAGCGGAAAGGCAAGGTGGCCTTGCACGTCAAACCGCTTTCGCCCGAGGACAAAGAAGTCGCCAACAAGCTCAACACCGTGATCAGTGTGGACTTCAAGAACAAGCCGCTCATCGAGGTACTCGATGAATTGCGGCAGATGACGGGCATCAACATCGTGCCGGATCGGCAATACATCGAGATGGACGGCATCCAGCTCGAACAGCCGGTCACGCTTCCGCTGGACCATGTGCCGGTGAAGACTGCCCTGCGGTTGATCCTGCACAACGCCCGGCTGACCTACGTCATCCAGGACGGCGTTGTTCTCGTCACCACTCCGGCGGGTGAAAAGGGCAAGATGACGCGGAAGGTCTATCCGGTGGCCGACCTGGTCGTGCCTCTGGAGCAGGACGGGCCGCCCAGTCCGCTGGACGCTATGACCGGCGGAAACGTGGCCAATGCCCAGAATACCAACGGCTTCCAAGTCCAGATCCACAACAGCCCCGGCGACGCCTTGTCCGGCTCGTGGGCCAACGGAGCGCCCTCCGGCAACCCGGGTAAGACCCGATCGGCTGCCACCCGTTCGATGGTGGAAACTCTGATTCAACTCATTCAGAACACCATCGAACCGGCCAGCTGGGACTCGATGGGCGGTTCGGGCCACATCGAGTACTACCCGATCGGCATGAGCTTGGTAGTCAGCCAGACGCCGGACATTCAGGAGCAGGTGCAACTGCTCTTGGATCGACTCCGCGAACTCCAGCAGGTCCAGGTGACGGTCGAGGTGCGGTTCATCACCGTGTCGGAGAACTTCTTTGAGCGGATCGGCATCGACTTCGACTTCCAGATCAACGACAACCAGACGAGGTTCTCGAAGCAGGTGGCCGCCAATGCGTTCGCTCCGCCCAACGTACCCAACGAGCCGAGCCACCTCGACAACGTGATCGTCGGCCTGACGCCGACCGGCGTGTTCACCAATGACCTCGACATCCCGATCAACGTCAGCAGCTTCGAGCGGTCGGCGTTGCCTTCGGGATTTGCCGGCTTCCCCGGTCAGATCGGAAACAATGGCGGTATTGACATGGGCATCGCCTTCCTGAGCAGCATCGAAGCCTTTCTCTTCATCGAGGCGGCTCAAGGTGACATTCGCAGCAATGTCCTTACCGCTCCGAAACTGACTCTCTACAACGGTGCAACGGCCACGATATTCTCCACATTGAGTCAGTTCCTTGTTCTGCAAGTGATTCCAGTTCGCGACTTCTTTACCGGACTGGTGACATTTTTGCCTCTCAACACTCCCGTTCCCAGTACGACGCAGTTGACCGTGTCCGTGGTGGTGTCAGCCGACCGGCGTTATGTAACCTTGATTCTTAATCCGTTCATCACTCGAGTGGTGAATACCTCGCGGACCTTCAGTCCGGTGGCCGGCATCACGCTTCAGCAGCCCGACTTTGAGCAACTAAGTGTCACTACTGCTGTGACGGTCCCCGATGGCGGAACGATCCTGCTCGGCGGGCTGAAGAACATGAACGAGCAGCGGCTTGAGTTCGGGCCGCCGATCCTGAGCAAGATGCCGTACATCAACCGGCTCTTCCGCAACCAGTCGTTCGGCCGGGAAGCACGGTCGCTGATGATCATGGTCACGCCGCGCATCATCATCCCGGAGGAAGAGGAAGAGAAACTGGGTCAGACCTTCGCATTCTGATCGGCCAAGTGGTCAGCGCGTGACCCCAAATTCACGCCACGCTGAAAAAGTTAGACGCTACCGAAGGCGCTTGCGGGATTGCTCTCCCAAGCGCCTTTCTTGTTGCTCCGTCAGTTTGCGGATCGGTCGTCGTCGGCCTAAACTTGTTTAGTCCAGCACCCCTGACCCCCTCCAGGGCGACGCAATACGCCTTGTCCCCTCCGAGGCAATCTGGTGAAGCTCCCGCGTGCAATCGCGGAGCGTCCCCGTCCGTCTCTCCGTAGGCCCAAGGCAGGGGCGGTTGGAACATGCCGATCCGCATCGAAACCCAGTCCGAGCCAATCCCCGGTTACCGACTCATCGAGCGCCTCGGGTGCGGCGGCTTCGGCGAGGTCTGGAAAGCCGAGGCCCCTGGTGGGCTTCTCAAAGCGATCAAGTTCGTTTACGGCGACCTGCATTCGATGGACCATTCCGGCGGGGCCAGAGCCTTGCAGGAGCTTAAAGCTCTGGAGCGCATCAAGTCCGTTCGCCACCCGTATATCCTGACTCTGGAACGCTGCGACATCGTGGACGGCCAGCTGGTCATCGTCATGGAACTGGCCGATCGCAGCCTCTGGGACCGGTTCCGCGAATGCCGCAATCAGGGTCTTCCTGGCATTCCCCGTGCCGAGCTGCTCGGTTACCTGTACGAGGCAGCAGAGGCGCTCGACTTCATGAACGAGCGGTTCAACCTCCAGCACCTCGACATCAAGCCCCAGAACCTGTTCCTGGTTTTCAACCACGTCAAGGTAGCCGATTTCGGTCTGGTCAAAGTTGTCGAAGGGGCTCAAGCGTCGGTGACAGGCGGAGTGACACCGGTTTACGCCGCCCCGGAAACGCTCCTGGACGGCCAGGTGACCCGGTATAGCGATCAGTACAGCCTGGCCATTGTCTATCAGGAGATGCTGACAGGCCAGCGGCCGTTCACTGGGTCGAATACCCGACAATTGATTATGCAGCGGTTGCAGTCGGGACCGAATTTGAGCAGCCTGCCGCTGAGCGACCAGCCCATCGTGGGTCGAGCCTTGGCCAAGGTGCCGACCGAGCGGTTTGCGACTTGCCGGGATTTCATTCTCGCCTTGCTCTACACCGCCTCCAATGCCCGGCTTCCGCTTCATCTCGACGAGACGCCGGGTCCCCCGCGGTTGACACCTGTCGTTCCCGTCAACGATAGTCCTCCCCTGACACCTGCCGGCAACACGCCGACCAATGTCGTCGCCCCGAAACTGCAGGGGCTTGATGCCCCGCCCTTGTCGGGCGGGCTGTCCCGTCTCAAGAAAGCGGAGTCCGGAGAAGCCGAGTCGGAACCGGTGCCCGGGTCCACTCGCCCGGAGCAAGTCGGCGACGGGGTGCTGACGCCCAGCGTGGTCATCGGATTGGGCGGCTTTGGGCTGGCCTGTTTGCAGGCCCTGCGGAAATACCTTCAGCGTCGGCTGCCGCACGCGCCAACCCTGCCGCATCTCCGTTTCCTGGGAGTCGATCTCGACATCGAACCCGGCATGGTGCGGGGACTGGCCGGAGATGAGGTGCTCGTAACTCGCCTTAACCGCCCTGCCAGCTATCTGAAGCCGCGCCCCGGCATGCCACCCATTGATGATTGGATCACGCAGGGCCTTTTGTACCGCATACCGCGAACGGGCGGTTCGGGAGGATTACGCATTCTCGGTCGGCTTGCCTTCGTGGAGCACGCCCGGGGTCTGGGAGCACGTTTGCATCGCGATCTCTCGCGCGTGACCCAGCCGCAGGCATTGGAGGCGGCACAGAACCAGACGCGACTGGGAATGAGGAGCAATTGGCCGCGGGTGTTCGTCATCGCCCATCTGGCCGGTTCGACAGGAAGCGGCATGCTCTGGGACATGGCCTACACGGTTCGAGCGCAGCTAAAAGTGCTCGGCTTCTATGGGGCGGAGGTCGTGGGCGTCCTGTTGTTGCCTCCCACGGATGATCCCGAATGGACCGACCTGGCCTTGGCCAATGCTTACGCCTCCTTGAACGAGTTGTGTTATTTCCACCGGCCTGGAAAACAGTATTTCGCCCGCTTGGAAGAACGCGGCAAGGTGGTGGAAGACTCCCGACCGCCTTTCACAAGTTTCTATCTGCTCCCGACACCCGGCGGAGAAGGTGTCAGCCGAAGCGAAACTGCCCGCATCGTGGCTGATTTTTTGTATCGGCAGATGTTCACCAGCCTGGCCCGCCGCACCGAAGCGATTCGGCGAGCACAGACGACGGTGCTAGAGGACAAGCCTCCGGCCCGCACCTTCGGCATCCACGTTCAGGCCACGCCACGGCGAGCGGTCTTGGGACAGGCCGCTCGGCAGCTTTGCCGCAATCTCCTCAGCCAATGGGTCGTCAAAGGCTCCTCCCACCTGACGGCCGTGATGCAGGTGGAAGTCCGCGAAGCCTTGTCACGCCTCCGCATTGAGCCGGCATCGCTCCTGGAAGAGTTTCAGGCGGCCTGTACGCGGGAGCTGGGCGAAGCGCTGCCCACGATTATCGCACGCTGGGTTGCGCCGCTACGTCAGGCACTGCCGGGAGGCTATCCCGATCCGAAGCTCGTCACCGAAGCACTTCAGCAAGCCGAAAGCCTGCTCGGCACGCCGGAAGACATCCACTCGCTTCGTCCCTCGCCGGTCACGCTCATCGTTCGAGCTGCCGCCGATCACATCGCCAAGCAAGCCAACGCCCACTTGGTCAGCGTATTGCTTTCCTACCTGGACCGCCCAGGCTATCGGGTGGCTGGAGCCGAGGAAGCCATTCACCAGGCTTCGGTGATGATCGAATCCTGGCTGAAGCAATATGAACAAGAGATCGAACAAGCAACGCTCATGATGACCGGGCTGCTCGACCGCCTGAAACCGGAGTTGGCCGAATGGGACTGGCTGGTTCGCAGCGGCAGCCGAGCCAAACGCACTCCCAGTTTCTCACCTGCCGATCTGATTTCCCGTGCGGCGACAGTTCGCTACCAGCAAATCCTGCACTATGGGTTGGTCACGGTGTATCTCAGCCTCCGAGGTCGCCTGACGGACCAAATGAAAGACGTGCGCTTCTGCCGCACCCGGTTCTCGGACATTCAGAAGCTTTTTGACGAAGCAGGCAGGACAGCCGAGGAAGTGAATCCTTCCACCTTCGCTACGCTCTTGCCTCCGACCGTTAAAAACCTGCGGGAGATGGCCGCGCGAGTCGTTCAGGCGGTCACGCCGGACCAGATGGCCACTCTCGATCAGCGGGTGCAGAAAGCGTTGCAGAAACAGTTCCAGCCCTTGGCTCAACTCTGTCTGTTGTCAGGCGATTGGCCGCGACAACTTCAGACGCTTCTGCTTCAGGAAGCCGAGCAGTTCTTGGACGAGAACGTCCCGCCCGAGGACGCCGCCGAATTGTTCCTGGCTCAGAACCCTCCGCCCAAGCACCTGCTCGCCGCTCTCAACGATGGACGCGAAGAAGCCCAGCCGCTTCTGGCCGAGCAATCTGTCCCGTATGCTAACGAGGTGTCGCTGTTATTCACGCCCAAGAGCGACGCCGGACGCAACCTGGCAGCTTACGCCGAAGCGGAACTTCCGAACACGGGAGTCGTAGCCGAAGCAGCCACGGACGAGATCGTTTTCTACCGGGAATTCGATGGGCTGACGATGGAGGCGCTGACCCAGCTCGGCCCGGAAGCCAAGGCGGCTTACGAATTGGCATGTAGTTTGGAAAACTTCACGCCGCACAGCCGTTTGGACCTCTCTTGGCAGGTCGAGTCGGGCAACTAGCCTTTCCCGATCCGGGAGTATCGGCATGACGTGCCCGCTGGAAGAGTACCTTTCCCGTTGTGCTGGCGTGATCGACGGCATCCGGGAGCAGGCTGCCCGAATTCATCAGGCGGCTGATTGGTGTGCGAAGTCGATTCTTGCCGGCAGGGTCGTTCACCTGTTCGGCAGCGGCCACAGTCGCATTATGGTCGAGGAGATGTGGCCCCGTTACGGCAGCTTCCCCGGCTTCAACCCCATAGTGGAACTGTCGCTGACCTTTCACAATCCGGTAGTCGGCTGCAACGGCCAGCGCCAGGCGATGTTTCTGGAGAATGTGCCGGGATTGGCCGAACGCATCCTGCGGAATTTCGTGCTCGACCCGCGTGACTCGGCCTTGGTCATTTCCAGCAGTGGTTGCAACGTCGTTCCTATCGAGATGGCTATCGGTTTTCGCAAGGCGGGCGTTCGGACTATCGCTCTGGTCAGTGTGGCTCATGCCAGGGCAGCTTCTTCCCGACATCCGGAAGGATTGCGGCTGCATGAGGTGGCGGACTTGGTGCTAGACACCGGTGCGCCGCCAGGAGATGCGATGGTGCAGATACCGGATATGCCCTATCCCGTCGCTCCTGGTTCCACAGTCGGCGGGTGCATGGTCATCAATGCGCTCAAGGCGGAAATTGCCGCCCGCCTGGCGAAGGCCGGCTATGTTCCGCCCGTGTTGACCAGCGCTGTCCACGTCGGAACAGAGCGAAGTGCGGCTCTGTTCGAGGCGGCCTACGACGAACACGCCCGGCGGCTCGCCTGCCTGTATCAACATCCACTTGCCTCAGAAGACATGAAGACAGATTATCCGGAGAGCGTCTCGTAAGGCGGACAGTCACTCAAACAGACGGCTGACAGATTCGTTGCAGTGGATCCGGCGAATCGCTTCACCGAGCAGACGGGCGATGCTGAGGATTTTGAGATTGGGAAGCTGCTTCGACGGCGGGACCGGCACGCTGTTCGTCACAAGTATCTGGGTTATGTTGGCTTCCCGCAGCCGCTCGACGGCGTTGCCGCACAGAATCGGATGCGTGGCGCAGACGTAGACCTCCCGAGCGCCGTTGGCCCGCACGATGTTCACCGCTCCAACCATGCTTCCCGCAGTGGTGATCATGTCGTCGAACAGGATGGCGATCTTGCCGCGCACCGAGTCGCCGATCATGTTCGCCTGATTGGTTTCGGTAGCACTGGCCCGACGCTTATCGACAATTGCCAGGCCGCCGCCAAGTACCTTCTGATGCTTGATCGCCTGCTTGATCCGGCCTTCGTCTGGACTGACGATGACCAGGTCGTTGTGGGGCAGTCCCAAACCGCGGAGGTATTCATTGAACACTGGGGCCGCCAGCAGATGGTCCACGGGAATGTCGAAGAATCCCTGGATTTGGGCCGCGTGCAGATCGCAGCAGAGAATCCGGTTCGCCCCTGCGCTGGTCAGCAGGTTCGCTACGAGCTTGGCGCTGATGGGTACCCGACCGACCTCCTTGCGATCCTGCCGGGCGTATCCGTAGTACGGAAGCACCACGGTGATCCGCGCCGCGCTGGCTCGGCGAAAGCTGTCCAGCATCAGCAGCAGTTCCATGAGGTTCTCGTTGACCGGCGGACAGGTGGGCTGAACGAGAAATACGTCCCGGCCGCGGACATCCTCTTCGATCCGCACGAAGACCTCCCCGTCCGGGAAATTGCCCAGGGTCAGCCGACCCATCGGCAGGGCGAGATAGTCGGCAATCTCCTCGGCCAGTTCCGGGTGAGCACGCCCGCTGAAGATCTTCAGGTGGTTGTTGTGCATCATGAGAGCCGGTCTCCGAGGGGAGAATGGAACGGGTGGCCCTTCGGCTCCGCCTTGGCATTATGAAGAGGCTGTGAAGCTCCGTCAATCATCCGCTCGGACTCGCCTGACCGACCTTCACTTCTTCTCGCGTTTCAGAACGAAGATAATGTGCTTCTTTCCGTCGAACTCCGCCGGTCTTTCCTTTTCCCCGGGGCGGGATGTGCAGATGCGGAGCGAATCGTCGGTGAATTCGTAGATGCCGAGTTGAGTCTTGCCTTTGTCCTGACCGGAAGTAATCACGATGTCGATGTGACTCGGCTTTTTGGACAGGTCCAGCTTGATGGATCCTTCTTCCACTGTTTCCTTGTTGAACCTGTGCACGTATTTGTCGCCGGTGAACGTCAGGCGATTGTCGCCGATCTCGTCGCCGGTCAACTTCCGACCCTTTTCCTCGATGGATTCGATGATCCAGTTGCCCTGGAACTTTTCCAGTTCCTTCTGTACCGCGGGGTCATCGAAGGCTCCGACGCCGAAGCAGACTGCCAAAAGCAATCCGGCCGTGCGGCAGATCATGGGTGTCGTCTCCGAGAAGGTCTGGTGGCTGCCAATGTCAGCATATGAGGCTGGACTCGGCGGGTAAACAGCCGATGGGACTTGCTATAATGGCGCTGAATTCATCGGAACCGTGAGGAGTCGCAGCGTCACATGGCGGAATACCATCGTGTTGCTAAAGTCGGAGACATTCCCGAAGGCGAAGGGCGGGCTTTCGAGGTAAAGGGCAAGGTCATCGCCGTGTTCCTTCACAACGGCCAGTACTTTGCTATTGACGACGTCTGTCCGCACATGGGAGCTTCGTTGTCCGAAGGGTATCTGGAAAACGGGATCGTGACCTGCCCCTGGCACGCCTGGAGGTTTCGCATCGCTGACGGCACCTGGGCCGACAGCCCCAAGCTCAAGATCGGCTGCTATCCTGTCCGCGTCGTTAACGACGAAATTCAGGTGCAAGTCTAGCCCGAACTCCCGTCGAATTCGTGGACGTAACCGCGCGGCTCGATTTGCTTCACGCTTCCGTCCGAGGTGCGAAGAGCGAATCCCTGCGGCACGAATTCGCCGAGCCGGTATAGCGAGACCCCGAACTCCGCCAGCAGCTGCTCTTGAAGGAGCCGTTGACCCTCGGCGGCACTGACGGCCAAGAGCAGCTCGAAGTCCTCCCCGTCGGCAAGGGCGTGATCCAGGGGCGACTTGCCGTCCTGCATCGCTCGAGCCGCCGCGCTGATCGGGATGAGCGACTCGTCAAGCAGCGCACCGCAGCCGCTCTCCTCACACAAGTGATGCAAGTCTGCGGAGAGGCCATCGCTGACGTCAATCATCGCTTTGACGTGAACGAGTTCGTGCAGCCGTTGGGCTTCCCGGACGCGCGGGGTGAAAGTCAAGTGTTTGCCCAGGATGCTGCCGCCGAATTCCCCCGTGGCGACGATCCAATCTCCCGGTTCGGCTCCGGAGCGTCTGACGGGTCCGCTGCCGGTCGGTTCGCCTATGACCGTCACGTTGATGGCCAGCGGGCCGGTCCAGGCGTTGGTGTCGCCGCCAACGATGGCAGTGTCGAATTCCGCAGCGACTTGGCTGAGTCCCTCGAAAAGCTCCTCCGCCAGTCTGCGTCCGCCGACGCGGGGCAAGGCGACGCTGACGACGGCGGCGACAGGTTTGCCCGCCATAGCGGCGATGTCGCTGAGATTGACCGCCAGCGCTTTCCGGCCGATCAGACGCGGATCAGTGTTCTCCAGAAGGAAACAACTGCCCTGAAGCAGCATGTCGGTGGTGATCAGACACGGCAACCCCGACGGCCAACGGACCACGGCCGTGTCGTCTCCAGGACCGACCAGCACGCGCGGATGCGCTGCGATTCGCTGCCGCACCCAGCGAATGTAGGCGAATTCAGACATCGGGGAGCTCTCTGTACCAGAGGGCGGGCCAATCTGCCATCACAAACCGACGTCAAACGTATTGGCCAGGAGCCGACGCAGCCTCCAGAAAAGAGTCTTGGGTTCGACGAGGATTTTGCACCGGCTCATCACGCCCGGCTGAATGGCGTCGTCCATCTCCAGGAACTCCACAGTGACGAGATAAAGCTGGTTGACCGGCTTTTCCCCTTTTCCGTCGGGCAGCGGCTCGGTGACGATTTCCCCCCCGTAGTTCTTGGAAAACTGCAAGGGAATCTCCGTCGCCTCCTTGCCGGAGACGCCGACGACCTGGCCGCGAAAATAGTTGTAGCCCCGACCGTGGATGCGGATCCATGCCTCCTGGCCGGGCTGCACAAGCTTGCTGTCCGAGGGATCCAGAAGCATGACGGCCTGGAGCGAATCTTCCTCGGCGATTTCGCAGATCAGAGTGCCCTTCTCCAGGGCCTTACCGATCTGTTCGACCTTGACGAGTTTGCGTACCCGGCCGTCGCAGGTGGCACGCAAGAGCAATCCTTGAGCCTGCTCCTGAAGCAGTTTCCGCTGCAACTCCAAATGATACAGTGCGCTGCGGGCTTCCAGGAACTGCGGCATCAGCTGGGCTTGGGCATAAGGATAGGACAGCAGCGTCGCCGCCAGGGCACTGATCTGCACCCGGCGAAGTTCCATCTCTTTCTCGGCCACTTGCAGCCGGATGTCCATTTCTGGGTTGGAGAGCCGGGCGATGGGATCGCCCAGGCGGACTTCCTGCCCATCGTGGACGTACAGTTCCTCCAGATACCCGCCGACCTCGGGAACGACGATCGGATCCATTTTCTGAGGATCGACCTGCACCAGGGCCAGAGCGTTGACCCGCATCGGCAGCGGCAAAAAGAAGAAGGCGAGCAGCAAAAGGGCAACTACGCCTGCCAGAACCCAAACGCGGACAGGCTTCATGTCCGGTATCCTCCCCCGTCGGTGCAGGGCTTTGCCGAGCCGATAGATCGGATAGCCGACCATCGTGCCCAGCGCCGCGGTGCCGAGCATATAACTGATGGCACCGAGCTTGTACGGTTTCAAGAAGGTGTACATGAAATACAGAATGCTGAGAGTGATGAACCAGCGGTACAGGTAGCTGACGACGGCGTAGGTCACGAAGAGAATGCGGCGCCGCAGGGCCATGTACGGCTCCGGCTGCACCTCCATGCCCAGAAGGTACTGCTGGGCAAGCGACGACAGGTATTTGTTGGAGCGGTCGCGGAGATTGGGTATCTCGAGCCAGTCGGCCAGCATGTAGTAGCCGTCGAAGCGCATGAGCGGGTTGCCGTTGAAAATAACCGTGCTGACGCTGCACACGATCATCATGCTCAAGGCCAGGTTGTTGATGAACGTGCCCTTATCGCTCCACCACCAGACGAACGTGGCCAGGGCGGCGATCACCAGTTCGACGTAGATGCCCGCGCCGCTGATGATGATGCGGTGCCACTTGTTCGGCAAGGTCCACGAGTCGGAGACGTTGCAGTACAGGCACGGAGACAGGACCAAGAACAGCAGTCCCATCTCATGCACCTCGCCGCCGAACGTCTTGCAGCTCAGTCCGTGGCCGAACTCGTGGATGATCTTCACCAACCCCAGAGCCGCCCACAGATAGATGAGCGTGTGCACTGTGAAAAACTGGGATGCACTGGGGAGCTTGGAAATGAAGGTGTTCCACTGGCTGAGCACCAGCCCGAGGGCGATGAGCATCACGGCCACGCTCAGCGCGAAGAACCAGCGGGTGAAAATGAAGCGGAGCGAACCTTTCAGGCGCGTCAGCAGACGATCGGGATCGTACAGCGGGATTTTGATGTACAGGATGTTGAGAAACGTCTGAGCCAGGCGACTGCGTTGCCGCTTCTTGTAGCGGTCGTAAAGCTGCTTGCCTGCCGCCGGCGATTCGTTCTGGGCCAGCCCCGCCTGCAATAGCTGACTGGTGAAGCTCTCCAGGTCCTCCAGCGTCAGACGTTCTGGACGAAAGCGGGCTTCGAAGGCTTTCTGGGCCTCCTCCAGCGTGTGCTTGCCGTCCATGTAATCCAGAAGAAAGCGCTCGTGTTCCTTGAAGCGGTAGTAACGGAGGCTGACGGGATCCTTGACGACGTAGTAAGTCCTCCCTTCGTAACGCTGGCGGATGATGGCAAGGTCTTCGCGGAGACGGATCTTGACTTGTTTCCGCCGTTCCAGGTCGCTCAGGGAGGGTTCCGTCGAACGTGCCATGACTCTACTTTTCCAGCACCTTCACGCTCTCAAGCTCCCTCGATTCCTCGTTGAGACCGGATTCAGCGCCGCGGGAAAGCAGGCTGATCGGGCAGCAATTCCGGGTAGATGGTCAGCGTGACCTTGGCTCCTGCCAGCAGCCGGGCCTCGGGCCGGGTCGGATTGTCCAACTCGGCGCGAACATGCACCATGCCTGTGCCTGCTTCGATCTGACTGCCGACTGCCGTGATGATCGCTTCCAGCGTGTCAGCCCGGGCCGAGCTTGGAGGAAGCCGCCAAATGCGGACCAGACGATCTGCTCCGCCGGTGAAAAGCAAGGTCGGTTGGTCGCTGTTTTCCGGCTCTGGCAGAAAGGCGGCGCAGGTGACGGATCCGGGGTCCGGCGTGATGAGATGACGGAGTTCCCGACTTTGCAGAGGCCAGACTTCGGGGACGGCGGTCAGGCCCCGGAACTCCCGGGCATTGACCAGGATGATCGGCAGGTGAACATGAGCGGCTGGACTGAGAGTCGGCACGGCGGTGCTGACTTCCGGAGGCGGCGGTTGAGTCGGCTGCGGCCCGCACAGAGCCAGCGCTCCAGGCACGCTCCACAGCGATTCCTCGAATGCAGACGATGCCAGAACTCCCAGGGTCAACAAACTGTTTCGGCGAAGTCCGTGTCCATAGGCGTCCCGGAAGAAGGCCGCTTCTTCGGGACGCGCTGGTGTTGTGAACAGTTGGACTCGTCCAGCGGAATTGGCCGTCAGCACCATTTGGCCCGACGGAGTGAACAACGCCAGCGAACTGAACTGGCCCCGCCCTCCGCTGTCAATGACACCGACGATGTCACGGTCTTCGAAGTCGATGATCCACAGCTTGTCACCGGCATCAAAGAGGCAGCGTTCGCCGTCCCGGCTGATGCCGAGGCGGGGCACGTCACCGGTGCGGTCCCGCTGCCGGAAGTCGAGCTGGGCAAACTGAGGCCCGATCTTCCACCGCTTCAAGGCCCGGTCAGTTCCCGCAGAGACTAGATACAAATCCCCTTGCTTTCCCTGGCTGAAATGCAACGTGGTAATGGATCCTCGGTGGGCAGGTTCCGTGGCGGATTCCTGAACACGGTACAGGAATTTCGGCCCCTCGTCCTCGATTCGCCAGAGGCACAAGCTGCGATCGGCTCCCGTGGCGATCAGATTCCCGTCCGGGCTGAAGGCCACAGCACGAACAGCCCCTCCCCGATGCGCCTCCGGATGCGTCAGCTCGACACTCCGCTTGTCGGTGCGGCGGCCCTGGGAGTTTACCGTGATCTCCCAGAGTCGAATCCGTCCATGATCGCCCCCCGTGACGAAACGATACAGAGTTTCCCCGGTTGCATCTTTGCGGCTGGGTTTGCCCGCAGCCACGGCGTACACCGGAACCTCTTCCGTGAGCGTCTCCCAGCGTCGGCCGACCACCCAGTCCCAGAGGATCACCGTCTGATCCTCGCTGGCGGAAGCCAGCAGGACGCCGTCGGGCGAGATAGCCACACCGTGGACCGGTCCCGTGTGGCCACGCAATTCGCGGAGAGGGTCCAGAGGCTGCTCCGGCTCAACCAGGCAACGCATGCCGACTTTGAGATAGGGAGTTTGTTGTACCGGCACTCCTCCCTCGATGCGAAGCCGTTCATAATTCGAGACGCGAAACACCGGCTCCCCTGCCCGAACTGCTTCGCCCGGCTTCTTGTAGATGCGCGAAACCAAACCGGGCACGCTGGTGACGATTCGATGCAACTCCCGCTCGGTCCTGGCCTTGATCAGTTCCTGTCGCGCCAGGTCGCGTTCCTCGACTGCCTTCCGCCATTCCTCGTAGGCTCGCAGCATCTCGAACTCATGAACCAGTTTCTCGGTGGCGGAGACAGCGATGCCGGCACGCTGGTCCTCCTGTACGATCTGACGAGCGGTGTCGTATTTCAGCTTCGCGGCGGCGATAGCTGGTTCACTCTCGGCCTTGACCCGAGCCGCGTCTTCGGCGGCCTGAGCGACTCGATCATCCAGGCGGCCCAGCACCTGACCGCGCTTCACCGGCTGGTTGAGTTCCACAAGGATTTCCCGGATCTGACCGTCAAAGCGGCTGGCGACTTCCTGCTCTTCTGCGAGGGTCACAACGGCATTGTAAATGGTGATTGGGTCTTTTTTCGGCTGAGCGGGACGCAGCGACAAACCGAAATCCGCTGGTCCACTGTCGTTGCGAAGGACAGGGATTGCTCCCGGAAGGGCTGCCGACGCTTCGGACTCACCGGCGGCAGCATCCTCGGCGAAGGGGCCCAGCTTGAGCCAATACAGGGACCCCACTCCCGCCGCGAACAGAAGGGCAACCAATCCGAGAAATCGCCACATGCTCGTAACCTCCGCCGACTCCGTCCAAGACAGGAAGGGGGGTCGGTAACCTGTCTCTCAAAACAGCCAGAAGATGATCCGTTCGTAGAAGAATTCCCACAGCTCGTAGAACAGAACATACCCCAACGGACGTGGGCCGCAGCGGACCTTGACCTTGGCCTCGGCTCCGACCAGCATCGTATCGAGTTCTTCCCGCGGAATGTTGTCGGTCTCGACGCGGGCTTCCAGCACCGTCTCATGTCCCTGAATGACAGCCTCCCCGGCCAAGCCTTCCGGATAGAGCCGGCCCTTGTAGGTCCGGTCAGGATGGCTGGCCAAGAGGATGTCCACCCCCAGCGATTCCCCGGGCTTGAGGCGATTCAACGCATCCCGGATGTGGCCGACATGGGCCTCGGGAATCTTTATGACGATCTCCCACGGGCCTTCGGTGTCAGCGACCTGTAAGAGAGCATCGCCGGGTTTGACTGGTCGGCCTTCCAGTTTTTCGACCGGGTCGAAGGTCACCACGGTTCCCGAAATGGGGGCCGTCACCGCCGCCTCGCGCGGCTTGCGGGTTTGAAGGAGAAGCACGTCCAGCTCGGCCTTGGCCTTGTTGTACTCGAAGTCGGCCCGAATCCGCTCGTTTTCCAATTGGATTTTTTGCTCGGGAGTAAGGCCCGGCCGGTTGCTCTGCTCCACATACAAGGCCCGCTGCTGCTGAGCGTAATTCATCTGGGCGATCAGCGTGTTGACCTTGCTGAGCAGTTCGAGATCGCTGATGAGCAGAAGTTCCTGGTCCCGTGCCACTTTTTCCAGGTTGGAAACCTTGACCTTCACGATCGGGCCGGTGACGCGGGAATAGACGATCCGCCGTTCCTTGGGCAGAAGCTGACCCTTGGCATCCATGCGCAGCGGATAGGGGATGGCGATGAGCAGGAATATGAGCAGAAACACTCCGCCCAGGATGGCCCCAGCGATGGCACCGGGCTTGCCGCGCAAGCTGTCTTTGACATTGGCAAGGGGAGACAGCAGCCAGCGCAGCGGCAGCCGACGATACTCCAAAGCGTTGTAGAGGGCGGGAGCGGCATGCTTTACGATGACTTCCATGCGTTTGACATACGCTTCCGTTCCGCCCGTCGGTTCGAAGAACTCAACCATCATCGCCGAACGGCACGGCCTTGCGGAATCGGCTTCCCGCTCATCCCGCATCGGCTGGACGATGAGCAGTTTGCTGTTGCTTTCGGCCAGATAGTTATCCAGGGCTTCGAGCACTTTCGGTGGCAGAGTGTCGTCCTTGACCCCGGAGTAGATGAGCCGTTCGCCCCAGATCAAGACCTGGTCGAACAATGCACGCATCGTCTGCACGAGATTGCTGCGTTTTTCGATGACGTCGGCCCCGCTGATGGCCTCGACCTGCGTAGAGCTGCCAAGACGGGTCGCTACGCTGACCCGGTCGCACTGGATCAGACGGCGGGCGTCGTTGACGATCAGATAGGCCACCTCGCGTGGGTTCAAGCTGCCGTGGATGCGGCGGGCAAAATCCTCCAGCTGGGTCCACAACTGCTCGCGCCCCGCCATCTGCCGCAGTTGGATGTTACGCAGGTATGAGGCGGCGTAATCCGAGAGATCCACCATGAATTGAAGGAAGCCGCGCTGGGCCTGAGGACTGCGATCCGGCTCCTGCCAGACTTCGATAATGCCGGCCACCTGACGGTCGATGAGAATGGGGACCAGAAGGATGAAGTAGCGCGTCAGGTTGGCAGCCGCAGGCGCATCGCCGTTGACCTCGCCGCCGCTCTGCGGAGGCACCAGCCGCGGCTTACCCGCCTGCGCCGTCTGACGCAGAAGCTCGTCGTGACACGGCTGCGCGTTTTCGATCTCGTGCAGACCGACTTCACGGTAATTGATTTGATACAGCAGTTGCAAATGGCCTTGCTCAGTCCGTCCCCACACCGCGCCGGCCGGTGCGGCGATGGCGGTCAGCAGCCGTTGCAGAAACTCGGCAAAGTATTCGGGGGGGTTGAGGCTCGACTCGGAGAGCTTCGCCACTTCCTCCACCAGCCGGTTGATCTCCCGCCGCTTCTGCTCCAGCAAACGCGGATCAACGGGATTCTCCGGGGTTGTACTCACTTTCTGTTCCCTCGATGGACTCCATGAGGAAGGGACAGACTGGCTCGGCAACTTATCGATGATATACGTTCGTGCAAACCTCTTCAAGGCAGACTATCGCCAGTCGACTCGGCGCCGACCGACGCCGGACGGCAGCGGTGCCTGGTTCTGGAATGCGGTACTCCGTTTTAGACCTGAAGGCAGATTTCGACCAAAGATGGCGTCCGGGGCGGTCCGCAGCGGATCATCTGGTCAGGGCATGGTCCGCAGGACGGCGTCCGGGAACGAAGCCGTTGAAACGAAACGGAGAAGCCTTGTATTCCCCAACGAGATCGACGCAAGCCTTTTCCGGGATCCTTTCTTCCAAATCTAATGCCCAGTAGCACGCCTGGACCAGCAGCCGCCGAAGTCCCTCTCTTTCGAAGTCCTGACTCGAAGCGATCGTCGAGCAGAACACCCGGGCCGTCTTTCCCTGTGCTGTGCGATACGTCTTGGTCCAGGCGATCGGCATCATCGGGTCGTTCTGCCTGCCCTCGACGGGTTTGTCGGTGGGGTTCATCCCTTCCAGGACCTGTCCAAAGACCAGGGGCAGGCAGTCGCCGGGAAGAGGCAGGCGAACCCCGTACACATCCGTCGGTCCCCAGATGTCACCGTCAGCGATGCCGCGGACGATTGGATGGTTCCTTTCCTTCGGATTGATGATGCCGCGCGTGCTCTGAACCCCGTGCTTGCCGTGATGGCTGATCCAGGTTTCGCCCAGGACCTGGCGGCCGAAGCCTCCTTCGTATTCCTTGCCGCGATGGTCCCAAGTGTAGTGGGCGAAGCGGCTGGTCGGCGGCAATCGGAACGCATGGGTCGAAGTACGCAGCCCGATGATCGGCCGGCCGGACTCGATGTACTCCGCCAGATGTTCCATCTGTTCATCGGGCAGGTTGCGCCAACGGAGGAAAAGCACGGCCAGGTCGGCTGTCTTCAGCTTTTCCAGACCGGGAATGTTGTCGTTCTGATTGGGATTGATGGTGCCGTTCTGCTTGTCGATCGGAAACAGCACCGTGCATTTGAAGCCGTGATGCCTGGCGAGAATCTTCCCGAACTGAGGGATCATCTCTTCCGAGCGGTACTCTTCGTCTCCGCACACAAGCACGATATGTTTGCCTTTTCCGGGTCCATCAAAGCCGTCGTAGACGACCCACAACGGTTGTTCCGGGGCGAAACCCGTTGTAGCCGTGACACCCAAAACAACAGCGGCACAGGCAAGCAGAGGTCGGCACATGGTGCCCGTCCTCCTCGCAGAGGGATTGAGTTCAGCAGGTTGCAGTCTGTGACCAGCGGTCAGCAGGCGCTCCGCTGAGAGGAGTATATGCGAGGGGTGCGAGGGGATCAAAACCTCAAAAGAAGATGGCCAACTGCACGAACAAGCCCTCGAAGGTCAGATCGCTGCGGCGACGACTGGTCTTTCCGACGGCCACGTCGTCGCTCAGGTGCACGCTGTCCACAAGCCCGAGCCAGTGAGAGAACTCGTAGCCGACGGCGAGCCGCATGTCCTCGCGGAACTCGTAACTGATGCCTACAGCCGTTTCCAGCACCGGCACTACCTGCTCCCATTTTTCAGCCAGATTGACGAACGGCTCGCCGGCTTCATCCTGAAGCAGGCTCTCGCTATAGCGGCCGGAAAGAAGGGAAAGGCTCCCGCGAGCAAAAAGGTGGGTGTACTCGGCACATCGCCACGCTCCTTCAGTACCGACGCGAATCCCAAGTCCTCGAAATCGCAGTTCGCCCAACGACCGTGACCCGCTGAAACTCAGAAACTCGTCGAAACCGCCGGTATCTCCTCCGGTGTAGAAGGCGTTCTGCCGCATCTTGATCTGACCGAGGCGAATGCCGCCGAAGAAGTTGATGAGGAAGTCGTCTCCCACCGTGAGCCGGGGACCGAATTGGATGTCCACCACGTCCAGATCTACATTGGCTTGGGAGAATGCACCCGTGACCTGCCGCGGACCTACCGGACTGAGCAACGTAGCGTGAACGACGCCGCCCGGGGGAGCGGTGAAGGTCTGATTCCCGTGGGCGTGAAAGTAGGTGTAAAAGGCAGCCAGTTCCCACTCCGGACCCGGCAGCGCGAAGGCGAAGCCGAAGCGGATGCCGCTGTCCGTATCGTAGAAGTTCGAAACGACCGGCCCTTCCGGAACGCCATTGTCGTTCGGATCGACAATAGCGAAGTCGAGTGCCCGCCGTCGCGCGCGCCAGAGCAAATAGTCGATGCGGGGAGAAATGCCGTTGCTTAGATGCTCCACTTCGCTATAGCGGAACGACGTCTCAGCCCCTTCTTGGATCACTTCTTCCCCTGGCACAGGTCGGGCAAACCCTGCGGGGCCTGAACGTGCGGTCCCAATAACGGAGTTTTCGTTCCGCCACGGATCGACCGACTTCGGAGCAAAGGGAATCGGCTCCGTGGGTGGTGCAGCCGTCGCCGGTGCCGGCGCGGGGACGGAATCCTGAAATGCCGACGAGGAGGCTCCCGAAGGTCCGAAATGTTGTTGCCCGGCCAGTACCCCCGGCCAGACCAAGGAACAGATCGTGACGACGACAGCGGCCAGTGGAAGGCCCGACGTTTCGGTCATGACCAATCCTCTCCCCGTGGTTTCGCATCTGCAACAATTCGCTTCCGCCCGGAGAACAGCGGCTATAGGTTTCGGCTGGGAGCGGAGCAAGGCCAGTTATCCAGCGGATTTGCTGTCGGAAGGGAAACTCAGGAAAAGCTAGCGATTCTGCGGCGGATGAGCGAACGGCGAGATCGGACCATCAGTTTTGTATTGCCCCGTTCCTCCCTGATAATGACGGCCATGCCACCACCGCAGTCGGACGAGGCGGGGAAGCCACACGCCTTGATAGTCCCAGCCCCAAGTTCCCTCGTCAACCTGACGTGGTTCGCCGCCCACCACGGCCCCGCCGCCGACGTAATATCCGACGTATCCGGGAGCATCTGTCGGTTCAGCCAGAGGCGAAACCTGCCCGTAGTAACCGGCTCGCCGCCCGGAGTGTTCGGGCGTCGGCCAGCACGGAAGGTACAACCACCAGCGGCAAGGCTCTTCCGGTGATTTGTGGAAAGAAAACCAATCGGCTCGGCTTCCGCCCGGCACGAAGAGAAGTGCCAGTGCGGCCCACACCGCTAACGTTCTCAGGTGCAGCCTTTCAACTGCCGACAGTTGGTGTCGGGCTGTTTGCTCAGCCATGCGGATTACGCAGGAACTTCAGGTACGGTAACCGGATCCCTGCCACAAACACTTGATCGGCACGCAGCACGGGCGGCCCCACTTTATATCCCCACGTCGCCGCAAATGTGACTACGTCGTCCTGATCCACACCGTCGCCGCTGACTCCCAAACCTCCGACCAGTTCGAGGCTTCGGCCGTTGAACGATTTGTACAGCGGTTCACTGCCGGGGAAGAATACGATGCCGTTCTGATTCAAAATGTTGTTCGGATCCCGGAAGTTGGTTTGCGGATTGAACGCATCGTAACCTTGTACAGTCTGAAAAGCGGATGCAGGCTGGCGTGGGCCGACGATCGCTCCTGTGCGGGGATCGACTCCCCCATCCCGGAGGATCGAGAACGGACCCGGAGGCGTCTCCGGAATGCCTTCCGGGAAAAATGGTAGTGCCAAGTAACGGAAAGTGCGATTGGTGAAGGCGACTCCGCGAGGCAAACCGGGCACGCGGTCGATGTCTTGCAAGCTGCTCGCATCCGCGTAGTAAGCCACGTTCCGGGCCTTGGCCACGGCAACATCCAGCGAGAAGACGGTAGAATCGGGCATGCGGTAAAGCCCCAGCACATTGCCGTCGGTGTCGCAGACGGCGAAGACCATGCGAGTCCGCACCCCGACCGGCAGGCGGATCGCGGCTCGGGTGATGTTGGCCTCGTTGATCCCCTGTCGGATCATCCGTTCGACATCCTCCGCTGTCAGGCGGCCGTCGATCGTATGCGGAAGGACCAGCCATCCTTCGGGAACGGGCGTTCCGTTCAGAAGGCTGTTCGCGTCGATGGGATCAATGCCCGGTTCGATGCGATTGTTGGGTCCGGGATCGAGCAGTTGTTGAAGCGTGCCATTGACTCTGCCGGGACCGATGGCGTTGCCGAAAGCGACGAGCGTCTGAATTCCGCGCGTTCCCCCTGGCCCGAAAAGATCCAGCGTGATTCCGACCAGATCAATGCGGCCGACAGGCAAGGGAGTGATGCCCGGACAAGGCGGAATGCCGTCCAGAGTGCCGACGGAAATACCGACGATGTCCCCAAAACGTCCCTGGCTCCCTCCGACCGCAGCGTAGGCGATGTACTCGGCTTCCATCGAGCGGTCGCGCTTCGCCGGGTCGTAAAAGCCAGGATCATTGAGGGCCGAGTTCTCCTCGGTTGCAAAACCCGTTTCGCCCGGAAAGAAAACGCCGATGCCGCCCACCAGAACGCCCTGCTTGTAAATCGGAATTCCGCCTGGCAGCGTGGCAATGCCTCTGGACTGCGCCCCTAAAACGCTAACGATCCCCGAAGCAAAGCCATAGGAATCAGGCGGAGCCAGTTGCATTCCGCTCGCTAGAATATGCGCTGGAATAAATGCATTGGGCACATTAAAGCGATTGGGTAAAGGCACGTCATCGGCCGTTCCTTTGATGCGATCATTCCCTGGATGAAAAGTCCCATCCCGATTAGTGTGTTCGATGGCAAACAGGTCAACCTGCGGGGTGTAGGGCACGTTGGGTGGAAAGTGGGAATTGATGCCCACCGGAGCCACGAATCCCGGACCCCGCCAGATGGAATCTGGGTCCGTAACACTGGGATACGATTCGATCTCCCGCTGCGTCATCGTGGTTTGACTGATAAACTGCACGGTCCGAGAAGTGAGCGGAGCTTGATTGGTGGCGAAAAAAGCAGCGGTTCGGGCTTTTGCAACCGCTCCGTCAATGGCGAAGACCAGAAGATCCAGATTGCCCGTGATGGTTGGCGAAACCTGGTCCTCGACAAGCACCCCTAGAATCCGGCCGCCGCGGTCCACAACTGCAATGACGGCATCCTCGCTGGAAGTGGCCGCAGAGGCTCGCCGCAACAGGCAGAGAACGTCGTCTTCTGTCAATACAATCGGGTCCGGGTTGGCTGGCCCGAGAGAACGACCGGTAAATCCGTCGAGGTTCGTACCGGGGCCGAGCACATACCGATCGTTTCCGCCCCATGCCGTGCTGGTGCCAAAAATCGTATCGTTGCCTTTGCCGGTGTAAAACGTGTCCGCTCCGCCACCGCCGATGAGCACATCATCGCCGTTGCCGCCATAAAGGATATCCCGGCCCGCTCCTCCATTCATGGTGTCATTACCGCCTCGGCCATACATCTTGTCGTTGCCGGGACCGCCGGAAATGGTGTCCGCGGCCGGTCCACCGATCAGGACGTCGTTTCCAGGACCGCCGTCAATGACTGCGCTTACCGTTATTTGATTCCCGATCCTTACCCAATCATTTCCTCCCTTGGAGTCGATAATAATCTGCCCAGTCACCGCAGCCTGGTTAAAATCAGCAACCAGGGATCCCTTCTCGCGTACCTCGATGCGATTGCCTCGGATACCCACCTCGATTCGATTATGTCCAGCATCTCCATCAATAAAGACATTCCCGGCACTGAGTACCGCAGTAACCACGGGAAGCACCCGGTCCTCCAAAACTTCCAAGATGGGCCTGAACTGGCAGGACCGTTGACGATTTGCAGAACTCATCCAATTCCCCCACCAATGAACATTTTCCATGCATTATCAGAAATGGAAGATCTCCTGCCAGCAAGCACAAGCATACCCTTCGGAAAGATCGGCAAAATCAGCCCACGTTCTCAAACAAATACCAGCCCAGGAATTATGAAGAAAAGCAGATGAAATTGCTTATTCTCGCGAATTCTCGGTACAAGTCAAAAAGTTTACATAGTTTATCATCCGATACACTAATGGAGGTCCGACTATCTATGCAGGAGATCGTTGGGTGTAATCAGGCTCAGATAGTAATGTCAGAAAAACAACCCAGGATTTCCTGGTTGACACAGGTGTTCCGCGCCGTAACCGGCGCGCTCATCCTTGTTTTCTTGCCCAGCTTCGCAACACCTCAACACTTCCTCAAACCGACTGACCGAGATCAGCCTCGGTCCCCTGCGCCTGAAGACCGCAGACACACCGAGGACCCACCGCTCATCACTCCTCAAACCATCGAGCCCGGGCCCGTTGCCTCGTCTCTGATGGCGACCTGGGGGTTTGAACCTCCCCTCGGGTTCACAGGCCCGTCAGGAGTACTGCCTCTCGATCCGGGAGACGAGCCGCACTTTGTTCCTGTGCCTGATCGCTGGCGTCTTGGTTTTCCTCCGTGGGACCGGTACCAGGAAGGCCATCCGCCAATCAACGATTATCCTTATGATTTTGGCCGATGGTACGATCCATACAACCAAAACGTCCTCAAGGGCGACTATCCTATATACGGTCAGCATGTGTTTCTGAACCTAACTCTCAATAACTTCTCCCTGCTTGAATTCCGTCATATTCCGACGCCAACCACTCCCTTTGAAAGCACCGCCCGCCCTTTTCAGGAACCATTCTTCGGCCTGCCTCGGCAATTCGTTTATACAAGCTTTTACCGCGTCGCCTTGGACCTCTTCCACGGTGATGCCGCCTTCAAACCGCGGGACTGGTTCATTCGGATCGCGCCTGTGTTCAACTTCAACAACTTTGACGTGGCGGAACTGGCGATTGTGAACCCGGACGTTCGGAAGGCGACGGTACGGAACCGAACGTATCTGGCACTCGAGGAATACTTTGTCGAGACAAAGCTCTTCGACATCGGCCCGGACTATGACTTCGTCTCCCTTCGCATTGGCAACCAGTTTTATTCGCATGATTTTCGTGGTTTCCTCTTCACGCAGACCAACCGGGCAATTCGGATCTTCGGAACACGATTAT
>CALFAY010000018.1 GCA_937944855.1 uncultured Planctomycetota bacterium
GCACCAACGTCGAGTCAGGACAATGGCTTCTTCGGAACACAGTCTCGCGCACAGGTTGCAGCTGATGCAGCGGCGCGGATGCTCCAGATAAGGCAGGTCCCAGTGCAGTCCCAGGCAGTCCACGGGGCAGACTCGGACGCACTCGGCGCACCCGGTGCAGCGTCGTTCATCGACCACAGGCAGTTCTCGGAAGTTTGTCATGCCAGCTCGATCGGTACGGGGGATTGGCGGGATGCTACGCAACGCTGAACCGTTTCGGCCAGCAGTTCCTTGTCTCGGGGCCATCGCAGGCAGCTGAAAACGCCCAGGTCGGTCAAGCTCATGGAGAGCAGGCCCGGCCAGTCGTTCGCCACTACGGTCAGCGGAACCTCCGGACGACGCTCAACCAGCCACTCGATCAACGGCCAGAAGCGCGGCAACCACCAGGCAATTACGCAAACGGTTCCCGATTCCGCCAGGCTCTTTTGAAGTTCATCCAGCTCGCGCACGGCAGACAGGATCCAGGAGCGCTCCGGAAACGCCACCGCGAGGAAGTCGCTCACCTCACTTCCCGTCTCGATCACGAGGATGCTTGCCTGCCGCATCGTCGCTCCCGCAGTCCGAAATAAATGAGCCGCCGGTTCAGCCGCGCCGGCGTGATGCCAAGCCGGGCCGCTGCTCGGGAGACGTTGCCCCCTTCTTCTTCCCAGGCCAGCCGCAGAATGCGTCGCTCAACCTCTTCGAGAAGCGTATCCAACGGCAGGGGGCGGACTTGCCGGGGCGGATTGGGCTGCCCTGCCAGGCGCACCACCAGGGGCAGATCCTCGGCCCGCAGCATCGGTCCCTCCGCACGGCGATGGGCTTCCCGAACGAACTCCAGCAGTTGGCTGACGTTTCCCGGCCAGGAGTAGGCCTGGAGTCGTTCCAGGGCCGCCTCCTCGATGCCGGTGAGCTTGCGATCCGTTTCGGCGTTGCAAAGTTCCAGGGCGTGCTGCGCCAGCAGCGGTATGTCGCCGCGGCGGGACCGCAGCGGGGGCACTTCGATCACCAGAACGCTCAGACGCTCGGCCAGTTCCGGCAGGAGGCTGCGATTGTGACAAAGCCCTGTCAACGACTGGTCGCACAGGACGGCCAGCCTGCGAGAGTCCTCTCGGGATTGTCCTTCCAGAAAAGACACCAGGCGGCGCTGCAATTCCCGCGAGAGAACAGCGGGGTCGGCGAGAACCAGCGTTCCCCAGGCGGCAGCGGGGAGGTCGGGCGGACCGAGCAGGTGGCCTTCAGAAAGTTGGCGATCCAGGTGGCCCTCGGGCAGCAGAGAGCATTCCACGAAGACGCACGGCCGCTGGGCTGCGGCGGAAAGGTGATGGATGGTGCGGGCCAGGTGGTGCCGGCCTGTACCGACCTCCCCGACGAGGGCGACGGGAACCGGGGCTGCGGCTGCCAAACGGACCTGATCGAGGATCCGCCGCATCGCCGGGTCCACGGCAACAAAGCCTTCCAGACGATACCGCTGCCGAAGCCGCTCGCCGAGCGCCACGAGTTGTTCCGGCAACGCTGCAAGGTGATCGGGTAGGGGATCGGTCATGGGTGCCTTCCCGGAGGCGAAATCGCTGAAGAGTTGCGTTATCCGGACCCTGCACTTCTCATCCTACTGCCCGGTCATGGCCTGTGGGAAGATGAGGCGGATCGGGCGGAGAGAGTAGAAGCACGGGCCGGGGCGGAAAAGGTCATCACGGCGACGCAGGAGAACTGAGCGTTCAAGGCGGCTTTTCTGGCGTGCTTTGGAAAAATGGGACGGATCTTCTTCGCATAACGGTTTCAAGGCCGGGGAGGATTCTGCCGATACTAACGGCAAGTGGGCGTCAAGAGCCTGCACAGCGGCCCTGAATTTGGCCAAAAGAAAAAACCTGTTCTGGTCGCGTCCAAGCCGACGGCAGGGGCCGTGGTTTTGGGGCGCCTGAAGGAGAGGCGATCAATGCGTAGATGGACTTCGCTCGTGCTGGCTGGGGCGCTGGGCTGGCCGGCAAGCAGCTTCGCTCAGGACACCCTGCCGGCGGCCAGTCAGCCGGATACCAACCAACCCGGCGTGGCGAATGCGCAACGCAATCCGCTGGAGCGTCCGGAACCGGACGGCCTGTTGCCGGTCGTACCGCCGCTGCCTCCGGCTCCGAAGACCGCACCCGTGGCGGAAGCGGATTCCGCATCCGGAATCTTTCAGACGCAGGCGATCAGCGAGATGAAGCGACCGTCACCGGCCGGTCCTGTCGCGGCTCGACCGGCTCCTTATGCCGCCATGCCGCGGAGCATGGGGGAGGAGAAGGCTTCGTCAGTGGTCCAGCCCGCGCCGCACGGTCATCCGATGCACTTCGTGCCGGGACAGATGCCTCCCGGTGCGGCCGTGCCGCTCGTTCCCACTCCGTGCCCGCCTGCGCCGCCGCAACCTGATTGCGGCCCGTGCAACGAGTGCGGTCCGCTGTGGATCGGTGAATTCCTGTTCCTCCGGGCCAGCCGACGCGATCCGGTCATTCAGGCCCAGTTGGTCGAGGACATCACCTCGTTCAACTCCCTCATCGCCTACGACGCCGATCACGAATACGCCTATCGCGTCGGAGGCGGATGGTTGACGGAAGGGGGCTGGCTGTTCCTGGCCACCTACATGCAATTTACGGACAATCTGTCCGACCAGATCTACTTCAATCCTGATCCCACGGGGGCCTTCTCGCTGACCTACGTCGGCCCAGGCCAGTTGCTCAACTCGACGCTGGCTCAGCCCGGCTTCATCATCAGCAGTTGGAACCTTCAGTTCCGCTCCGTGGACATCTTCTTCGGCGGCGTCTTCAGCCCGACGAATTACCTGGACATCGTGGCGGGCGGCGGCCTGAAGCTGTTGTGGATGGATCAAGATTACCGCACCACGGTCGATGCCTCGGCCTCGGGCGGCGTCATCCAGGGCGAGAACCTGACCACCAACACCCGGGGCATGGGTCCTCGCATGGGCGGCGAGGCTCGGGCCTACATCTTCCCCTGGCTGAACCTGTACGGCCGGAGTTTCGGCAGCCTGCTTCTGACCCATCGCAACGACGACTCGCTGCTCGTCGAGACCGGCCTGGCCGGCATCAACAACATCTCCTTCGTCAGCTATTCCCGGGAGGAGATCGTCCCCGTGCTCGAACTGGCCGCCGGTGCGGAAGTGACCGTATGGAACGGTCGGCTCCAGTTCGGCGGCGGTTACGAGTTCACCTACGTCTGGCAGGGGGCGACCTCAGCCGTCGATTCCCTGTCCACGCCCCGCGTGGTCACCCACAACGATCTGAGCCTCGACGGCTTCTACGCCCGGATCGTCTGGCTGTGGTGAGCGCGGGCGGGAAGGCCTGAGCTTCCCGGTACTCGGCAAAACGAACCAGAACAGGACGACACCCACGGGGTCTGGCTCCGTGGGTGTTGTTGTTTCTGCGGCCAGTTGCCAACCGGAGGTCCCGGCTTGATCGGTCAATCCAGCCAGGGTTGCGCCACGATCGTCATGCAATCCGATTGTCCGCTCAGGCAGCTGTAGAAGGCCGCCACACGGGAACCCAGGCGCCCCCGCAGGAGCCGGTGCCGCCAGGTCGCTTCCGGATACCGACACGCCAGCCGGGCCGAATGGCGAATCCATGCACTGCGGCGTTGCATCCGCAGGGAGATGATCCGGAACCCGGCCTGTTCCAGGAGGAATTGCAGCGTCAGGGGCGAGAAGTGGACCAGATGCCGCGGCAAGTCGAGGGCGAACCAGTGCGGTCCGAAAATGCGGAAGGCCAGACTGTCGATGTTCGGCACGGCGACGTAGAGCCTGCCGTGGGGCGTCAGCAGGCGACGAGCTTCACGCAGGACGGAGCGGGGGTCGGGAACGTGTTCCAGCGAATGCCACATGGTAATGACATCGAAGCTGTGCGGCTGGAGATCGGGATGTGGCAGCGTGCCATGCAGGACATGCAGACCTAGTTCCCGAGTCAGTCTTCTTACCGTGCTGAGCGACGCATCCACTCCGGTGACTTGCCAGCCCTCGTCCCGCATCCGGCACAAGAAATCGCCGCCTCCGCAGCCGAAGTCGAGCAATCGCCCCAGGCCGTTCCAGGCGATGCCGGTGCGGTTTCTGCGGAGGCCGAACAGGCCGGTTCGTCGGCCTTTCGCGGGTTTGCTCTGGTGAGGTTTGTAGTCAGCCGGATAGAAAAGCTCCAGGCACGAAGCGGTCGGCCGGGGATTCGTGAAGCACAGACCGCATTCGAGGCACTGTACGACGGCGAACCACAACCCGGTACCGCCCTGGATGTCGGGGGCTTCGACGAGGGTCTGCCAGCGGCGTTGTCCGCACAACAGACAGTCAGGTTCCTCCCAGCGGATGTCGTGGGGACTGATGGTCGGTGCCGAAGGCACCAGAGAGTCCTTGAGTACGAAAGGCATGGCGACGTCGTCCGTGACCGTGGCTTTGCCGATCCTTCGCGGAAGTGGCCCCGAAGCTCGCACTTCCGATTCGTTCGGGAATATAGTCAGCACGAGCAAGACGGTCAATTTCAACGCCTTTTATCGGTTGAGCGCTGCCCTGAAAAAAACCGCCAATGAATCGGTTGTGAATCTTCGCCATTTGCGGTTTCAGACATCGAGGGAAACGGATTGAAGCCGTTTGGCGAGGGACGTAGACTGGGCGTTGGAAACCGATCGCATTTCCCGTTTCCGAACGTCGCGTGTTTAGCCGAGGAGACTCAGACATGGCCGGGCGAGGGTTGTGCAGGCGGCGAATCTCGGCGGGGGTACTTGCTGCCTTGCTCGGGCTGTGCCTGCCAGCGGATGCCCAGAAAACGGGACGCTCGGCTCCCGATCCGGCGGAACTTGCTGGCCGGATTGATCGGTACATCGAAGCGGGTTGGAAGGCCGCCGGTGCCAAGCCCGCGGACTTGGCCGACGATGCCGAGTTCCTCCGCCGAGTCTGTCTCGACATCGCCGGCCGGATTCCCTATGTCTCGGAAGTGCGGCCGTTTCTGGACGATCCGGACCCGAACAAGCGGCGAAAAGCCGTCGAAGGGCTGCTGGCATCTCCAGGGTATGTGAACCATTTCGCCAACGTCTTCCGCTCGGCCTGGCTGCCGGAACTCGAAACCGGAGGGGACTTGGCCTTCACCGCCCAGGGCTTCGACGCCTGGATCCGGGCACGCCTGGCGGAGAACACGCCCTACAACCGCATGGTTCGGGAGCTGCTCACGGTTCCCGTGATGACAAGCCGCCGTCAGCCCGCGGCCAGTCCCGAAGGCCGCATGGAGGCGACACCAATCGGTTTCTTCCTCGGCAAGGAGGGCAAACCGGAGAACCTGGCCGCGGCCACGGCCCGGATGTTCCTCGGCATTCGGCTCGAATGTGCCCAGTGCCACAACCACCCGACCGCCCAATGGAAGCAGGAGCAATTCTGGAGCTACGCCGCCTTCTTCGCCGGACTGCAAATGGGCAATCCGCTGGAACTGCGTGAAGTTCCCGGCCAGAGAGAGTTGGTCATTCCCAACACGCAAACCGTCGTGGGGCCGGTCTATCTGGATGGACGTCTGCCCGACCAGCGCGACCGCGGCAATTCCCGGGAACTGCTGGCCGAGTGGATCACCAGTCGGGACAACCCCTTTTTCGCCAGAGCCGCCGTCAATCGGCTCTGGGAGCACTTCTTCGGCATTGGGTTGGTCGATCCCGTGGACGACATGGAGCCGGAGAATCCCCCCAGCCATCCGGAACTTCTCGACGAGTTGGCCGCTGAGTTCTCCGCCTCCGGTTTTGATCTGAAGTTTCTCATCCGGGCCATCGTCTTGAGCAAGACGTATCAGCGTTCCAGCGTGCAGACGGACACCAGCCAGGACGATCCCCGTCTGTTTGCCCGGATGTCGCTGCGGGGCCTGACTCCGGAGCAGATCGTGGACAGCCTTGCGGTAGCGGTCGGCATCCCGTCGGAACCGGAGCCAAGCACTCCGTTCGTCCTTCGTCCCACGCTTCGCAGCGAGCTTTTGGCCCGGTTCCGCGGCGGCACGGCCCGACGCATCGAGACGCAGACCTCGATCCTCCAGGCCCTCGCCCTGATGAACGGCCCTCTCGTCAGCGAAGCGACCGATCTGGAAAAAAGCCGGACCCTGGCAGCGGTGGTCGATGCTCCGTTCCTCGATGTTCGCGACAAGGTGGAGACGCTCTTCCTGGCGGCGCTGTCCCGCAGGCCGACGGAAGCGGAAGCGAAGCGATTCGTCCGGTATGTCGAAAGCGGCGGAGCGACCGGCGATCCGCACAAGGCCCTGGCCGACGTCTTCTGGGTCCTGCTCAACAGCGGCGAGTTCCTTCTGAATCACTGAGGTGCGCCATGCCCAAATTGCTCAGTCGTCGAGAATGGCTGCGGATGCAGGCGGCCGGGGCGATTGGTTTGTCGGTTTCGGGTTGGTTGGAGCAGTTGGCAGCGGCGACGGCCACCGACCCGCAACGGCGACGCTCCTGCATCCTGTTGTGGATGTCCGGCGGACCGAGCCAGCTGGACACCTGGGACCTCAAGCCGGGGCACGACAACGGCGGACCATTCAAACCCATCGCCACCAGCGTGCCTGGCATCCAGATCAGCGAGCATCTGCCGAAACTGGCCCAACAGATGAAACACCTCGCCATCATCCGCTCCATGAACACCCGCGAGGCGGATCATGGCCGGGCTACTTATCTCATGCGCACCGGCGTGATGCCGACCGGACCGATCCAGTATCCGCCCCTCGGCTCCATCGTGGCCAAGGAAAAAGAATTGCCCGAGGACGAGATTCCCGGCTTCGTCAGCATTGCCCCGTTCCGGAGCCTGAGTCCGACGGCGTTTCAACCGGGCTTTCTGGGACCGCGCTACGCTCCGCTGATCGTCGGAGAATCTTTTGCGGTTCGACCCGGCGACCCGGCCGGCCTTGCCGATTTGGACAAGGCACTGAAGGTGCAAGACCTCGACTTGGCCCCGGGAGTCGTCCGTGAGCAAGCGGACCGCCGCATGGAACTGCTCGACGAGATGGAAAGCCGCTTCCTGAAGCAGCGGCCGGGCGTCTCCTCGCTCAGCCATCGCACCGCTTACGAGCAGGCCCTTCGCATGATGCGGAGCCAGGCCGTCAAGGCTTTCGATCTGGAGGAAGAACCGGCCAGCCTCCGCGATGCTTATGGCCGCAATCTCTTCGGTCAGGGGTGCCTGCTGGCCCGGCGGTTGGTGGAGCGTGGAGTTCCGTTCGTGGAAGTGACGCTGGGCGGCCTGGCCGGTGCCGAGGCCCTCGGCTGGGATACGCACGTCAACAACTTTCCGGGCGTACAGGCGCTGAGCAATGTCCTGGATCCGGCTTTTTCCACGCTCATCACCGACCTTCGTGATCGGGGACTTCTGGACACCACCTTGCTTATCTGGATGGGCGAGTTCGGCCGGACACCGCGGATCAACAACTCGCAAGGCCGCGATCACTTCGCCAACGCCTGGTCGGTGGTGCTCGGGGGCGGCGGCATCCGGGGCGGGCAGGTGGTCGGCAAGACCAGTCCGGACGGCATGGAGATCGCGGAACGGCCTGTCACGGTTCACGACCTGTTCGCCACCATCTGCCTTGCGCTGGGCATCGACTACAACAAGAAGAACATGTCCAACGTCGGACGTCCGGTCAAGATCGTCGAGAAGAACCCGCAACCGGTCACGGAGATTCTGGCATGAGGTTTTGCCGGTTCACTCGCGCGGCCTGGCTTGTGCCGAGTTTGGCCCTTGTTTTCGGGTTCTTTGAATCTGGAGCCGACCCCGCCGCTTCCCGTGAGCAAAACCAGGCGGGAGCCGCCTCCGTCCATCTCGTCGTGTTGACAGACGTGCGGCCCCTTTTGATCCGGGTCCATGCCTTGGTGGACGGCAAACCCGTCGCCGAACTATGGACTGGATTGCTGCTCGACCTGTTCCGGGAAGCGGATCGCAACGGCGATGGCCAACTGGATGAGTCCGAAGTGTTTCTGTTGCAACCGCTGGCCACGGCCCTGGGGGTCAATCCCCTGGTGCGGTTTTCCCGCTTGGATGCCGACCGCAACGGCTCGCTTACTCCCGAGGAAGTCTCGCAATGGGCCAATCGACTCTGCCCGGGCGGAGCACGACTGCTGACCGCGCGAGTCAGCGGATCGGATTCGGGCAGCCAGGAGGAGTGGTTGTTCGACAGGTTCGATCTCAACGGGGACGGTCAACTGGACGCCGACGAGATTCGACAGATCCCCGGGTCCTTGTCCCGGCTGGACCGGAACGAGGACGAGGTGATCTCGCTTGCCGAAGTGCAGCAGGTCCGCGGGCAGGCAACGCTTCCGCCCGAGGAACAGCGGCCCATGCCGGATCGCCGTTCTCGTCCCCGCCGGGAGTTGCCGGTATATCTGGCTGGTCAGGAAGATGCCGCGACAGCCTGCGCTCAGGAAATGCTCGTCCGCTATGCCGGGCCGCAGACTAACCGTCTCCGGACACGCCGTCTCAGCCGCGAAAACCTGGGCCTGTCCGCGACGGCCTTCGCCTTTTTGGACCAGGACAGGGACGGTGAGCTGGATGCGGACGAGTTGCGTCGCTTTGCCGAGATCCCGCCCGATGTCGAGATCACGATGCACTTCGATCTGCGTTCGCAGAAAACCTCGATGGCCCATCGGCAGCACGCCACGGATTTGAAGGTCGGCTCGTTGGCAGATGGCCTGGCCATCGCCCTGGGCAAGAGCCGGATCGAGGTCCGCACGCCGAGCAGTGTCCGGCTGCTGAGTGCGGAAGCGTGCCGGGCCGTGAATCGGCACGCGGTCCTGGAGCGCTTCCGACAGTTGGATCGAGACGGCAACGGATACCTGACCCAGGCCGAGGCGGCTGTCGTGAGCGATTTCGCCATTTTGTTCAGCAGAATAAACACTGACGGCACGCTGTACGAGAAAGATCTGGAAGCATGGTTGGATCGCAATTTGCCCGTGCTTTCCCGGGCTGTCACTTCGCATGTCCAGGTCCGCGTCAGCGAGCAATCGGGCGGCATCCTCCATTGGCTGGATCCTGACCGGGACGGTCGCATCACTCCGCGAGAAGTACGCAACGCCGTTGAGGCCCTCCTGCGGCTCACGGACGGAGGCAGCCTCGCGAAGACGGCCATGCCGATCCTTCTCCATCTGGAGATCGGGCCGGCAGTCGGGTTCAGTTTCTGGACCGACAGTACCTTGGCATCGGTCGTCGCGCTTTCAGCGATCAACGGCGAAGGAAGTTCGATTCCCCTCTGGTTTACGAGGATGGATCGCAATCAGGACGGCGACGTGTCGCCGCGGGAGTTTCTCGGCCCGTTGCACAAGTTCCGCGAGATGGACACCGACGGCGACGGGCTGATCAGCCCCGAGGAAGCTGCCCGCTTCGACGCCCGGCACCGTTCCGGCAGGTGACTCGGCGTCAGGCCGACAAGGGCGAGCTTCGCGGTCTTTCGGCTACTCCTCGACCATGCCGTATTCGACGACAGGCTTGCGTTCGACGAAGCGGGCGATCCGTCCAGCCGCTCCCCAGCTCTGCACCAGCGATTTGAGCAAACCCAGCAGGCCGAGCAGGTAAATCGTTTCGACGGCCGCGAAGGGAAGGTCCATCGGTCGCGGCGTAAAGATGCGCCACATCAGCAAGGCAATGAAAAGGGACACGACTGCCAGAGCGATCCCGATGGCCCAGCGGTGGCCCTTCGCTACATACGAAGCCAGGGCGAAGTAGAACATCGAAATGCCGATCAGAATCACGCCGAGAATGCTGCCGACGACCAACGCCCCCAACCGTCCCACCCCGGCGAAGGCCAGCGAGAAGATCAAAAGGATACCGAAGGTGAAGAACCAGAACCAGCCCAGCCAACGCAGCCGCGAGGCCGCTTTGGCGAGCAGGTTCACGTCGGCTTCGACGTACTGCCGCAGCGAATCGTCCAGGTCGGCATAGGTAAGCGGTTGCTGTTGCTCCGTGGGCTTCATGCTTTCCATTTTAGTTTGGCTGCAAGGGCTGCGGAAATCTGAACGGGATCGTCAATTCCGGCGTGCTGAGCACGTCAGGAATTCCTGGCAGATCAAGCAAGGACCTTGCAGGCGGACGCGCACTGTGCCGTCAGTCCCACCTGGGGCGTGAAAGGCGCATGGCCCTTGAGACTCCAGATGTCGAAAGAGGAACAGGAGGGCGAACGCCATGCAGATCATCGCACCGGACTTGCTTGTGGAGATGCGGGAGTTGCCGTTGGCCGCCCTGGCCATCGTGACGGCGATCGGTCTGGCAATCTGGTCCACGGGCTGGTGGACGCACCGTTTCTGGATCGCCTTGACGGCGACGCTTGGAGCGGGCATCGAGGGGCTGCGTTCCGGTGCCGATTTCGGACTGCATCCGATGGCGGCAGGGCTGTTGGCGGCGATAGCGGCCGGCTGCATCGGTCTGGCACTGGGACGGGTCGTGGTTTTTGTGATCTACGGCATCGCCGTCTGGTATCTTGTTCACATCGTCGGCCCGCAGTTCGAGGTGCCGCTGGCGTGTTTCCTCGTCGGCGGACTGCTCAGCGTCCTGTTTTACCGCCTCTGCGTGATGGTGCTCATGAGCGCGCTGGGAGCCTTGCTGCTGGCCTACGGGGGGCTGGTACTGGCGGAAAACTTCGTCCGTTTCGATGCCGTCCGCCTGGTCAGCGAAAACCCGGTACAAACCGTCAACAGCGTCTTCGGATTCACCATCGTCCTTGGACTGGCCGCCCAGCACTTCGCGGGCAAGGCCAAGGACTGGTACATGCAGCGGCGTCAGGCGTGGTTGGAGTTTCTCAAAAAGCAGCAGGGCAATAAGCCCGCTCCGGTGAAGTTCAGTATTTTGAAGCTCTTCCAACGACCGGCCAAGGCGGCGTAACGGCCTGTTGATCCGCTCCGACTCGCTGCCGCGCAGGTGACGTTGCCTCGCCTGCCTTACTGCCCTACCATGACGGACCGGAATCCGCCTTCGGGTCGAGAAAGGGTCCGGCCATGAAATTCGCCGCCGTCATCGAGTACATCACCGACAAGGACCGCATCGCCGCGGTTCGTCCGGTGCATCGGCAATATCTGGCGAAGCTCAAAGGTGAGGGGAAACTCGCCGCTTCGGGTCCGTTTCTCGACGACTCCGGGGCGCTCATCATCTACGAGGCAAATTCCAGGGAGGAAGCGGAGACATTGCTTCAGAACGATCCGTTTCATCAAGAGGGCATCTTCGTCCGCTGGCAGATGCGGCCGTGGAATCCCGTCCTGGCCAATCGTTCGCTGTTTCCGGAATAGCAGGCTCGCTGGAAGTGTGGGGGCAGAAGATGGGCCGAGTAGCCAGGGACGGCTTCTTCGCTGGGACTTTGACCCTGGGCCTGCTCCTGGTCGGCTGTTCCGACCGCGCCGACAAACACCATTCCCACAGCCTGGCGTTTCAGGCGTCGGAACCTGTCGAACCGTTGCCGGGTGACGCCTGGGTGTCACTTTTGAACGTTCGGGACCTGTCGGGCTGGGAACACCTCGGCGGCGGCAAAGTCGAGGTCCGAGACGGCCTGATTGATTTGGAGAATGACGGCTCGCATCGTCCGGGCTATCTGGCGACGAAGGGCCGGTTCCGCGATTTTCAGGCCCGTTTCCGCTGCAAAGTCATCGAAGGCGATTCGGGATTGTTCTTCCGTGCCCGTCGGGATCCGAACCATCCGGAGGGACTGATCGGCCCGCAGGTCCAACTGCATCCGCTGCCGGACCGCGGGCTGGGCGGGCTGTTCGAGACGCAGGGCCGCGGCTGGCTGCTCAAACCCAGTGCCGAAGTTGCAAGTCAGGTACTCTCTCGAGCCGACTGGCTCGACGGCGAGTTGACGGTGCGCGGCTCAACCGTGCGGGTTGTGCTCAACGGCGTGGTGACGGCCGAGTGGAACGACGAGCACGGTTTGCCGGAGTGCGGCTGCCTGGCCATCCAGATGCACGGGGCCGGCTGCCACCTCCTCTGGGCATCGCTGCGAGTGCGTGGCTTGCCGTGACGGCTGTTCGCTGTTCTCTATCAATAACAGCGTGGCCGAAACCGACGCCAAAGCTGCTACATTTCACGAGGTCCGGATGAAAGGCTTCCGGGACCGGGCGGAAGTTGCCGTCGTCTTGCGCTTGATCGAACAGCGCATCCGCGTTCTGCCGGGGGAGCGTGTGCCGCTGCGTCAGGCGGCAGGACGGGTATTAACCGCCGACGTCGTCTCGGAAGTCGCCGTGCCGGGATTCGACCGGGCGGCTATGGACGGCTACGCCGTGCGGGGCGAAGACACGTTCGGAGCATCCCTGTATTCGCCGGTCGAGCTGCGGCTCATCGGCGAGGTGCGAGCGGGGAGGCAGTTCGAGGGCCGATGCCAGGCGGGTCAGGCGATTCGCATCACCACTGGCGCGCCGCTGCCGAGCGGAGCCGATGCTGTGTTGCCGGCCGAGCAAGCCGAGGAACACGGCGGCTTGGTCGTGGTGCGCGAACCGGTGCCTCCGGGCCGGCACGTCGGACGCCGGGGAGAGGACGTGGCCTGCGGAAGCAAAGTTCTGTCGGCGGGGCGGACGCTGCGTCCCCAGGACCTCGGCGTCCTCGCGGCCATCGGCGTCGCCGAGGTTGAAGTAGTTCGCCGACCGCAGACCGCCATCTTGATCACCGGCGATGAACTGCTGCCGTGCGGGTCGAAACCGCAGGGCGTCCAAATCGTGGACAGTAATTCGATCATCCTCGAAGCTCTGGTCCAGCGTGACGGCGGATTGCCGAGGGTCGGCCCGATCCTCCCCGACCATCGGGAGACGTTGAAACGGGCGATTTCCGAGTGCCAGGCCGATGTCATTCTGATCACCGGCGGCACTTCGGTCGGCCAGGAGGACCATATTCCGTCGCTGATCGCGGAACTCGGCGAACTGACCGTTCACGGGGTCGCCATGAGACCGGCTTCACCGACGGGCTTGGGCTTCGTCAACGGACGCCCCGTCTTTCTCCTGCCGGGCAATCCGGTGTCGTGTCTGGCAGCGTATGAGTTCTTTGCAGGTCCGGCGGTACGTCGTCTTGGCGGCAGACCGATGGACTGGCCGCATCGCCGGGTCGTCCGTCCCCTGGCGGCCAAGATCGTTTCCACCATCGGCAGGGTAGACTATGTTCGCGTCCAACTTGTCGATGGCGCGGCGGCTCCGCTGGCCGTCAGCGGGGCCTCGATCCTGACCACGACGACCCGGGCCGACGGCTTCGTGATCGTCCCCGCCGACTGTGAAGGCTATCCGCCGGGCGCGTCGGTGGAAGTGTTCCTGTACGATGCCTGAATCCCAAGCGACTGGCGTTCTGTCTCCATGACCACGCAGCAGGATCAATTCCTCAACGTGATCGACCGCGACGAGGCGGAACGGCGTTTCCACGCCGCGGTGCCCCTGGAACCGCTGGGAAGTGAAACCGTCGAACTGCATCAGGCCTTGCAGCGCGTTCTGACCAGGGACGTCCAAGCCCCGATCGACGTGCCGAGCTTCGACCGGGCCAATGTGGATGGATTCGCCGTCCGCGCCGAAGACACCTTCGGAGCCGAAGAGGAGACCCCCCGCCGGTTGCGGCTCCTGGGTGAGGTGGTGACACCGGGTCGTCAACCGCGTGAGGCAGTTCAAGCAGGAACGGCCGTCCCGGTGGCCACGGGAGCCATGCTGCCCCGCGGGGCTGATGCCGTCGTCATGATCGAACACACCGACGCGCTCGGTGAGATCCTGCTCATTCGTCGGCCGGTTGCTCCGGGAGCTAACGTGACCTTCGCCGGGACGGACATCGGTCGAGGCGAGACGGTGCTGCGTCGGGGCACGCTGCTGACGGCACGGGAAACCGGAGTTCTGGCCGCTTTAGGATTCGCTCACGTCGAAGTTCGCCGTCGGCCCCGCGTGGCGATTCTGTCCACGGGCGATGAACTTGTTGCTCCGGGGATGGCCTTGGGTCCGGGGCAGATCTTCGACAGCAACGCGACCATCCTCGCTCACGCCGTCGTGGAAGCCGGGGGCGAGCCGATCCTGTTCGGCATCGTGCCGGACGACGCCGACGTCCTGCGGGAAAGGCTTCGGCAGGCGTTGTCATGCGACGTGGTCCTTCTGTCCGGTGGCACGTCGAAAGGCAGCGGCGACATTTCGTACCGCGTCGTCAACGACCTTGGTCCGCCGGGCATCATCGTCCACGGCGTCGCGCTCAAGCCGGGCAAACCGATCTGCCTCGCCGCCGTGGGTCGCAAGCCGGTCGTCGTTCTGCCAGGCTTCCCGACTTCGGCGATTTTCACGTTCCATGAATTCGTTGCCCCGATCATTCGGCGATTGGCTGGCCGGTCGCAATCGGCACAGGAATCGGTCCAGGCCCGCTTGCCTTTCCGCATCAACTCCGAAAAGGGCCGCACGGAGTATGTCCTGGTGAGTCTGGTGCAAGTGGGCGATTTCCCTCACCCCGACCCTCTCCCAGGGGGAGAGGGACAGACGGAAAGCAATCTCCCACGGGGGGAGGGGCTTGGGGGCATCGGTCTGTCTCCGGAAGAGGGACGGAGGGAAGGCCTTGACCGCGCGGGAGCTGGGAATCGGGAGGATCAATCCGAATCAGACGGTCGGTTCGCCGCCTATCCAATGGGCAAAGGCTCCGGATCGGTGACGACGTACAGCCGGGCCGATGGATTCATCACGATTCCTCGCTTGCGGGAATACCTGGAGGAAGGCGAGATCGTCGAGGTGCGGCTGCTTGGGTCCGGCTTGGAACCAGCGGATCTCGTGGTCATCGGCAGCCATTGCGTCGGGCTGGACCATCTCCTGGGACGACTGGAAGAGCGGGACGGGGTGAGAAGCAAAGTGCTGGCCGTCGGCAGCCAGGGAGGCTTGGCGGCGGCTCGTCGCGGCGAATGCGACGTGGCAGGCATCCACCTGTTCGACCCGGTGACACGGACTTACAACCAGCCGTTCGTGGGCGACGACCTGATGCTCGTCCCGGGCTACGGCCGCTTGCAAGGGATCGTCTTTCGCCGCGGCGACGGCCGTTTCGAGGGCAAATCCGTCGAAGAAGCTGTGCGCAAGGCACTCAGCGATCCCGAGTGCATCCTCATCAACCGCAATCGCGGCAGCGGGACGCGGGCCCTGAGCGACGACCTGCTCGGCAGGTCCCGACCGCCGGGCTACGCCGCCGAGGCGCGGTCGCACAACGCCGTCGCTGCTGCCGTGGCCCAGGGGCGGGCGGACTGGGGCGTGTGCATCTGGCCGGTGGTCCGCGAGTTCGACCTGGGTTTTCTGCCGCTGACCGAGGAACGCTACGACTTCGTCATCCCGCGCAGCCGCTGGTCGCGGAAGCCGGTGCAAGCGTTTATCCAGCTGCTGAACAATCCGGACATCCGCAGCGAATTGCGGGAACGGGGCTTGTTAGCCTGATCCGCTCAGCTTGTCCGCGCCGGGCGTTGGAGTTGGAACCAGTAAAATCCGTGCGGCGCCGTGGTCACGAAGTAAGGCCGGCTCGTGATGGCAGGGAACTCCTGCTTTCCGATCATCTCCACCGGGACGTAGCCCTCGTATTCGCGGAGATCGAGTTCGACCGGCTGAGCAAAGCGTGACAGGCTGTTGACAACCAGAACGTGTTCGCCTTCGTAACTGCGGACGTAGGACACAATCCGCGGGTTGGAGCACTTGACGAAATTCATGCTGCCGCGGCCGAAGACTTTGGTGGACTTGCGGACGCGGATGAGACGGCGGAGCCAGTTCAGCAGCGACGTCGGCGAGCGTGTCTGGGCTTCGACGTTGATCGCCTGGTAGTTGTACATCGGATCCATGATGACCGGCTGGTAGAGCATGGACGGGTCGCACTGGGAGAAGCCGGCGTTGCGGTCGCCGGTCCATTGCATCGGCGTGCGGACACCATTGCGGTCGCCCAGATAGACGTTGTCGCCCATGCCGATCTCATCGCCGTAGTAGAGCACGGGGCTGCCGGGGAGGGTCAGGAGCAGACTGTAAAGCAGTTCGATCTGCCGTCGGCCATTCTGCATCAGCGGGGCGAGGCGGCGACGGATGCCGAGATTGAGCCGCATTCGCGGGTCCTTCGCATACTCGGCGTACATGTAGTCGCGCTCCTCGTCCGTGACCATCTCCAGCGTCAATTCATCGTGGTTGCGAAGGAACAAGGCCCATTGGCAGGTTTCGGGAATTTCCGGCATGTTGCTGAGGATGTCGATGATCGGACGGGAGTCTTCGCGGCGGATGGCCATGAACATCCGCGGCATGAGCGGGAAGTTGAAGGCCATGTGGAACTCGTCGCCGTTGCCGAAGTAGGGCAGCAGGTCGCTCGGCCATTGGTTGGCCTCGGCCAGGAGCAGCCGATTGGGATAGTGGGCGTCCACGAAGCGGCGCATCTCCTTGAGGAAGGCGTGGGTTTCCGGCAAGTTCTCGCAGGTGGTGCCTTCGCGCTCGAACAGATATGGGACGGCATCCACGCGGAAGCCGTCGATGCCGCGGTCGAGCCAGAAAGCCATGACGTTGAGGATCTCGCGGCGGACTTCGGGATTGTCGTAGTTGAGGTCCGGCTGATGGCTGAAGAAGCGGTGCCAGTAGTATTTCCGGGCCACATGGTCCCAGGCCCAGTTGGATTGTTCCGTGTCCTTGAAAATGATCCGCACCCCCTGATAACGCTGGTCGGTATCGCTCCAGACGTAGTAATGGTGCTTGGGCGAGTTGGAATCGCGGCGGGCCTCCTGAAACCACGGATGCTGGTCCGAGGTGTGGTTGATGACCAGATCGGCGATGATACGGATGCCCCGTTGGTGGGCCTGGTGGGTCAACTCCTCGAATTGCTCAACGGTGCCGATGCGGGGATCGATGTTGTAATAGTCGGCGATGTCGTAGCCGTCGTCCTTCAGCGGCGACGGATAGATCGGCATCAACCACAGGCAATCGACGCCGAGTTGTTGCAAGTAGTCGAGCCGCTGGATCAGCCCGCCCAGGTCGCCGTTGCCGTCATTGGTGCTGTCCTGGAACCCTCGCACATACACTTCGTAGAAGATGGCGTCCTTGTACCAGAGCGGATCGTCGCTGATCACCCCTCCCCTCCCGTTCCTGCCAGACCGCGGACACGGGCCAACCAGCCGAGGAAGTCCAGGACTTCGGCTGGTCCGGCCACACGGTAACAAGCCCGGGTATCATGATCCAAACCGACGTGGATGGTCAAGCCGTCTCGCAGCGCGGCGAACAGGTCTTCATCGGTGACGTCGTCGCCGATGCCGACGGCGAAAGCCTCGTCCAGACCCAGCCGCCTGCGGATATACGCCGCCGCCGTGCCCTTGTGGCATTCCAGGCTGGGTCGCAGGTCCCAGGTCCGCTTGCCGGGCTGGACCCGCAGCCAGGACTCGGTACCGCGGCAGACCTTGCGGACCGTGTCATGGACGGTCGGCCAGGAAACCTCTTCGGCTTGCCGGTAATGCACGCACACGGTCAAGCCCTTATCCTCGACCCAGGCGCCAGGCACGGTTGTCAGTTCGTCGCTTAAGCGCTGGGCAAGACTGCGAAGCTCAGCAAGTCGGTGCTCGGCCTCCGGTTCGACGTGGGACCAGTCCGGCCCGGCGATTTCCAGTCCGTGATTGCCAGCATAGATCACCCGGGGTATTCCCACCCGACTTCGCACGTCTGCCAAGGCCCGACCGCTGAGAATGGAAACGCAAAAGTCCTCCGCGTCAGCTAGCAGGGCCAGGGTCTTCCGCACCTCCTGGGACAGCCGCGCGGCTGAGGCGTGACTGACGATCGGCGTCAGCGTGCCGTCGTAGTCAAGGGCGAGAAAAACCCGCTCGGCCTGGGCGACTGCCGCGGCCAAGGCGTCGGATCGCTCCGGCTCCCGCAAAGAGCACAGGCAGGGTGGAAAGCGGGTCGGCCCGGAAGCGCTTCGGGAAGCGGTCTCGGCCACAACTCACACCTCCGGGAAATCGAACTTGAGCAGGGCCGAGATGACCTTGCCGGCCCAGCGGTAGACGTTGTTCTCCTCGACGGCCGCTCGGAGCTTCTGCATTCGCCGCCGACGCTCCGCTTCGGGCATGGTCAGCGCCTGGTGCATAGCATCGGCCACTTCCTCCACGGAGAACGGATTGATAAGCAACGCATCGGTCAATTCCCGGGAGGCTCCCGTGAAGCGACTCAGGATCAGAACGCCGTCGAGATCGTGGCGGCTGGCGACATACTCCTTGGCGACCAGGTTCAGGCCGTCGTGCAGGGAGCTGACTACACAGAAATTCGAGAGCAGATGCAAGGCCATCATCGCATGTTGCCCGTAATGCCGCTTCAAGAGCGTCACCGGCTGCCAACTGCCGCGTCCCCAGCGGCTATTGATCTGGGCGGTCAGGTGTTCCACCTGCTGCGAGAGCCATTGGTACTCGTCCACCTCGGTCCGGCTGGGCACGGCAATTTGTACGAAACGCAGCTTTCCGCGGTATTCCGGGTGCAGCTCGAAGAGGCGATCCAGACCGCGCAAACGCTCCGGGATGCCCTTGGTATAGTCGAGGCGGTCGATGCCGATGCCGAGCAGTTCGCCATCCAGTTGCAGGTCCTCTTTCCAGCGTCGGACCGCCATCGCCGTCCGGGGACTGTGCAGGAGTTCCTGGTGCTTTTCGAAGTCGATGCCGATGGGAAACGGCCGCACCAGCGTGCTCTTGCCGCCGACGGTAATCTCGAAGCGTTCCATGTCCACCCGGGATTCCAGCGAGCGATCCACGGTGTCCAGGAAGTTCTGACAATGCGAACGCAGATGGAAGCCAAGGAGATCGTTGCCGAGCATGCCCTGGAGCAGTTCTTTCGTCCAGGGGAAGACGCCCATCGTCTCCCGGCTCGGCCAGGGGATGTGCCAGAACTGGGCGATGATCAGCCGGGGATTGGCTTCCTTGAGCATTCGCGGCAGCAGGGCGAAGTGGTAATCCTGCACGAAGACAAATGTCTGCTCGTCCCCTGCCTCCTGAAGCACAGCGTCGGCGAACTTGGCGTTGACTGCACGATAGGTTTCCCAATCGTGGGGTTCGAAGACGGGCCGGGTGAAGGCGATGTGGCACAGCGGCCACAGGCCGGAGTTGGCCATGCCGTAGTAGTAGCCGTCTTCCTCCTCCCGCGACAGCCAGACGCGACGCAGGGTGTAGGCGGGTTGTTCCGGCGGGACGCGGACGTGGTCGAACTCATCCACGACTTCGCGGTCGGCATCGCCGCTGCCGTGAGCGACCCAGACGCCGTCGCAGGCCCGCATCACCGGGTCGAGGGCCGTCGCCATGCCGCTGGCCGGTTGCACGCATTCAATTTCCTTACCATTCCAGCGATGGATGTACGGCTCCCGGTTGGCCACGACAATGAAGCGGTAGTTGCGCAGGCGGCTTTCCACCAGATCGTGCAAGGCTTGCTTCGACCACATTTCCGCCTCCTTTCGCAGAAACTAAGTCGCCGTCGCCCCGGATGATCCATCCTGACGAAGCGAAGCTCAAAGCTACGGCAGGCTACGGCCAGTTGCTGCCGTGAGCCGGAAGACGTGCCGAGAGGGTTGAAACGTGTGCGTGCGCGGCTTGAAAGTATTCTAGAGACCGAGAGGGAAGCGGCACCCCTGCGAGAATCCGCAAGTCGCCGCCGGGTTCACGTTCAGCGACCGGGACCGGCCTTCTTCGGCGGGTTGGGTTTCTTCTTCTTGGCGATGGCAGGATCGGCTGCTTCGTCGGATTCCAGACGCCTCGTCGCCGCCTGGCTAAGGTACTCGCCCAAGGTCAGTCCGAGTCGGTCCGCCTGAACCTGGAGACGTCCCAAAAGCAAGGGGTCAATCTGGAACACAAGGCGAACCCGCTCCGGGGCATCCTTCCCGCTTTGCGCCTGCTGTTGCTGACTGTGAGCTTGACGGCTTTTCTTCTCCTGTCGCCGTTGCAGGCTCGACACGATCATGCCCAAGGTCACTTTGTCGATCGTCGAGTCGCTCGGATTGCCGGGAAGTGGGTTCGACACGGTTTCGCCTCATCCTTGGAAACTCAATGGTCTTCTCTTAAGTGTAACAGGAATGCGCTTGCAACAGCAAGGTAGTGAGAATCCCTTCATCCAACTCCAAGGGATCCCTCGCCCCCTTGGCCCTTCCCGCCAGCTTAGCCTTATCCTTCTCTCTCCAAATACCTTATGGCATTTCCTTGTCTCATCTCAAATCTCCCACACGATCTCTCATGAATGAGAAATCCTTAACCATGCCTGTTCCAGGCTCGAAACCTTCGCTGGCCCGATGGTTCAGCCGATCCGCGAACGGATTTTGCCCAGCCATTGCCAGGAGTACCACGTGCCAACAGTGGCGTAAGGCCGCCACGGCTGAGTCAATTCCCGGACCACAGCCCGATCCGGAAGCCGGGACAGTTTTTCCCGCTGTTGCAGGGCCAGTCGCAGCCCGAAGTCATCGACCGGCAACACGTCTGGCCTTCCCAGAGCGAAAATCAGAAACATCTCCGCCGTCCAGCGACCGATGCCGGGTACCTGGGTCAGATGCTCGATAACCCCTTCGTCGCTGAGCCGATGAAGCGACCGAAGGTCCACTTCCCCGGACGTCACCATCTCGGCCAAGCTGCGGAGGTAACGGCACTTTTGCGGAGACAGGCCCGCGTCCCGCAGCACGGTTTGCGGCACGGACAACACACTCTCAGCCGTCAAACGCTGGGGTCTGAGCCGTTCCCTGAGCCGCGCCGAGATCGCCTTGGCCGCCCGAGTCGAGATCTGCTGCGAAATGATGCTCTTGGCCAGGAGACGAAAGCGGTCGCGGTGGACTTTCAGCCGAAACGGCCCAACCGTCTCGTACATTCCGGCAAAATGGGGATCGTGCTCGAGCAGGTGACGCAGTGCGGTCTCGACATAGTGCAGCGGATCAGCGGCCATGTTCAACCGATGCCTCGGGCGCCCCGCCGCCATTTTGCAGGGCGGGCGGCGTATCCGGCAAGCGGTTGACGCCAAGCACCTGGGGCAAGGGTTCCCCGATCCCCACGGACAAGTCCTTCAGCGTTTCTTCGACGATCGCTTCGGGATGGGCTGGATGAATCGCCTCCTGGCGGACCAGCGGCTGAGCGAGGGCCAAGGAACGCTGTCGTTCGCGGATGTGTTCGCTGGCCCGGCCGACGACGCACCCGGGCAGCGGTCCCTCGGCGATGATGACGTTGTCGTGCTCCATGATGGTGCCTTTTTGCCGCTCCCAATCGGCCAAGGCAACGTTGTAATCGGCAATGGCGAAATGTTCTTCCCGCAGCGCCTCGGCCCAGTTGCGTTGAGCTTCCAGAAGGATGTCGATTGTCGTTCGGCCGGTTTCGAACTCGCGGTAGCGGAGCCGGAGCTGCTCCGTGAAGGCCAACCGCTGCGCCCGCAGGATGCGGATCTGCTCGTGGAACTGGACGATGTCGCGGTAGCTGCGGGTCAGGTCATACACCAGGTTCTTTTCCTGTTCCTGAAGGAACGCGACTCGCTGAGCCAGAGCGAGCATGGCCCGACGCACCTGGGCGTTGGCTTCGCGGAAGCCCAAGGGCATGTCGAGCCGCAGCCCCAGTTCCCAGTTGTTGAAGTCGTTTTCCAGGAGATTGCGGAGGGCGTTGGCTTCGTCGGTGCCGTCGAGGCGGCTGCCCAGAGCGTTGATGTTGTAGCGGGCCAGGAAGCGGAGATCGGGCATGAGGAAGTTCTTCTGGGCCAGCACATTGAGATGGGCGGACTGGATTTCCTGGCGAATCTGATTGAGTTCGGGGCGACGGCTCAGAGCTTCGGTGACAGCCAATTGCCAATCCGGGAGGAACGGAGCCACCGTGGGCGTGTCCGAGGGGACCAGACGGTAGCCGTCTTCCGGCGGCAGACCGAGGACGTACCGCAGGCGCCGTTCGGCCTCCAGGACGCCGGGCCGGCCCAGGCCGCGGTTGAGCGTCTGCAAGCGCTGGGCGCGGAAGGCCTGCAACTGCCCTTCGATCTGGGCCAGGTCCTGGCCAGGAATCTTGCCCGCATCGAAGCGAGCCTTCGCTACCTGCCAGGTGACGAGGGCCTGACGGGCCGCGGCCTCCCGGCTGTAGAAATCCCAGTAAGCGGCGTAGAGATCCCAGTAGGCCTCCTCGACGGTGAAGAGCAGTTCGTGTAAACGCCGTTCAAACTCGGTGCGGGAGTTCTCGTAGTCGATGCGGGCCAGCACGATGCCCCGGGCGATGGACCGTCCGCGGTTGTACGGCGTCAACAGGCTTCCGGGATGATCCGGCAACAGCCGGTTGATGCCGACGCCCGCGCTCTGGAGCAGGGGCTGCTCGAAGGTGAACTCCAGCACGGGGATGTATTCAGGATTGAAGCGGCCGAAGCGCTCGTTGATGTTCGAGAAGTTGTAGGAGGTCCGGTAGGTGATGCCGGCCACACCGCCGGTCGGGAGCGGCTTGACCAGTTGCGTCTGGAAGTTGGCGCGATCCTCGTCCGCGGCGTCGATGCCGCGGAAGCCGAAGAGCACGTTCCGCGGTTCGTCCACCTTGTTCCAGGTCATGGCCGTCTGCCAGCGGAGGTCGAAGCGGGACAGCGATTCCTCCATGAAGGTGCCGTCGAGGGCCGGATCGAAGGCGAGGACGCGGATGCTGTCGGTGGCGGTGGAGGGATTCTGCTGGGTCCGCAGACCTTGAACACTGGTCCGACGTCCCAGACCGGCGCGAGCGAAGCCTTCGCCGGTGCGGCCGTTTTCGATGGCTAAGGCGATGCACTCGGCCAGGCTGATCTCGCGGATCGGAGCCTCGGGATTGGCCGTGGTGCGGGGCGGCGTCTCGACGGTGTACGTCGGCAGATCAGCGACCACCGGCATCGCGGTGGTGTGTTCCAACGCCTGAAGACGGTAGTTGTTGAAGTCTTTCTCGGTCATGAAGCGGGTCTGCTGGCAACCGATCAGGACCGCGGTCGTCGCGGTCGCCAGCAGCAGTGCCAAGCCGGATCGTCCCATCGAGTCCGCTCCCACGCTTTTCGGGCCGGTCCATGCCGCAACTGGCCTGCGTGACGAAACTCGGCTGTGCCGGTTCGCTGCAAAGCCTTTCCCGCGCAAAGGCATGGACGACCCGCGATTCGCATAGCACAGTCGCGGAAAATTTCTAGAGCGCTTTGCTCGGGGCAGGGGACGTTGGCTCAGCCTTTAATCACCCCAATCGGCCGCAGTCGAACCACCTTGCGCGAAATGCCCGCTCGATGCACCACCTCGACGACGTGATCGACGTCCTTGTAAGCGTCGGGCTGCTCCTCGGCCAAACCTTTCCAGCTTCTGGCCCGGGCCACGATGCCGCGGCTGGCCAGTTCCTGGTCGATGCGGCGGCCCTTGCTGGCCTGGACGGCGGCGGTTCGGCTCAAGGCCCGCCCGGCCCCGTGGCAGGTGGTGCCGAAGGTCTGCTCCATGCTGCCGGCCTGCCCGACCAGCACCCAGCTGGCCCGGCCCATGTCGCCGGGGATGATGACCGGCTGACCGATTTGACGGTAGCAGGCCGGAATCTCCGGGTGGCCCGGCGGAAAGGCGCGCGTGGCTCCCTTGCGATGCACCCAGACCTTGCGCCGTTTGCCGCCGACGGTGTGTTCCTCAAACTTGGCGATGTTGTGGCAGACGTCGTAAACCAGGTTCATCTGCAAATCCTGCCACGACCGCCCGAACACGGTGCTGAACACCTCCCGGGCCTGCCACATCAATAATTGCCGATTGCACCAGGCGAAGTTGGCGGCCGCCCGCATCGCTCCGATGTACCGCTGCCCCTCCGGGCTGTTGACCGGAGCGCAGGCCAGCTGGCGGTCGGGGAGTTCGATGCCGTACTTCTGAGGAACATTGCGAAGGGCGTGCAACGCATCGTCGCAGACTTGGTAACCCAGTCCCCGGGAACCGGAGTGAATCATGACGCAGATCATGTCCTTCTCCAGCCCCATGCTGCGGGCGGCTTCTTCGTCGAAGACGGCGTCCACGACCTGCACTTCCAGAAAGTGGTTGCCCGATCCCAGCGTGCCGCACTGCTCGGAGCCGCGTTCCAAGGCCCGGTCGCTGACCAGATTCGGATCAGCCCCTTCGAGCTTGCCGTGGGCTTCCGTGTGTTCCAGATCGGCATCGGTGACCAGTCCGCGGTCCTTCAGAGCGCGCGGTCCCTCGGCCAGGAGCTTTCGCAATTCCTGACGGTCGAAGTGGTACTTGCCGGTGCGACCGACGCCCGTGGGCACTTGACGAAATAGCTCTTCGATCAGTGCCTTGAGGTGCGGTTGGACATCCTTGAAGTAGAGATTGGACCGGACGAGGCGGACGCCGCAGTTGATGTCGTAACCGACGCCGCCCGGCGAGATGACGCCGCCCTCCTCGGGATCCGTGGCACACACGCCGCCGATGCAGAAGCCGTAGCCCCAGTGGATGTCCGGCATGGCCAGGCTGGCGTACTGGATGCCGGGCAGAAAAGCGACGTTGGCCACCTGCTCCGGCGCCTGGTCATTGCGGATCTGTTCGATGAGGTAGTCGTCGGCGTAGATCAGGCCGTCCACGCGCATGCCCGGCTTATAGCTGCGGGGGATGCGCCACAGGTAGTCATTGACCCTCAGCAACGGCCCTTGGAAAACTCCCTTGGTCATGGTTGTCCGCCCTCGCTGATTCCGTGCAACGGAGCCGCCTCAGATGTCCACGATCACCTCCGCCATCCAGCCTTGCTCTTCCTGCCTGACCCGTAATCCGTGATAAGTGATCGCTTTGACCTCGTGATCCGGCTGGTGACGGGAGGGGTCGAAGCGTTCGCCGCGGGCCACCGCCGTCAGTCCGCTTGGCGAGACTTCGACCTGGAAATCGTTGAAGATCAGATGCTGCGTCTCAAAGCAGTAGAGCAATTCGTTGAGCCAGTCAAAGAGCAGATATTCGAGGTCCTGTCCCTGAAGGTGGAACGTCACTTCGGTGGCAGGCCGAACCGCTTCGAGATTCTCCACGATCAACGAAAAGAAGGCACGACCGGCTTCGGCGAAAAGTTGATTCAGGTCGGCAGCGCGGATGCGCAGCCCGACATCGGCCGTGTGCTCGAATACCTCGAACATGTCTTGATCGTACCGGAACCGCGGCGGGGAACAACCCTACTCGTGCCGCAAGGCTTCGATCGGATCCAAACACGCAGCCCGCCGGGCCGGATACCAGCCGAACAGGATGCCGACTGCGACGGCCACACTGAAGGCCAGAATGATCGACCAGTTGTGAATGGCTGCGGGCACGCGGTAGTTGAACTGCGAGGCGACGTAGGGAACGAGGAACACCATCGACAGGCCGACCAGCACGCCAATGACGCCGCCCAAGGTCGTCTGCACCACCGCTTCGAGCAGGAATTGCAGAGTGATGTCGCTTCGCTTGGCCCCCAAAGCCCGGCGAATACCGATTTCCCGGGTCCGTTCCGTGACCGTGGCGAGCATGATGTTCATGATGCCGATGCCGCCGACCAACAGAGAAATGCCGGCGATGAAAGCGAGGAGAATGCGGTAGCGGTCCCGGGTCCGTTCGGCTTCTTCCAACCGATCCAACGGAATGCGAATGTCCCAGTCTTTTTTGGGATGGGTGGCGCTGAGTTGCGTCCGGACGATGTCCGCCACGCCGCGGACGCGATCGCGGACGGTGTCCGTGTCTCCAGAATCATCCACGGTCAGCACGACCTGGCTGAGTTGCACCTTTTCTGCTCCGCGGGCTCCCGTCGCCCGAATGAAGCTGATCTCGCCGAGGAGAGAGCGGCACGCCTTCAGCGGAATGTACATGTCGCCGTTGTACTTCTCGATTTCCGCGCCGCTGGTATTGGGCATGCGGTCCTTGAGCACGCCCACCACGACGAAAGCACGGTCCTTGCCCGAGATGCGGATGGTCTTGTTGATCGGATCCTCGCCGGGGAACAACTCAGCCGCCAGTTCGGAACCGATGACGCAGACGTTGCGGGGAATCGGCTCCTCGTCCTGCTCCGTGAGGAAGCGGCCGGCGGCGATCATGTGTTCGAGCTTATACACGATGGCATGGCGAGGCGTGGTGCCGACGACGCGGCCATTGTACAGGCGGCTGTCGGTCACCGGTCGCAGTTCCGCTGGAAAGACCCGCATGGGCAGCGTGGCCGTCACCAGGTTCTTCAGCGTTTCCACGAAGCGACGGTGGTCGTCATCGGTCAGGCCATAGTTGGCGACAAAGGAGCGGCGCTGGCTGGTCGCTTCCTCGGGCGGCTTGACGCTGGTCACGATGACGTTGGTGAGGCCCTGTTTCTTGATGTCTTCGAGAGCGTCTTGCATGCTGCCTTCGCCGAAGGCCATCAGCGAAATGACCGCGGCCGTACCGATGATGATGCCCAGCACGGACAAAAACGACCGGAGCTTGTGCAGCCAGAGGTTCCGCACGGCCATCGACACAGTGCGGCGGATCTTGGTCAGGAAGATCATGGCATCACCGAAGCCAGCGTGGAGCCGGGCGACGTAAGCGGAGCGGTGCGGACGTCCGATTCGACCTTGCCGTCGCGCATCCGGACCACCCGCCTCGCCCAGGCGGCAATGTCGTTCTCGTGCGTCACCATGATGATGGTCTTGCCCGCTTCGTTGAGCGTGCAGAGCAGTTCCATGATTTCATCGCTGGTCTTGCTGTCGAGGTTGCCGGTCGGCTCGTCGGCCAGGATGACGTGGGGATCATTCACCAAGGCCCGGGCAATGGCCACCCGCTGCTGCTGACCGCCGGAAAGCTGCGTCGGCCGATGGTTGAGGCGCTCCCCCAGCCCCACCATCTCCGCCAGACGGATGCACCGCCGCCGCGTCGAGGCGTCCACTTTGCCCTGATACAGCATCGGCACTTCGATGTTTTCGACCACCGTGTACTGTTGAATCAGGTTGTAGGACTGGAAGATGAATCCGATGTAGCGGCTGCGGATTTCCGAGAGCTGATCGTCCGTCATGGTCGAGACGTCCTGATTGCCCAGGAAGTACCGTCCCGAGGTGGGCCGGTCCAGGCAGCCGAGCAGGTTCAACAGCGTACTCTTGCCCGAGCCGGACGGTCCCATCAGAGCGACGAAGTCGCCCTCTTCGAAGGACAGCGTCACGCCCCGCAGGGCTTTGACCACTTCGCCTTCGAGAAAGTAATGCTTGGTCAGGTTTTCGACCCGAGCGATGACACGCACGCTGCAACCTCTCAATCGGGGACTTCCAAACCCTGAGCGCGGGTCCGCTGCTTGATCATCTCCTTGACGTTGTCGGGAACGGGAAGTTCATCAATCATTTGTTTGCGGCGTTCCGGAGTCGCCTTGCGAAGTTCCTCGTGGAAGCGCTGCATTTGTTGCCGCTGTTCCTCGGTGGGCTGGAAGCCGCCGCCGGGACGTGGGCCGCCGGCATTCGGTCCACCTTCCCGGGGAGGCTGACCCGGGCCGTTTCCTCCGGGTCCGCGCGGCGGTCTGCCGCCGACCGCAGGACCGCTGCCGTTGCCGTTTCCGTTCCGATTCGGACGCGGGCCGTTGTTGATCGTCGCGCTGACCAGTTCGCCGGGGTCCCGCTGCTCGGCGTGGAGGTCGTTCCGCTTCTCGGCCAGGCCGCGCGGATTGATCAGGATCAATTCCCCTTCCTTGACGCCGTACACTTCGCCTTCCTTGAGAAGCCCGGCAGGCGGATCGCCTTCCTTGATCTCGACGAACTTGCTGTTGTTCAGGCCGGTGGTGATGATGCGTTTCTCGATGCCTTGCGGCGTCTTGACGTAGCAGAACTTCCGGCCGTTGGCTTCGAGAACCGCGTGTACGGGAACGCGAAGCACGTTTTCAAGCTCCTCGACCTTGATCGTGACTTCGGCGCTCATGCCGGGCTTCAGCCCTTCGAACTTCTCCTCGATGAGGACAATGGTCGGATAGACTTTCACATCGGCCATCGACCAATCGGAAGAGGAAGCGACCGAGGAGACGTCTTTGACTCGGCCCCGCAGCGGCCGATCCAGCGAGGCGATCTTGATCTGGGCCGGCAAACCGTCGGCAGTGCTTTCCTGCTGCTTGATGAGCCGGGGCACCAGGGCCTCGTGGACCTTGATCTTGACCTGCATCTCGCTGAGGTCGGGAATGCGCATGAGCCGCTGGCCTTCACGGACAGGCTCGTTGACGGCGACGATATTCTGCGACGTACTGACGCCGAAGCGGGTCCGCTCATCGACGTGGTAGATGACCATGCCGTCGTGCGGAGCGGTGATGGTGCAGTTGGCGATGTCGTCCTTGAGGTCCTGGAGCTTGGATTCCTCCTGCTGCAAGACCTGGAGCTTGGCCTGATAATCGGCCTGGGCTTTGGCCGTCTTGCCGGCGGCGGAGATCTCTGCCACTTTCAGGGCGGTCTTGGCCTGTTCCAGCTTGTTTTGAAGATCCAGAATGGTGCGCCGGGAGTCGTAATCCAGGAGCATCATGTAGTCGCGTTCCAGTTCGCTGTAGGTGATCTCGGAGGTCATGCGGCGGTATTCGTCCGACTGGGCCTGGCTGCGGCTGACGAAGCCGCGCTTGGCCATGCGGGCGGAATAGGCTGCCTTGTCCTTCCACTGGAGCAGGTCGGCCTCGGCAGCGGCGAGCTTGCCGAGGATGTTCTTTTCCAGCTTGTCCCGTTCGCCGCGGATGTACCGTTCCAGGTCGATTTCCGCGAGTTTGACGTTGTTGCGGGCGGTTTCGAGATCGCCTTCGTTCTGGCTGGCGGTGATTTCGACATCCTTTTCAGCCTGGATCAGACCGGCACGGGCCGAGGCGACCGCGATTTCCTGGTTTTTCAGCTGCTCTTTGAGACTGGAATCGTCGAGGCGGCAGATGACGTCGCCTGCCTTGACCCGGGTTCCTTCGTCAATGAGCCACTTGATGCTGGTGGCGACGGAGTTGCCTCGGCCGCTGGCGCGGACCTTGCAGTTGATGTCGGTGTTTCGGCTGGCTTCGAGTTCGCCTTTTTCCACGACGCTGAAGACGAGTCGGCCGCGTTCGACCGGCTCGAATTGCAAGGAAGTGTCCTCGGCACTCAGCAGGGTGAGATAGTACCATCCGCCGGCGGTCGCTCCGGTGCCGGCCAGGACCAGCCCCAACACGAGCATCATGCCGGTCCGGAAAAATGAGGCGCGTGGGGCCTCGCCATCTTGATGCGTCGGTTCGTCCAAATGTCGCAGCCGCTCAGCCAGGGCCGAGGATCCAGTGCGTTTGCGAGAAGAAACCCCGTGGAGATCGTCACCATTGTCCGGGGTCAGGTTGGCCGCCAGGGGGTCGTTCGGCTGGAGAGGCGTATTCATCGATCCAAACTCCTCGCGAGTCCACCCGCAGAAGCTCCAGGTCGCGGTACAACTCCATACGGGCCCGGATGTAGTTTACGTATGTCGCATAGATACTGTTCTGAGCGCGAAGCACCGAGTTCTGGGCGTTGACGACCTGTTGCGTCAGGGCCGCCGCCGAACTGGCAGCGTCGCGCTGAGCACCGGGGGCCGGCGGCGCCCGCAGTTCTTCCAGCGAGTTTTCAAGTACCTGATAAGCGAGTCGAACCGACCGCTGGTTGATGCGGTAGGTCAAGGCCAGCTGTCGCAGCGTTCGCAGTTCCTGTCGGACCTGGAAGCGAACCGTATCCTCCTGCTGCTGCAAGGCTCGACGCTGGCGTTGGTAGGCGATCAGACTCGCCCGATAATTATTACGCTGCAATTGCCTGACCAGGGGCAACTCCGTGTCCAAGGTCATGCGGTGGATTGCAGTTCGCCCCCAAAAGGTGAGCGGTTGGGCCTGGTTGCGCGGCGTTGCTATTTCCATATGATACTGGAGATTGGCCACGCCGAGCAAGTTGTTGGCGAAAACTGCGATCCGCCGCCAGGCGTCCACCACCTGGGCGCGGGCATTCATCAGGTCCAAGCGATTTATTAACGCCGTCTGCTCCACAAGGTTCTGCGCTTCGGTTTCGTCCGCCGTGAGCAAGTCCACACCGTACAGGTGGACCGGCGGCAGATCAGGCCATTGCCCATCGAGTTCCGTGAACCGCTCAGACCGGGCAGACTCCATGACCTCGGAAAAGCGCGTCGTCACCCGGCGGAAGGCGTCGATGTAGCGGGACCGGCGACGCTGCGGATCCATTTCCGCATCCCAGGGCTTCAACTCGTAACTCCGCAAGGCAAGCTCCATCTGGCCTAGACTGATCTCCAACTGCAATTCCCGCTTGCGGTTTTGCAGGTGTTGGGGAAACTCTTTTTCCTCGTCTGCGTAGCGTTCTTCCTCGTCTTCCAGGCGGTCGAGTTCTTCCTGCAACTCCAGAATCCGCTGGGCTGCCCGGGAGCGGCGTGGTCCGGTGGCCAGCCCCCAAGGGACGGCCGAGGGGTTGAACGGAGCCAGCAGCGGCACGGACAGCAGGTCGGCCAAGGCCTGGGCGGGCAATTCGGCTCCTGAAGCCAGTTCCCGCCACTGTCCATACCGGCGAATGATTTCCTCACGGAACCGCGTTCCCCGAACCAGCGGCGATTCGACGAACAGCCGCTCCAGAATGCCCCGCAAACGCTGCGGAGCGACTTCCGGTTCCTCTTCCAGTTGGTCCAGGGCGTCCAGGATCTCACGGAAATCGGCCTCCACCCGGCTCAGCCGTTCCATCTGCTCCTTGAGCGGTTCGAGCGGGCCGAAGTCGAGTTCCAAGGGCAGGTTCGTCGGCAAGCCCAGCTGCAATTTGAACTGGTCGAGCGAGTCCTGGTACAGCACTTCCGATTGGAGCAACTGTGCCCGGCTGTCGAGGAGTTGTTGTTCGATCTGGTCTACTTGAAGCTGCGAGACGCTGCCGCCGATGACGTAGGCTTGGTAGAAGCGCAACAGGCGGGCGAACGACTCGACGTTGGCCCGGTTGTTCTCCACGACGGCCAGCCGCTGGATGGTGGGATAATAGCCGACGAAGGCCGCTTGTCCGCGGACGCCGAGGTCCACCCCGGCCACGCCGATGCCGCCGACAGCGGTGCGGATCGGACTGCCGACGGCGAGGGCGACGTAGAACTCGCGATGGAAGCGGGCATAGTTTCGCAGTTCGTAAACCAGATCGCGTTCAGCCTGCGTCAGCGGTTCCAAGGTCACGGCCCGACCGCCGGCCTGGAGGAGCGGCTGACTGAGATCGAGGATCAACGTGGATTCGCTGATGGTGTGGCGAGGATCGCCGGTGAGGTTGACCACGGTGCGATTGGCCAGTTGCAGCGTGAGCAAGGCCCCGGTGGAGAAGAGTTGCGTGAATCCGATGCCGGAGCGCGGCCCAAAGCCGGTGTTGGCCACCCAGCGGTTCTGCTTGCCCAGCGTCGAACGGCTGGCCGCCCACTCCCGGAAGACCTGCTCCGTGGCGTAGAACTGCGGCAGGAAGTTGAATCGCTGGAACGTCACCGGCAAGGCGGTGAGGTAGAGGCTCTCGCGTCGGTCCTGGAATTCCCGGCTGTTGAATAGCGCCAGTTCGACGGCTTGTTCGAGGGTGATGAGATACGCCTGCGGAGCCTCGCCGTTGCCGTCAGACTGTTCGCCATTGACGCTGTACTGAGCGGCCGACACGCGGATGATCGGTTGCGATGGATCAGCGACGGCGGGACCAAGTTCGCCCTGAGGAGCATGATCCTGCCAGGGAGAGGAACCATCCGCCGGCAGACCAAGCGGCCCCGGCTCCGAGGTCGATGAACTGGTGTTCTGCCCGACTTGGCCTTTGCCCTGGGGATCCTTCGGCGCGGGCAATCGTTCAGGCTGTTCCGTCTCCCGTTTCTTGCGCTCCTCCCGTTCCTTGCGAGCGGCCCGATTGGCGGCATCCCAGGCTTGCAGAACGTGAAGATATCCGGTGCCTTCGATGTAGGCGACCTGTTTGGGTTTTTGCGGACGGGTGGAGAGCATCCAGGTCGGGATGTCGTCCGGGGGCATGGGCGGATGGTCCGGATCGCTTGGATCGGCGTAGCGAGCCAGAGGGTGCGGATAAACGTAGTAATCCCGCAATTCCCACTGGGGGAAGTCGTCCTTGCTGTCGAGGACTTGAAGCACTTCGCGGTCCGCCCAGTGACGGAAGAAGCGGCGCGTGCATCCCACGGGCACCAAGAGGGCCAGGATCAGGAGGCAGTTGAACAATGTCGTCGCGGGCGATCTGGGGCTATTCCGGTTAGAAGTGGCGCGCATGTCCCGCTCCGAGACGGCGATTCGCGTGCTCCCCCGGTCCAAGCTGCCCTCAGCACGGAACGCTTCGCCGTTACAATGCAGCTTGGGTCGGGCAGAAGACGGCAGGCAACGCAACCGTCACGACCCTTGAGCACGGAAAAAGTTCCGCATCTGGTATCGGACGCAAAGTTTCCCCCACTTGAAAAACGCCGCATTCATCGGGAGATTCTCATGGTTTGGAGGCGAAGCTGCGTCGGCATTTCAGGACTGTTGATTCTGATCGGGTTGTGGGAAGCTCCGCAGGCCAGGGAGATCGAGGGCGAGCAGGAAATCCGGGCAGTAGGTAAAGAACTGCTCGCTGCCTTCAGCGCCGAGCCGCGTAATCTGGATCGCTTATTCTCCGCCGGGTTTCTCAAGGAACTCGAAGCTCGTCGGCTCTCCGTCGTCGAGGCGTTTCGTGCCTTGCATGCTCAGCACGGCAAGGGCGTGGAGTTCCATGTTCTAGGGATGACGGGACCGTACACCGCCGAAGTCGAGTTCGTGTTCGCCAACGGCGTCCGTAAACCGGCCAGGCTGGTGCTCGACGTTCGCCCGCCGCATCCGATCCTCGGCTTGGAGTTCCGGGCCGATGTCCGATCCGACGACAGTTTCGCCTCCGTCATCAAGGACTTGCAGAATCTGCCGGGCAAGGCGGGCTTGTGTCTGCGGCAGTTAAGTCCGGAACCGAGGAGTCTTGCCGAGCACCTGCCCGACGAGCCTTTTGCCGTGGCGTCGAGCATGAAATTGATCGTGTTGGCGGTCTTGGCCGACGAGATCGCGGCGAAAGCGAGGCACTGGTCCGATGTGGTGCCGGTGCGCCGAGCCTGGGCCTCGTTGCCGGCGGGTCTGGTGCAGGATTGGCCCGACGGTTCGCCAGTCACGTTGCACACACTGGCGACGCTCATGATCTCCCGCAGCGATAATACCGCCGCCGACCACCTCATTCGCATCCTCGGACGGGAACGGGTCGAACAAAGCCAGGCCGCCTGGGGGTTGCGGCACGCGGAACGCAACCGGCCGTTTCTGCTGACTTCGGACATGTTCAAACTCAAACTCGTGATGCCACCGGCGGAGCAGCAAGCATTCGTTGCGGCCGATGGCGCAGGGCGGCGACGTCTGCTGGAAGGCCCCATCGCGGAGGCGTCCCTGGCTCGGCATCGCGGTCTCGGTCCCCCCCAACTCATCGACTCGGTCGAATGGTTTTACTCGCCGGCGGACATGGTGCGGGTTTTGGACCATCTCCGCAAACATCCGCTCTCAGAAGATCTGCTGCCCCTCCTGGCGATTTCCCGCGGGGTCTCGGTGGACGACCTGCGCTGGAACTACGTCGGATTCAAAGGCGGCATGGAACCGGGCGTCGTCAACTTCTGTCTGCTGCTGCGGGACCGCCGGGACCGCTGGTATGCTCTGGCCATCGCCTGGAACCGTTCCGATGGCGAGGTAGATCGCTCCCTTCTGGTGGTGTACACGCAACGGCTGCTGCGACTGATCCCATGACGCGATGACGAGCCGGGAGACCCTAATTGCCGGTCGCTTTTTCCTGCCAGGATGCCGCCAGTTTCTCGTTGCAGGGCGTTTTCTGGTGGCGTACCATAACCGGCATCTGATGACGGACCCGCCAAACAACACACAAAACCCGCCGGGGAAGGAGGACGCATCGCATGGCGCGCAAGGTGAACCGACGACGTTTCTTGCAGACGGGAGCCGCAGTCACGACCGGCTTCTGGGTCGGGGGACTGGCCCAGGTCTCAGCCGTGGCCCGGTCGGCGAATGACAAGATCAACTTCGCCGGTATCGGCGTCGGCGGCAAAGGCAGCAGCGACATCGACCAGTGCGAGCCGTTCGGCAACATCGTCGCCATCTGCGACGTGGACGAAGGGGTGCTCAACGCCAAGGCCCGCAAGTTTCCCAACGCCAAAAAGTACACCGACTACCGCGAGATGTTCGCCGAGATGGGCGACAAGATCGATGCCGTCACGGTCAGTACGCCGGACCACCATCACGCCCCGGCCAGCGCGATGGCGATGAAGCTCAAGAAGCACGTCTATTGCCAGAAGCCGCTGACTCACTCGGTGTATGAAGCCCGTTATCTGCGGGAACTGGCCCAGAAAATGGGAGTGGCGACCCAGATGGGCAATCAGGGGACGGCGGATCATGGTTTGCGTCGGGCCGTCGAAATCATCCAGGCCGGCGTCCTTGGGCCGGTCAGGGAAGTCCACGTCTGGACCAACCGTCCGATCTGGCCGCAGGGGGCGGAGGCGATTCTCCGTGTGCAGACCGCTCGGGCGGCGGCGATGGCGGCGCTGCACGGCAAAACCGTCAGCTATCAGGCTCCCCAGCCGCCCAGGCATGTGAACTGGGACGTGTTCCTCGGCCCGGCCCCGGAGCGGCCCTACGATCCGATCTACCATCCGTTCAATTGGCGGGGCTGGTGGGACTTCGGCACGGGAGCGCTGGGCGACATGGGCTGCCACACGGCCAACATGCCGTTCATGGCCCTCAAACTCGGTTCGCCGATCTCGGTCGCCTCGGAGAACGGCGAGATCAACCCGGAGACCTGCCCGACCTGGGCCAAGGTGACGTATGAGTTCCCGGCCCGTGGCGACATGCCGGCCTGCAAGGTCGTCTGGTACGAAGGGCAACGCGGCGGCAACCGCGTCCTTCCGCCCCAGGAGTTGCAGAACAAGGTGCTGCGGCCCTACGAACGCCTGACGGACAGCGGCTGCATTCTCGTCGGCGAAAAGGGGATCCTGTACTCGCCGAACGATTACGGCTCCAGCTATCGCTTCGCCGGGGAAGCGGCCAAGGACCTCGAAGAGGCGGCCCGCAAGGTGCCCGAATCTTTGCCGCGCAACGGCAAGGGCGATGCTGGCATGAAGGAGGAATGGGTCCGAGCCATCCGCAGCGGCAATCCGTCCGTCGCCATGTCGAACTTCGACTACGCTGGACCGCTCACGGAATTCATCTTGCTCGGCAACGTCGCCATGCGTGTCGGCAAGAAAATGGAATGGGACGGTTCGGAGTTGCGTTCGCCGAACTGCCCTGAGGCGGACAAGTTCGTCAAGCGCGAATATCGCAGCGGATGGGCGCTGTGAACCGTCCGTGGACTTGATCTCCTGCATGGGACGAGAGCCTGGCGGCTCCCGGCTGCCAGGCTCTTGCTGCTTCCGCGACTCAGAACAGACTGCTCCAGCGCATCTCCCGCAGTTGCGGCCTCGGCTGGTGGGCGAGGCGGATGGCCATGTCGGCCATGTGCTTGACGGCCCACTCGAAGTAGTGCGGCGTCAGCGAGTAGATGTCCATGTCCGGGGCTGGGTTCATGAAGTCGATGGCATACGGCACGCCGTCGCGGATGGCCCATTCGACCGAGTTCATGTCGTAGCCCAAGGCATTGACCAGCTTCAGCGAATCCTCGACGATCCGCTGCCCGAGGCTGGGGCGGAGATGGGCATGGTCCACGATGTATTGCCTTTGGCGGGGATCGTAGCGCATCGGCAGTACGTCCTGCCGGCCGATGCAGAGGCAGCGGACGTAGTGCTCGAATTGGATATACTCCTGGGCGATCATGGTTAACAGTCCGGACTGGTCATAGGCCCGGATCAGTTCCTCCAGCGAGTGGCAGACATACACGCCACGCCAGCCGCCGCCGTGGGCGTCCTTGAGGATCAGCGGTAAGCCGAGCCGATCCACGATCCCTTGCCAGTCGAGCGGATAGACGAGGTTGCGCAGGCTCTCCGTGGGCACAATGCCGGGAACGTAGTCCTTGTTGGGCAGCACGATCGTCTTGGGATGGGCGATGCCGAGCCGGGTCGCAAGCGATGCCCCGAAGAACTTGTCGTCGGCCGTCCACATGAACGGGTTGTTGACGACGGTGACGCCTTGCAAAACGGCGTGCTTGAGATAACTGCGGTAGTAAGGCACTTCGTGCGAGATGCGGTCGATGATGACAGCATACGGGATCGGCTCGTCCATCCAGGTACCGCCGAGCTTGCAATACTCGACAACCACGCCTTCCTTGCGACGGTTGACCTCTTCGATGAATCGCGGCGGAAACGACCACTCCCGACCGACCAGCAGTCCGACCTTCAACGTCATGGGGCACCCCGAAGAAACGATGACCTGGCTGCGTCCCTGCGGCGATGAAAACGTTCCGCAATCGTACACGCACTACCCGGGGCATGGCCAGAGGCCGGTTCGCTCAGTCGCCAGCCCTTGCCGTGCATGAGGCCCAGGCGGTGATGGCCCCGGTTTCCCTACAATGTCCGGGGTTGACCGTGAAAGAGGACGCCATCGTGATGAAGCATCGCTTGTTGACCCCGGGTCCGACGCCGGTACCGGAAGAAACCCTGCTCGAACTGGCCAAGCCGGTGCCATATCACCGCACGCCGGAAGCCCGGGCCGTGTTGCGGGAAGTGCTGGAAGGCGTGCAGTACGTTTTCCAGACGCGCAACGACGTGATCGCCCTGACCAGCTCCGGCACGGGAGCGATGGAGGCGGCCCTGGTCTGTGCCGTGCCGCGTGGAGCCAAGGCGATCTGCGCCTATTCCGGGCGCTTCGGCGAACGATGGCACAAGCTGTGGCAGGCCTTCGGCGTCGAGTCGATTCCAGTTACAGCCCCCTATGGCAAGGCCGTTACGCCGCAACAGATCGAAGAAGCATTGAAAGCCCATCCCGATGCGTTGGCGGTCTGTGTGGTTCACAGCGAAACGAGTACCGGAGTCAAACACGACCTCGCTGCCATCGGTCCAAGGGTGGCGAAGACGCCGGCACTTCTGATCGTGGATGCCATCAGCTCCGCTGGAGCCTTGGAGCTGCGGACGGATGCGTGGAACCTGGATTTGGTGGCGACCGGCTCGCAGAAAGCACTGCGGATGCCGCCGGGTCTGGCGTTCGTCAGCGTCAGTGCGAAAGCCTGGCAGCAGATCGAAAAGCATCGCCCCTCGGCGTTCTACTTCGATTTGTCCCGTTACCGGGCGAAGCTGAGGGACCCCGATACCCCGTTTACCCCCGCTCATACCCTGCTGCGGGCGTTGCAGGTGAGTTTGCGGCGCATCCGAAGCGAGGGTATCGAAAACATCTGGAACTCCTGCGCTCGGTTGGCCCGTGCTGCTCGGGCCGGCGTCCAGGCGATGGGCTTGGAATTGTTCGCCGATCCGCCGGCGGAAGGATTGACGGCGATCAAGGTGCCGAACGGCATCGACGGGGTGGAATTGCTTCAGCGTCTGGAAAAGCAATACGGGTTGAAGCTGGCCGGGGGACAGGACCAGCTCAAAGGCAAGATCATCCGTCTCGCCCACATGGGCCACATCGACTTTTTCGACGTCCTGGCCGCCCTCGTCGGTCTGGAGTGCGTTCTGGCCGAGATGGGCTATTCGGTTCGCCTCGGCTCCGCGGCCGCGGCCGCTCAACAGGCCTGGCTGCATCCTTCGCTCGACTGATCCAGCTTCGGTCAGGAGCGGCGAAGTCGTTTCTCGATCAGCCGGACGGCCTCACGCCAGGTCAGCGCTTGATCGGACCAGGGGAATGGTTGCTCCTGCTCGATGCAACGGGCCACTTTCCGCTCCGCAGCGATGACGGTGCTGTGATTGCGGCCGCCGAAGAACTGGCCGATCTCGACGTAGGACGAAGGCGTGCACCGTCGGGCCAGATACATGCCCAACATGCGGGGGTAGGAGTGGCGGCGCGCCCGGCTTGGAGCGTGCAAGGTCTTGCGGTCGATGCCGAGGACTTCGCACAGGGCAGCTTCGACATCGGCCAGAGCGATCGGACGGTGAGCCTGTTGCAACAGGGGGCCGAGGGCCGTTTTGACCACGTTCAGATCCGCGGGCTGCCGATGCACGTCGCAATAATGACGGATCGCGTGAATCGCTCCTTCCAGTTCGCGGACGTTGCCTTGCAGATGCACGCTCAAGAAATCGAAGACATCCAGGGGCAGACTCAAACCCGCGCGCGCCGCCTTGGCCTGCAACAAGGCCCGGCGGGTTTCCTCGTCGGGCAGGTCGATCGGCCAGGCCCCGCCGCCCTGAAGACGGTCCACCAGCTCGGGAAGGAAGTTCGGGAGACGCCGCGGATGACAGGCGCTGGTGACGCCAACTACCCGGCCCTGCTTGCGGAGCGACTCGAACGTGTGCAGAAACTCTCGCTGAGTGGCTTCTTTCCCGGCCAGGAAGTGCAGATCATCTACGAACAGGGCGTGCGCTTCGCGGAAGTGCCGACGAAACGGACCGAGCTGGCGGGATTGCATCGCGGGGAGGAAGCGGTTGGTGAACTCCTCGGCCGTCACGAAGACGCCGGCTCGTTCGCCGCGTCGTTGCCGCAGTTCGGCGTAGATGCCCTCCAGGAGGTGTGTTTTTCCCACTCCCGGCTGGCCGTAGATCGTCAGCGGCGTCGTGGCCTGTTCTGGGCGCTCCAGCAGGTTCATGGCCGCGGCGTGAGCCAGGCGATTACTTGGTCCGACCACAAAATCCCGCAGCCGCAGATAGCTCCGCGTCGAAGGGTGAGTCGTTTCGACAGGGAGAGATGGCGTTGGCTCGCCGGCCGGGCTGCCTTTGTCGGCTGAGGCTCTGCGGGTCTTGATCTGTTGGGCCTCCCGACTGGCTTGAAAGAGTTGCGGTTCGATGACGAATTCGATGGCTCCGGGCGAGCCGACCACTTCGCGGAAGACCTCGCCCAAGTCCGCTTTGTAAGTAGCCTCCAGCCATTCGAGGAAAAAGCGATTGGGAACGCCTACCCGGAGATGGTCTGCGAAGATCTCGAAGCGGGTGTTGCCCTGAAACCACAGTTCATACCTCTGCGCTCCGATGCGATGGACCAGACATTCGATGACGGCGTCGAGCAGTTCTGCCTTCGCGGTCAAGATCGTGCCCTCGGCGCGCACCCCAACCGGGCGGTCAGAAGGGGCCGCGGACTTTCCTACCGTTGAAGGACTCCCAGCGAGATCGTGCCTCGGCGGAAGGGCATCCTGCCGGTGGCACCGGGCAATCGGCCCCCGGTGCTGCGGAGAGACCACGCCAGTGCTTCGCGCGAGGTGGACTCGTCCTAATCCCGCGCACACCGTTCGTTCACAATCCGAAGCGGATGGGATTCTAGATACCCGTTTTTCAGCTGCCAATGGGTTTCTGGCCGCGGCCGAACTTACGTCGAAGGCTTTGGGCTGAAGCCGTCAGGCTGCTTGAGCTTAGGCCGCGATCGGCGAGCGAAAAAAGTTTCGTTTTGTGTATGGCCTGTCCACCCATACACTTCACCTCCCGACTCTGCTTCAGCTGCAAGAGCAACTGACCCGAGGGCGCGTGGTCTTCACAATCGCATCGCCGAAAAGCCGTCACGTCCCAAACTTTCCGCAATTCTGAGCAAGCTTGTCGCTTGACCACCGGATTGCCGTTACGATGCTCGTTCGAGGGTTTCCAGGCGTGGTTCACCAGGGCAGCGGCCGATGCAAATATCCCGGTCCCAATTGCTGTTCACACTGGCCCTTCTGACGGCGATCAACACGCTCAACTTCTTCGACCGGCAGATCCTCCCTGCGGTGCAGGAAAAGATCCGGGCCGACTGGTCCCTGTCGGACAGCCAGCTGGGGTGGCTGGGGACGGCATTCATTCTGCTATACGCCGTCGTGGGGGTGCCGTTGGGTCGGTGGGTGGATGTCGGACCGCGGAAGTGGATTCTCGCCGGGGGGGTGGCATTGTGGAGCCTGCTGACGTTCGGTTCCGGTCTGGCCTGGAACTTCTGGTCGCTGTTCGTGATGCGGCTCGGAGTCGGCGTAGGCGAAGCCAGCTGTGCTCCCGTGGCCAGTTCACTCGTCGGCGATCTGGTGGGTCCACGAAAAAGAGCACGAGCGATGGGCCTGTTCATGCTCGGGCTTCCTCTCGGCCTGGCCCTCAGCTACGTCGTCAGCAGCACCATCGCAGAGCGTTTCAGCTGGCAGCTTGCCTTCTTCGTTGCCGGCGGACCAGGCTTGGTGCTGGCGTTCCTGGCGTTGTTCATCGCCGACGTTCGGCCTGGACCACCCGTGGGCGCGGCGGGCCAGAAAAGTTCGACCCGCAACCCCAGCTTCCGCCAGGCGGTTGCCATCGTGCTCGGCATGCCGACGATGTGGTGGATCATCTTCTCGGGAGCGATCCACAACTTCAACATGTACGCCCTTGGCTCTTTTCTGGCGTCGTTGCTCAAACGCTATCACCATCTGACGGTTGAAGAGGCGGGGTGGGTCACGGGTTTGATCTTCGGTTTCGGGGCGTTGGGCATGTTCGCGGCCGGCTGGCTGGGCGACTGGGCGTTTCACCGCTGGATCACGGGACGCCTCCAGGTGGCATGGGTCTGCACAGCGCTGGCGATCCCCTGTTTGCTTCTGGCCCTGGCAGCTCCGCGGGGAGACGTGCTTCGATGCACGTTCTGGCTCGTGGCCGGCTATATGCTGTGCTACTGCTACTACGGCACGGTGTATGCGGCGATTCAAGACATCGTCGAGCCGTCGTTGCGCGGAACAGCGATGGCCCTCTATTTCTTCGCCATGTATTTTCTCGGTGCGATGCTTGGTCCGGTGGGCGTGGGCTGGCTGAGCGATTGGTCGGCCTGGAGGGTTGCCGCTCGCTACGGAGCAACGGCCCTGACCGAAGACCATATCGCCCTGGGACTGCACGAGGCGATGTATGTCGTTCCTTTTCTGACGGGGTTTCTGGTGATTGTGCTGTTCGCCGGAACGCGAACATTCGCGGCGGACTACGAACGGCGGCATCGACGGGAGAGCATGGCCCGAGCCGCTACCCCCTGATTGCCGACGAGTCCTGCGGCCCCTAGCCCGTCAGCCGACCCGTGTAGGCGAGATTCATCGCCAGGGAAGTGCCCAGCGAGGCCAGATCCATCAACTTCGATTGGATCTTGTTCTTGGGGTAAGAAAGACCCAGGGCTTCGCAGCGGTCTTCCAATTTGGCCAGGATCGTCCGGACCTCGTCTTCCTCCAGACCTGACCAGCGCGTCACTCGTATCACCAGATCGTCGAGGTGGCGGCGCAGCAGGTCGGCAGCGGCGGCCTGCTTGCGACTGCGGGTTTCGGGAAAGACTTCCTTCAGCTTGTCGTCCACATAGCCCTGGGCGTCCGCGCGGAACTTCTCGGCCCGCTGGCCGTAGTGCTCCGCCAGGAGAATAGTCATCTCCTCAATGGGCGACATCGGCTCGCCCCCAAGGCACTTGGGCGATTTGCCGCGAATCGTCCGCATCAATTGGTCCACATATCGCAACTTGCGGATGGCGGGCCAGTAGCGGTACTTGCGTCGCCAGTTGGAACGGGGTGTGAGCCAGACGGCGAAGGTCTCGGCAAAGTCCTCGTCGGGATGTTTCTGGGCATAGGTCCGGCCGTGCTGGTGATGCGAAATGTGCCGGACGAACTGCCGGCTGAAGGGATTAGGACGGAACGTATCCCGATACGGCCGCGTGAACCGTCCGAAGGTCTCTTCCCAGCCCGGCTCCTCCCAGAGCCGATAGGCGTAGTTGACCGCATGGCCCGACTCGTGCCGCAGCAGCATCATGATCGTTTGCGGATCCTCGATTTCCCCGGTCTGCTCCTCCTCGATGCGGGCCAAGCGTTTGTCGGCCAAGTAAAACGGGATGCCGATGAGCGGAACCTGGTCGGGACAGCCCCAACCATCGGTGAGATAAAACTGGGGGCGGAGTTTCTCCAAACCCTTGGCGGCCAATTCGCGGTGCAGCCGTCGGATGTACGGCTCCACCGGGGATCCTTCAATGTGCAGACCCAGATCGCACAGCCGGGTATTGAGCAGTTCGTAGCGGATGGTTTCCCATCCGTTGACCAGAGAAAGGACGTGAGCAGCCGCCATGTTAGTTGTAAGCCTTTGTCAGCTCACAAGATGAGCCGCTTCCGAGCGGGACCGCGGGCCTTCGCTTTCGCGTAAACCTCCGGTTCCGGGTCGCCGAGGGCGTCCTGCTGGCTACTGTTGCCCGCAAGACTTGGCCCCGAACGACACCATTGTATCCGGCTGACCAGTCCTCAATGCAAGGCGAACTGGCGGGTGTGTCTTAACCTCTTAGCAGAGTGCCGGTTAAATCGTCCTGAGGATCTTTCCAGGAGAGACACTGCACATCCGTTTTCAACGCAACCTTAAATCTGACATAAGGTCGCGGGTTTCTAGGAAGTTCTTGGTCCGGCAGATTTCCCGCTGGACGGTCAAGCCGATCTTGACCCACACGCCGAAACCCAAGGCGGATCGTCAGATATGGCAGAACTGGTTCACCAGAAACGGTTGTGCAATTCCGCACATCTGTCCCTGGCTTGTCACCGCACCAGTTCCAGCGTATGCCACAAGGAAGGGTCTTCATCCAACGGAAATTCACTGGTCAGCAACGGCATCTGGGTGCCCAAGTCCTTGTCCGAAAGCAGGTAGAACAGGCCCAGGCGGGGGTTAATCTCCGGCTCGTATCCTCGAAGGTACAGCTTGGGCAGGAACAGCTCAACCCGATAGCCTTTCTGGCTTTGCGAGAAATGCAGCGGCGACATCGCGGGATCGCCTACGTCGGGGTGTTCGGCAGCCTTCGGGATGCGGCGGAGCTTGACGGTCAGTTCCTCATCGTTCTCCGAGCCGATGAACAGCATTTGGAATGCGTGACAGTATCGAGTGGCCCGGTGATTCTGCCGGGCATCTCGCGTGTCGATCCACAGGCGGAGCTGATCGAAGGTCCGACGGTTGCCAGAGGATTGCCGGGAAGGAGACTCCTGGAACGAAACGTCGGCCTGAAACGCCAAGCCCTTTTCGTTCCAGGCCATGCGGATGTCGGCGAAGCTGGCTTGGCCATTGACGGCGGAGAAGTCCTCGAGACGACATTCAGGTCCGAGATCAAGTAAGCTCTTTCCCGTCGGGCGGGGGACTCCCGCCACATAGCGACAGCGGTAAGTTAATCGGAACAAAAAACCGGGAGGAACTGCCAGCATGACCTTATTCTAGGCCGGTCGAAAGGCGGAGAGGCGAGAAGCGGCCGCGGTGGTTGGCCGAGGGGGTGCGATCCAGAAGAAAAGCCGACCGACGGGAGGGGCCGACCGACAGGCCGTGCAGGCGGGTTGGCATGTTCCTGCCGCGTCCAGTCAGCCCTTCCAATCGGGTCGGCCGGTCGAGCGAGGCCGACGATTGCCTCACCGGGTCACGCGGAAACATCCAGTCGAGCCAGGGCTGCGGTCCCGCCTCATGAACCTGAGGGAAAGTGCATGGGTCGGTCCGGCCCGGCGACCAGGATGCGCCGCTGACATTGCCAATCTAGCCAGCGACAAGAGGCTGTCAATCAAGGCTGGGAAACAATCGGCAATCTTACCATAGTCGGAATTGCCGAATGTCAGGATTGGACCGGTTGCAACGCCTTGGTGCCGTTGCGATGCCCCTCGACCCCGAGCGTTCATCCGTGGCCCGAGCCGGATCCCCTGGCGACTTCCAGCGTCATGACAGGCGGATTTGCGAGTGTCTGGTACACGACGCAGTAGCGCTTGGTCAGCTTCAGAAGATTGTCTATCTGCTCCGGGGTGGCGTCGGCGTCCAAGTCGATCTTCAAACGGATTTCCTGGAAGCCGACGGGCGTTTCCTTGCTGACGCCGAGCGTGCCGCGGAAGTCGATGAAGCCCTCGGCCACAATCGTTCCGGATCGCAGGGGTATCCCCATAGCCGCCGCCACCGCTCGCAAGGTGACGCCGGTGCAGCCGACCAGCGCTTGCAAGAGCATTTCCGCCGAACACGCGAAGGAGCCATCGCCTCCTATGGCCGAGTGCAGTCCCGCTCGTATCGGGCCTTGGGGCGAAGTCACCTCGCAGGAGACGGAATCCGCGAACAACCGTCCATCGGCCCGCAACCAGGCTTTCGCCGATTCAGGATCGGCTTTGTAGCGCTCCTTGAACGGGGCTTGCGCGGTTCGCAGCTGTTCCGGTCGCATGGCGATACTCCTGATCGGTTCAATGCCGAAAGTGGCGGATGCCAGTGAAGACCATAGCGAGGCCGTGTTCGTTGCAGGCCTGGATGCTGTCCTTGTCCCGGATCGAGCCGCCGGGCTGGATGATAGCGGTGATGCCCGCCCGAGCCGCCTCATCAACATTGTCGCGGAAGGGGAAGAAGGCATCCGAGGCCAGAACGGCTCCTCGGCTGCGTTCGCCGGCTTTCCGGGCCGCCAGATGCACCGAATCCACCCGCGACATCTGTCCGGCTCCAACGCCGACCACCATGCCGTCCTTGGCGAAGACGATGGCATTGCTCTTGACGTGCTTGACGACCTTCCAGGCGAAGCGGAGATCGTCCCACTCGACTGAGCTGGGTTGTCGCTGGGTCACGACGCTTTGGGGTCCGATGGGATCCTCGGAAATGTCCCGGGTCTGGACCAGGAATCCGCCGTCGATCCCGCGGTAATCCAGTCCGGCGGGCGCCGTATGGTTCTCGGTCAGGGCGGTCGTCTGAAGCAACCGGACGCTCTGCTTCCATTTCGGACGGGTCGTCAGCACTTCCAAGGCTTGAGGAGTGAAATCCGGGGCGACGATGGCTTCGACAAAACGATTAGGTTCGGTGATGATCAGGGCGGTTGCTTCGTCCACGGCCCGGTTCACGCCGATTACGCCTCCGTAGGCGCTTACCGGGTCGCCCTCGAAGGCCCGGCTCATAGCGTCCGCCAGGGAGTCGGCGACGGCCGCTCCGCACGGGTTGTTGTGCTTGACGACGACGGCGGCCGGTCTGTCGAACTCCCGCACCAGATTCCAAGCACTGTCGAGGTCCAGCAGATTGTTGAACGACAATTCCTTGCCGTGCAATTGCCGGGCCGTCGCCACGGATGCACGAAGGCAGTCCGGCTGGACATAAAATGCGGCCTTCTGATGCGGATTTTCTCCGTACCGCAGCAGGCTTCGTCGGTGCATGCACAAGTGCAACACCGGGGGAAACTCCTCGGTCGCGGTGCGCTTCAAGAACCAGTCGGCGATGGCCCGGTCGTACTCGGCAATGCGGTCGAACGCCGCTGCTGCCAGACGTTCGCGCAGAGCAAGACTCACTTTGCCTCCCAGCCGGGTCATCTCTTCCATGACATCGGCGTATTGCGTCGGATCAACGACCACGGCGACGTCTCGAAAGTTCTTGGCTGCTGCTCGGACCAGCGTCGGCCCGCCGATGTCGATGTTCTCGATCACGTCCTCGGCCGAGACATTCGACCGAGCCACGGTTTCCTCGAAGGGATAGAGGTTGCACACGACCATGTCGATGGGCGGGATGTCGTGCTGCTTGAGAGTCTGCAAATGTTCCGGGCGGTCGCGGCGGGCCAGGATGCCGCCATGCACTCGGGGATGCAGGGTCTTGACCCGGCCATCGAGGATTTCGGGGAAGCCGGTCAGGTCATTGATCTCCCGCACTTTCAGCCCGGCATCCATCAAGGCTCGGAACGTGCCGCCCGTGGAAATCAATTCGACGCCGTGGCTTGCCAGCACCTGGGCGAAGCTGACCAGGCCGATCTTCTGACTGACGCTCAGGATCGCACGGCGGATCAGAATGTCGCTCATGGCTGCTCCCTTGCAGGGGTCATGAGGGCATTGTAGAGGAGGCGAAGCCCGGGTGTCTGCCATCTCCGGGCGGATACAATCCCTGCGTTGGAACAAGCGGCGAAGGCAGGCTTACCGATGGCGGACTACGAAGACATCCGCAGACGGCTTGGCGAGTCCGGTCAGGATCATCTCCTGCGCTGGTGGTCCGAGTTGGATGAGGCCCAACAAGCCCATTTGCTTTCACAGCTTGCTCATGTCGATCTGGAACTGATCCGCCGCTTGTGGACGCAGGCGGCTGAGGCGGGGACCAAAGCCCAAGTGCAATGGGAGCGCCTGGAACCGGCGCCGGTGCGGCGCCTGGCCCAGTCCTTCGAGGAATGGGAACAGGAACAGGAGGAAGCCGAGATCGGCGAAGCGGCCTTGCGAGCCGGTCAGCTGGCCGTTCTGCTGGTCGCAGGCGGACAAGGGACACGCTTGGGACATCCCGGCCCCAAGGGAACCTTTCCCATCGGGCCGATCTCCCAGCGGACGCTTTTCCAGATCCACGCGGAAAAGGTTCTGGCTTTAAGCCGGCGATACGAGGTGCCGATTCCCCTGTGCATCATGACCAGCCCGGAAAACGACGGGCCGACCCGAGATTTCTTTCAGGTTCACAACGGATTTGGACTCGATCCGGCCCAGATCCACTTCTTCGTTCAGGGCACGATGCCGGCGGTGGATGCGGCCACGGGCAAACTGCTCTTGGCAGACAAGCACTGCCTGGCCCTTAGCCCCAACGGGCATGGCGGCGTCGTCGAGGCGCTGGTGCAGTCCGGCCTGGCGGACTATTTGGAAGGTCGGGGCATTCGCCAGGTCTTTTATTTCCAAGTCGATAATCCGCTGGTGAAGGTGGCTGACCCGCTCTTCCTCGGGCAACACCTCCAGGCTGGAGCTGAGATGTCGCTCAAGGTCCTGCCGAAAGCCTCGCCGGAGGAGCGTCTCGGCGTCGTCGTGCGGCAGGGTGGCATCCTGCGCGTCATCGAATACAGCGACCTGCCTCCCGAGCTGGCGAGCAAACGTCGTCCCGAAGGCGAACTCGAACTCTGGGCCGGGAGCATCGCCATCCATGTTTTCGACCTGTCGTTCCTGAAGCGATTGGCCGAGGCCTCGTCGCTGCCGTACCACTTTGCACGCAAAGTCGTGCCCTTTGTGGACGAGGCGGGCAATTTAGTGCGGCCCGAGCAAGCCAACGCGATCAAGTTCGAGCGGTTTGTTTTTGATGCTCTTCCTCTGGCCCGCAAGGCGTTGATTGTGGAGACGGATCGCCGTCAGGAGTTCGAGCCGCTCAAAAACGCCGAGGGCGAGAACTCCCCCGCCACGGTACGCCAAGCCCTCAGCGATCTGTATGCCGAGTGGCTTCGCTCGGCGGGGGTCCATGTGCCCCGCAGACCCGATGGGTCCTCGCTGCACGCTATCGAAGTCAGTCCGCTGTTCGCCCTGGATGCGGAGGAACTGCGGGCCAAGGTCGAAGATCTGGAAGAAGTCAGCGGTCCCCTGTTGCTCCAGTGACTTATGCGAACCCTCTTGGTCAAGGGCGTTTTGGTTCTGCCTGATCGTCTGGTCGGCGGCGGCCTCCTGGTCCGAGACGGCAGGTTCGAGCGTATCATCCCCGATGCCGATGAGTCGGCATCCTGCGATGAGCGGATCGACCTGCGAGGCCGTTACCTGTGTCCCGGCTTCGTGGATTTGCACGTCCACGGCGGCGACGGGTCCGATTTCATGGACGGCACCGAGCGGGATTTCGTCACGGTGTGCAAGGCCCACCTTCGGCACGGAACAACGAGCCTCCTGGCGACCAGTTGCGTGGCGACGCCTGACCGCACCATGAAGTTCCTTGGACTGTGCCGGAAGGCCGTGCATCAGCCTCCGAGCGGAGCGCGGGTTCTCGGAGCACACCTTTACGGACCTTTCTTCGCTCCGGAGGCCAAGGGGTGTCATCCCGGCCATGCTCTGCGGACGCCGAGGCCGGAGGAGTGGCAGGCTTACCTGGACTCGGGCTGCGTGGTCACAGCCAGCATCGCCCCGGAATTGGCCGCCTCGGAGGCCTTCGCTCGGGAATGCCGCCGCAGAGGAGTCCGTATCAACATCGGCCATTCGTTGGCGACCTTCGATCAGGTCCGGCAGGCCATGGCCTGGGGAGCCGCGCACGTCGATCATCTCTTCTGTGCCATGTCGGATCGTGTTCGGCTCCGCCAGACGCAAGCCTATCCGATGCGCGGTGGGGTGGTCGAAGCGACCTTGTACTTCGACGAACTGACCACGGAAGTCATCGCCGACGGCAAACACCTGCAAGCGGAACTGCTGCTGTTGGCCCACAGAATCAAGGGGCCGGACCGCCTCGCCCTGGTGACGGATTGCAGTCGGGCGCTGGACCAGCCGGACGGGGAGTATGTCTTCGGCCCTCGCGACGACGGCGAAAGGTTTCTGAAACGGGACGGCGTGGGGATCCTGCCCGACCGCAAAGCCCTGGCGTCGTCCGTCGTGGGTATGGATCACATGGTCCGCACGTTTTACCGCCTGACCGGCGTTCCGTTGCCCGAGGTTGTGCGGATGGCTTCGCTGACCCCGGCCCGGATCATCGGTCGGGACCACGAACTGGGCAGCCTGGCCGCGGGCAAACGGGCCGACTTCGTGGTACTGGAGGAAGACCTCACGGTTCACTCCGTTTGGCTGGATGGCCGCTGCGTCCACGACGAAAGCGGTCGGCAGCACGACTCGACCAAGTAAGGCTCTAATCCTTGGTGTGCCGGACCTGCGGCCAGTACAGTTCCAGGTTGAAGTGCGGATCGTTGTCACCGTCGTGACACTTCCGGCAGAGTTGCATTTCGACTTGCTTGCCGATCGCCAGGCGGAGCGGCCGGTAGAACCCGGGGTTCTTGGGGTCGGCGACGTGCAGGCTCGAGGGGCCGTGGCAGTTTTCGCATTGGTTGCCGAGCAGATGCGGCGTCGCCGTTTCGCTCACGAAGCCGGTCTTGTATTCGAAACCTGTCGTGTGGCAGCGCACGCAATCCGGATCGAACTGGCGTCCGATCAACTGGGCGGATTCGCCTTTCCGCTCCCGACGGGCAATGGGTTCGCCGTACTTGACCAGGTTCTCGTAGGCCTTGGCGTGTTTGGATTGAATCCAGGTGGCGTAGGCCTTTTTGTGGCAGTCCTTGCAGGCCTCTGCCCCGACATACTTCGCCTCGGGTTGGTCCACCTGTATAGGATGCGAACTCTTGGGAGAGCGGCTCAGGAAATCGCCATTGAACACGCGAAGGACGTAATTTCGCATCTCCTCCCGAACCGGGTTGGTCTGCTCGCCAGACAGCTCGAAGTGCGGTGAGAGGGAGACGAGCTGATAGCGGAAGTCGAAACGGCTTTCCTCGGTCGGGTCGGCCTTGCGATAGACGCCCATGAGGCCGACGTATTTGCCCTTGTGTCCCAGGCTGACGAGCAAGGCCCCGTGTTCCTGGCGGGCGATGGCGGAGGGTTCGTCGCTGATGTCGCGCGTCACCACGACCTGAAATACGGGATGGCTGGCCAGCAATTGCCGGGCTTCGTCCTGAGAACCGACGAAAAGGAGCACTCGAACATCGGCTTTGGCTTCGTTCACCTCTTTCAAAACTTCGGTCAGCACGTCATTGGCGGGGTGGAACTTCAACGAGGGATCGAGTCTGCGTATTTCGGCGGCTGTATGATCACTGACCAGACCGACGTAAGCGACCTTCAAGCCGTCCGGCTTGTGCGGTTGGTCCAGCGTCCAGCGACGGAACATTTCTGGAAACTGGCCGTCAGCGTCGTTCAGATTAGCGGCCAGCATGACGGGTGGTTGATAGTTGAGGGCGATGCCAAGCGCCTGATCGAGCGGGAGGGTCAATTCGGCAGAACCGAGGCCGACGGCGGCGTAGTTCATCAGCTTCAGGCTGGCCAATGCGGTCTCGAACTTGATGCGGCCCTGTTCGGTCGCTGGTTTCGGGGCCAATTCGCCCAGGTCGGCGGCGGACACTGGCCAGCCCTTGTCCCGAAGTTGTTTCCACAATTCGTATCGCCGTTCCAGGCCGCCGAGCTGCGGTCGAGCGCAGCCGCATGGTTGCAGATAGCCGTGCATTTCGCCGGACAACAGCAGGACCAGGTCAGGCGGCGGACCTTCGAGCAGCTTGGGGGGAGGAATGGCCGGATTCGCGTCCTGAGGGAGCGTCGATTTCCGCGTCGAAGAGGTGCCCTTTGATTCCGAGGCCCCGCGGCCCACGACGACATATCCGCCGAACACGATGCCGATGACGACGGCGATCAACGCTGCCAGGGCGGCCAGTCGATGCCGCGGCGAGAGCGAGGCATTCCTGCTGGCCGAACCTTCCATCTGATGATGATCGTTGGGCGAATCGTTGCTGGTCATGGCCGCCTCTGGTCAAGGGGGGCTACGGCACTACTCGGGTTGTGATTTCCAGCCGCAGGCCGTTGCTGAAATGGGGCTGCGGGTCGTTCGGCAGTGCGAACGTCGCGGACAACCGCAGAGTGCCGGCCGACAACTGCTCCTGCTTCGGATGCCAGCCAAAGCGGATCACTCCGCTCTGACCTCCCGGAATCTCGACCCAAGTCTCTCCGACTTTCATGGCCTGCCCGTTGATCTGGATTTCATGGACGCACTTGCAACTTGTCTCGGTCAGTTGGATGCGAAGCTTTCCCTTGCCCTCGTTGCGGAAGGGAATCTCGACGGCGTTGTCCTTGTCCACCTGAGACTGTCCGTGATCGATTTCGATGGTGTTGCCGATCATCCTGACGCCCTCGAAGACCGTCCTGGGCGGCTCCGCGATTTGCGAAGAGGCCTCGATAACATTCGGCATGCCCTGGGCGCCGACGTTCATCGAAAGCCAAGTGACACCGGCGGAAATGCCGATCGTGCCGACGACCAATGCCAACCAGTACTGCCAATACCTGCTCTCCGGTTTTTGCATAGTTCTACCCTGCTGTCGCAACCACGGGTTCTATCTCAGCCAGGTCGTTTCGAGTTTCATTGTACATCGGCGTTGGAATTCCTTCCCGGTAAGGATTTCGCAAGGGATGGCCTTTGCGGAAGGCAGCGATGTTGTCGGATCTGCCGAATGCTCCATCCGAACAATTTCAGGCCGTAAACTTTAGCCAGGTTCGCGTCCTGCTGTGGTTGCGACGTTCGTAGCACCGGCTAGAATTGGGGGCAACCCGGAAAGCTCGGTAGGGATTGCGCTTGCCTACGCTGGGAGCGATTGCTAGACATGGCCGGGTCCGGATCGGGGAATCTAGCCAACGCCAGCCCGAGCCAACTCGGGTCGGGGAGTTGTCAATGGACAAAGCCTTGTGTTGGGGAACGCTGGGGCTGACGGCCGTTCTCGTCCTGTTGTTCCTCCAAGACCTGTTCATTGGCAGTTGGCCGCTGTACCGGGCCAGTATCGCCTTGGACATCTTCGGTATTCTGGCCGGGGGCGTGATCATCTATGTGTGCGTGGACACGCTCATGGAGATGAAGTAGCGGCCAATCGCACCAGGGCTTCAACCAGACCCTCCGCAGTGTACTGCTCAGCTTCTCCAGCCACTACAAAACCCAATTCTCGAATGGCCGCACTCGTGATCGGGCTGATAGAAACCAGGTGAATGGTCCGACCGATTTCGTTTCGCTGCCAAGAGTCGAGCATACGCAGGAAGCCCCTGGCAATGCTGGAACTGGACAGCGTAACGAAGATGGGCTGCCCGGACACCAGCGCCTCTCGGACGGCAGGTTCCAGCCGCTCCACGTCCCGCTGGGAATACACAGCGAGTTGTCGGACGAAGCAAACCTCCCGCAGGGTTTCCAGGAGCACTTCGCGTCCCCGATCCGCCCGGGCCAGCAGAACCCGTTTTTCCCGGACCAGCGGAATCAAGCCATCGGCCAAGGCTTCGGATGTGAATGCTTCTGGCGTGTAATCGGCCCGTAGATGATAGCGATGCAATGCGGCCGCCGTCTGGCTTCCGATCGCGGCTAGGCGGAGATGGCCGAGACGCCTTAGATCGTGTCCCCGGTCCACGAGGCGATTCAGAAACGCTGACACGCCATTGGCACTGGTAAATACCAACCAATCGAATTCGAGCAACCGATCCAGTACGGCATCCACTTCTGATGGATCGGGCGGCGGTCCGATTTCTACCACCGGCTGATGGAGCACGCAGGCCCCGAGACGTTCGAGACGGCGCATTATCTCCGCGGCCTGATGACGCGGCCGGGTCACGATCACCGTCTTGCCGAACAAGGGGAGACGCTCAAACCATGCCAGTTGTTGCCGTAAGAGGACGACCTCTCCGACAAGGATGATAACCGGACCGTGGATTTCCGTCGAGCGGATCCGCTCTGGCAGATTCTCCAGGGTTCCGACGACTGTACGTTGACGGTTCGTGCCTGCCCATTCGATGCAGGCGGCGGGACAACTTGCGGGGCGACCGTGGCGTATCAGAGCGGATGTGATCTCGGCGATGCGGCCCAGTCCCATGTAGATCGCCAAGGTTCCGGGCAGTCGGGCTAAGCCGGCCCAGTCCACGGACGTGCCTTTCTCCGGGCATTCATGGCCCGTGACCAGGGTGACGTTGCTGGCGAGCCGCCGGTCTGTCAGCGGGATGCCGCTCGCCGTCGCCGCCGCCAGCGCCGCCGTCACGCCGGGCACCACTTCAAAAGCGATTCCCGCCGCCCGGAGGGCTGCCGCTTCCTCGGCCCCGCGGCCGAAGATCCACGGATCGCCCCCCTTCAAACGGACCACCTGTTCGCCTCGACGGGCGGCTTCAATCATCAGTTCACAGATTTGGGGTAGCTTCTCCGCGTGAGGTCCGGGCAGATCAGCCACCGCTATCAGACGGGCTTGAGGAGCGTACCGGAGAGTCGCTGCGGGAACGAGACGGTCGTAGATGACCAGGTCCGCCTCAGCCAGACACTCAACGGCTCGAAGCGTCATTAAGGCCGGGTCGCCGGGACCGGCTCCGACCAGACAGACACGGCCGGTTGCGGAAGGAGGTTCGGACATCGAAAGTTGATCTACCGCTTTTCTTGAGTGGGGACAACTGGTCACGACGGTTGGTTTGGTGCATATTGGGATCATGATGAGACGCCGAGCAGATCCGACTATGCGGGCCTTGATGGGGGGCGTTTTCTGGCTCCCTTTATTGCTGCTGCTCCTGGGTGCTGCCCGCTTTGCTGGCGGCGAGCCTTTCCGCCTTACCGACGAGGAGCAGCTTTTGATCGACTTGACGAATCAGGAACGGGCCAAAGAAGAGCTTCGACCTCTGAAAGCTCATCCGCTGCTCATGCAGGCGGCCCGGGAACACGCCGCCAACATGGCCCGACAGCAGAAGATGGATCACGTTCTTGACGGGAAGGAGCCAAGGGATCGCGTCCGGCAAGTCGGCTACCGATTCCGGTATCTGGGGGAAAACGTAGCCAGCGGTTATCGGACTCTGGAAGGAGTCGTTCGCGGCTGGATGGGCTCGGAAGGGCATCGGGCGAATATTCTGCGAAGCGAATTCACCGAAATCGGGGTTGGCGTGGTCCGAGACAGTCAGGGGAAGCCGTATTACACGCAGGTTCTGGCCACTCCGATGCAACGCTGAGTGTGCCGATTCGCATCCGTCTGCCCAGGCCCTGGTTTCAAGGCGCTGTTCCCAGGACTGCCCGTCAGATTGAGCCAGTTGTCCGCGTGGGACCGAGACGGAGATTGCCCTTTTCTCCAGGTGTGGAACTTTCTGGTGATTCCCGGAAGCCGGTCTGCTATACTGACATCAACGGAGCTTCCGGAGGGGGAGGAAACCCCTGCGGTGTTCGTGATGAATGGCATCTTTTGGAGAACCGATGCCGTAACCCGCTTGGGCCGGATGCGGCTTCCGGCGCTTGCAAGCCCACCGATTGCAGTGGGATCCAAAACCCGGAACCCAGGCCCATACCTGAACTGCGGGTTCTCAAAAGCATTCACACGGCACAGGTGGAGGCGGAATCCTCCTCCCGGAGCGACGTCGAAACGCTGCCTTTCCGCAAGTGCTTGGCAGCGTTTTTTGTTGCGCCAGCCCTGATTAGCCTTCGCAGCTGCGTATGAACATATGTGCTCTACATCAGCTAAAATTTTTGCAAGAAGAATGGTTTTTTTGTTGTGCTTTTGTGGCAATAGGTTGGGGCATCGTCAGCTGGCTTTTTTCAGCTGCACAAAAGGTTTCTAGTTGACTCGAAAAACTGATCCGGTAAGCTGCTCCGCGATAGAACCGCGCCGCAAGCCGGAAGCGGTCATTCTCAGGGAGAGGAAAAGGCGACTCGGGGGTACTCTGAAGGTACCAGCTTGCCCGACGGGCAATGGAATGCATCCCCACAAGCTCTTCGCCCGTGGGTCCGATCCAACCGACGGACCACTCCACAATCCAGGAATGGGACTTCGGAATTCATGGGCTGACTCGGCATGATACCACAGGCATCGATCCTGCTGGATAACCTCCAGCCGACTGCTTTCTCAGACTTGCGTGCAAAAACCTCGCTCGCCCGTGGCGGACCCCAACCGCAGCAGTTATGCCGTGGCGGGGAAGGCGTCCCGACATCCCTTTGAGGCCAGACTCCAGCCCTCGGACAGTTGCCGTCTGCTTCCGACGCTGGAGGGCAGGGAGGCCCGAAGAGTCTGCCGGGAAGTGCAGAAGCCAGGTTGCGGCCGGCGCTGTCTGAGGCTGGTTTTGACACAACGATGGCACGGAGGAAGTCAACGTCTCCGAGCTGCGAATAAGCGGACACCCCTAGACCAGACTCCAGCCCTCGGAGCGAGCGGACCGGTTTGAAGGCAGGACGGCCCAGGGCAGGAAGCTCAACCCGGCGACCAGGGACTCGGCGAGGGATTGAATCAACCGGGCATCGCTCCTCCGGGGCTGGATTTCGTTGTCAGGTCATCCCTTCCGACGGTTCCGGTCATGCCTCGCCAGTTCCCGCTCGTTCCTGACACGTCGCGTCGGCAACCGTCCGTGATCCTATAATTCCCCACGGAATTCGCGGTAAAACCGGGGCAGTTGGCAGCATGGCGGGGTTTCTCGACCTGATTGGACAGCGTGTGGTCATTTTCGACGGGGCGATGGGCACCAACATCCATCGTCATGAACCGTCGTTGTCCGACTTCGGCGGAAAGGAGAACTGTGTCGAGTGGCTGAACCTGACCCGGCCGGACATCATCCTGTCCATCCACAGCAGCTTTTTTGAAGTCGGCTGCGATGCCGTCGAAACCAACACCTTCGGAGCCACCCGGTTGACGCTCGGCGAATTCGGCGCGCAGGAATACGTCGCCGAGATCAACCGGCGTGCCGTGGCCATTGCCCAGGAGGCCGCCCAGCGTTTCAGCACTCCAGACCATCCCCGCTTCGTCATCGGCAGCATCGGTCCGGGCACGCGGCCCGTTTCACTGGTTGGCACGGCAGGACGCATCAGCTTCGACGAGTGCCACGCCGTCTATGCCGAGCAGGTCCGGGTGCTGCTGGAAAGCGGCGTGGATGCGTTGCTCATCGAAACCTGCTTCGACATCCTCCAGGCCAAGGCAGCCGCCATTGCCGCCGCGGATACGATGCAGGCCATCGGCATCCGAGTCCCCCTGATGGTTCAGGTCACCATCGAAACCACAGGCACGATGCTGGCCGGGACCGACATCGCCTCCGCACTGACCACCCTGGAGGCCCTGCCGGTCGATGTCATCGGCATCAACTGTGCCACCGGCCCGAAAGAGATGGAGGACCACATCCGCCATCTCAGCACCTACTGCCGACGGGCCATCAGTTGTCTGCCCAATGCCGGCATCCCGGAGAACATCGGCGGCAAGGCGGTCTTTCCGCTCACGCCGCAAGCCCTGGCCGAGGCGCTGGCGCACTTTGTCCATGATTTCGGCGTCAATATCGTGGGCGGGTGTTGCGGCACGACGCCGGAGCACCTCGCGGAAGTCGTCCGTCGCCTGCGGGGAGTACAGCCCCGGCCTCGACAGCCGGTCTTCGAGCCGAGCGTCTCCAGTCTCTTCCAATCGGTACCGCTCCGCATGACGCCCGGCCCGCTCATCGTCGGCGAACGCACCAACACGACCGGCAGCCGCAAGTTCAAGCAGCTGCTGGAGGCCGACGACATCGAAGGCATGATCGCCATGGCACGCGAGCAGCAGGACGAAGGGGCGCACCTGCTGGATGTCTGCGTCGCTTATCCGGGCCGGGACGAAGTTCGGGACATGGTGCGCATTCTGGAGCGGTTGAACGAATCCATCCGTCTGCCGCTGGTCATCGACACGACCGAATGGCAGGTCATGGAAGCGGCTTTGAAATGCTGCTCCGGCAAGCCAATCCTCAACTCGGTCAACCTCGAAGAAGGCCGCAAGAAACTCGACATCGTCGCACCGTTGGCAAAACGCTTCGGTGCCGCCCTGGTGGCGTTGTCGATTGACGAAGAGGGCCAGGCGACGACGGCCGACTGGAAGTTTCGCGTTGCCCGACGGATCTACGACATCTGTACGCAGGAGTATGGCTTCGATCCCAGCGACTTGATGTTCGATCCGTTGACGCTGCCGGTCACGACCGGCCAACCCGAGTTGTACAACGCTGCCGTTGAAACCCTGGAAGCCATCCGGAGGATCAAGGCCGAACTGCCGGGGGCGAGCACCTGGCTGGGACTGAGCAACATCAGCTTCGGTCTCGATCCATATCCGCGGCAGGTCGTCAATTCGGTGTTCCTTCGCCTGGCCCTGGACGCAGGACTCGACATCGCCATCCTCAACGCCAGCAAGATTCTACCGCTGAACGAGGTGGATCCGGCTGGCCGGGAACTGGCACGCCGACTGCTCCTCAACGACCGTCGTGACGGCGACCCGCTCCAAGCCTTGATCGCCCATTACGCCAGGATGGGAGGCCTGAAGAGTGCCGGCAGGAAAATCGTCCACCTGGGCGACACCGTCGAAGAACGGCTCAAACAGGCGATCATTCAGGGCCGACGCGATTCGCTGCTGGCCGACCTGGACGCCGCCCGTCAGAAATACTCCCCGCTGGACATCATCAACAACATTCTGCTTGAAGGAATGAAAGTCGTCGGCGAGCTGTTCGCCTCCGGGGAGATGCAGTTACCCTTCGTCCTCCAGTCGGCGGAGGTGATGAAGGCGGCAGTCAAGTATCTCGAACAGTTCATGGAAAAGGCCGTCGGGGCGGAGAAAGGCCGCCTGGTGCTGGCTACCGTCAAAGGTGATGTCCACGACATCGGCAAGAATCTGGTGGACATCATTCTGACCAACAACGGCTACAAGGTGTACAACCTGGGCATCAAGCAGCCGATCGAGACCATTCTGCAAGCCGCCCTGGAGTATCATGCGGACGCCATCGGCATGAGCGGATTGCTCGTGAAGTCCACCGTGGTCATGAAGGAGAACCTGGAAATCCTGAACGAACGGGGAATCACCTTGCCGGTGATCTGCGGCGGAGCGGCCCTGACCCGTCGCTATGTCGAGGAAACCCTGCGGTCCGTGTACAAAGGGCCGGTTTATTACGGTGAGGACGCCTTTGCCGGGCTGCGGCTCATGGACGAACTGTGCAACCCGCGACGTCGGCTCAAGCGGGCCAGAGAAGGTGCAGGCCGGCTGTCCGCGGAGTTGGCGACCGCGGAGCTTGCCGACTTCACCGACGAGGCTGGTCCGAACGGTACGAAGGCAAGAGCCGCCGAGGCCGAGACGGTTTCGCCTCTGCCTCGCCGCAGTGTGCTGCCCAGCCCGGATGTGCCCAAACCGCCGTTTCTCGGCGTTCGGACGGTCCGAGACATCCCGATGGCCAACGTCTTTCCATTTCTCAACGTCCGCACGCTCTTCAGCACCCAATGGCAATTACGCCGTAATAACGTTAAGCCGGCAGACTACGAGCGAATGCTCAAAGCGTTCGCCTACCCGACCCTGGAACGGCTCAAGAAGACGTGCCTGGACGAGAACCTGCTTCAGCCAGCCGCCGTGTATGGGTTTTTCCCGTGTGCCGGAGAGGGCGATGACCTCGTGGTTTTCGAGAACGATCGACGGACCGAACGGCTGCGCTTCAGTTTTCCCCGTCAGCAAAGTGGGGAAGGATTATGTCTGAGCGACTATTTTCGCCCCGTCGGTCCCGAAGGCGCCGAGGATTACGTGTGCTTCTTCGTCGTCACTGTCGGTCCCGCGGTCGGACGACGGACGCGGGAGTTGTTTGAAAGCCATCAATACTCTGAGTACCTGTTCCTGCATGGCTTGAGCGTCGAATCAGCAGAAGCCTTGGCGGAGTATTTCCACAAACGCATCCGCCAGGAGTGGGGCATCGCCGACCAGGACGCCCAGGAGATCCAGAGGCTCTTCAAGCTGCACTACCGTGGCTGCCGCTACAGTTTCGGCTACCCGGCCTGTCCGAATCTGGAGGACCAGGCAAAACTTTTCGAGTTGCTGCATCCGGAACAGATCGGCGTGACCCTGACCGAAAGTTTCCTGCTCGACCCCGAGCAGTCCACCTCAGCCCTGGTCGTCCATCATCCTACCGCCAAGTATTTCAACGTGAAAAGCTGCGTCGCCATCCGGTAGAATCATGGCTCTGCCTCGGACTTCACACCGCGAGGGCGAATCATGATCCGCGAACGCTCCCTACCGAACTGTCGTCAGCAGATCTTGGGCGTCCTGCTCGGATTGGCCATGATCGGGCCGGTAGCTGGGCAACAACCCGACGTGCTCCCCGGGACGCAGCGGCTAACGCTGGAAGGGGACATCGCCAGTCACCTCGTCGCCGGAGTGGACCGATTTCTGCTCCGCGAAGTCGAGAAGAGTGCGGAACGGCGGTTGGACCGCTGGAACGCGGATACGTCGTCTTTGGAGGCCTACCAAGGCTGGCTGGAACCGAAGCGGAAACGCCTGGCGCACATTCTCGGGGTACGGGATCCGAGGACGGGGTGTCAAGCCCTGGAGTATCAGGCGAACACCCGCGAACCAGCCTTCGTCGGCAAGGGACCAAGCTACGAAATCCACGCGGTGCGGTGGCCTGCGTTTGCCGACGTTCACGGGGAAGGCCTGCTCATCGTGCCGGTTGGACGGAAACCGGTGGCCGATGTGATCGTCGTGCCGGACGCAGACCAGACGCCGGAACAACTCGTGGGCTTGCAGCCAGGCTTGCCGCCAGAGAGCCAAGTCGCCCGCCGATTGGCCGAGAGTGGTTGCCGCGTGGTCATACCCGCCCTGCTCAGTCGCAAACGGGAACCTCGTAACGGGCGGGCCGTGCTGACCCATCGGGAGTTCATCTATCGCTCCGCCTATGAACTGGGCCGGCACATTCTCGGCTACGAGATTCAGAAGGTCCTGGCAGTCGTTGACTGGTTTGCGTCCGAGGAAGGAGCGAGGCCGGAAGCGGGCAAAGGGACTTCTCCGCGTATCGGCATTTTTGGCTATGGGGAGGGAGGGCTGGTCGCGTTGTACGCTGCGGCCTTGGATCCCCGCATCGACTCGGTCTGCGTCAGCGGCTGCCTCGGTGATCGGCGGGACGTGTGGCGTCAGCCGGTGGACCGGAACGTCTTCGGATTGCTCGAAGACTTCGGCGACGCCGAAGTCGCTGCCATGATTCTGCCGCGCCGCGTGGTTGTGGAAGCCTGCAAGGGTCCCGAGGTGACGCTGCCTGGAGGCGGCGGAGCACCGGGCCGGTTGACGACGCCTTCCCAGGCCGAGGTCGAAACAGAATGTACCCGTGCTCGCCGACTGGCTGGGCCGTTCGCCCGGAGGAAAAGAACCGATGGTTCACAAGTCGAGAACCTCGTTCTGGTTGGTCACCCCGACTCCCCTTTGAACTCCCACGATTCGGCGTTGAAGGCCTTTCTGGAACCCTTTGGCCAGCCAGCCCCGATCGCTGCCCCCCCGGAAGCGATCCGAAGCCTGCCGGATGCCGAGGCACGACAACGCCGGCAACTGCATGAACTCGACCGACACAATCAGTGGCTCCTCGCCGAAAGCCCTTACGTCCGGCAGCAGTTTCTCAAGCCGCTTCTTGAGGCAACCAAGTCGCTTGAAGCCTATCAGGCTGAGGCCGAGAAGTTTCGTCGTTTCTTCGCCGAGGAGGTCATCGGGCGATTCGATTATCCGCTGCTTCCCGCCAATCCCCGTACTCGCAAGCTATTCGATGAACCGGCCTGGATCGGTTACGAGGTCGTGCTGGACGTGTTCCCCGACGTGATCGCTTACGGCATCCTGGTCCTGCCGAGAGATCTGAAACCCAACGAGAAGCGGCCGGTCGTGGTCTGTCAACATGGTCTCGAAGGGCGGCCTGTGGAAGTCATCACAGGAAAGCACCCGGCGTATCATGACTTCGCTTCCAAGCTGGCCGAGCGTGGTTTCATCACCTTCGCCCCGCAGAACCTGTACATCTTCGGCGACCGCTTCCGCACCTTGCAGCGGAAAGCCAATCCCATCCAGAAGACGCTTTTTTCGGTCATCGTCCCGCAGCATCAACAGATCGTGAACTGGTTGAAAACGCTCCCCTGTGTGGACGGGGAACGCATCGGTTTTTACGGGCTGTCCTACGGCGGGAAGTCGGCCATGCGTATTCCGCCGCTGGTCCAGGACTACTGCCTGTCCATCTGCTCCGCTGACTTCAACGAGTGGGTCTGCAAAAACGCTTCGTCGCGGTCGCCGTACAGCTACGTTTTCACCGGCGAGTACGAGATCTTCGAGTTCGATCTGGGCAGCACGTTCAACTATGCCGAGATGGCAGCCTTGATCGCTCCCCGGCCGTTCATGGTTGAGCGGGGCCACTTCGACGGCGTGGCTCCGGACGAAACCGTGGCTTACGAGTTCGCCAAGGTACGCCATCTATATCAAGCTCGTCTTGGCCTCGGGGACCGGGTCGCCATCGAATGGTTCGTCGGACCACACACCATCAATGGAAAGGGCACCTTCGAGTTCCTGCACCGCCATTTGCGTTGGCCGGAAGCGCGTTCAAACGGTGCCGGGGGTCAGCGAAGGTAGGCTCGGCGGACTTCTTGCAGCCGTGCGACAATGGGCTTGGGTTGGCCGTCCAATCCGATTAGGCCGCCTTGAGGAAACCAGTGCGGCTGATCGTCGGCAAAATGAATCCAGGTAACGGCTTCAACGAACGGTTTGCTGACGGCCAAGGCGATGCACTGCTCAGCCCACCGGGCTTGCACTTCCGGCGACCACTCCGCCGAGGCTCCCCGGGGCTGTACGGTATATTCCCCCACCGCCTGCGGATCGGGGGCCGCTGAAGACGGGCATCCCACTGTGACTCTTAAAGGCAGGCCCAAAAGGGAGTAAAGATCCAGGATCCGGGACAATTCCAGAGCGTCCCGCAGCAGGCTGCCCCGCGGCTGGACGCCCATCAGGATTTCCATGTCAATCGCCGCCACCGAAGCGCGGTTGCGGAGCAGGGCATCCGTGAACAGAAGCGGAAAATAAGCCCGATCCTCCCGGCTGAGATACTCTCCCCAGGGCTGCGCCAGACCGAGGACGAAGGAGCAGTTCGGCTTCAGTTGAGCCGCGGTGTCGAAGAGTCGGTTGGTCAAATGAAGAAGTTCGTCCTTGCTCAGACCCAGGACGTGCGGCAAATTGCTGCCCGCAGCTATTTCCCAGGTCTTGATGCGATTCCCGTACCGCTGCAAGACCATTTCCAGGTAATCGTCCATGTAATTGATGATGCGGCGGAGATCGCCCCGGTATCGGCCGAGCCATTCGGGCAAGGCATGGCTTGCGAAATCAATGACCGGACCACCCACGACCTCCCATCCTTGGGTTTCCGCCCAGGACATCAGATTGTCCGTGGCGGTCCAAAGGTATTCCCCCTCGGTAGGTTCGATGATTGGCCAGTGAAACGGCATCTGGACGCCATTCACGGCGTTGTGGAGCAGGCCGGTGCGGGTCATCTCAGGCGTCGGTCCATTGATTCGGCAGGCCAGGAGGGTCGGCAGGGGCTTCTCGCGGGCCAGTCGGAATTGCAACACCTGAGCCACATAGGTTTCGACCAGTTGATCGCCCAGGGCAACTGCGTGGTCGATGGCTTGTTGAGCGCAGGTTCGGACCGTACCCGCGTCATCCTGGTTACAGGCCGCGTGAGCGAAGGTGGCGGAGACGGATCGCAGTCCGTTCCGCAGTTCCTCGGCCAGGACCAGCCCCCCCATCTCCCAGTCCGCTGCCTGTGTGCGCAGGTGGTTGACCTTGCCGCGAGCCAATTCGAGCACGAGATGATACGGTTCTTCCCGTTGCATCAGGCTGCCGGTGGTGAGGAGTACGTGGCCCTGGCCATCAACCGACCAGGGCGCGGAAAGGCAGCTGCTTTCGCTGACGGAACTGTGAACGGCCAGTTCGCCACGTCCGAAGGTCACTTCGGTCGGCCAGGGGACGTACTCCGTGCCGCTGATCAGGTACGCCCGGGACAGGGCCTGCATGTCCGGCTCGCCGAGCGCTTCGGGAAGCAGGAAGTTGTAAGAAACCATGTTGCGTTCTCAACGGGCCTTCCACTCGGGCAGGCGTTTCGGAACCGTCAGGCGCCTGAATCGCACGAAGAGCGGCAAGCCGTCCTCGTGCATTCGAAGAGGAACGGTTCCTTGGATGAGAGGCAATGCGTACTCCCGCATCGCCTGGGTGATGTGATTGCCAGCTGCATTCATATATTCCCGGGGAAGGTATTTGACCTTGTTGGCGACTTGCGACAACGCCACCGTTCCGGTTCGACACTCATACGGTTGTTGGCTGATGCGTTCCAGCGTAATCATGACTCCAGATCGGCCTGCCACCGCTTGGCGGACCGCTTCCTGACCGCACAGGTAGGCCTCCCGGCTGTCGGTCTGGGAAGCAAAGTGAATGGCGTTGCGCTGACAGGTGCCCAGTTTATTGAACCGGGCTTTGACCTTGAGCCTGGCTTCAATCAGTTCCTTCAAGTAGTCCGCGACGCCGCCCAGTTGGCGATGCCCGAATCGGTCGGCGCCGAAAGAACCGGTCTCCGCCCGGAGGTATTCTCCCGAAGCGTCTTTCAGCCCTTCACTGACGACGACACAGACTCCGCCCAGGCGCCGCAGCACGTCTTCCACATCTCCCAGAAAGCGGTCGGGGTCGAAGGGTATTTCGGGGACGTAGATCAGTTGCGGAGCGTCCCGGTCATCGCGGCAGGCCAGGCCACAGGCGGCAGCAATCCAGCCTGTATTACGGCCCATCGCTTCGATGAGCGTGACGGCGTCAAAGGTGTACATGGCTTCGGTGTCCCGCCCGGCTTCCATCGTCGCGGTTGCCATGAACTTCGCCACGCTGCCATAGCCGGGACAGTGATCGGTACAGGGCAAGTCGTTGTCGATCGTCTTGGGAATGCCCACGATCCGTAGGTCGTAGCCGGCTTCCTGGGCCAGTTGGTGTACCTTGTCGGCGGTGTCCATGCTGTCGTTGCCGCCAATGTAGAAGAAGTACCGGATGTTGTGCGCTTGGAAGACAGCCAGCAGACGTTCGTATTTCGCCTGGTCCGAGTTCAGGGAACCGAGCTTGTAACGGCAAGAGCCGATGGCCGCCGAGGGGGTACTGAGCAGGCCGCTAATCGTTTCGGGATTTTCGGCCGTCAGATCGAAGAGATCTTCCTCCAAGGCCCCCAGGATGCCGCGGTTGGCCCCGAGGATGCCTGTGACGACCGATTGGCGTAAGGCTTCCTGGATCACGCCGCAGGCGCTGGCGTTGATGACGGCGGTTGGACCCCCGGACTGGGCAACCAGGGCTACGCCTTTCGGACTTTGTGCCATGCACGAACCTCGCCTGAAGACTTGACTCGCAAACTGATTATACAGAACAACATGCGTCAGGCAGGGTTTTTTACCCAGGCTTGCGGAATCACCGCCCTCGGCAGTTTCCGTAACCTCCGCCTGGACGGAATGCGTGACACGGTGAAAACTGTGAACATCGCACTTTGAGACGACCGTAAAATAGGTAAGGCTACTAACCGACCGGGTCTGCCGGCCGTTTTCGCGTTCTCGCTGGGGCGAGGCATGCGGTGCAGTCAAAGCCCAGAGCAATACATCTCAAGCAGGAGCAACAACCATGCATCAATGGAAAGTAGCTACGCTGTTTCTTGTGGTAGGCGTGTTTTCGGGCCTGATCCTGGCCGAACTTCTGCCGTGGGGGCAGGCAGAACCGCGGCTGGGGAGTTTCGTGGCCCAAACCGTCCCGGCGAGTAAGGGCCGCGATCCGTTCTCCTACCGGGACGTCGTCAAGAAGGTTCTTCCTGCCGTGGTGTATATCCAGGCCGCCAGTCGAGGCGGATCGGCTCGGGGACGACTCTTTCCCGAACAGGCCGGATCCGGAGCGATCATTGACCCGAGCGGCATCGTGGTCACGAACAACCATGTCGTCAGCGGCGTCGATCAGGTTGAAGTTCAATTGAAAGACGGACGAAAGTTCACGTCCCGGTCGATTGTGACCGATCCGAAATCGGACCTCGCCCTCGTCCGCATCCAATCTCCCACGCCTCTGCCTTACATCGAGTTGGGAGACAGCGACGCCGTCGAGATCGGCGACCGGGTGCTGGCTGTCGGTGCGCCGTTCGGTCTGGCAGGAAGCGTGACGCACGGCATCATCAGTGCCAAAGGTCGCAACCTCAACCTCAGCCTGTTTGAGGACTATCTCCAGACGGACGCAGCCATCAATCCGGGAAACAGCGGCGGTCCGCTGGTGAACATGGACGGGCAGATCATCGGCATCAACACCGCGATCAAAAGCCAGAGCGGCGGCTTCCAGGGGGTCGGCTTGGCCATTCCGAGCAATATGGTGCGTGCTGTCGTCACCCAACTGGCCAAGGAAGGCAAGGTCCGCCGGGGCTATCTTGGAATCCAGATGCAGGACGTAGACGAGCGGTTGGCCGAACAACTCAACCTCGGCGACCAGCGCGGCGTGGTGGTCATGCAAGTCTATCCGGACACGCCGGCGTCCAAGGCCGGGCTGAGGGAGATGGATGTCATCACCGCCGTGAACGGCCGCAAGATCCTGGACGGAAAAGAACTGCAACGCTCAGTCTTCGAGTCGGAGATTGGCAAGGTACTCGAACTGTCCGTGATTCGCGAAGGCAAGTTGGAGAAGATCAAGGTCGCTGTCGAAGAGCAGCCCGAAGACTACGGGCTGGTCCGGAGCGAACGGCGCAATCGCGCTCCCAGCCGGGAAGAACCGGCCTTTGATGGTGTGATTATCGAATCCGTGGGCCTGGAGGTCGCTCAACTGACAGCTGACTTGGCCGACCAGCTAGGCTACCGGGAAGCCCGAGGAGTGGTGATCACGCGGGTGGAGCGAGGCAGCGTCGCGGACATCGCCGGCTTGCGGGCGGGCATGCTGATCGTTCGGGCCGAACGCCAGCCGGTGGACAGTGCCGCCGCGTTGAAACAAGTCATCGAGAAGGCATCCTTGCAGAAGGGCATCCTGCTGACCGTCCGTACCCCCAGCGGTGGAAGCCGCTATGTGATCCTGAAGAGCGACGCCTGAACCATCGAAACTCCGCGGAACTTCGTCGAACCGGAAGGCGTCTAAAGCGATGAAGCGGAGACTCTCCGTCTCCTTACAGTGGCTCAAGTCGGAGATGCCCGGCTTTGACAGCGCTGCCGAGCGTCCATTAAGATTGCAGAGGCAGGATTGGTCTTCGCTTCAAGATGGGGACGCGGAAAGCGAGGGGGAATGACATGAAGATCTTTCGCCGTGGAGTGGGTTTGGCTGGCTCGACGCTGGGCGGCCTCCTGGTGGTAGCCGTGGCCACGATGCCTCTTCCCGTCCGCAGTCAACCCCCCGCCAATTCCCCGGAGAGCGATCCGCCCCGCGGCTCGGCCAGCGTCATCGACGATGTCGTCGTCGACTTCATCAACGAACAAATCGAGAAACAGTGGGCCGAGAACAAGATCACTCCGTCGAAGCCGGCCAACGATTACGAATGGCTTCGCCGCGTTCATCTCGACATCGCCGGCCGGATTCCCAGCATCGCTGAGATCACCGCCTTCCAGAAGCGGCCTGCGGAACGACGGCGTCGGGAGGAGATTCGGTATCTGTTGCAGAATGAGGATTACGCCCGCAACTGGGCCAACATCTGGACAGTCTGGCTGGTGACGCGGACCACCCAGCCGGGTACAGATCGGCAACGTCTGCGACTTTACCTCGAAGAGTGTTTCTCGATCAACAAGCGTTACGACCAGATGGTGACGGAGTTGTTGACTGCCTCCGGCAGAGCCAACGAAAATGGTCCCGTCAACTTCCTCCTGAGCAACTTCGGCGTCGAGCGGGTCCCGAACGATAAGCGGATGGAGGAAGGGCAGTACGAAATGCACCCGGCCACGGCCCGGGTGACGCGGCTGTTTCTGGGCATCCAGACCCAGTGCACGCAGTGCCACGACCACCCCTTCATCGACAGCCGCAAACAAGCCAGCTACTGGGGCGTCAACGCCTTCTTCCGCCAAATCGAACGTACCCCTGACCTGATCGAGGTCCGGCAGCGGGATTCGGTGGGGCAATACTACACGCTGCGGGACAACCCCGAGGTCAATCGGGATGGCGGCGTATTCTACGAAAAGCGGAACGGCCTCCTGCTGCGAACGTCGCCGACCTGGCTCGACGGCACCCGGCTGGTGCTGACTTCTGAAATGAATCGGCGGCAGGAACTGGCCCGTTTCCTGATCCGGGACGAGATGTTTGCCAAGGCCATCGTCAACCGCATGTGGGCCCACTTCATGGGGCGGGGATTCACAAACCCGGTGGACGACTTCGGCGAGCACAATCCCGTTTCCCATCCGGAACTGCTCGACGGTCTGGCTCGCTACTTCGTAGCGGCAGACTACGACCTCCAGCGGCTCATCACCTGGATCACCCGCAGCAAGCCTTATCATCTCACCAGCATCGCCAACGACTCCAACAAGAAACCGGATGCCGAGCCGTACTTTGCCCGCATGTTGCTCAAGGCCATGTCTCCGGAACAGCTAGTGGATTCCATCTTCGTCACCACCAACGCCGAGCGGACCCGTGCGACCAAGGAAGAGCGGCAGAAAATGTACGAGGAGTGGCTGAGCGATTTCACGGTCAACTTCGGAGACGACGAAGGGAACGAACGGACGTTCAACGGCACGGTCGTGCAGGCGTTGCTGCTCATGAACGGGTCCAAGCTCAATGGGGCGATCCGCAAGCAGAGCGGCAGCACGGTCGCCGAGGTGGCTAATTTGAAGCCGGGCCAAGCGATTCAACGGCTCTACCTGGCGGCGTTGACCCGGCCTCCGACGGCTGCCGAGGCGGCTCTGGCCAATCGCCTCGTCAGCTACAACACTACGGGCGATCCCGCCAATGCCTATCAGGACATCCTGTGGGCCTTGCTCAATAGCAATGAGTTCATCTTGAACCACTAGTCCGTAACTCTCCCTCGGCCGAAAATGGAAGCGAATGGCTTCTCCGGACACGGAGCCGAAGGAGAGTTTGCTTGATGCACGTCGTCTTGATTCCCGGAGACGGCATCGGGCCGGAGGTGACTGCGGCGACGCAGCGCGTCGTGGCCGCCGCGGGGGTCCCGATCTCTTGGGTCGTCGCCCATGCCGGGGCGGCCTGTGCGGAGCGCTTCGGCGATCTCCTGCCTCCGGAAACGCTCGACCTGATCCGCCGGTACCGGGTGGCCCTGAAAGGTCCGTGCACGACGCCGGTCGGAGAGGGATTCCGGTCGATCAACGTGCGGCTGCGGCAGGAGTTGGACCTTTACGCCAGCGTCCGGCCGGTGCGGACGTTGCCGGGGATCCAGGTTCCGTTTCAGGACGTGGACCTGATCGTCGTGCGGGAAAACACCGAGGGGCTGTATTCGGGCCTGGAGCATGTCGTCGTCGCGGGGGTCGTGGAAAGTCTGCGCGTCGTGACGCAGCGGGCGGCAGAGCGGATTGTCCGTTTCGCTTTCGAACTCGCCCGTCGGGAAGGCCGGGCAAAAGTCACCTTCTGCCACAAAGCCGATGTGCTACGCCTCAGCGACGGATTGTTCTTGCAGGCAGCCCGGCAGGTGGCTGCCGACTTCCCGTTCATCGAGTTCGAGGAGCGGCGCATCGACAACCTGTGCATGGAACTGGCCCTGGATCCAACCCGTTTCGATGTGTTGGTGATGGAGAATCTGTTTGGCGACGTAATCAGCGATCTTTGCGCCGGGCTGGTAGGCGGTCTGGGATTGGTACCTGGGGCCAATATCGGCAGTCGCTACGCCGTTTTCGAAGCGGTTCATGGAAGTGCTCCGGACATCGCCGGGAAGGGCCTGGCCAATCCGATCGCATGTCTGCGATCGGCGGTGCTGTTGCTCGATCACATTGGACAGAGAACGGCTGCGGCGCGGATCGAATCGGCCGTGCTGCGGACGCTTCAGCGCGGCGTCGGCCTGACGCGCGACCTGGGCGGTGACGGCACGACGGAAACGCTGACCGCCGAGATCATCCGGCATCTGTGATTCTCGGTTCGAGACGATCTGGTAGGATAAAAGCGAGAGATGCCAGCGCCAGACTCGCCGGGCCGCTCCTGAACCTGGGGAGAAAGTCGGCATGAACCCGACCACGAGCCGCCGAGCCGTGTACACCGGCATGTTCGATCCCGTGCACCTGGGTCACATCGACATCATCACCCGGGCGGCGAGAATTTTCGACAAAGTGATCGTCGGAGTCGGCATTAACCCGGAGAAGCTGCCGTGGTTTTCCATCGAAGAGCGGGTGGACATGCTCACGCAGGTACTTCGGGATTTGCCTGGTGTCGAAGTTCGGCCGTTCGAGGGCCTGGCTGTGCGGTTCGTGCGGCAGGTCGGAGCGAGCATCATGATTCGGGGGCTGAGAACCGTCAGCGACATGGAATACGAGTTCACCATGTCGCTTACGAATCAGACCATGGATCCCGAGATCGAAACCGTTTTCTTGCTCTCCCGTGTGGAGTATCAACATTTGAGCAGCACGCTGATTCGGCAGATCGCAGCGTTCGGAGGGGAATTGCGGAAGTTTCTGCCTGCTGAACTGGTTCCGCGTCTGGAAGCCAAGGCCCGGGAACAGCCGTCCTGGGCCGCTGCCATCACGGCGGCTACGCGGGAATGACGAGTGTATTGCGACCTGCTCCCCGGGCAGCTGAAGTGAAACGGGATTGAGCCGATGTCCATCCGGATTTGGAGCCTAGCGAGCGGACTTCAGCTCAGCCAGTTGCCTGCCTCTCAGATTCCCATTTCCTGCGTGAGCCTGTCTCCGGACGGCCGCTGGCTTGCGGCGGGGGCCGAGGATGGCGTCGTCCGGCTCTGGGACCTCAACACGGAACGCCTTTGCCGCCAGGCGGTGGCCCATGCGGGTCCGGTCAAAGGGTTGGCCTTTGCCCCGGACGGCAAGTCGCTCGCTTCCTGCGGAGCCGATGGGTTCATCAAGGTCTGGGAAACGGCGAGCTTTACCGAACTGCGGCGGTGCGTCGGGCACAAAGGCAGCGTGTTGTGCATCTCTTACTCGCCGACCGGGGAGCATCTGGTTTCCGGCGGGGAGGATGCTTCGGTCCGCGTCTGGCTTGCCGCCACGGGGCAAGCCATCGCACGCTGGGAGCGGCACCATCAGGCCGTCGAATCGGTGGCCTGTTCACCCGAAGGCTCCCAGGTGGCTTCGGGGAGTTGGGACCGCACCGTGCGGCTGTGGGACTTTTCCAGCGGGGCACAAGTGCAAAAACTCATCGGGCACAACGGCGGCGTCAAGTGCGTGGCCTTCAGTCCGGACGGCACACTTCTGGCCAGTGGAGGCGGGGAGGAGCACGTCCGCATCTGGCAGGTCGATACGGGAAAGCAGAAGTTCCAATTGCGGGGGCATTCCGGGGTCGTGCTGGCGGTGGCGTTTTCGCCGTCGGGCGCACTGCTGGCCGCCGGGGACAGCCAAGGACGGCTCCATCTGTGGGAAGTCGCTTCCGGACGGGAGGAGCGTTGTCTGAACGGCCATCGGGGCATCGTGTCCGCCCTAACTTTCTTCCCCGATGGCAAGTATCTGTGTTCGGCCAGCCTGGGTGCTGCATCTCTGGAAGTGCGGCCCCAGCGGTCCACGATGACCGCCAAAACTCCGATTCCCGCCGCCCTCTCTCCCGCCGACCTCGACGCCGCCTGGGAAGACCTGGCCGAGACCGACGCCCGCAGAGCCTTGCGTGCCCAGCGGCTCCTGGCCGCTCATCCTGAAGCCGCGGTGAATCTGCTGGCTCACCGGCTCAAACCGGCCTTGCCGCTCAAACGCGAAGCGGTCAGCCAACTGATTGTTAAACTCCTCGACCCCGATCCCAGCGAGCGGAATCGGGCACGGACGACATTATTGCAATTGGGGCAACAGGTCGAACCGCTGCTGGAAGAACACCGCCAAAACGCCAAGGACGAAGGTCTTCGCGCCGAGGTAGGCGACCTGCTGACGGAACTGCGGTCCGCCCCCCCCACCCCGGAAATGCTGCGCCATCTGCGAGCCGTTGATTTTCTGGCTCGCCATGCGTCAGAAGGAGCCATCGCTTTATTGCGGAACCTGGCGACCGGAGCGCCCGAAGCATTGCTCACCCAGGAAGCCAAATCGGCCCTGCTGCGCATCCAGCGTTGACCCGGCTGAAGGCATGGCAGTCAGCGAGTCAGCGACTCTGTCGAAATGAACTCAATCTTTCCGTTCCGCTCCGGAAGGCGGACTTTGGCCTGGCGGCGCAACGCTTGAGGGATTCGAACTGGCAGGCGGCGTGTTGGTGGTTCCATTCGTGCCTGGAGTAGCACCCTGCGATCCGCTTACTTGCAAGTTGTTCTTGAGGTCGTACACCCCTGGTTCGAGCCGCAGCAGGGCCTCTGCTAACGTCCGTTCATACTCGGTAGCCACTTCGCCAGTAAGGACCAAGGCACCGTCCACGATCTCCAGCTTGATATTGTCGCGACTCGGCAGCGACCGGGCTGTGGAAATCACCTGGGTCAAGCGGGGAGGCACCTCGGTACGCACTGAGGGAGCGGCAGGAGGGAAACTGGAGTCCAGCTGGTACCGGAAGATCGGTACCGGCGTGGTTCCAATTCCCGCCATCAAACCGCCGCGGTTCATCATGCCCTGGCCAAGCAAGTTACCGCCCATGCGGTTGCCAATGAGACCTCCGCCGAGACCGCCCGTGAAGCCGAGACCGCCGCGACCACCGACCATGGTGTTCCCGGCAAATCCGCCGCCCGTGAAACCCAATCCGCCGCGTGCCCCAGTGAATCCGCCCCCAAGGGCCGTACCGCCTGCCAATCCGCCGAACCCCCCGGTAATGCCGATGCCGGTACGGGCACCGCCCAGACCGCCGACCCCGGTTCCGAACGTCGTCGTCGGCATCCCGCCGATCCCGATGCCGCCGGTTAGTCCGACCCCACCGACTCCGCCGAAGCCGGCCCCACCCATGCGGTTGACGGCCATCGTTCCGCCTCCACCAAATCGGCCAAGCTGGCTGGCGTTGAACGTACCCAAGCGAGCCATTCCTCCGGGAGCCTGAAGGACGCTGGACGTGCTGCCGAGGAATCCGGCAGTCAGGCCAGTCGCCGAACCGGCCCCTCCGGTGAGGCCGTTGGAACCTCCTGTGAAACCATTTCCTGTGAACGCTCCGCCGGTGAACTGTCCACCGGCAAATCCTCCTCCGGCGAAGTTGCCCCCGGCGAACCCGCCTCCAGCAAATCCTCCGCCCAATCCGCCCCCGGCAAATCCTCCACCCAGTCCGCCGCCCCCGAGGCCGCCCAGGCCCCCGCCGGGACGACCGCCCCCGAGTCCCGCTCCTCCGCCAAAACCGCCCCCAAAGCCGCCGCCCTGAGCCAGCAAGTCTGGACAGAAGAGCAGCACCCAGGCCAGACAAGTCAGCGAAGCGACGAACGATCGGTGGAAGGGGAACATGACGTCACTCCCAGATCCATACCCTCTTGATCAGATTATCCTTCTTCAGCTACCAGTTCTGCAACTTGATTTGCGTATTCTCACCGCTTTTTCAGGATCGGGTGTCCGACCGAAAAGGTCGCAAGCATCCCGCCGCGGCGTGTTCTCCCCACAGGTCGGCGAAGGCTTGCCGACGACACAAACCACGGCGATTGCGAAGCTTGAGCCAACCAAGACGCCTGGCGCTGTGGACTGGGGATTCCTCGGAGCATTTCCGTATAGAATTGGATTGTTGACTCCCAGCTGAGTGCCTATAATCCCGGCACAGTTCGGAGGAGGTGCCTGCGTGCTCAAGATCATCGAGTTTGGCCATGAACGTTCAGATCGCGCGGCCGCGCGTGAGTGATCTGGTTTTTCACCTGTACAATCGCCCGCTGCATCCCGAGATTTTTGAAGTCTTTGCGGAGCGGCGGCTGGTGTGCGATACGCAGAACGTTCATGTCCGGATCACACGCTCCGGGCACGTCCTGACCTGGGAACGCAACGACGTCTGGATCACGGAGGTCACCGCCGCCTCCGGCGATGAACTGCCTGACAACAGCCTGCTGAATCACCGGCTCCGCGGCGAGCAAGTCGGCCAAGTTCAGGTCAGGCCGGATATCCGGTACCAGATGAGTACCCAGGTCGAGACCCTGTCATGGGAAATCTTTCTGCACGTTCATGACGAGATTCTGGCCGACGGGATGCGGCGGGGCATCCTGCACAATTTTCAGCCCAATCACCGTCTCGCCCTGGCTCCCCTCGGGTTCCTGACCATCGAGGGCAATAAACGCAGCCTCGTCGTCCAGGCTTTCCATACCTTTCCTGAAGAATGCACGATAGTAAAGTCCCAGTCGCTCATCGACATCCTGTGATCCTTCGGATAGAGGCCGATCATGGCCGAAACGCAGCGCGTCGAGGTGATCGACTCGCATACCGGCGGTGAACCAGCTCGCGTCGTCCTCGGCGGAGGGCCCGATCTGGGCAACGGAACCCTGGCCGAACGCCGACGGATCTTTGAACGGGAATGGGACCGCTTCCGCTCGGCCGTGGTCAATGAACCGCGTGGCTCCGATGTGCTTGTGGGCGCGCTCCTCTGCCCGCCCAGCGACCACGACTGCGCGGCAGGGGTCATTTTTTTCAACAACGTCGGCACCTTGAACATGTGCGGGCACGGGCTGATCGGCTTGGTTGTCACCCTTGCGGAACTGGGGAGAATCAAGCCAGGACGTCATCGCATCGAAACGCCGGTCGGCGTGGTAGCCGTGAAATACCAGGGAGGAAACCGCGTCACGTTCGAGAACGTGGTCAGCTATCGGTTCGCCAAGGGCATATCCGTTCGTCTGGCCGACGACCGCCGAATCCAGGGCGACATCGCCTGGGAAGGCAATTGGTTTTTCCTGGTCGAGGAGCATGGTCAAGACCTTGACGTGCGCCGGGTCGAGGAATTGACAGCGTTTTGTTGGGAGATCCGCCAAGCCCTGGAGCGGCAGAACCTCACGGGCGCCGACGGCGGGGTGATCGACCACATCGAACTGCTCGGCCCGCCGCGGGACGTCCGCAACCACAGCCGCAATTTCGTGCTCTGTCCCGGCAAGGCCTATGACCGTTCTCCGTGTGGGACAGGTACCAGTGCCAAGCTGGCCTGTCTGCTCGCGGACGGTAAACTGCGACCGGGAGAAGTCTGGCGACAGGAGAGCATCCTGGGGAGCGTCTTCGAGGCCGAGGCTGTACAAGTGTTTGATGACGGCAGCATCGTGCCGCGCATTACCGGCACCGCCTATGTGACGGGGTATGCGACCCTTGTGCTGGATCCCGAGGATCCTTTCTGTTGGGGCATCCGTCCATGAGCGCGGGAAGCGTGGTCATCCTTGGAGCCGGAGTCATCGGGGCCTGGTCCGCATACTTCCTCAACCGTGCCGGATGGCAAGTGACGATTCTTGACCAAGGCGGCTTTGGGAAGGGCTGCTCGCATGGTAATTGCGGATACGTTTCGCCCAGCCACGTCCTGCCGATCCCTGGGCCGAAAGCCGTCCGCACGGCGATCAAGGCACTGCTACAGCCCAATGGGCCGTTCAAGATCCGCTTCCGGCTCGACCCCGCGTTGTGGGGTTGGATGTTTCGCTTTTTGCGGCGGTGCACCTACGGCGACATGATCCGGGCGGGGCACGCTCTCCATCCGCTTCTGCAATCCTCACGGGCTTTGTACGAGCAAGTCATTCGAGAAGAGAAACTGGACTGCGAATGGCAGGCTCGCGGACTTGTCCTCGTTTTCCGAACCAGGCACGGCATGGGGGAGTACGCCACGACCAACAAACTGCTCAGCGAAGAGTATGGCGTCCCGGCCAAGAGGCTCGATGGAGAAGAACTAACGGCCTTTGAGCCAGCCTTGAAACCCGGACTGGGAGGCGGGTGGTTTTATGAGATCGACGCCCACCTGCGTCCCGACCGCTTCATGGCGGAGATGCGGCGTGTGCTTTCCGAGCGCGGAGTGACGATTCTCGAAGGGCAGACGTTTCGTGAATTCCGCCGCGCCGGTCATCGGGCCGAGACGGCCGTAACGGATCGAGAAGAACTGCGGGCTGATGCGTTTGTCGTCGCCACCGGGGCCTGGACGCCGCGATTCGAGAAGCAGTTGGGGTGTTCTATTTCCATCGAACCGGGGAAAGGCTATTCGATCACGATGGGGAAGCCAGCCCGCTGTCCTCGGGTGCCGTTGATCTTCGAAGAGCACCGCGTGGCTGTGACGCCCCTGGACAGTGCCTACCGGCTCGGTTCGACGATGGAGTTCGCCGGTTATGACTCGACGCTGCGGCGCGATCGGCTCGAACTTCTGAAGGCGGGAGCGGCCATCTATCTCCATGAGCCGGTCGGCAAGCCGGTTCTCGAAGAGTGGTTCGGCTGGAGGCCGATGACGCCGGACGGCGTTCCCATCATTGGGCCGTCGCCGCTCCTGGGCAATGTCATCATCGCTGCCGGGCACAATATGATCGGACTGGCTACCGGCTCTGGAACGGGGAAACTCGTGGCCGAGATGCTTTCCGGGGAGCCGTTGCATCTCGATCCTTCCCCCTACGGACCCGCCCGCTTTGCGTCGCTTTAGCATCCTTTGAAGCACAGGGCGGAGAAGTCAATCCACGGCACTTAACCCCCGCCCTGTCAGGACGCCGGTTTCCACCGTGCCATATACGACGCGGAAGAGTGTCGGGTAGCGCTCCTCCCAGGGGCGGTTGGCCTGGGGCATGTATTGACGGGCGTTGGCCTCGATCGCCGCGACCCCGGGGACATGGGCGGCCAGACCGGCGGAATGGATCAGGGAAGCGCCGGGGCAGGTCAGGTCTTGAACGCAACGAAACATGCCGTACTTCTGAATTGCCGCAGCCATGAGCAAAGATTGCGTTTGCCCCTTGCAGGCTTTCAGTGCCGCTCCGGTATAGCCGAGTTCCCGGGCCAGCTTCAGGGATTCCAGATCTATCAACGATTCGTCAATGACCACAGGCTTCAGCCGAGCTGCCGCGTGCATGGAATTGGAGGCTTGGGTTTGCAAATCGCGGGCCGTCGGCTGTTCGATGTACTGGGTGCGGTCGAACGCCCCAGGGGCTGACAAGCGAATCCGAGCCAGGAACTCCAGCAGGTATCCCACGTCCCGACAGCGTTCGTTGAAGTCGAGCGAGTAATACCATTGCGAAACGCCACGACGAACTTGAACCGCCGTTGCGACCCGGTCCACCCGCAAGACGCGCTCGACGTCCCAATTCAGATCGTCGCCATTGAGCTTGATTTTCAGGTGCGTCAGGCCGTCCCTTTCGATCCACTCGGCCAGCGTCTCCGGAAGGCCGTCGCCGACCGGCTGAGTCAAATCGTTCGCGTCGAGCGGGTCCAGCGCGCCGACGAGGTGGTACAACGGCAGCCGCGGAACGGGCTGACGGAGCAAATAGCGGTCGAGGGTTTCGCCGGTGAACTCTGGACCCAGAAAGCGGCCCAGATCGCCGGGAAGAAAATTCGGACCATACGTCGCATAGCAGTTCAGACCATGCACTTTGCCGAAGGCGTCGTGCAACGCCGCGTCGAAAGGACTGGCCGTTACCAAGGTGCAAAGTCGGGGAATCGGCTCTGAGAGGCGTTCCTCGCGGCTGACCGCCTCGGCAGCGGCGAAGCAGTCTTGTTCCAGCGCGCTGGTCAGTTCGATAGGGTGACCTGCCTCGGAGCAGTCGGCGTAAATCCGCTGAATACGTTCCGCCAGGCGGCGCATGGCTTGGAGCGTCTGGTCGTAAGTCAGAGTCCGCGAGGGAAAGGACCAGACATTGCCCAGGGGCATCGAACCGAAGCCGACGGCCCTCCTGCCGTCCTCCGTCTCACAGGTCAGCCGGACATTGAGCAGGGTAGCACGATCGAAGGCGACCCCGCCGAATTTGATCGGCGTGCGATAGCGATGCTGTTCGTAAGCAATTTCGACGTCGCGGACCCGAACGGCAGTCATGATTGCCTTGAATCTGCACGGGCAGCGTCGAGCAACAGCCGGTCCTCACGTTTTGGTGAAGCGGCTGATGCGGGCCAGGAACTCGGCATTGCTTGGATACTCAGCCAACTTGGCGACCAGGGATTCCATAGCCGCTACGGGATTCATCGACACCAGACTTCGCCGCAACAACGTCACGCCCTTAAGAATGTCCGGGGGCAAAAGGCGTTCCTCCTTGCGGGTGCCGGACTGGCTGATGTCGATGGCCGGGAACACGCGGCGGTCGGCCAGGCGGCGGTCGAGGACGAGTTCCATGTTGCCCGTCCCCTTGAACTCCTGAAAGATGATGTCGTCCATCCGCGAGCCGGTTTCGATCAGGGCGGTGCCCAGGACCGTCAGCGATCCTCCTTCCTCGAAGGCCCGAGCGGTGCCGAACAATCGTTTGGGCACTTCCAAAGCCCGGATGTCGATGCCGCCGGTCATGGTGCGGCCGCTGGTGCCGACCTGCTTGTTGTAAGCCCGAGCCAGGCGGGTCAGGCTGTCGATGAGCAGAAACACGTCCTTGCCCATTTCCGTCAGCCTTTTGGCCCGTTCCAGCACCAGTTCAGCCAGCCGGACGTGTTGCGCGGTATCGTAGTCGGAGCTGCTGGCCAGGACTTCCCCCTTGATCTTGCGGCGCATGTCGGTGACTTCTTCCGGCCGTTCGTCCACCAGGAGCATCATGACAATCATCTCCGGGTAGTTCTTGGCGACGGCCAGGGCGACATGTTGAAGCAGAATGGTCTTGCCGGAGCGGGGCGGAGCGACGATCAACCCGCGTTGCCCCTTGCCGATGGGAGTCAACAGGTCCATGACCCGGGTGGTCAGCGGCTCTGGGCCAGTCTCCAATCGCAACCATTCGTGCGGGTCGATGGGCGTCAGCTCATCGAAGTTGCGTTGCTTGTAGCGGGCGGGATCTTCGCCCTCGATGAGATCCACGCTGGCCAGGCGTAATCCTTGCACTTTGGGGTTGGGTTCGACCCGCCCGGCGATGCGCAGTCCCGGACGCAGGCCATACTTCTCGATCAATGCGGCGTGGACGTAGGCATCGTTGGGCTGCACCGTGAAGCTCTTGAGGGGATTGCGAAGGAAACCATATCCCCTGGAATAAACTTCAAGAATCCCTTCGGCTTTCCCGTTGGGTGGTTGCATGGAAACCTCGGATACTGACAAATCACTAGACCTTGCGGTGCGTGGTCGTGGCCTCGAATGTTCCGTCAGGCAGGGGCTGAAGCACGTAGTCCCCGAACAGGTTGGGCGCCTCCTTCTGCATGATCTTGAGCATCTGCACGGCCAGTTTGCGGATTTCCACCTCCGCCTGTCGGGAAGCGCGCATCTCGATGAAGTGCCGTAGTGCCCGAGCATTGGCGGTCACGAAGATCTTTGTTTCTGTGGCGTTGGGCAACACGCTTCGGGCGGCCTGGCGTGCCAGTTTGCGACGCTGGGTGCGATCCGGTTCGTCGAGGTACTTGGACTGCAATTTCTCCGCCAACACCACGTATGCCTCGTGAGTCCGACGAATGGTTTCTAACCATAACTGATGCAGTTCAGGGTCTTCGGCGATCACGTCCGGCTCGACGTACTCGGCCACGGATTCATCCACATACCGCTGGCTGAGCTGGCTGTAGCCAAAGCCAGCCCGATGACGGACCAGCTCATGGGTCAACGACCGGCTCACGCCGGTGATCAGGAAGTTCCACACGGCATGTTCCAGAACGGAACCGTGTCCCACTTCCAGCAAATGGCCGATGTAGGCTGAGTTGCCTCCCGGACGCGGCCGGGCGAAGCTCATATAGCAGACCCGACCTGCGGTTTCGACCAGGTATTCCGCCGCAGTCGGGGCGTCGGACTCCCAGCTTACTCCATGATCCCGCAGAAACGCCTCCAGCTGTGACTCATCCAGGAGTTGTCTGCCGAGCAGGTAGACAATCGGCTCCCGAAAAACACGGATGGCTGTCGTATCTGACATCAGCGGCGGATCCCTTCCGCGGCAGCCCGGGATCTCTCAAACCCTATTCCTGCTCCCGCAAAGCGAAATCGGACTTGACAATTCGGTGTTATTCCAGGGCGATCTCCCTCGAAATCCCGGGCGATTGCTTTTCCCAAGCACGCCAGGCTGGAGCGGCACCTTGGTGCTATACAGGCGGAGCCGAACAGACCTGCCCGGGCCGCTTGAACGAGGAAGGAAAAAACTTCGAACCTTACTCGGTTTGAAACTACTCGTTCCAGGGGATAGCGTCAAGTCCGTCCGCAGTTCCGCTGAACCCCGGCGGCTGCCGTTCGCCGATGTCCCGGGCATTCGCTATCACTAGCTCTGATCAGGTAATGGGGATCGTGTCCAGCACCGGCACACAGGGTGCGAAGCAGTTCGCTTCAGATCGCGGAGGTGGCTCATGCGTTGGCGGGCATTACTGACGGTGGTGATGTTCACGGTACCGATCCAGGTCCAGGAGGACAACGCTCTTAACGTCGAGGAGGCAAGCAAAAAGGTCGGCCAGACCGTCACGGTGGAACTGGTTGTACAGTCCACTGGTGAAACCCGGAGCGGAAACAAGCTGTTTTTCCTTAATTCGGAAAAGGATTTCCGCAGTCCCAAGAACTTCACCATCGTCATCGACAGCAAATTGTTGGACAAGTTCGCCAAGGCCGGGGTAGCTGACCCAAAGAGCTTTTACGCCAACGAAACCATTCGCGTGACGGGCAAGGTCTCGCTCTACCAGAACAAGCCGCAGATTCGCGTCGAAGGACCGGAACAGATCAAGGTCGTCAAGAACGAAGGAAAGTAGTCTGGTCGCTGGGTGCGTCGAAACTCCGGAGGAACGCCATTGTGACGCTCTTGCTACTCGTGCTGTCAGGATGGATCCAACGGCAGGCTGAGACGCCGCCTTCCCCTGCCCAGAAGGGACCGGAGTTGCGAGCCGCGCCGCTCTTGCTGGAGGAGCGGCTGGCCGTCGCTCATCGGGGTCGGGAAGAGGCTCAGAGACGGTACACCCAAGGCTTGTGCTCCACCGTCGAACTGCTACGCTGGGATCGCCGACTCGTCACAGCCTATCTCGAAACCTGTCAGCGCCCCGAGGACCACGTCAAGGGCTGGGAGTACCTGATCGACCGGGCCACCGCCGTCCGGGATTTCGAGAAACGCCGCAAGGAATCGCAGGCCGACAGGAGCGGAGGCGAACTGCTCGAAGCGGATTACACCTTGGCGTATGCCCGGCTGCGATTGCTGGAGTTTCAGAAAGGCGCACCGCAGCAACTGGCGGAGGCCCGGAAGAATCTCGTGGAGGTGAGCCGTCAGGGCTACGCCGAGCGGTTGGCGGCCTTGCGTCAGGGAGCGTGCAGCATCTCGGAGCCGTTAGTGTGGTCGAAGCGGTGGCTTAATGCGGAGTGGAACCCCAACGGTCCCATCTCGGCTCATCGCCTGGCTGCCAGGGCACATTTGGACCGCATCGGGGAAGTCGAGTCCGCCTGGAAGACTGTTCCGCCTCCCAGCAAAAAGCCGGCAATCGACCCAGCGGAGGAGTTGGCTTGTCGGCGGGCGGAAATTGCTCCGTATCTGGCTGAGGACC
>CALFAY010000019.1 GCA_937944855.1 uncultured Planctomycetota bacterium
AGCAGGACCAGAGCGATAACAGCGAGACTGACGACGGACCATGCCCACCAGGGGGCCTTGGCGAGTTGCCGGACCACGGGCCGCCTCCTTCCACGATGAGATGCCTGCGAAACTGCCCAGAAACCGATTGGAACTTGGACCAGCTTTGACTTCAATCCAGCAGTCTAGTGTGTGTGTGTGTCAAGAGGAAAAAGAAAAGTTTTCAAATGTTTGCCGGGTGAGGGATGAACCCGCTCCCTGGCGGTCGCGGCGCGGAGTTGCGAATTGCGGCGCGGATGGCGGTCGCGGCGCGGACGGCAATTGCGGCTCGGACGGCGGTCGCGGTGCGGATTGAGATTGCCGCCCTCACCCCCGACCCCTCTCCCGGTGGGAGAGGGGAGAAGCGGCCGTCGCGGCGTGCAAGCAGTCCAGGCCGCTGCTCGCCGAGCCGAGGTGAACTCGTATCCTAAATCAGGTATGGATGGCCCATGCTCTTCACGAGGAGGACCATGACGCAGCAGACACAGTCCCGAAAGATCGTCAGCATTGCTCCGCACGGCGGTGTTTTGGTCAATCGCGTAGCCGACGAGCAGAGCCAAAAGGACTGGCTTCGTAAAGTGCCGCACCTGCCCCGCATCACGGTCCTGCTCCGCGAACGCTGCGACCTGGAGATGCTCGCCATCGGAGCGTACAGCCCACTGAACGGCTTCATGACCCGGGCCGACTACGATTCGGTCGTGCGGCAGATGCAATTAGCCAACGGTCTGTTGTGGTCGATCCCGATCACGCTCGGCGTCAGTCCCGAACAGGCGGCCCAGTTCAAGGAAGGCGACGACATCGCCCTGTTCGACGAACTCGGCGACTGCCTGGCCATACTCCATCTTCAGGAGAAGTACACCCGGGACAAGAAGCTGGAAGCCCGGGAGGTTTATCGCACCGAAGATCCGGCCCATCCCGGCGTGGACTATGTGTACAAGCAGGGGGACGTGCTGCTGGGCGGCCCGATCACGGCCCTGCAACGGCCGCGGCACGATCTGTTCCCAGAGCTGCACTACACGCCGGCCCAGCTTCGGCAGATGTTCCTGGAACGCGGCTGGCGGCGCATCGTCGCTTTCCAGACCCGCAACCCGATCCACCGTGCCCATGAGTACCTGACCAAGTGTGCTTTGGAAATCGTGGATGGCCTGCTCATCCATCCGCTGGTCGGAGAAACCAAGGGGGACGATGTACCCGCTCCGATCCGGGTCAAAAGCTATCAGGTCATGCTCGACAAGTACTATCCGAAGGATCGGGTGATCTTGAGCCTGTGGGGGGCGAGCATGCGTTACGGCGGGCCGCGGGAAGCAGTGCATCATGCCCTGGTGCGGAAGAACTACGGCTGCACGCATTTCATCGTGGGGCGCGACCATGCCGGGGTGGGCCAATACTACGGGACGTACGACGCCCAGTACATCTTCGACGAGATCGACCCGGCGGCCTTGGGTATCACGCCGCTGTTTTTTGAACACACTTTCTACTGCAAGAAATCCGGGGGTATGGCCAGCTACAAGACCAGCCCCGGCACGGCGGAGGACCACGTGACCCTCAGCGGCACGAAGGTCCGGGAAATGCTGACCAAGGGTCAGATTCCACCCCCGGAATTTACCCGCCCCGAAGTCGCCCAGGTGCTCATCGAAGGCTACCGGGCCATGGCAGCCGCGAATAGCAAGGCGGAGGTCCGCTCTCCGTCCAAGGAACCGACCGCGAAAGTCTGAAGGAAGATTTCCCCAACCGACAAGGAGGACTCCCCATGAACGTCAGCGAATTGCAGCAATTCATCCGCAGCCTGCACGCTCCCCTGACCGCTGCCGGGGCGCCGCGCAAAATCACCGACGACCTGGAACGCATCGTCGCCGGTCTGGAGCCGTTCCGGGATCGGCCCGTTGCCGAGTTTGCCGACTTCCTCGTGCGGGCCGAGGAATATCATCGGACCGGCGTCGTCCCGGGCCGTCGGCGGCAGAAGCAGCCTGTGGATCAGAACAAAGTCATGGAAGCGGCCCAGAACTTCAAGGCCCTGTGCGAACGGGCCTTGGATCCCGACGTGTCCAGCGAGAGCATCGAAACGGAACTGAATCGCGTGGTCGAACCGCTCAACGACGCCGAGATTCGCCAAGTGGTCCAGGAAGTCGGCGGTAACGCGGTGCGGACGCGCAAGTCGGCCCTGACTGAACTGAAGCGACTGCTTCGCGAAGGTCGTCGGCCTGCCGAGGTGTCCTCGGAGACGCCGTCGGAAGAAGCGGCTTCGGTAGGATAATCTTTGCCCTCACCCCAGCCCTTCTCCCACGGGGAGAGGGGTTTATTTATCTGTTTCCTCTCCCGGCAGGGAGAGAAAGTGGATGCGTCTGTGCCCTCTCCCAGCGGGGAAAAAGGTGGATGTGCCTCGTCCGCTCTTGCAAATGAAGAGCTGGCTTATCTGTTTCTCCCCTCTCCCGCCGAAAGAGGGGTAAGGGGTGAGGGGGAAGGAAGGCCCTGATCTGATTACGCCGGGGTCTGGCCCATGTCTGTCGAGCTGTTTCCGAGACCGTCTGACTATCCGGAGGAGATCGGCAAACTTTTGACTGAGCAACGTTTGCCGCCGCTGGGACCGGGCCGGCCGAATGAGGCGATCCGCTCCAGGCTCGAAAAGGCGAAGGCGGCGCCGGCGGTTCTCGCTGGTTTGTGGCTGTACCACGATTTCCTCGATGAGGCCCACAGCCTAGCCCAGGGCATCCCGACACCGACCGGCTCCTTCTGGCACGGCATCATGCACCGGCGGGAACCGGATTACGGGAACGCCAAGTACTGGTTCCGCCGCGTCGGTCGGCATCCGATCTTCGACGCCTTGCAGGAAGCGGCGGCGGAGTTGGCCCGGGAAGAACAGCCGCTTCACCCGTCCGCCAGGTTTCTTGTCGAGCAGTCGGCCTGGGAGCCGTTCCGCTTCGTGGACCTGTGCCAAGCCAGTGCGGATGGCTCGGTGCCGCACGAAATGCTGTGCCGGAAGATTCAGGCGGTCGAGTGGCGGCTGCTCTTCGATCATGCCCTGAACGAAGCCGCGCTGCGCTGAGCGGATTCCGAGGGGAAAATTTTCCGACCTGGCCCTTGTTTCTGCCCGTCATACGATGTAGTATGTTGGCCATACAACCTTGTAATACCATCCTGCAGGAGGCCGCCATTATGAAGTCTCGTCAGCTTCGAGCCGCTTTTACGCTTATCGAACTGCTCGTGGTCATCGCCATCATCGCGATCTTGATGGCCCTGTTGCTTCCGGCCGTGCAGAAGGTGCGGGAAGCGGCGAACAAGATGCTGTGTGCCAGCAATCTGCGGCAGATCGGGATAGCGGCGCACAATTACCACAACGACTACAGCCGCCTGCCGCCGGGCTACTATGGCCCTGTACGAGCCAACGGCGGGACGATGATCGCGCCCGGAGACGACCGCGGCCCCTGGATCGGCTGCCTGGTGGCCCTGTTGCCGTATCTGGAGCAGGATAATCTCTTCCGCAATCTGGCCGACAGCCAGCAGACGTTTCCGCTGCCCGCTCCGCTGGTGACGAGCCAGACGCCGCTGACACTGTCGCTTCAGGCCGAGAAGCTGGGCTGGTGGACCGCCCCGGGCAACAACCTGCACCGGACCCGCGGTCAGGTCCGGCTCAAGATGTTCAAATGCCCCTCCGACAGCGTCGATGAGCCGACCGAACACGGGGCCTTGTTCACCGTCCACATCGCCAACGGCGAGTTTTTGGCCCTGGAAGGGGAAGAATTCCTCGGTCGAACCAATTATGTGGGCGTGGCCGGGGCGGCGGGCGACTTCGACTTCGCCGCCGGCCCGGCGGCTTTGTGGTCCCAGTTCGTCGGCATCCTGCACAACCGCAGCGACATCACCCTGGGCCAGTTGTCGGCCCAGGACGGCACCAGCAATACGTTGATGTTCGGGGAGGGGCTGGGCGGACGCGGCGTGGGCATTCGGGACCACGCCTGGTCGTGGTTCGGGGTGGGAGCGATGGGGACGGCCTACGGCCTGGCCCGACCGACCTTCGATGCGGACCACGAACCGCCGCCGCTGGGCACCTCCCTTCCGCCCGGCCTCAACGGCGCCAACTGGTACAATTTCTCCAGCCGGCATCCGTCCGGCGTCCAGTTCTGCTTCGGCGACGGCTCGGTGCGCACGGTCCGCTTCGGCAACACGCAGGTGGTCGATCTGAGCAACGGCGGCGTCAACGGTTCCGACTGGTCGGTGCTCCAGCAATTGGCCGGTCGCCGCGACGGCGGAAATCTGCCTCGGGATGCCATCCTCGACTAGCCGCGCGGTGAGAGGATACTCATGCGTCGCAACATCCGCTTGGCGCTCTTGTTAGCCACCCTGCTGACGATCCCGGCTTGTGCCGGTCAAGCGACCACGGAAGGCAAGGTGGAAGTCGAATCCCCGCAGCAATACCAGCGCAAAGACCGGCACGTTTACAAACCCCAGGCCACCAAGCCGAAACCGCCCCAGCAGTGAACCGGCTGCGCCGGGCTTTCACCGGCGGAGCGGCAGGAGTGCCCCTTCCTCGAGGGGGAAGGTTGGCCGGGGTCGGCAGCACTTGCTGGACTTGCCGAGGGCCTGCCGCTGGGGCGCGAAGACGAACGCGGTTCGGCCGGCAGGCCAGATCCAACGGAAATGGGCTGTCGCTCGTAGAGCGCGTTTTTTTCCGAGGGTGCAAAGGTTCATGTCAGGTGGCTGGGCGACCCTCAGCCGGTCAGCGGGATGCTTTTGAACTTGCGGACGCAGGAGGTGATGGCGATCTCCGTCGGCAGCCGTTCGATGCTCGACGCTCCGAAGAAACCGACGATGCCTTGGGTGTTCTTGAGGATGTAGGCGGCGTCTTCCGGCTCCGAGATCGGTCCGCCGTGACACAGCACGAGGATGTCGGGCTTGACTTTCTTGGCGGCGTCGTGCATGGCCTGGATCTTGCGGACGCAATCATCGAGCGTCAGCGCGGTCTTGGCGCCGATGCTGCCCTTGGTGGTCAGTCCCATGTGGGGAATGAGCACGTCGGCGCCGGCTTGGGCCATGGCCACCGCTTCGTCTTCGTGGAAGACGTAGGGACAGGTGAGCAGGCCCATTTCGGACGCGGTGCGGATCATGTCCACTTCCAGGCCGAAGCCCATCTCGGTTTCTTCGAGGTTCTGGCGGAAGACGCTGTCGCGGTCGATCAGGCCGACGGTCGGGAAATTCTGGACGCCGCTGAAGCCGACCGCTTGCACTTCCCGAAGGAATAGCTTCATGATGCGGAACGGATCGGTGCCGCACACCCCGGCGAGGACCGGCGTGTTCTTGACGATGGGCAGCACCTCGCGGGCCATGTCCAGGACGATCTGATTGGCGTCGCCGTAGGGCATGAGGCCGGATAGGCTGCCCCGCCCGGCCATGCGGAACCGGCCGGAATTGTAGATGATGACGAGGTCGATGCCGCCGGCCTCGGCGCACTTGGCCGTGATCCCCGTGCCCGCTCCGCCGCCGATGATCGGTCGACCCGCCGCCACCTGTCCCCGCAAGCGCTCCAGACACTGTTCCCTCGTGAAGAAACTCATGGCTGTGCCTCTTAGAAGAAAATCAACGTCACGAGTATGTGGACCGGAACCAACACCAACAGGGTGTAGAGGAGGTAGCCGAAGAACGAAGGCATGAAGTAGCCGGATTCCTCGGCGATGGCCTTGACCATGAAGTTCGGACCGTTGCCGATGTAGGTGTTTGCTCCCATGAAGACTGCTCCGCAACTGATCGCCGCCAGGATTTCCGGTCGGCTGATGGACAATTCGTGGAACCTGCTGCTCTGGGCGGCGACAGTGGCGAAGGTGATATAGGTCGGGGCATTGTCCAGGAACGAGGAGAGGACGCCGGTCAGCCAGAAGTAGTGCCACGGGCGGTTCACGTTGAGGCTGTGGGCCAACTCGCTGCCGTGCGACTGGAGCAGCACCAGGGCAGGGGCCATGGTCGTGAAGATGCCCAGAAACAGCACCGCGACCTCGACGATGGCGTGCCAGCGGAAGTCGTTGGCGTGGCGGGCGGCTCGCGGCGTCAGGAACCACGACAGCAAGGCCATGATGACCATGACGATTTCACCCCAAGGCTTTTTCAAGGCATAATCCCCGGCGACGACGGGCGATTGCGCGAGCACGGCAGCCAGGATGCCGGCCAGGAACAGCAGATTGATCAGCCCCAAAAAATGCAACGGTTCGGGCGGCTTGGTCGGGGTCAGGTTGGCCAGGTGTTTTTCCCGTTTGTACGCCTGCGTGTCCCAGATCAGAAACAAGCCGAGCAGGACGAGGTTGACGAACAACCATTGCGGCCACAACCGCATGGTCCAGAAGAAATCGACCCCCTTCAGAAAGCCCAAAAACAAAGGCGGATCACCCAGCGGCGTCAGCAGGCCGGCCACGTTGCTGACGATGAAGATGAAGAAGATCGGGATGTGAGCCACCCGCAGCCGCGGCTTGTTGATGCGCAGCACCGGACGGATCAGCAGAATGCTGGCCCCGGTCGTGCCGATCACGTTGGCCAGCACCGCGCCGATGGCCAGGAAGGTCGCATTGGTGGTCGGCGTCGGCTTCAGACAACCCAGTACCGCGATGCCTCCCGCCACGGTGTACAGCGACGCCAGCAGAATGATGAACGACGCATATTCGCTCAGTTCGTGCAGCAAAGCGTGCTGTCCTTCCCGGCCCTGGACGATGAGGTACAGCGCCAGGGGCGCGGAGATGACCGCCACGACGAGGAGTTTGTTCTTGTTCGGCTCCCAGAAATGGCTGGCCACCAAAGGAAGGATGGCGATGGTCAACAGCAGAATGACAAACGGCAGGATGCTCCACCAAGGCGGATCCCAGGCGTGATGCTCGAGGGCTTGATGCGGCTCCGCCGTGGCCACATCCGCGGCCAAAAGCCCCTTCGGCATAAGCAGAAGACCTACCAGCACTGCGAACAGAAGCAGACTGCGGGCCATAACGATCCTCGCTTCCGATCTTGGGACCGATTGCCCATCATCATACGGCCTGCCCGGTCAAGGCAACCAGACGGGCTGAGGCATCTTGGTCCAGCGGACGACAGGGTCTCGTCACCGCGACGATCCCTTCTTGGCAGGTCTGCCCGCTCGATTTTTTTGTTGACGCATCCAAACGTCTGAAGCAAACTTTAGTCAACTTTTTCCACTCCCAGACAATTGCTGGCTAGAAAGTGGCAATCATGTACCGCTGTTCCCCCGCCCTTGGAAGTCTGGTTGCGCTGCTTTCGGGTCTGGCGGGTCTGCTCGCCGCTCCGTTCACGCCGGGCAATGTGGTCATTTATCGCGTCGGCGACGGTCAGGCGAACCTGACCAGTACGGGAGCGAAGGTGTTTCTTGACGAATACACGCCGACGGGAACCTTGGTCCAGTCCTTCGCTATTCCGTTTACCGGCGACAACAAGCTGATCGCCAGCGGGACCGCGTCCTCGGAGGGGCTTCTCACACAATCCGTTGACGGCAGGTATCTTTTGCTGACCGGCTACAACCGGGAGCTGGGCGGGGGCGGCGACATTGCGGGGACCGGGGCCAGCACCGTGCCGCGGGTCATCGCTCGGGTCGAAGTGGCGACCGGGATCTACGAGCGGACCAACGCTTTGACCGATTTTGCCAGCACTTCCAATCCCCGCAGTGTCACCAGCGACAATGGCGAGCGCTTCTGGGTCGGCGGGGGAACCGGCGGCGTCCGCTACGTCGCTTCCGTGGGGCACACCACTTCCACCCAGGTCAGTACCACCATCACCAACGTCCGTCAGGTCAACATCTTCGACGGTCAACTGTACGTCTCCGCCGGGGGAAACATTCAGATGGGCAAGGTTGGCACCGGCCTCCCGACTTCTTCGGGGAATCAGATCACCAGCCTGAACGGCTTCGCCATGAGCGGCAGCAGTTACGGCTACTTCTTCGCCGACCTCAACCCGAATGTCCCCGGCGTGGACACGCTCTATGTCGCCGACGATGGCAACGTTCGCGGCGGCATCACCAAATGGACCCTGGTAAACGACGTCTGGATGCCCGGTAATACCATTGGGCAAGACGCCGACGATTACCGCGGCCTGACCGGCTACGTCGAAGGAACAACCGTGGTATTGTTCGCCACGCGCAAGGGCGGCACCGGGGCCAATGGCGGCGGAGAGCTGGTCAAGCTGGTTGATACCAGCGGCTACAACGGGACGTTCGGGGCCGAACCTGTGCTTCTGGCCACCGCCGCCACCCGGACCGCCTTTCGCGGTGTGGTGTACGTCAACGCCATTCCAGAACCGGGTGCCGTTGCCTTAAGCGCCGTCCTGATCGGTCTCGGCGGCGGGTACGGCATCGGCCGCTGGAGGATGAGAGCAAAGGCCCTCGGAGAGTGAGGTTTGGGGCAACGTCGGCAAGCGCAGGATGACCGTCAGTCCCACTGCGACCAGAAGGAGGAACATCACCAGGACCGGCCAGGAGGGTCGAGTCAGGTACAGGCTGAGTCCGACAGAGATCAAGAGCACGACGACTGCCGTGATCTTGACGTGGAGGCTGACGGCCCTGCGGGTCCGCCAGGTATGCAGCATCGGGCCCCACAGCCGCGAGTTGTGCAGCCAGCGGGTCAGGCGAGGAGAAGAGCGGACGAAAAAATAGCTGGCCAACAGCAGAAAGGGCGTCGTCGGCAGCAAGGGCAACACCGCCCCAGCTGCGGCCAGGCCGACGAAGAACAGGCCTAATCCGATACACAGCCATTGGCGCGGTCCGCTTTCCAACGGCGGTATCGGGGCGGGAGCGAAGCTCATGGCCGCGCAGCCTCCCTCGTATCCCGTCATCCGACTCACTTCATTTTACGAGCCGAAGCGGGGCAGCCGAGGCTGATTCTGCCGCGAAGCAGAACTGCGGTGGGAGCGCCGGTGCGGAATCTTCCCGCACCTCAATTCTCGCCTTGAGCGGACAGCAGGACGCGGAGACGGTCCACCAGTACCGCCAAGTGGTCCCGGTCCTCGTCGTCGAGCTGGCTGAGGATGCGTTGGACGCGGCCAATCCGCTGAGCGCGGTAGGCGTTGAGGACCCGCTGGCCTTCTTCGCTGAGCCGGACGTCCACTTTCCGCTTGTCGAACGGGTTGATGTGGCAGACGATGAGCGGCTGCGGCCGCGCCTCCAAGGCCCGGATGATGCGGGACATCTGGGCCGGAAGCACGCCCAACTCCCGCTGGATCTCGCCGACGGTAAGTGTCTGCCGCTCTTCGAGCATCGCCAAAGTCAGGAACTCGCCCTCCTTGAGTTCCCCGGCCCGTCGGCGTCCCCGCGTGGAAAGCAGGGCGAGACGCTGGACTACTTCAAAAACATCTTGCGTGAGGCGCTCCAAGGAGCGCGTGCTTGTCCCCGCTGCCATGGTGAGCATGCCTCTACCTGTCGCCGATTCTTCTTGCCTCACGGGGAAACAGCAAGGCGCTGGAGGGTGCAGCTTTGTTTCCGCCGATTTACTCTTCTCATCCTATCCCTTTTGACAAGTCCATGTCAATTGCAATGGCTTACTGACATGCCTCTGACACGCGGAGGGGCCGCTACGATCGGACCTCGAACGGCCCGACGCCGGGCATCGGACAGCGGATGGGACGGGCGGTGGTCTGGTGTCAGCGGCCGGCGGCCGGCGGGTTTTGTTGACGCCGCTTCTGGGCCTCTTTGGCCTTGTTCTCCATCTCGAAATAATGCCCGATCACGGCGGCCCACAGGATCCATTCTTCCTCGGGACGCACCGTGACGCCGCCGAGGATCAGACCGGACATCTCGTCGGTGCTGCCCTCGCCCCACTCGATGAGCTTGGGTGGATGGTTCGGATTGCGGGGGTTGTCGGCGGAATTGTCCCAGACGAACTCGGCCCGTATCCAGGTGCCTTTGGGCAGAACCAACGGCTGGGCGTACAGGTAGCTCTCCTGCCAGTTGAAGTCCCAGTCGGGGATGTGCAACAACTCCTTGCGCTTGCCATTGGGCAGATCGGCCCAGACGCGGACTTCCTTGCCGATCATGTGCATGTGGGCCCAGATGTCGCGGACCTCGAAGTCCACTGGCAGCCGAAAGGCATCGGTTCGACGAAATGCTTTTTCCCCCGGCGGAATCCAGACATCGTTGTTGGCCAGGGCGACGATGCACGGATTGCGTTTCGGCTTGCGGTCGGTGAAGTACAGGCCGATGCGGGGCTGATCGGTCTCCTCCTTGCCGGTCGGGTGGTAGTGCATTTGCAGGACGATGTCGGTGCCTTTGGGCAAGGTCAGGCCGCGGTCATCGGTTTCGTCTTCCATCGTCAGCTGCCCGGGGGCATAGCCGGGCAGAAAGCCGCGGGGAATGAAGCCGGGTCCGCCGAAGTTCGGATAGTGGTCGCCGCCGTGCTTCGCTGCCAGCCGCCGAGCCGTCCCGCTGGCGTCCAGGATCGGCACGCCGTGATGGGCCACCCGGCGATTGCTCGGCAGCACCTGACAGGCCCGCACATAGCGATCTTCCTTGAAATTCAGCGGCAACACGAAATGGACATAGATATCCGGTCCTTCGGCGGGAATGACGAATGGCTTGGGCACGGTCAGAATCAGGTCCGGCTCGCCCAGATGCCAGCCCTCGGGGAACTTGGGCAGCGGCGGCAGATCGGCCTCATCGCCCTGGGGCGCTCCAGCCTCGGCCCACGCCTTCAAGACGGCGATCTGTTCGTCGGTCAGAATCCTCGCGTTTTTGAAGGTTTCCCGGCCGGCGGCGGGCTTCCACGGCGGCATGATCCGCTTCTCGCAGATGCGGGCGGTCTGTCTGGCCCGTTTACGGGCATCTTCGTAGGTGACCAAGGGAAACGGACCGACCTCGCCGGGCCGATGGCACGACGTGCAGTTGGCAAACAGGATCGGAGCCACGTCCCGGCAAAACGTCGGTCCCTCGACCTGCGGACGGGCCTCCGCCCCGGCGGCCAGGAGCACACTCAGCATCAGGACTGTATTCATCCTCGTACCTCTTGCAAGAACCTGAACAGCCATGGGCAACTGTCGCCTTGCGTCGTCATCGGTCTCCCTTGGCAGCTCCGAAGTCGATGTCGCAGCCGATCACCTCGGTGCGCTGGTTGGCCACCGGCTTGCCGGTCAAGACGGCTTCCACAGCGTTCCGCAGATCGTGCGACCGCACCACGGGTCGCCGTTTGCCGTAGTCCACGTAGCGATCGTCAATGCGACCTTGATAGAGCAAGTCGCCCCGCGGTGACAGCACCACTGCCTCGGGCACTTTTGTCGCTCCCAGCCGCCTCGCCAGTTTCAGTTCCGGATCGAGTATCACCGGGCAGCAGTAGCCGTATTCCTGGGCATGCCGCCGAGCGGTTTCCAACGCCAAGTCGCGCTCAGCGTACACGATGCAAAAGGCCGCACCGCGATCCTGAAAGGCCTCGCACAACCGCTTGATCTCGGGAGCATAGGCGTTGGCGATGGGGCAATCGTGGGAGACGAAGATGATGACTTGTACCTGACATTCACCCGGCCCAGGAAGGCGATACGGTTTACCGGAAACGTCCGTGAACACGTTTTCATCACCGGCTTGCCCGTCCGGAAAACAAGACCAGACCGGCGAGGAAAACCCGCTCCAGGCGGCCAGCGAAATCACAAGAACGACGACGAAGCGCATGTGCTTTTTCCTTGCCGAAGCTGGCGGCTGCTTGTCTGTCACGGAAAGCTACCGCAAGAATCCGAAGACGGTTTCAGATTCTTCAGATTCTCCGGGGCGTTGATTCGACGATGGGAGCTTGCCGGGAACGGACCGACCAGAAAACGAGTGGCAGGGAAAGTGGCGCCGGCGGGAATCGAACCCGCACGGGGCTTGCGC
>CALFAY010000020.1 GCA_937944855.1 uncultured Planctomycetota bacterium
GAACCTGGCCATCCGCGGCATCGAGGGGAACATCGCCCACGGTGACAGTTTCCACCGCGACCTGCACCCCGACCTCAAGGCGGATTTCATCCTGGCCAATCCGCCGTTCAACATGTCCGACTGGGGCGGCGAACTGCTCAAAGACGACAAGCGCTGGAAGTACGGCACGCCGCCGGCCGGCAATGCCAACTTCGCCTGGGTCCAGCACTTCATCCATCACCTGGCCCCGAACGGGTTGGCGGGCTTCGTCCTGGCCAACGGCAGCATGTCGTCGAACCAGTCCGGCGAAGGGGACATCCGCAAGGCCATCATCGAGGCCGACCTGGTGGATTGCATGGTCGCCTTGCCGGGCCAGTTGTTCTATTCGACGCAGATTCCCGTCTGCCTCTGGTTCCTCGCCCGGAGCAAGAAGAACAATCGCTTCCGCGACCGCCGCGGCCAGACGCTGTTCATCGACGCTCGCAAGCTGGGGACGATGATCGACCGCGTTCACCGTGAATTGACCGACGACGACATCCGCAAGATCGCCGACACCTACCACGCCTGGCGCGGCGACAAGTCGATCAAAACGAAGTACAAGGACGTTCCCGGCTTCTGCAAAAGCGCCACGCTCGAGGACATCCGCCACCACGGCTACGTACTCACGCCGGGACGTTACGTCGGGGCCGCCGAGCAGAAAGACGACGGCGAACCGTTCGCGGAGAAGATGGCCCGCCTGACCGCCGAGCTGAAAAAGCAACAGGACGAGGCCGCCAAACTCGACAAGCTCATCTGGGCCAACCTGGAGGACATCGGCTATGGCGGGTAATAAGAGGATCGACCATGCCGCAATCGTTGGCCAAGGTGTACATCCACGCCATCTTCTCGACCAAGAACCGCGAACCGGTGTTGGCCGACCAGTGGCGCGACGAGTTGTTTCATGTTCTCGGTGGGACGGCGAACAATCTCGGTTGTCAATCGTTGATCGTTGGTGGTGTAGCGGACCACGTTCATATGTTGTTTCAGTTGGGGCGAACGATCTCGATTGCCGACGCCGTGGGGAAGATCAAATCGACCTCGTCGGCGTGGGTGAACCAGACTCGCGGGTTGGCAGTGCCGTTCCATTGGCAAGGCGGGTATGCGGCGTTTTCGGTCAGTCAATCGAACGTGGAAGCGGTGCGGGAGTACATCCGTCGGCAGCGCGAGCATCACGCGAAACAGTCGTTCCAGGACGAGTTGCGGGAATGGTTGCGGCGATACGGAATCGAATGGGACGAACGGTACGTGTGGGATTGAAGACGATGCAGCAGGATGGCAACGATGGCGTTGGGGGTGGGGGTGAACGGCCCTTTCAGGGCCGGGTTGTTCGCACCGATCGAGTACCCAGGGCGTTGCCCTGGGCTAAAAGAACCGGCCTTTCAGGCCGGTCGATCGTGAGAACGCGACGACAATGCTGGCCGACGGTTTCCGACCCCAACGGGGTCGTTCCGTTAGCCCAGGGCAACGCCTTGGGTCCAAAGGGTGAAACCCTGGGAACCCGGTCGCCCAACCCCCAGCATTCGACCCGGAACGGGTCGTTCACCGTTCCCCCGCCCCCCGCGCCGAAGTCGAAGAACCCCGGCCGCAAGAAGAAAGGCGGTGCGTGATGGAATCGGAACTCTGTCGAATTGCTCCTCAAGATTGGAAAATCTTGCCAATTGAAGCGATATGCAAACGCGTGACCAGCGGAGGAACACCGAGCCGTGCTCGGTCTGAGTTCTATATTGCTGGACGTTGGAACTGGGTGAAAACACAAGAACTCAAAGATGGATGGATTGACAATACCGAGGAATTAATTACCGATGAAGCTCTTAATTGCTCTTCGGCAAAACTTCTACCAAAGAACACCGTGTTGCTCGCGCTATACGGTGCAACGGTTGGCCAATTAGGGATACTACGACGAGAGATGACATGCAATCAGGCATGTTGTGCTATTATTGTCGATCCTATGAAAGCCGACTTTCGTTTCCTCTTCTATCAACTGCTTGTTTCTCGAACACAACTGAAACGATTGGCAACGGGCGCTGCCCAACAGAATCTAAGTGGGCAATTGATACGAGCATTCAAGTTGCCATTCCCCCCCCTCCGCGAGCAACAGGCCATCGCGTGCATTCTTGGGGCGTTGGACGACAAGATCGAGTTGAACCGGCGGCGGAACCGGACGCTGGAGGCGATGGCGCGGGCGATCTTCCAGAGTTGGTTCGTCGATTTCGACCCGGTGCGGGCCAAGGCCGCCGGCCGCACGCCCCCCGGCCTCTCCCCCGAGATCGCCGCCCTCTTCCCCGACCGCTTCGACGACTCCCCCCTCGGCCCCATCCCGAAGGGGTGGCGCGTGGGGACGCTTGGAGAGGTTGCCAACAATCCACGGCGTGGAATCGACGCCAAAGAGATCAAGTCGGGGACACCGTACATCGCCTTGGAACATATGCCCCGCCGCAGCATAGCCCTTGCCGACTGGACAACGGCTGATGCGATTGAAAGCAACAAGTTCGAGTTCCATCGGAGCGAGATTCTGTTTGGGAAGTTGCGGCCTTACTTTCACAAGGTCGGGATTGCACCGATAGATGGTGTCTGTTCAACCGACATCCTTGTGATCGTTCCGAAACAACCAGAATGGTTCGGGTTCTGTGTCGGACATTTCTCAAGCGATGCCATCATCCAGCATGCCGACCGTGCCTCGACCGGAACCAAAATGCCCCGCACGAACTGGAACGACTTGGCCCGGTTCGAGGTAGTGATCCCAAAACTTGAAGTGGCCGAGGCGTTCACCAAGCAGTTTAAACCGATGATCGACCGTATTCATCAGGGTATCGCTGAATCCCGCACCCTCGCGGCTCTCCGGGACACGTTGTTGCCGAAGCTGATCTCCGGGGAGTTGCGGGTGCCGGACGCCGAGCGGATCGTCGGGAGGGCGGTGTGATGGACCTGGCCCAAGTTCAAGCCCTCGTCGCCGAGGGCGAATCCGAAACGCTGGAGTTCAAGAAGACGACCGGCCAGCGGAGCGAGGCCATGCACGACCTGTGCGCCATGCTCAATCATCGCGGCGGCCGGGTGCTGTTCGGCGTCGATCCGCAGGGAAAGATCGCCGGCCAGCAAGTCTCGGATCGCACGCTGGAGGAGCTGACGCAGGAGCTTCAGCAGATTGAGCCGCCGATCTTTCCGCAGGTGGACCGAGTCGACGTGAAGCCTGGCTGGCAAGTCGTGGTGGTCACGGTCGGCACGGGAGCGAACCGGCCCTACAGCTTCAAGGGACAGGCGTACAAGCGGGTCGGCAACACCAGCCCGAAGATGAGCCGGGATGAGTACAACCGGATGCTTATTGAGCGCGTCCACGGCGAGCGGCGCTGGGAGACAGAACCAGCCGATCGTTGGACGCCGGAAGACCTGGATCGAACCGAGATTACTCGGACGGTTGATGAGGCGATCCGCCGGGGCCGGCTGGAGGACCCCGGCACGCGGGACACCGTGGAATTGTTACGCGGTTTGGGTCTGTTGCGGGATGCTGTCCTGTTGCGGGCGGCGGTGGTGCTGTTCGGCAAGAGGAAACGTTTGGAAGCGGAGTTTTCGCAATGCCTGCTGCGTGTCGCCCGGTTCCGAGGGATGGACAAAAGCGAGTTTCTCGACAATCGGCAGTTTCATGGCCACGCCTTCGACCTGCTGCTCAAGGCAGAACGGTTCCTGCGCGAGAATCTGCCAATCGCCGGTCGCGTCGTGCCGAATCTGTTTGAGCGCGAAGATGATCCGCTCTACCCGCCGGTGGCGCTGCGGGAGGCGTTGGCGAATGCCTTCTGCCATCGAGACTACAGCATCGGCGGCGGCTCGGTGGCGGTGGCGATTTACCAGGATCGGCTGGAAATCACCTCGACGGGCAATCTGCACTTCGGCCTGACGCCGGAGAAGCTGTTTCTGCCCCACGAGTCGCAACCCTGGAACCCCTTGATCGCGCGCGTCTTCTATCGGCGCGGCATCATTGAAACCTGGGGCCGGGGCACGCTGAAGATGGCGGAATTGACCGAGCAGGCCGGCTTGCCGCGCCCGGAGATCGAGGAAGGAGCGAACTTCGTTCTCGTCCGCTTTCGCCCCAGCCGCTACATCCCGCCGCGGCAGGTCAAGCAGGATTTGACCGAGCGGCAGCGAAAGATACTTCAGTTGCTCTCCGAACGGCCGGGCATCGGGCGGAAGGAGATTCTCACGATTCTGAAGCTGGAACTTCGGCCGCTGAAGTCAGACCTCGAAGACCTTAAGCGGCTCGGCCTGATCGTTCAGACGGGTAAAGGGCGCGGGTCGGTGTGGCATCTGGCCGAATCGGCAGCGAATCGGCAGTGAATTGGCCCCGAATTGGCCGAGAATTGGCCGAGAATTGGCCCGAATTGGCCGAGAATTGGAAGCCTATATGCAACAAGGCTTTACCGAATCCGTCGTCGAAGAAGCCGCCCTCGATTGGCTGGCCGGGCTGGGCTGGCAGTCCGCCGCCGGGCCGGAGATTGCCCTGTCCGAACGCGGCGAGGATTACGCCAAGGTCATCCTCGAAGGCCGGCTGCGACAGGCGCTACAGCGCCTCAACCCAAACGTGCCGCCCGACGCGCTGGAGGAGGCGTTTCGCAAGCTGACACGGCCCGACCTGCCGTCGCTCGTCGCCAACAACCACCTGGTCCACAAGTTCCTGGTCGAGGGGGTGCCGGTCGAGTACCAGCGGCCGGATGGTTCGCTCGGCGGCGACCTGGTTCGCGTGCTGGACTTCGACAACCCGGAGAACAACGACTTCCTCGCCGTCAACCAGTTCACGGTGGTCGAGGAGCGCCACGAGCGCCGGCCGGACATTGTGCTTTTCGTCAATGGGCTGCCGCTAGCGGTGATCGAACTCAAGAACGCGGCCGATGAGAACGCCACGATCTGGTCGGCGTTCAACCAGCTCCAGACCTACAAGCAGCAAATTCCGTCGCTGTTCGCGTTCAACGAGGCGCTGGTGATCTCCGACGGCGTCGAGGCCCGCATCGGCACGATCTCGGCGGATCGGGAGCGGTTCGCGCCCTGGCGGACCATCGAAGGCGAAAAGCTGGCCGATATGAAATTGCCCCAGCTGCAGGTGATGCTGGAAGGGGTGTTCGAGAAGCGTCGGTTCCTCGATTTGATCCGATACTTTATCGTCTTCGAGGACGCCGGCGGCGGCGTGCTGATCAAGAAGATGGCCGGCTATCACCAGTACCACGCGGTCAACCTGGCCCTGGCAGCGACCGTGGCGGCAGCCGGCGAAAAAGGGGACCGGCGCGTCGGCGTCGTTTGGCACACGCAGGGATCGGGCAAGAGCCTGACGATGGCCTTCTATGCCGGGCGCGTGGTGCTGCATCCCGGCATGCAGAATCCGACGCTGGTCGTCATCACCGACCGCAACGACCTGGACGACCAACTCTTCGGAACGTTCGCCCGTTGCCACGAGTTGCTGCGGCAGCAGCCGGTTCAGGCCCAGAGCCGAGCGCACTTGCGGGAGTTGCTCCGCACGGCGTCGGGCGGCGCGGTGTTTACGACGGTGCAGAAGTTCTTCCCCACCGAGAGGGAAGACCAACACCCGTTGCTGTCGGATCGGCGGAACATCGTGGTGATCGCCGACGAAGCCCACCGCAGCCAGTACGACTTCATCGACGGTTTCGGCCGGCACATGCGCGAGGCGCTGCCGAACGCTTCGTTCATCGGATTCACTGGAACACCGATCGAATTGACGGACAAGAATACGCGGGCCGTGTTCGGCGACTACGTCAGCATTTACGACATCGAACGGGCCGTGAAGGACGGGGCGACGGTCCCGATTTTCTACGAGAGCCGCTTGGCGAAATTGCAGCTCGACGAATCGGAGCGGCCGAAGCTGGACGAGGACTTCGAGGAGGCGACCGAGGGCGAGGAACTCGAACACAAGGAGAAGCTCAAGACCAAGTGGGCCGCGCTGGAAGCCCTGGTCGGCGCGGAACAGCGCGTCGCGCTGATCGCCCAGGACCTGGTGAACCACTTCGAGCGCCGATTGGAGGCGATGGACGGGAAGGCAATGGTCGTCTGCATGAGCCGGCGGATTTGCGTTGACCTCTACAACGCCATCGTTCGCCTGCGCCCGGATTGGCACCACCCCGACGACGACAAGGGGATCATCAAGATCGTGATGACGGGTTCGGCTTCGGACCCGGCTGAGTGGCAGCCGCATATCCGCAACAAGGCGCGAAGGGAGGAACTGGCGAAGCGGTTCAAAGACCCGTCGGACCCGTTCAAGATGGTCATCGTCCGCGACATGTGGCTGACGGGCTTCGACGCGCCGTGCTTGCACACGATGTATCTGGACAAGCCGATGCGCGGCCACGGCCTGATGCAGGCCATCGCACGGGTCAACCGCGTGTTCAGGGACAAACCCGGTGGCTTGGTGGTGGATTACCTGGGCCTGGCGCACGAACTCAAGCAGGCGCTGGCGAGCTACACCGAGAGCGGCGGCACCGGGAAGACGGCCATCGACCAGGAGGAGGCCGTGGCCGTCATGCAGGAGAAGTACGAGGTCTGCCGCGGCATCTTCCACGGCTTCGACTGGTCCGCGTGGAAGACCGGCTCACCGCAGCAGCGCCTCTCGATCTTGCCTGCGGCCCAGGAGCACGTTCTCGTCCAGCCCGACGGCAAGCAGCGGTTGATCCAGGCGGTCAGCGAGCTGTCGAAGGCATTTGCCCTGGCCGTGCCGCATGACGACGCGCTGGCCATTCGAGACGACGTAGCGTTCTTCCAGGCCGTTAAGGCGGTCCTGGCGAAAAATGCTCCCGGCAACCGCCGCAGCCCCGAGGAGATCGAGCACGCGATCCGGCAGATCATCTCGCGGGCGGTTGCCTCGGACGAGGTCATCGACATCTTCGCGGCGGCCGGCTTGAAGAAGCCGGACATTTCCATCCTGTCCGATGAGTTCCTTGCCGAGGTCCGGGGCCTTCCCCAACGCAACCTCGCGGTGGAAATGCTGCGGAAGCTGCTGGAGGGAGAGATCAAGACGCGCCGGCGAAAGAACGTTGTCCAGGCGCGGTCGTTCGCCGAGATGCTGGAAAATGCCATCAAGCGCTATCAGAACCGCGCCATCGAGACAGCCCAGGTAATCGAGGAACTGATCGCCCTGGCGCAGGATCTTCGTGAAGCCGACCGGCGCGGGGAAGAACTCGGACTGACTGAGGAGGAGACGGCGTTCTACGACGCCCTGGAAGTGAACGACAGCGCCGTTGCGGTGCTGGGTGACGAGACCTTGCGGGCCATCGCCCAGGAACTTGTCCGCACGGTGCGGAACAACATCACGATTGATTGGACGGTGCGGGAGAACGTGCGAGCACACCTTCGCGTGCTTGTGAAGCGTATCCTCCGCAAGTACGGCTACCCGCCCGACAAGCAGGAGAAGGCGACCCAGACCGTACTGGAACAGGCCGAGGTGCTGTCGAGGGCCTGGTCCACGGGCATGACCAACGATCCAGAGTGAAAGCAGATGAGGCATCAGCCATGACACATAAACGACGGCCATTTGGAGAGATGCTCCGCGAGAAGCGCATCGAGAAGAAATTCAGTCTGCGGAAGTTTGCCGAGTTGGTCGGCGTCAGTCCGACCTACCTGTCGCAGGTCGAACAGGGCAACGTCATGCCGCCGACGGCAGACCGGGTGAAACGCATGGCGGAACTGCTGGGCGAGAATCCCGACCTGTGGATCGCCCTGGCGGGCCGAGTGCCCGAGGACTTGCCAGGAATCATCCAGAAGCAGCCGACCGCGATGCCGGAACTCTTGCGGGAGGCGAGCGGTCTCACGGCGGACCAGTTACGAAAGCTGAGCGAGCAGGCTAAGAAACTGAAGGAGCGTGGCAACTGATCCAGGCGAGGGAGGTTGGCCGTGAGCGACGTTTCGTTTCTGAAAAAGGAAGTGATCGAAGCCGATGCCGCAGCTCTTTTGGCCGAGTACGGCCAGGTGACCGCGCCTCCGGTCCCTATCGACGACATCGTCGAGCTGCACTTGAAGCTCACGTTCGAGATCATGGATTTGCAGCAGATATTCGGAGTCGGCGATGTGCATGGCGCGATCTGGTTCAGGTCGCAGCGCGTCGGCGTCGATCAGAGCCTCGACCCGTCGCGGTATCCGACCAAGCGCGGCCGCTACCATTTCACGCTGGCGCATGAGGCCGGCCATTGGCGGCTCCACCGGCACCTGTATTTGCGGCGAATGGATCAGCCGGTTCTCTTCGCGGACCAGGAACAGAAGCCCGATTACGTCTGCCGATCCAGCAAGAAGAAAAAGCCGGTCGAATGGCAAGCCGACCAGTTTGCCGCGAACCTGCTCATGCCGCGCGAGTTGGTCAAGAAGGCCTGGCAGGAGAGGCGCGGTAACATGGAGTCCATCGTGTTGACCGACCTGGGGGATATGCGACGGCAGATTCTGACCGCCGAGGTTCTGCGGCGCGGCGGTTTCAAGGCGGGCGACAGCGCCGGCGACGACATGGTGCTGGAACATTGCAGTCGGCCGCTGGCGGACAAGTTCCAGGTGTCGCCCGAAGCGATGCGGATTCGGGTGGAGGACATGGGGCTGCTGCTGCGGAAGAAAGAAGCGTCGCTGTTCGAGTGAGCGGCGATTTTTTTTGGGGCCCCGTGTTTACCGTTTACTGGACGGTAGCGCCATAGCAAAGGAGGGCCATAACATGGCCAAGGCTTTCGAACTGAGGAAGCAGCTCATCTTGCAAGACGTCAACGAGCTGGCCGACGAGCGCAGCCACAAGGTTCTGACCGAGGACCTGGAATGGCGCTGCCCCGACAAGCTGGAAACCTTCGGCGAATGGAAGAGTTTCATCGACAAGGCGCTGTGGGCCTACCTCGAGGCCCGACAGGCGTTCGACGAGGCCGCCATCGTCGCTCGGGCCGAGGCGCTGCGGAGCGGGCACTTTGCCAACCGCTGGAACGATCTGCCGAAGAAGAAGATCAAGCTGACTGACAAGATGAAGGAGGCGTTGCAGGAAGAGGTCCGCTCCTACTACTGGCACAAGGAGCTGCGCGGCGAAGTCTGTCGGGTCCATCACTACCCGCGGGCCAACGGCGCGGAGTTCTTCTTTGCCTACCTCCCGGACTGGCCCGACAACCGGCTGGTCTTCGACGCTGACGGCAACCTGACTCCGCGCGAGGAGAGCTACACGTTCACCAACGTGTTCATCTACCTTCCGTCCGAGGGCGCTATCGAGATCATTGCCAAGGGCGGCAAGAAGGTCCACCTCTCCCTGCGGAAGGCATTTTGCAAGGCGGTCCTCGGGATCGAAGTCGATGACGACGAACCGGTCCGTGCGACCTACCAGCTCGACCACCTTCTCGATCCGAAGTTCGCCTTCCGCACCCAACCCGAGGATCGCATTGCGGCGGTGCGGTTGCAGCGCATCCGGCTCGTGCCGAAGTCCGGCGTGTCGGCCATCGAATACCTCGAGCCCAAGTTCCTGGAAAATGCCAGTCATGCTGACGTCATGACAGCCATCAACCGGCTGCTCGGCGCGTACAATCTGAACCGCTCCCAGGTGACCGTGGGCCAAGTCGGCATCCAGCTTCAATTCCTCAGCGATGGCCAGCGCAAGCCCAAGACGATGACCTTCAACGTCAGTTGCCCGAACACCTGTGACTTGAAGAGCAAACCGGACGACGTGCGCGTGGTCGGCGAGCGCTGCATCCAGAGCTGGGAGATCCTCCAATGAACAACCCGCTCGACTGGATGTGGCCGTTGATGGACGCGCCGCAGCCGATGGTTGCGGCTCACGTCGTCGCGGCATGGCCCGCAGGCGTTCAGTAGCGACTTCTGGAACTTAGGTTCCTGGTCCAGGGTGCGGACACCGATCGCGTGCTTTGCCCCGACTGCCACGGGCACATCGAGGAAGTGGTCGCGAGCGACGGACCTGGCGGACTGCCCCGGTTCTATGTTCCGTGTCCCGAGGTCCACCGCGCCCTTGTGCCCTCGTCTGCGCGGCACCAGTGGTCCGTCAACCTGGCCGGCCTTGCCGATGCGCTTGCGGCAACCCTAGGGCTGACCGGGAACAGCACGGAATTGTCGTCGGGCCGGTTGTGGCGGCTCGGGCGCACGACCTGGCAAGGGTCGCCGCGAGACGTGCTGCTGGCTTGTGGCCTGCACTGGGATGACGTGACTAACGTGCGGGCTGCTATCGTCCGATGCCGCAAGCCGCTCATCTTCGTTCCGCAAGCGAAGCCGCCCGATGACCTCTGGCGCGGGCGCGTCCCTCCGGTCCTGGCGCTGTCGCAAGTTGCGACGGTTGGCGACAAGGGCATTGACGTGGACCCCTTGGAGATCGTGGCAGCGATTCAAGACGCCGAAGAACGGGCGACCGCGTCGGGCGCACCCGGAATCAGCATGGAGCAACTCAAACTGATGATCCGTCAGCAAGTGAAAGCGGAGGAGAAGACCTCTATGACAGACGACGTCTTTGTGGCTGCCTACCGCCAGCACGGCTCGGTCCGCCAGGCGGCAGTCTTCTTGTCGCAACAGACCGGCCAAGACGTGTCCAAGGACCAGGTACATCGTGCATTGCAGCGAGCCGGGGGCGCTGCCGCCGTGCTCAACGCCGAGAACAGTGACTCGGTCGTTCGGTCAACCACTTCGGGAGAACGCAGCCGGAAAGCGAAGAAAACCAACCGACCCAACAGCTGAGAGTTTGCAACATTTCGCGGACCTCATGAACACCAAGAACATGACAGCCCGACAACTCGCCATCGTCCACTTCATGAAAAGGCACCTGGTCGAATACCAGCGACTGCCGACCGTCCGTGAGATTGCGTTGGAGTTCGGGATTCGATCACCGAACGGTGTCGCTGCCCATCTTCGGGCCTTGGCACGGCACGGTGCGATCTCCCGTTCCGAAAAGCAACGGGCAATCAACTACCGCCTGAACGGAATCCTGATCCGCTTGGAGACGGCACCTCCGTTCCAGAACGAGTCGTCCAGAGACGATGATCTGTCGCGTCGCAGCGATGCGACATCTTGGGTATCCGAGGACGACACGCAGAAGTCATTGGAGGAAAACGAGTTGGTCGCTTCGCAAGCGGCAGACGATCCGTGCGCTTGATTCCGCAATCGCGACATGCCGGCCGCCGGGTGAAGGCCGAGAGGCACATAACCCGGCAGTCACCAGTCGCGCTCGTGTGGTCTTGCGGTGACGCACCGCAGCACAGCGCTTTCGCTCCTCATGGGGCGATGTCCGTGGTCGCAGCCTCCGGTCTCGGAGGCTGTCATGGATCATGTCCAGGGGAAAGAGTTCGTCCTCACCGACTACGCCAAGAACCTCATCAAGTTCAAGGCCCGGCAACTCAGGCAACGTCAGGACTTCAAGTCCGCCGAGCCGGAGGACCTGCAACAGGAACTCTGGCTCGCCCTTGTCAAAACGGCCGAGCAGTTCGATCCGGCGAAGGCGTCGCTCGACACGTTCATCGACCGCGTGGTGAACACCGCCGTGGCGATGCTTCTGCGTGCCCGCCAGCGGCACAAGCGTGGCAATGGGTTCCGCACCCAGTCTCTCGACAGCGTGCGTGCGCCGAGGAGCGAAACGCCCGAACCGCTCGCGGCAGCAGTGTCCGCCGACGATCTGGCGCGCCGCACCGGGGCGGAACAGCACGACGAAACGCTGCGCCGAGAGGATGCCGAGGCGGTCCAGCATGCCCTGGCGCAAATGCCCGAGGAGACGCGCGACCTGTGCCGCCGGCTCATGGGCGGCACGGTCGCATCGGTCGCCCGCGACCTGCGGGTCGCCCGCCGTCAGGTGCGGAAAGTCATCACCGAGGCCAGGCCGTTCTTTGAACGGGCCGGTTTCAACCCAGATTGAGGCCGGACACGTCGGCTCGCAACGGCATACGTAACAGACGAGGCGATCACCGAGACCGACTCTCTGGGAGGCTGGTCATGGGCGGTTCCATTCTGTTCGTATTCGAGCCGCACGTCCCGTTGGCGGAAGCCGAGATGTCCTTGCATCTGGCCATGTTCGCCGTCGAAGGGCTGGCCGGCCGCGTCCAGGTCCGCCTGGACGCCAACTACCAGGTCGATGCGGACAAGCACGCTATCGCCATCGACGGCGGCAACCGCGTGGGCCAGATGATCGCGCACGTCTTCGCCGGGCTTCTGTTCCGGGAGTTCGGCGAGGACGCCTTCCACATCGAACGGGTCCAACCTCAATCCGTCACCACCCACCCACCCGAGGAGGTCCACGCATGACTTTGATGTCCCGCGTCCAGCGGGGCCGGACCCCGAAACCGCCGAGGCTGCTCGTCTACGGCACCGAGGGGATCGGCAAGTCAACCTTCGCCGCCGGCGCACCCTCACCCGTCTTCATCCAGACCGAGGACGGCCTGGATGAGATCGTCTGCGACAAGTTCCCGCTGGCCACGACCTTCGACGACGTGATCGGCGCGCTGGCGGAACTCCGCACCGAGAAGCACGAGTATGAGACCGTCGTCATCGACAGCCTCGACTGGCTGGAGCGCATGATCTGGGACCGCGTTTGCCAGGAGTCGGGCGTCAAGTCCATCGAGAAGGCCGACGGCGGCTTCGCCAAGGGTTACACGCACGCCCTGACTTTCTGGCGCGAGGTCGTCGATCAGCTCAACGCCCTGCGGGCCGGGCGCGGCATGGTGGTGCTGCTCATCGCCCATGCCAAGGTCGAGAAGTTCGAGGACCCCGAGGCCCCGCCGTACGACCGCTACTCGCCGCGCCTGCACAAGCACGCCGCAGCGCTGATCAGCGAGTGGTGCGACGCCGTCCTGTTCGCCACGCGGAAGTTCCGCACCGCCAGCGAGGAGGCCGTGAATTCATCGCTACTTTTGTGTCGTTCGTCTCCAATCCATCAGTTGGCCGAGGTGGTACGCTTCATGTGCGGCAAGCAGGTAGATGATGATGCGGCCAATGGTCGGAGCAAAGTTGTCGAACGGAACCGGTGGAGTTCGGTCAAAATAGTCTCCATGTTTAGCACGAACGGCAGAATCAACAACTTCATGGCGAAGTGTCAGGCGTTCGATCAACTCGGACTTGGAGGCATACAAACTCGGATCGGCGGCGGGTTGTGATCCCGGCCCGTAGCGCTCCATGTCTTGCTCGCCCACATCGGCACAGGGTTCATCGAGCAGAAACGCGATGAACGCGGCCGCATTGGCTAAATGACTGAGCGTCCACGCCGGGTGGTTGACGATACCCGCCGGCTGCAGAATCATCGCCGATTCAGGAATCGGTTCAACTGCTTCGACAACATTATTGAGTGATGCCGAATACAGATCCAAGATGTGTTCCAAATAGCTCATTCCTTCTCCTGAGCACGCACGACATACGCGGCATAGCTATCAAGGATCGCCTGCCAACCGGAGCGCTGCATCTCCACGGGATTGGTCGGTTCGGGGTCGAACACTGTCTGCACGCGCGTGCCTGTTCCTTCCTGAATGAAGGTCGTACGGGCACAGCGGCCATCATCAAGCCGTAAGGTCACGGCGTGCGGGAAATTGACTTCCTCGTAGGTGCCCTCATACTCAAAGCCGAAGGAACCGTCGCGGGCCTCCATGCGGGAGACGTGACGACCGCCGACGCGGAGATCGACCTGGGCCCACGGGCAATGCCAGTCAGGGCTGGCCTGGTTCCACTGCGTGATCGCCTCCGGAGTGTGGAACGCACGCCACGCCTCTTCGGGCGGAACGGGAACATAGGCTTCGATGGTGATGGCGTCGGTTGGAGTCATAATTTGTCCTTTCAAGGTTATACGCTTGCCTCCGGCGTGCAGCACTGGCTCGAATTCCTTGGCAGGCCGCACCTTCTGCCGCATTTCTGTGCCACTCTCAGGACTGCGGGTCAAACCCGAAGACGCGCAATTCCTGATCACAGCGACAGGCCCTGGCCATGCGCGCGGCCCACGCAACAGCAGCCTCGCGCGAGGGCAGCTCGAGCACGGTAAAGCCCCCGTTGATCGGGGGCGCCCACGGGTAGCCCCCCTCGGCGACCGTACCGTCGGCTGAGACGAGAGCGGGGGGCACGCTGTCGTCGATGCCGCCGGCAAAGACATAGACGCCGCTGGCCTTGGCCTCGGCAATGACGGCGTGCGCATCGCGGCTCACCACCTCCCGCTCGTCATCGGGCACGACCATCGCCGCACTGGGGAAGGAAATCAAGTACTTGGCCATATCTCACCCCCTCCGTGCCGCGTCGATCGCGGCGACGTCAATTTTGCGCATGGTCATCATGGCGGCGAAGGCGCGTTTCGCTTCGTCTCCACCGGCAGCCAGCGCTTCGGTCAACGTGCGGGGTGTAATTTGCCAGTTGATGCCCCAGCGATCCTTGCACCAGCCGCATTCGCTCTCGCGCCCGCCGTTGCCGACGATGGCGTTCCAGTAGCGGTCGGTCTCTTCTTGCGTATCGGTGGCGATCTGGAACGAGAACGCTTCGGTGTGCGGAAAGATCGGCCCGCCGTTCAAACCGATGCAGGGGATGCCGCAGACGGTGAACTGCACCACCAGCACCTCGCCCGCCTTGTTGCCGGGGTTGTCCATGGGTGAGCGGTGAATCGCGCCGACTTTGCTATCGGGAAAGACCGAGGCATAGAACCGTGCGGCGGCCTCGGCGTCTTTGTCGTACCAGATGCAGATGGTGTTCTTGGGGATCATGAGTGCTCCAATGTTCGCAGTTTTGTCGTCTGGATGTTCAATGAATGATTCGAGACACGCTTCGAAACGCCGATGGAAAGACATCACAACGGGCAGCAAGTCACACACCGTGACAATCTCTCCCTAGAGAAGGTAAGATCGTCATGATACAAGTTCTCGAACAACCGCTGCCAATCGCTCGGGTTCGTCGGCATCGAGGTAGGCGGCGTACCAGGCATCGGCCTCGGGGTCTATAGCGAGGTCACCCAACCGGTAATCGACCCGGGTTCCGCCTGCCAGTTCTTTTAGTTTGAAGGACCAGGTCACTTCGCCATTACGTGCCAATCGCGGCCACGAGCGGTCTTGGAGCTGCACCGCAAGGCAATTCTCAAACTGGCATGTGGTAACCTTGCCGATCAGATAGGGCTCTTGATCATCTCCATACCATTCGATTCGACTACCAATCTCAAGCGGAGCATCCGGAACAACAGAGGCTGGCACGAGCATCCAGCGCTGCATCAAGGCCGGAGTCGTCAACGCAGCCCATATTTCGCTTTTTCGTGCCGTCACAATGCGAGACAAGGAAAGCACGACCGGTGCACGTTTCCTCATGGAGTTTCCACCTCTGTCTCACGAGTTTGCAGAATGGCCCAGCGGAGACCGAACGGGTCTTCCAGCAGACCCCAATCGTCTCCCCAGGGTTGAAGTTCATAGGGGGCCAGTATGGTGCAGCCCGCGGCTACAGCACGCTCCCACCAGGCTCGGCCATCGGCCACGTCGAGTTGCAGGTGTCCAAAGTTCCGCGAGGGCGGCGCACCACTTGTATCGCTCAGCATGGTGGAATCGGTCAGGCACAAAACGCCTCCGTTGATGACCAGTTGGGCATGCATCAGTCCCGGCTGTCCATCCGGGAACGGAATCTTCGCGACATCGCTGGCACCGAAGGCGCGCAGATAAAAGTCGCACGCTGCGCCGGCCTGGCCGGTCATTGCCAAGTATGGGGTGATGCCGCGCCGCGGATTGGCATCGGTCGGTGTCGTCTGGGAACTCATCGGGTCTTCCTTCCTTTGGGGATGGGTAAAAGCTCGCTGATGTAACGCTTCAAATGCTGGATCGCCTCATGCACCACGTGCGGATCATTCCGGGCTTTCGCCACTACGAAGCTGCCTTGCAACACCACTTGCGTATGCTGGGCCAGGCTCTCGGCACTCCACTTGGCTTTCGGGGCATACTTGGCCTTGGCGGCTTGGATCGTCGGCAACAACGTTTGCAGGTGACCCTCCATGCCCGCACCGCAGGCCGCCTGCAGTGCCGGATGGCTGCCAAAGGTCTCCTGCACCAACGTGCCCAGCAGGCAGGTAAATTCAGGGATTTCGCCCCGCACGAGTTCCGCCCGGAAGTCCAGGTACGCCAGCAGTCGTGCCCGCGGATCCTCCACCTGCCAATACGGTGCGTTCGCAAACAAGGCTCCGGTGAACTGATTCCAGTATTCAATCGCCGCAAGGGCGACCGCCTCCTTGCTCTCGAAGTGATGGAAGAACGCCCCCTTGGTGACCCCCGCCGCACGGCACAAGTCATCCACTGTCGTGGCGGTGTAGCCTTGCTCGCGGAACACACGCAACGCGGCATCGAGGATGCGTTGTCTGGTCTGCTCACTGCGGTTCAGCTTCATGACCAATAATATACCAGCCAGTTGGTATGTTGTCAACCACAATTCAATTGCCACGCCGAGATGGGTTACCGCGTCTTCCCGTGCATCCCGAGCACGAAGACTCCGCTCACCGAGCACGGCTTCCACGACGCCACGGTTGATCCCGAGCAGATCGAGCGCTGGTGGACGCAACACCCGTCCGCCAACATCGGCATCCCGACCGCCGGGCTTGTCGTCATCGACATTGACGGCGAGGCCAATCCCTGGCTGGCCGACGACCACGAGCGGATGCTTGACCTGGCCCGCGGCCCGATGGCCATCACGCCGCGCGGCGGCAGCCATCGCGTGTTTCGCCAGCCGGCGGGCAAGAACTGGCGCTGCACCGAGGGGCGGCTTGCGCCCAAGGTCGACACGCGCGCCGACGGCGGCTACGTCGTGGCCCCGCCGTCCGTCGTGGACGGGGGCAAGGCCTACCGTTGGGCACCGGGCCTGGAACTCGACGACCCGCCCGAACGTCTCCCCGAACCGCCGCCCTGGTTGGCCCAGGAACTCGACCGGCTGGCAGCGCCCGCCCCGAAGTCCGCCCAGGCTGCGCCGTCGGCCAACGGAACGCCAGCTGCGCACGCCCACGTCGCGGCCGGTCCGTCCGAGGCGAACGCGATCCCGGAGGGCCAACGGAACGCGACCCTGGCGCGTCTGGGCGGGAATATGCGCCGGGTGGGGATGTCCCAGGCGGAGATCGCCGCCGCGCTGCTCCAGACCAATAAAGACCGCTGCTCGCCGCCGCTGTCGCCGCGCGAGGTGGAGCGGATCGCCGCCAGCGTCGCCAGGTACGAGCCGGACCAGGTCGCTGTGGCCCTGGCCGAGAACCACTGGGACCAGATGTACGCCGAGGCAACGCCGAACGAGGAGGCCGATGCGAAGGACCCCGGCCCGATCTCCGACGACCTGCTCTGCGTGCCGGGCTTCATCGACGACGTGATGGCCTACACGCTCGACACCGCCCCTTACCCGGAACGGGTCATGGCCTTCTGCGGGGCACTGGCGCTGCAGGCCGTGCTGGCCGGGCGCAAGGTCCGCGACCCGATGGGCAACCGGACCAACCTGTACATCCTGGGCCTGGCCAACTCCGGCGTCGGCAAAGACCACGCCCGCAAGGTGAACCAGCGCATTCTCTACGAGGCGGGCCTGGCCGAGTGCCTGGGCAACAGCTTCGCCAGCGGCGAGGGAATCGAGGACCGGCTGTTCATTCAGCCCGCCGTCCTCTACCAAGTGGACGAGATCGACGGGCTGCTGTTGCGGGTCAGCCAAGCCAGGGACGCGCGGCACGAGCAGATCGTGTCAATGCTGCTGCAGATGTATTCGAGCGCCAGCGGCGTCTACGTGATGCGCGCCAAGGCAGGCCGGGAGCGGACCGTCATCGATCAGCCGTCCCTGTCGATCTTCGGCACGGCCGTCCCCAAGCAGTTCTATGAGGCACTGTCGCGGCGGCTTTTGACCAACGGCTTCCTGGCCCGCATGGTCGTGCTCGAATGCCGCCGGCGCGGCACCGGCCGCGAGGACGGCGACCGGCCCGTGCCGGCCTTGATCCTGGACACCGCCCGCTGGTGGGCCGAATTCCGGCCCGGGGCTGCACCCGGCAACCTCAGCGACTGGCACCCCGAGCCGCGCCTGGTGCCGCAGACCGACGACGCCAGGGAACAGTTCCGCAAGCTCCGCGAACGGGCTGACGCAGCCTACGCGCTGGCCGAGACGCGCAACGACACCGTGGCGATGGCCATCTGGGCGTGGGCCTACGAAAAAGCCCGCCGTCTGGCGCTGCTCCACGCCTGCAGCGCCAACCACGTCGATCCGGTCATCGGCCCGGAGGCGGTCGCCTGGGCCGGGTCGTTCGTGGACCACCAGACCCGGCGAATGCTGTTCATGGCCGGCTGCCACGCCAGCGAGAGCGAGTTCGACGCACGCTGCAAGAAACTCGTGGCCGTGCTGCGCCTGATGGGGCACACGAACCAGGAAATCGCCTGCCAGCTGGATTGGACCGTCCGCAAGGTCGAGCGGAAGCTGCACCTGATCCGCCTGCGCTGGGAGAAGGAGTTTCCGGGCGAATAATTCCGAATCGGTTGTCGGGTTGCGGCCCCGCTTTGGCATGTACATGGTAACGGGCGGTCTCGCCCGCCGTTCGCGGAAATGAGAGTGGTCCGAAATGGAGCCCCATCATGGGATTGGGAACTTGTCGTCACTGTCATTCGCCAGGCGTCGCGACCGACGCACCGACTTGCCTCCATTGCGGGGGATGGTGCCCGAACCCCGGTTTCTATACCCGGCTGAACGTCGTGCTTTTCCGGTTGGTGGCCTTGTCGTTGATCGCCCTCGCCGTGTTCCTCACCCTGGCCGTTGTGGCCCACGTAAACACCCAGCCCGAAGCGCGCTGGGAGGGCCTGATCTGTCCTGGCATACCCGCGTTCATGGGCGTCGTGTTGCTGCTTCGGTCCCTCATTCGCCCCTACAGGGACGGGTAAGCAGCAGCAAGCACTGGGCCGCTTAATGCCGAATTCTGAATGAGGATCTGGGGGTTCGAGATGCATCTTCTCGAAGGCATCAAAAGCCTTGCGCTGGCACAGCGCATCGATTCCGTCTGCGACCGCTTTGAAGCCGACTGGAAGGCCGGCCGGCGGGCCGACGTGGACGCCTACCTCCAGGATGTGCCCGCCGCGGAGCAAGACGCCGCCCGCTCGGCTCTGAACGCAGTGCGCAAGGAACTGGAAAGCCAGAACCGCAGTGTCGATAGCTCCGTCTCTCAAGACAGCGAGCGCACGGGAGCGTACCAACCTTCACGATCCATTCCGGAGCGGATCGGTCGGTTCGAGATTCTGGCCCTGCTCGGCGAAGGGGCGTTCGGCCGGGTCTACAAAGCCCGCGATTCGCAGCTTGACCGGGAAGTGGCGATCAAGGTTCCCAAGCTCGAAGCCTTCGCGGGTCAATTCGATTTACAACGCTTCCTGCGCGAGGCCAAGTCGGCGGCGGCGATTCAGCATCCGAACATCTGCCCCGTCCACGAGGTCAACGTGGAGGGAGGGCAGCCGTACATCGTGATGGCGTTCGTGCATGGCAAATCGCTGGCGGAGTATCTCAAGGGCCGGAGCAAGCCGTTGCCGCAGAAACAGGCGGCCCTGATCGTTCGCAAGCTGGCCCTTGCTCTGCATGCCGCCCACGAGAAGAGGGTCGTGCACCGCGACCTCAAGCCCGCCAACATCCTGTACGACCCCGAGCGCAAGGACGTGGTCATCACCGATTTCGGCCTCGCCATCCGCGCCAGCGGCGATGCCCGGCAGACGCACTCCGGGGTGCTGCTCGGCACGCCGGCGTACATGTCACCCGAACAGGCCCGCGGCGACGTGAAACAGGTCGGCCCGGCTTCGGACATCTTTGCCCTCGGCGTCATCCTCTACGAGCTGCTCACGAATCATCGGCCGTTTCAGGGAAGTCTTGGCGATGTCATTGGGCAGATTCAGCACGTCGAGCCGCCTTCCATTCGGGCACACAATCCGGAACTTGACGAACGCCTGGATGTGATTTGCCGACAAGCGATGGCCAAGGAACCGAAGAATCGCTTTGCCTGTATGAAGGCCTTCGCCGCCGTTCTGGACGCCTACCTGAAGGATTATCCGACGGAACCAACCACGCAGCGAAGCAAGGCGACCGAGGCCGAGCAGTCCGTCGGCCTGGCCCAGATCCTGGGAGCCCTGTCCGCCGACCGGCGGGCCAAAACCGAAGCCGCCGTCGAGGCGGCGGTTCACAAGTCGCGCATCCCTTTATGGAAGCTCCTCGCCCCGGCCGGGTTGCTCGGCGTGCTTCTGACCCTCGGCATCATTCTCTTTGCCCGCACGCCCACCGCAACGGTGATGATCCACATCGACGTCGATCTGAACGACAAGACGCTGAGCTTCTTCCTCGACGGCAAGGCCATTGCAGCCGATGATTTGAAAGCACCCATCGAACTCAAAGTGGGGAATCACGAGCTGCTGGTCAAGCGTGGCGAGGAGGTGGTTCGCCGGTTCACGTTTACGGTCAGCCGTGATGCCGGCCCGCGCATCGAGCTACGCGAAGAGAAACCGGAGCCTCCGCCGAAGCAGGCTCCGCCGCCGGTCACACCCAAAGATCCCGACCGCGCCGCGGCGGAATGGGTGCTCGGACTGGGAGGTTCGGTCCAGGTCGGGCAGGAAGGGAAGGCTCCCTGGGAAGTGACGCGGTTGGCCGATCTGCCGCCGTCACCGTTCCATGTCCTTCGGGTTGGCCTCGGGGGACGTCCAATCAAGGATGCCGACTTTAGGCCGCTGGAAGGGTTGCAACGGATCGTGGGGATTAACCTGCTTAACGCCCCGGTCACCGACCGAGCGCTGGAATCGCTGGCGAAGGTGCCCCGCCTGGAATGGTTACAACTGGACGGCACGCGGATCACAGACGAGGGGGTGAGGCATCTGGCACAGCTTCAGCGACTGCAGACCTTGCATCTGAACCGCACCGCCGTGGCCGGGACCGGCTTCGCGGGCTGGCGCGGCTCGCACGTACGAACGCTACACCTCGATGACAATGTCACCGACGCTGGCGTCAAGGAGATTGCCGGACTGACGGAGCCTCGAGAGTTGTCGGTGGGCGGCTGGCATCTGACGGAGGACGGCGTGAGATGGCTGCGCTCGCTAAAGCTCGAAACCCTTCGCTTTATCGCGCCGTCGGCCACGGACAAAATCGTGGAACCCTTGGTGGAAATGAAACAGCTTACCCACCTCGGGCTCGGGGCTGGTCGCCTGACTGACGAGGGGTTGAAGCGGCTGTCGGCAATGGACCAATTGAAGATTCTGGCACTCGGCGGCACCGCGATCACGAATGACGGGCTGGCCCACCTGCGGCCGATGCGCTTGACAGTGCTGTCCTTCTGGCCGGGGACGCCGCAGATCTCCGACGCGGGCCTCAAACACCTCCAGGAGCTGAAAACCCTACGGAGCCTGAACCTGGTCGGCACCAGCGTCACTGACGCAGGCATCCCCGAGTTGGCACGGATGACGTGGCTGACGCACATCTATCTCAACGAGACCAAAGTGACCGCCGCCGGCATCGCGGAGCTGAGAAAGGCCTTGCCGAAGTGCCGCATCATTCCGGATGAGGCTCTGAAGGAAACGGCTGGAAACGACCTGCGTGTGTGTGGTTTCAACGTGCAATAGCGTGATTTCTTGGAGGACCTTCAGATGAAATGGACCACATTCCGTTGTACTCTGACTGGCCTGTTCATAGCCATCCTGGGTGTTCCGCTTTCCGCACAAGACAATGCCGGGCTGCTCAAGACTGCCCCACCCCAACTCGTGATCGTCGCGGACCTCATGCCGGATCAAGCCTCGCTCGTACTGCAAGTGTACGGGGAAAAACCGGTCTGCGAACTAAAGGTGCGGAAGTTCACGGTCCGCGTGGATGGCAAAAATGTGGAACGCGAAGAGATATACGAGGTTTGCAGGATGGTCTGGGAGTGTAAGCAGATGCATTGGGCGGCCGAGCAAGGCAAAGCCCTCGACACCAGCGGCAAGCCGATTCCGCATGCGGACCTGTTCAAGCGTCTCAAGAAGGGGGACATGGTCCTGCTCAAGTTTGGCGATGAGGTGGACCTTGCCTGGTTGAAGGCGCTAAAGGCGGACACAGTGGTTCTTCTGATGCCCCCGCCGATCCCGCGGCCGAAGGGACCGCCGGCAATACAACCGCCCAAGCCGGAACCGTGGGCAAAACAACCGCCCAAGCTAGAAACGGGCTTCGACTGGTAAGCGGCCATACGCCGCGTCCTTGGTGCCCCTCCTTTTTCCCCTGGCATCCTGACTGGCCTGGCTACGTCCGGTCCGAAAGCCGGCTGGCAACAGCCAGGCTGGGAGCGGCCGCGTGACACGATTCAGCGGAGAGCGCGCTGGCCAGGTAGAGAACCCCTTTTTCTGCCCGGGCATCGCAAGTGTGCCCTTGAACGAAGAGATTTTACAAGTTACACAATTATCCTGTCTATCCAGCACAGCTTATTGTGCCGGCTGACCGGCGGCAATAGAATTCCGGCATGTTGCATCGTCGGCGCACCGGTAAGGGACGGGATAGCGGCGCCCCCAACCCTTCGATTGGACATCCGTCCCTCGGGAGAACCAACATGCGGACTCGTTCTGTCCTGTCGCTGTCGTTGGTCCTGGCCGCGTCCATGGTGGTTTGTCGTGGCCAAACCACGTCACCGGACCCACGGGATGATTCCCGTGCCGATCGGGAAGGACAGGCTGTTGCGGATCGGTTTCCTCCGGAGTTGGTCAATTTTGTTCCCGATCCCAAGAAACCCGTCTTCACGGGTGCCGGACCGGGGCACTGGGACGTCCGCATCCGCGAACGCGGTTGGATCCTGCGCGAGGGGGACCTGTACCGCATGTGGTACACCGGCTTTGAACGGGACAGCAGTCCACTGCTGAAACTCGGCTACGCCACAAGTCCCGATGGTATCCACTGGACACGCCACGCCAACAACCCCATCTACGACGAGCATTGGGTTGAGGACATGATGGTTGTCCGGCATAAGGGAACCTACTACATGTTCGCCGAAGGAAAGGGCGACCAAGCGCAACTCTTGATATCGGAGGACGGAATCAAGTGGAAACGCGTCGGCCAACTCGATGTACGGAAGAAGAACGGCGATCCGATTGAGCCGGGTCCATATGGGACCCCCACCGCATGGGTGGAAAACGATGTGTGGTATCTGTTCTACGAGCGCCGCGACCTGGGAATCTGGCTGGCCAAATCCAGAGATATGAAGATTTGGACCAACGTTCAGGATGAGCCAGTCATCCAACTGGGGCCAGCCGAGTATGACAAGGAGCAAGTCGCGCTCAACCAGATCATCAAGTACAACGGCCGCTATTACGCCTACTATCACGGCGCGGGAGCACCACTGTCGGGCACCCGGAAACGGCTGTGGTGTACCTGTGTCGCCACGTCCGAGAATCTCGTTCACTGGGAGAAATACGACAAGAACCCGCTGTTCCCACTCGAAGAGAACAAATCGAGCGGCATCCTTGTGCATGACGGAAAGCGGTACCTTTTGTACACAATGCACGATCAGGTAGTCCGACATGTGCCGCGCGAGGAAACGAAGGTCAAGCCACCTGAGTCAGGGAGCGGTAAACGGACAACCACGGCCAGGTCGTTGCCGGTCAGCAACGCGGGAGCAGAAATCCTCCAAGCTAGCATTACCGGACCTCAGTTCCGTGCCCCCGAACTCTTTCATAGTTTCGAGGACTACTACAACCCTCGCCTCAAGCGCTTGCGTGATGAGTATGAACTGGACAAGGTCGTTACCGGTGAGCCCAACGAGTTTCGGCGCATCCTGAAACTGCGACACTGGGTCCATCAACGCTGGAAGTTTGACTTTTATCAAGATTTCAAGGGCGATGCCTTCGCGATTCTGGAGAAGGCCAAGACCGGGTGCGGCTTCAATTGTGCTCACTCGATGACGGTACAGCACGCCGTACTGTCGTCGATGGGTTACGTATCTCGATATGTTCTCGTGGATCGCAACCACGAAGACCTGGGGGGCAGCAGGCATCACGGGGTCAACGAAGTCTGGTCCAACGACTACGCCAAATGGGTGCTGCTCGATGCCCAATATGACACGCACTTCGAACGAGATGGCACGCCGCTGTCGGCTTTGGAATTACATGAGGCGGTGCGCGTCGATGGCGGTCGGGGCGTCGTCTTGGTCCGAGGGGTCGAGCGCCGCCCAGTCCCGATGGCCCCCAAAACCGGTCCGCAACCTCACGAGGCGACGATTTACAGCTACTGGTGGGTCTGCTATCCGCAGCGGCAGAATCCCTTTTCGCAACCGCACTTTGCCGCGCGCGAGCGATTGATCATCTTCGATAACGAGGCTTTTCGCAAGACCACCTGGTATCGTGGCCCCGCTAGCGACCTCAAGAAACACTTTGCCTACGCCGCCGGGGCGTTCGTCCCGACCACCGATCGAACCCAAATCGAATGGACACCCGGTGTGCCCGACCTGCGCGCCCGCCGCGTCGGACCGGCCGAGTTGGACGTAGAACTTCGCAGCGCCACGCCGAACTTCAAGGCATACGTGGTTCGGATCAACGGTGATGATGCATGTCTGTGTGAGGACGGCCTCCTGCGTTGGAAGCTGAAGCCAGGGGCTAACTCACTCGAGGTGCGGAGCCGCAACCTATTCGGTATCGACGGACCTCCGGTAATCGCCCGTGTAACATTAAAACAGTGAGTTTTGTGTACTCACTACCATGCGGAAGAACTCATTTCGTGACAAAGGAGAAGAATCATGGTAGCTCGTCGAACTCTCGGTATCCGCGCTCTCGGGGGGGCATTGACCGTGTACCTGCTTGCGTGCGCTGTACTTTTCGCGGCAGTTAACGTTGGTGAAAGCCAAGAGAAAACCTCCCCTCCCTCGAGCAATTCCAGTCCGGTTCAAGCCGGGACGGACAAGGCCGGCAAGTTGCTCCACTTTGACGAATTCGAGTACGAGGTGAAGCGGGATCAGATCGACAAAAATCCTGCATTCATCACTCAGGGCAAATGGTCGGCGGTGAAGTCGATCAATACAGGCCAAAACTCCGCGGTCGGGTATCTTTACACGGTCGATCGCATCCCAGGCTACAATGGAAAGTTCCCGGGACGAAACTCGAAGCGCGTTCTGGCGATGGAAGCCTTGCCGGGAAAGTTCCAGACCCAGACAGACTTCTATCTTGCCTTTGGAGATCCCAAAGGGCCGCCCAACCAGATACCAGCTGATGTATGGTTTCAGTTCTGGATCTACCTCAACTATTACGACGACCCTCAAGACAAGGAAGACCAGCTCAGCGGAATCACCGGCGGCAAGTTCCTTTATCCGAGTGTCGATGGGTTTTATCCAGCCCACCCGTTGTGGCTGTTTACCATCAATCACCACAGCTACGTCTTCCCCAAGGGCGAGAAGGAGCCGCGTGAAGTTGAAGCGAAATCGTACCAAGAAATCCTCTTGCAGACGGTATCGACGGGCCGAGAAGGGCCGTATGCCAACATCAAGAAGGGACCGGACTACAACCGGTGGAAGCTGGGACAGACGAGTCTCGAAGAACGAATTGTGGCCAACCGCTGGACGCTGGTTAAACTGCACTTCGACACCTCGACGACATCGGCCAAATACGAGGCATGGTTACGTCCTCTAGGCGGCAAGACGGTGAAGGTCACGGAGTGGATCGATGGAGTGACCCCCGATTTCTCATGGAAAATACCTGCGGACAAGGTTGGCGGCCACAAAGTATTGCGCATGCCGACGACTCTGGGGGCCCATTCAAGCTGGGGCGATCGCGCGAAGAATAACAAGGACGCCTGGATTTACCTGGACGACTTTGCGATGGCCACCTCGCACGACAAGCTTCCGAAATACCCTGAGTAAAGCCAGACGATGAAGCCCTCGCTTCGCGTGGCGGGAAAGATCATTCCTCATGGAGAAAGCCATGATTACCTACCGCACCCTTCTGAGTGCGCTTAGCATCACTGCGTTGACCGTGGCCTGGGCACGCGGGCAAGAGACGGGCCTGGCCGCGAAGTACCCCAACGACGTCGGTATCGGCCGCGATAAGGCCGTGCTGTTCCACGACGACTTCGAGGACGGCAAGATCGGCGCAGCCTGGGACGAGGTCAGCCGCCGATTGCCGTGCTGGCGGCCTATTGTCATTTCGCGGTGATCTATCAACGCAGCCCGGTGGGCCTGGGCGTGCCCGATGAACTTCGCCGGTCAGGGTACGGCAAGAACACCGAGGCGCTGAATCGGTTGCTT